>JADINA010000013.1 GCA_017694295.1 Candidatus Alloenteromonas pullistercoris | reverse complement strand
GGCCATGGTGGCTTCCTCGCCTTCGTCAACGGTGTAGGCGATCTCGGTCAGTCCGCCGTTGGTGCGGGCCTCGACGACGGCGTCGGCCATGACGCCGATGATGAGCTTGATGGCGGAGGTGGCGTCGTTATTCGAGGGAAGCGGGAAGTCGACGGCATCCGGATCATCCGAGGTGTCGCAGATGGCAAAGACCGGGATGTTCAGCTTGTGGGCCTCGAGGACGGCGTTGCGCTCCAAGGTCGGGTCGACCAAGACGATGGCGTTGGGGAGCCGGCGCATTTCCTTGATGCCCTCAAGGTTCTTTTGCAGCTTTGCGAGCTCTTTCTTGAGCAAGGCGACTTCCTTCTTCGGAAGCTTCTCCCAGGAGCCGTCTTCGGAAGCGGTCTCGAGGTCGCGGAGCCTCTTGATGCGGCCTTGGATGGTGCGGAAGTTGGTGAGGGTCCCGCCGAGCCAGCGGTTGGTGATGTAGAAGGAGCCGGAGCGGACGGCCTCGTCGATGACGATTTGCTGGCTTTGGGCCTTGGTGCCGACGAAGAGGACCTTTCCGCCGCCTTCGACGATGGCGCGAAGGGCCTTGTAGGAAGCGGAGACGCGCTCAACGGTCTTGTTGAGGTCGATGATGTAGATGCCATTGCGGGCCCCGTAGATGAATTTGCCCATCTTCGGGTTCCAACGGCGGGTCTGATGCCCGAAGTGGACGCCGGCGGTCAAGCACTTCTTCATCGTGATGATCGGGGCGTTGGGATCATGCATCACCTGGACCATGATGTTTTCTTCGGCGGGCAAGGGGGTTTCCTGAACCGGGGCCTGCTCGACCTCTTTGATTTCGTCACTCATTTTGGTGACCTCCATTTGTTTGTGCCTCCCCCGCTTCCAACGGATGACCACCTGCTCGATTTTTAAGCCTGCTTCGGCCCGAGAGGAACAAGGCTCCGAATCCACGGGGTGCGTATTACGGCCGAATAAAAAGCCGCAAGGTGGAATATACCCTTACGTGCGCACGTAATCAAGCGATTTGTCAATTTTTGAGCTTGGGCTTTGGGAAATGGGCTTCGTATTCCTCGCTTAGGTCTTTTTGGGTTAGGTGGGTGTAGACCTGGGTCGTGTTGATCGAGGAATGGCCAAGCAGCTCTTGGATGTAGCGAATGTCGGCCCCGCCCTCAAGAAGCAAAGTGGCGAAGGTATGCCGGAGCAAATGGGGATGGAGGCGAAGCGATTCGCCAAGCCTTTGCTGAATCGAGGAAAGGATGTACTCAAGGCCCCTGACGGTGAGCGAATCGCCTTTGGAGGAAAGGAACACGCGGTCGCTTTTGCGGGCTTTATGGCTTTTGTCGAGCAAAAACGGCCGGGAATTGCGTAAATAATCCTTCAAAACCTTGGCGCATTCGTCGGAGAAGGGGACGTAGCGGTCCTTGTTGCCTTTGCCGTGGATCAGCATGGTCTTGTTGGCGAAATCGATTTGCAAGGGGGTGAGGGAAACGAGCTCGCTCGCCCTTAGCCCGGAGGAGAAAAGCAATTCGAGGATGGCTTGGTCGCGCAAGGCAAGATCGTCGTCTCGCTTGGCGTTTTCCTCAAGCAGCCTTTTGGCGTCCTCGAGGAAAAGCCGCTCCGGGTAATGGGTGCCGCCTTTGGGGGTTTGGGTGAGCCGGAAGGGGTTTTGGGCGACCTCCCCTTTTTCCAAAAGGAAATCGAAATATCCCCGAAGGGCGGAAAGATGGCGCTGAATCGACCTTTTGCCCAAACTCCCATCTCCCATTTTGGAGAAAAGGTAGGAGGCGATGAAGTCGGAGTCGACGTCGTTATAGCTTTTCTCGCCTAAATAGGAAAGGAAATCGCCGATGTCGGATTCGTAGGAGGAGATGGTGGAAGGCGAATAACCGCGCTGATAGGCGAGATAAAGGGAATACTCCTTCCGATACTCAGCCATCAAAGCGCCCTCTTCGCGAAGTCGTCTAGCGAATTCAAAGCCCGCATGACGTCGATGTCCCGGCTTTTCTTTCGGCTTGAGGGGATGAGGGCCCAATTGGCGTTCATCGGCTCAAGCCTCCTCCCGCAAGCGTGAGTCACATAATAAAGCAAAGCGCCCAATATGGTGTCTTTCGGCAACGGGTAAAATGGCTTACCCTCCAGTTTTCTTGCCAAGTAAATGGCGGATACTAGCCCCGAGGCGGCGCTTTCGACATACCCTTCCACACCTGTTAGCTGCCCGGCGAGGAAGATATTCGGATTCGCTTTGAAGGAGAAATCCTCGTTTAGGCAAGAAGGGCTATCCAAATACGAATTCCGATGCATTAAGCCATAACGGACGAATTCGGCTTTGCCTAAGCCCGGGATTAGGGAGAACACCCTCTTTTGCTCAGGATATGTCAGATTGGTTTGGAAGCCGACGATGTTGTAAAGATCGCCCAATAGGCTATCCTGGCGAAGCTGGGCGACGGCATAGGGCTTAGGATGCTCCGGCGTCTCCAGCCCAAATGGCTTAAGGGGGCCATGGCGAAGGGTCTCCATCCCCCGGGAGGCGATGACCTCAACCGGCAGGCAGCCCTCGAAATAGGCGGTGTCGAATTGGTGGACCAAAGCCTTCTTGGCCGAAAGAAGCTCGTTGACGAAGCGGTAATACTCCTCCTTGGTGAAAGGGCAGTTGATGTAGGAGGCGTCGTCTTGTCCGTAACGCGATTTGAAATAAGCAATTGAGAAGTCGATCGACTCCCTTTTGACTATCGGGGCCGAGGCATCGAAGAAGGAAAGGGCCTTTTCCCCCGCCAAGGAGGAAAGCGATTCAAGCAGCCCGGGGCTAGTAAGCGGCCCGGTCGCGATAATGACGGGCCCATCATCGGGAATTGAGCAAACCTCCTCCCTGACCAAGTGGAAGGCGGGGAAGGAAAGGAGACGATTGGTGATGTAGGAGGCAAAGGAAACCCGGTCGACCGAAAGGGCGTTCCCCGCGGGGACCTCGGATTTGCCGCTGGCTTCCATCATGATGGAACCAAGCCGCCTGATCTCCTCCTTCAAAAGGCCGCAGGCGTTGTCGAGCTGCTTCGACTTAAGCGAATTCGAGCAAACAAGCTCGCCTAGCAAATCGCTTTGGTGGGCGTTATCGACATAGGAAGGCCGAGCCTCGAAGAGGGTGACCTCATAGCCTCGCTTCAAAAGGAAATAGGCGGCCTCCGAGCCGGCTAAGCCCCCGCCGATGATGGTGACCTTGGCCATGGCGATCTATTTGCTCTCCGTTTTGTCTTTGGGCTTATCAAGCCATTCGTGGTAACGGCATTTGGGGAAATTGGTGCAGCCTAAGAACGAGGTTTTGCGACCTTTTTTGATGACCAAATGGCCGGTTTTGCAATTTGGGCAAGGTTTTACGAAGTCTTTTTCCTCGTAGACCGTCGGCTCTTTTTTCTTGCTTGGGGTCCCGTCGGCGCTCGCGGTGTAGCGGCAGCTTGGGAAGTTCGAGCAGCCGATGAAGCGCTCGCCCTTGCGCGATTTCTTGTAAACAAGCGGGTGTCCGCATTCAGGGCACATAGCCCCGGTTGGCTCATCCGGCTCCTTCTCCTCTTTTTTGATGTAACGGCATTGGGGATAGCCGGAGCAAGCCACGAATGGCTCGCCCCGCTTATTGGTTTTGACGACGAGTGGACGGCCGCAAAGGGGACAATTCTCCCCGGTTTGCTCGGGCGGGTCTTTATACATCTTCTCCTTGGCGAGGGCGAACTTCTCGGCGAAAGGGATGTAAAACTCATTCATCGCCTCGAGGAAGGTTTGCTTGCCCTCCTCCACCTTGTCGAGTTTGTTTTCCATATCGGCCGTATAGGAGGTGGAGACGATGTCGGGGAAATACTTTTTAAGCACGGTCACCGTCTTGACGCCGTCTTTGGTTGGGGTCAAAACCCCTTTGGCCGAGGTGACGTATTTCCGCTTGATAAGGGTTTCGATGGTCGTGGCGTAAGTCGACGGGCGCCCGATGCCATTCTCCTCCATGGCCTTGACGATCGAGGCCTCGTTGAAGGAAGGCTCGGGCTTGGTGAATTTCTGCTCGGGCTTTATCTCCCCCACTGGCAGAACGTCCCCTTCGGAAAGGTTCGGGAGGGTCGGTTCGTCCTCCTCGTCCTCGAAGTCGCCATAGATAACCTCAAAGCCTTTGAAAAGGGTTTTGGATCCGGATAAGGAGAAGTCGAGGCCGTTGCCGGAAAGGACAAGGGCGGTCCGCTCGACCTTCTTCGGGGCCATTAAGGAGGCCATGGCCCGGCAATAGATGAGCCGGTATAGCTTAGCCTCCTCGGGGCTTACGTATTTGGCGACGACCTCCGGGGTCCGATGGGTGCCGGTCGGGCGGATGGCCTCGTGGGCGTCTTGGATGTTCTTCCCGCCTTTGCCGGAACGGAGCACCCCCAAATACTCATCGCCGTAAACCTCCTTGATGAAGGGGATGGCGTGGCGGGTGAAGAACTCGGGGCTGATGCGGGTGGAGTCAGTACGCATGTAGGTGATCAAGCCGACGTGCTCGCCGTTGATCTCCTTGCCTTCGTAAAGGCGCTGGGCGATCGACTGGGTCCTCGCGTTGGAGAATTTGTATTTGGAATAGGCCTCCTGCTGCATCGATGAGGTGGTAAACGGCAATTTGGCGGAGATGGAGTTGACCGTTTTGGTCAGCCGGCTGACATTGAGGCTTTCGGGGATGCGCTTGATGATGGCGTCGGCTTCTTCCTTGCTTGAGCATTTAAATGGCTTCCCGTCGACTTTCGTCAGCGAGGCCTTGAACTTCTGCCCCCCGATTTCGACGATGACGTCGATGGTCCAATACTCGGTGGGCACGAAGGCGTCGATGGCTTGCTGCCTCTCGACGATCATCCCCAAAGTCGAGCTTTGGACCCGGCCCGCCGATTGGACGCCGATTTTCCTTTGAAGAAGGCTGGAAACCTGAAAGCCGATGATCCGGTCCTCAAGCCGACGGGTTTCCTGGGCTTGGACGAGGTTGAGGTCGATTGTTTTGGGATCGGCCATGGCCGCCTGGATGGCGGGTTTGGTGATTTCGTGGAACTGCAGCCTCTTGGTGGTCGAAACGGGAAGATGGAGGACTTTGGCCAAATGCCAGGAAATCGCTTCCCCCTCGCGGTCAGGGTCGGTGGCGAGATAAACCTCCTCGGCCTCCTTGCTGGCTTTGCTTAGCTTTGCCACGATCGCCTTCTTCTTGGCCGGGATCTCCCAATCGGCCTTAAAGGAGTTTTCGATGTCGATGCCAAGCCCCCCTTTGCCGTGGGTGGAGAGATCGCGGATATGGCCTTCGCTGGCCAACACCTTGAAATCAGGCCCGAGGTAGCGCCCTATCGTTTCGCTTTTTTTGGGGGATTCGACGATGACTAGTTTCATAACGTCAAGAATATAGAGGGGCGCCAAAAAGAAGTAAAGAGCACTATTTTGCCGGTTTCGCCTATATAAATAATGTTTATTTATAAGGGGCGGAAAATTTATTTTTCCCCTTCGCTTTGGCCGCTTTCCCCGCTTTCCCCCTCTTCCTCCTCATTGCTATTCTCGCCTTTTATCCCCTGCCCGCGCCTAATGGTCTCGATGACGTCGGCGGCGCTTTCGACCAAAACCGCCCCGTCTTTTATAAGCTCGTTGCAAAGACTGTCCTCGTCGGCATGATAGGGAAGGCAGCCGACGTCGGATCCGTTCTCGATGGCGTAATTGGCGGTTATAAGCGACCCCGACCTCCGTTTGGCCTCGGTCAAAACGGTCATCTTGGAAAGGCCGGCCAAAATCCTATTCCGCATAGGGAAATGGGCGGCCTTTGGGCCGATTCCCGGCGGGTATTCGGTAAGCAAAAGGCCGTTTTGGGCGATTTGCTGCTGCAAGATGGAATTCTCGGCCGGATAGGCGACGTCAAGCCCGGTCCCGAGCACCGCGATCCCCCGCCCGTATTTGACCGCCTCCTCAAGGGCCGCGGTGTCGATGCCCTTGGCTAAGCCGGAGACGATGATATAGCCTTTCTCGCAAAGCTCGGAGACGATTTTCCTCGTCATCTGCCGCCCATATTCCCCGCATTCGCGGCTGCCGACTATCGTCACCGTCTTCTCCGGGTGGCGGAGCAATTCGTAATTGCCGCGGTAAAAGAGGGTGAAAGGCGGACGTCGGAGGTTTTTAAGCGTCTCGGGGAACTTGGAGTCGACCAAGGTCACGTAGTCATCGGAAAGCTTCGAAAGCTCCTCCAAGGCGGTCGGGACGTCGAACTTCCACCGCTTCTTTATGCATTCGTACATCCTATCCCAGTCCCCGGAATAGGCGAGGGCTATATAACCCAATATCTCGCTTGCTTTGATCATTTTCCGATCCTCCCATCGTCAAATAGGCAACAGGAAGGGAAACAATCACCAAAAACTATTCGCCTTCTTTAAGGAAATCGAAGATATTCGTTTGCCTAACCGGCTCAAAGCTAAACCGATGGACCCCTTTGATCGGGCCAAACTCGGCAAGCTCCTGAAGGTGCTTCTTCGTCCCGTATCCCTTATGCTTGGAGAAGGAGAAATTGGGGTAACGCCTCCCCAATTCATCCATATAGAGATCGCGGCTGACCTTGGCGAGAATCGAGGCGGCGGCGATGCAAAGGCATTTGGCGTCGCCCCTTACCAAATTCACATAAGGTATATGGAACCCCGGCAAGGGCATGGCGTCGGTCAAAGCCAAATCGGGTTTGACCGAAAGCGAGTCGATGGCCATCTTCATGCCGAGGCGGCTGGCTTCGTAGATGTTGATCTCGTCGATTTTCTCCGGCGGGAGGGAGACGATCGAATAGGCGAGGGCGTCTTTCTTTATTTGCTCAAAAAGGGCAAGGCGCTTTTTTTCGCTAAGCTTCTTCGAATCGTCGATGTCGGGATTTTCATACCCCTTGTCGAATATCACGGCCGCGACATAAACCGGCCCGGCCAGCGGACCCCTCCCGGCCTCATCGGTCCCGGCGATGAGCTTCACCTTATCCGAATAAAAGCCCTTCTCGAAATCAAGCATCGCGATGCTCCGGAGCCTCCAAGCTCGCCCGGCCGAGCAGCCCATCCTTGAATTCCTTGATGAGCAAATAGGCGGCTTTCTCCAAACTCGGCGAAGGGCCCTCGAGCAATCCCCTCCTATTGGCGATGCGCAAAAGGGCGTCGTCGCTAGAAACGGAGGTCAAATCGTCGATGAGGAAGCGGGAAGACAAAATGGTTGGGTAGTTTTCCCGCAGATACCCAAGCAAGGCGTAGGCGAGGTCGCGGGTCGGAAGGACGTCTTCGCGCATCGAGCCAAGGATGGCGAGGCGGACGGCCATCGCCCCGTCTGGATAATTCATCGGCAAGACGCCCGGGGTATCGAGCAAGGTGAAATCGTCATTGAGCTTAAGCCATTGCTCGGCTCTGGTGACTCCGGCTTTGTTGCCGACGTTCGCGGCCCGGCGCCCACTTATGTTGTTGATAAGCGTCGACTTTCCAACGTTTGGGATGCCAATGACCATCGCCCTTATCGGCTGCTTCTTCATGCCTAACCGGGCTTCCTTCTCCCGCTTCCCCGTAAGCAAGGTGGCGCAGGAAGAGGAGAGGACTTTGACGAGTTTCCCTTTCCGCAAATCGGAGGAAACGGCTTTTATCCCGGAGGCGGAGAAATAATCGACCCAGCGTTTGGTGATCGCCTCATCGGCCAAATCTTCCTTTGAAAGCAGGATGAGCCTTGGCTTGTCGCCGCAAAGCCCATCCAAAATCGGGTTGCGGCTCGAATAGGGGGCCCTGGCGTCGACAATCTCGATTATCAAATCGACGATTTTCACGTAATTCCCAATCGTCCTAATGGCTTTTTGCATGTGCCCAGGGAAATAATGGACGTTCTTTTCCTTTAAAGCCATCGGTCAAGCCTCACATAATCCCAGGGGAAAAGCATGTATTGGAATCTGAATTCCGGGGAATATGCCCCCTCATCCGAAACTGATAGCTCCCTCATCCCGGTTAGCAAATACGCCTTCCCTTGGATGTAATCGGCTTTGACCGGGCCGACGCTGCGGGAACGGGAATCCTCGGAGTGGTTGGCGCCCCGGTTGTCGCCAATAAGGAAATACTCATCCTCCCCCAATGTCCAAGTCCCAAGCCGATTCCGGTCAAGCCCCTCATAGACGTAGCCATCGGAAAGAGGGGGGAAATCGGATTCGTCGTAAAGGTTGGGCAAAACCTCCATGCCGCCATCTGGATAGGTGATGGTCGTCTTCCCCCAGGCGGCGTTGGAGGGATCGTATTCGAGGGTGACGGTTTCCCCGGGCATCCCGACGACCCGCTTGATCTTAAGCGAGGCCGAATCGCGAAGGACCAAATTATCCGGGTCGGAATAATCGGACTCGAAATAGGTGATGACGATGTCATAACGGGAAAGGGATTCCCGCCAATTGCCCTTCTCCCCGGCTTTGGCCCAGCCGTAATCGACGATGTCGCCCTCGCCATTGTGGGCATCGGCCCAGGAAAGGGGGACGTATTCCCCGTCTTCGAGTTTGTAGCCGTTTTTATTCAAGGTCGGGTACATGGAAGCCCCGTTGACGTAAAAGGGCTCGCCATAGACGGAGGTAAGGTAAATGACGTTGGCCGAGACCGCCAAGGCCAAGGCAAAAATGACGATCAGAACGATGTCGATGACGATGACCCACCACCGCCTTTTCCGCTTGGCTTTGGTCGGCGGGGCCGTTAGACGCGTTTCTTCGTTTGCCACAGGCAAAATTATAGGGACGGGGAGCCTTTTATTCAATTAAGTTGAATAATGGCTAGCAAAGAGGTTTTGCGCGAAATTTGCCGAAAAGCTTGCAAAAAGCCATTGCAAAGACAAAGAAAAAGAGCCCGGTTTGGGGCTCTTTCGTCACTATTTGAAGCAAATGCGATTCGTTTTTGCTTACTTGCTCTTGATGCGAGCGGCTTTGCCGGAGAGCTTGCGCATGTAGGTGATCTTGTTGCGGCGGACTTTGCCCCGTTTCACGACCTCGATCTTGGAGATTGAGGGGGTGTGAAGCGGGAAGGTGCGCTCAACGCCGATCCCAGAGGAGATCTTGCGGACGGTGAAGGTCTCGCTGACCCCACCGCCACGCCTGGCGATGACGACTCCTTCGAACGCCTGGTTCCGTTCCTTCTTGTTCTCGATGATCCGGACGTAGACGCGGATGGTGTCGCCGGAGGAGAACTCGGGGATGTCGGTGCGAAGCTGACGGGCGGTAATCTCGTTGACGATGTTGTTGTTCATTGTCTGATTGCCTCCTTTTCTGGGCCAAAAGCCCTTCGAAACTTATTCTCTTCAGGTTCATGCCCGTGACGGCGGCAGCGGAGCCTGCGTAGCGCGCTATATTTCGCGCCCGGTAAATATATGCCATCTAGCCTCGGCGTTCAAGTGGCCAATTTCGCCATTGAATTATCATCTCCGTTAAGGAGGTGATTTTCTTAGAATATTTAGTGTTTTGCTATTATTTTATCGACTCATTTTTTAAATTGGTCCCAATAAAAGGAACTTCGAAAAAATCTTTAAAATTCTTTCTTATTATATAATCAATATAATTTCCAATTGCTAAAGCAAAGACATGATACCCCATTGGATTAGGATGGAACCCCATTGCAAACTTTTTTCTAGCTTCTTCATCATAAATAGGGCCGTAATTAGTTAGATCAATTAAATACATATAAGAAAACATCTTAACTACTTTTTTCATCTCTTTAGAGACATAACGAGCCATTTCGTCTCTTTCTTTAGACAAATGATCTATTTGTAAGGATACTAAAAATATTCTTGCGTCTTTTTGTAAACCTTTTAATTTAGATAATACTTTCCCCATATATCCAAAATATGTTTCGGGGTTATTTTCAGGGTGCAACGGGTCAATATCTTTACTGCTTCCTACTTTTTGATTAAAAACATGTAAATCGTTATTTCCTAAACAGACGATATATCCTTGCCTTTTTTCCCAAAATTTATTTGTATCAGCCCAAGAATCGTAAAATTCTTTAAAAGTCATTCCGCCACGCGAGTAATTATAATATTTAGTGCCAGTTAATCTTTCCAAAATAGAGGGCCAAGAATACTCGTACATATCATGGTAAGAGATATTCCCATCTTTATCAGTTGATTCAAATTCCCCACTTGACAAAGAATCGCCAATTACTCCTATTTCTTTAAAAATAGATGCGAAACCACAATTTTCTTTAATAATATCGAGTGGTTTTTCATTCTTTCCAATTTCGAAAATCTTGCTATTCATCATTTTAATTACCTCTTTTCTTATCCCATTCTAATCCAGTAACTTTTGTTAAATCTAATCCTGTAATTTCCCTGATTCCTCTTAACATTACAATAACAGCTCCTGCCAAACCAGGAATAGTTAATGAGAGATAAAAAATGCCCAAAATACTCAACAGGAATTAAAGGGACAATAATCATCATAATAATTGATGCAACCCCACCAATAATACCATTTAAAAGTGTATTAATAACTGCAACTGAACTTCTTAAATGGGAGGGGGTGCGGATAAGATTGCTAATTAAAAAAGATTCCTCGCTGGGGCACCCTCTGTAAGGAAGGTGCCCCAGGGTGACTCTGAATACACGGTTTTATCAGAAATTTGGCCAGTCCCTCAGTCTGTTTGTGACAGACGGAACGCTGACAGTAACAAATGCAGGCCTGCCAAAAACCATAAAATGAATAGTGATTGACATTCCCCCAAAAGTATTATAAACCGATATCAGATACGTCAAAACAAGGGAGGCAAGACCTATGAATCCGTATTGGATGATCAGCAATGCAAAGACCTTTGCTTTTTCCGCAGAAAATCCCACAGGAACCAGAGCAGGCGGTTCCAGAGGAGGGGATTGCACCAAGCTCAGTCCCACCGTGAGGATTCGCGCAGGGGAGACTGTGACACTGGTGGACACCGATGGGCCAGGAATGATCCAGAGCATCTGGTTTAC
>JADINA010000012.1 GCA_017694295.1 Candidatus Alloenteromonas pullistercoris | reverse complement strand
GCCGGAGTTCTCATCTAAAGACGAGGAGATCAAATGGCTGAGGGAAAGGAACGCCGCCCTCAAGCTCAGGTCAGACGTCCTCGCGGAGGCCGCTAAGCTGGCAAAAAAAGAAACGGGCATTGACTATGGGTCGCTTAAGGCGGCCGAGAAGGCCGGGATCGTCGATGCCCTGGCGAACAAACACCCGGTCGCCTCTCTCCTCAAGGAGCTCGGGCTGGCCCGGAGCACCTACTACTACCACGCCGGCAGGGAGGCGGGCGATCCCTATGGCGAGCTGAGGAAGGAGGTCGCGCGCTGCTTCGCCGATAGCCGCGGGACATACGGCTACAGGCGCCTGAAGGCCGCCGTGGAGGCAAGGACGGGCCGAAGGGTGTCCGAGAAGGTCGTAAGGAGGCTGATGAAGGACGGATCCCTCGCGCCGTTCCGGCCAAGGATGAGGAAATACAGTTCCTATGTCGGCGAGCCCACCCCGGCCCCGGAAAACCTCCTAGCGCGCGATTTTTCGGCAAGTGCCCCGTTCGAGAAGATCGTCACCGACATAACCGAATTCTCGCTTCGCGACGGCAAGGTATACCTATCGCCGGCCATCGACCTCTTCGTCGGGGCCCCGATCGCGTGGACGATCGGGAAGTCACCGACCGGGGAACTGGCCTCGGAGATGCTGAGGAAGGCCCACGACGCGATGCCGGGCGCGCGGCCGATCGTCCACAGCGACCGCGGCTTCCATTACCGAACTGGAGAATGGATCGCCCTGATGGACGATTACGGCTACGTGAGGTCGATGAGCAAGAAGGGCTGCAGCCCCGACAACGCGGCCGCGGAAGGCTTCTTCGGAACCTTGAAGAACGAGTTCTTCTACGGCAAGGACTGGTCCAACGTAAGATGCGACGAGTTCATCGCCATGCTAGACGAGTACCTCACGTGGTTTTGCCAAGAGAGGATCAAGGAAAGGCTTGGGTTCGTGAGCCCGAGGGACTACCTAATCTCAGCGAAAAGTGTCCAACTTTGAGTCCGCATCCCCATTTATCTAATAAAAAATGTTTGGGCATCGTTGGAATTCCAAGGATGCACCAAACACGTCGTTTCAAGATGGTGCCCGAGGCCGGACTCGAACCGGCACGAGTTCATCACTCAGCGGATTTTGAGTCCGCCGCGTCTACCATTCCACCACACGGGCGCAAGGCGCATTATAAACGCCTTGATAACCTTGGGCAACTTTTATTTGTCCGTCCCAAATTCGATCGAAAGCGCGTATCCCGCCCTCGACGATTCGTTGGCGATCCTGACGTAGCGGCTTAAACTTGGCAGCTTGTAGGTGCAGACGACCGTCCCGTCGCCTTTTTCCTCCTTTGCGACCTCCGCCTCCATTTCGCTTGGGTTTTCCGCCTCCCCATAATAGACGGTCAAATCGGCCATGATCGGGTTGTAGGGCTCTTCCCTGGTGTCAAGTAGGGTGATGGTTATCTGGCTATGCCCCAAAGGCGTTTTGTTGTAGATAAAGGAATTTTCCTTCCTCATCTGGATGGTGCCGTTATATTCGCCATTGCCTTGCTGGACGTTTTCAACGTAGAAGGTATGCTCGCCGATCGTTATGTCTTGGCTTAGATAGCTGCTTTGCTCGCTCGGCGGGATGTCATCTCTACTAATCGAAAAAGGCTCAAGCTCCTCTATCTCTGAGCTGGATTCCGTCTTTGTTTCTTCGCTTTCCTCGATTGAGCTTGTCGTCTCTTTGCTTTCCGAACTCGATTCGCTTAGGCTTGATTCGCTTTCCTCCCCCGAGTGGCTTTGGCTTGGCCGCTCGCTTTCGCTTGGCCCGCAGGCGAAAAGCAAAGCCGATAGGGGCAATAGGAACAACAGCTTCGATTTTTTCATTTTCCCGTCCTCCGACCAAACCGATTATAGGCCGAAGAAAAGGAAAAGCCCACCCTTTCGGGCGGGCAGGCTGCTTTGCCTCACTCGGCTTTGTATCCGGCTTTTTCAATGGCGGCGATGAGCTTTGCCTTGTCTAGGTTTTGCCCTTTTATTGTGGCCGACTTGTTTTCCAAGCTGACCTCGGCCGATTCGACGCCTTCGGTTTTTTCCAAAGCCTCTTTGACGTGGGAAACGCAGTGTTGGCACATCATGCCTTCGACCTTGATGGCGATTTCCATTTTCCTTCCCTCCTTTCCTTCTATTTCAATCGGGCAGGAGGAGAGGAACTCGCTCCCGTCGATTTTGACCTTGTTTTTTCTCTTCCCGCCTTTTTCGAGTGAGACGAGGTTAAGCCGCAACGCGTTTAAGACGACGCAGACGGAGGAAACCGACATCGCGGCCGCCCCCATCCATGGCCTCATCTTCGCCATCCCGACCGCGGCAAACGCCCCGGCGGCCACCGGGATCATGATGAGGTTGTAGATGAAGGCCCAGAAGAGGTTTTCCTTGATGTTGAGCAAGGTCTTCCTCGATAAGCGGAAGGCTTTCACCGCGTCAAGGAGCCGACTGCTCGAGATGACGACGTCGGCCGAGTCGATGGCGATGTCCGATCCCGAGCCGATGGCGATCCCGATATCGGCTTCCGAAAGCGATGGGGCGTCGTTGACCCCGTCCCCGATCATCGCGACCTTGCCTTTTTCCTTTAGCTTCCTTATGGCCTCTAGCTTGCCTCCGGGGAGCAATGAGGCGGAGAAATGCTCAATCCCGACCTCCTCGGCAATCGATTGGGCGACGATGGCGTTATCCCCGGTGAGCATGACCGGGAGCAGGCCCATCGCCTTCATCTCGGCGATGGCTTGCTTGCTGTCGGGCTTTATGGAGTCTTTGACCCCGATGGCCCCAAGATAGCCGTCTTCGCTTGCAAATAGAAGCGGCGTCTGTCCTTGCCTTGAAATCGATTCGGCGTCAGATTCCGCCTGAAAGCTTTCGATCCCCTTTTGCCTAAGAAGAAGCGCGTTGCCCGCATAGAAGGATTTGCCGCCGATGAGGGCGCTTACCCCTTGCCCGGGGATGGATAGGAAAGAGGACGCCTGCTTGGATTGCGCCCCTTTACGCTTGGCTTCCGCCACGATGGCCTTGGCTAAAGGGTGCTCGGAGCTTTGCTCAAGGGAAAAGGCGATGGAAAGCAACTCGTTTTCATCGATTTGGGCCTTGATTTGCGCGACTTCCGGCCTTCCGTAGGTGATGGTCCCGGTTTTGTCTAAGACGACGATCTCCGCCTTCCCGGTTTGCTCAAGCGAGGTGGCGGTTTTGAAAAGTATCCCCCTTCTTGCACCCTTACCGGTCCCGACCATTATGCCGACCGGGGTCGCAAGCCCAAGGGCGCAGGGGCAGGAGATGACCAAGACGGCGATGGCTTTCTCCAGCGCGTATGTTAGCAAGCTCTCCCCGCCGGCAGAGGCCTCAACCAGCTCTTTTCCGAATATCAGCCAAAAGACGAAGACGAGCAAGGCGATGGCGATGACGATCGGGACGAAGACGCCCGACACCTTGTCGGCGATCCTGGCGATAGGGGCCTTCGAGGAGCTGGCCTCCTCGACCATCTTGACGATTTGCGACAAAGTCGTGTCTTCCCCGGTCCTTTTCGCCTTTACGAGCAAGGCCCCTTCCTGGTTGACGGTCGCGGTCGAAACCTCGTCGCCTTTCTTTTTCCCAACCGGCATCGATTCGCCGGTAAGGGAGGACTCATCGACGCTTGAATCCCCCTCCATCACCAGCCCGTCGACCGGGAAGTGCTCGCCGGGCTTAACCAAGACGAGGTCGCCGACTTTTAGCTCCGCAATGTCGACGTCGATATAGCCATCCCCCTCTTTTTTATGGGCGATTCGCGGGGCGAGGCCAATCAATTCGCTTAAGGCCGAGGTCGTCTTGCCCTTCGAATAGCTTTCCAGCGTCTTCCCGACCATTATCAAGGCCAAGACGGTCCCGGCGGTTTCGAAGTTCAGGTTCATCGCGATGTGGGATACCTGCTCGAAGGTTTCGGGCGAGGAATACCCCGACGAGGAGACGTAATAGGCCATCTCGAACAATAGGGCAAGCGAATAGACGAAGGCGACGCCAGAGCCTAGGCTCACCAACGTGTCCATGTTCGGGCTTTTGTTCCAAATCGCCTTTATCCCGGAGACGAAGTAATGCCGGTTTATGGCCATGATGAGGAAGGCCAAGACGGCTTGTAGCAGCCCAAGCAGCAACGGGTAATCTCCCAAAACGCCGATGTTCCAGCCTAGCATCGCCCCCATGGCGATGTAGAAAAGCGGGACGAGGATGACAAGCGAGGCGATTAGGCGGAAAAGAAGCGCTTTGGTGCCGTTTTCGCTTTTCCCGACGCTTTTCTCGTTTTGCGTCCCCTTTTCCTTGGCCCCATACCCGGCTTTTTCGACCTTGGCGATTATCCGCTGCACCGTCAAAGGCGCGTCGAATTCCACCTCCATCGAGTTGGTTAGCAAATTGACGTCGGCCTTCTTAATGCCTTCTAGCTGCCTAACCGCCTTTTCCACCCGGGCTGAGCAGGCGGCGCAGCTCATGCCGGTGATGTCGAACCGTTTCCTCATTTTAGCCTCCTAAGCAATTCAAACGATTCCAGTAGGGCCGAATCGTCCCCCTGCCTTATCTTGTCCTTGACGCAGGTGAGCATATGGGTTTCGTAAACGGAGTTGGCTATTTCCCTTAACGCCCCTTCGGCGGCCGAAAGCTGCAGGAGGATGTCGCCGCAATAACGGTCATCCTCGACCATCCGCCTTATCCCCTCTATTTGCCCGGCAAGGCGCGACAAGCGTTTCGTTAGCCTTTCCTTCTCCGCCGCGTCGCGGGGCTTTTCCTTTTTCCTAAGCGTTTCCATACGCCCAAAATATATACTCCCTAGGGGTATATGGCAAAGGAAATGCTTTTGCTTCGGCAAAAAAGAAAAACAGCCGAAGCCGTCTTTCAATCAAGTTCGCTTTTGCCCGTCCAAAGCTCGTAGTAACGGCCTTTTTGGGCCAATAGCTCATCGTGGGTGCCCCGCTCGATGATCCTTCCTTTGTCCATGACCATGATGCAATCGGCGTAGCGGACCGTCGAGAGGCGGTGGGCGATGACGAACACCGTCTTCCCGGCCATGATGTTGTCCATCCCCTTGCTTATAAGACGCTCGGTCCTGGTGTCGACGGAGGAAGTGGCTTCGTCGAGGATGAGGATCGGCGGGTTGGAGACGGCGCATCGAGCGATGCTAAGCAGCTGCTTCTGCCCTTGCGAAAGCGAGGCGTTTGCCCCATCGATCTCGGTGGCGTAGCCTTTTTTGAGCTTATCGATGAACGGGTCGGCGCAGGCTAGCTTAGCGGCCCTCACGCATTCCTCGTCGCTGGCTTTCAAATGCCCGAAGCGGATGTTCTCCATGATGGTCCCGGTGAATAGGTGGGTGTCTTGGAGGACCAAGGTCATCGAGCGGCGCATCGAAACCCGGTCGATGTCCTTTAGGTCGATGCCGTCGATGAGGATCTCCCCCGAATCGATGTCGTAGAAGCGGGTAAGCAAATTGGTGATGGTCGTTTTGCCAGCCCCGGTGGAGCCGACTAAGGCGATCTTCTGGCCCGGGTGGGCGTAGAGGGTGATGTCATGGAGGATGGGCTGCCCTTTTACGTAGCTGAAATCGACGTGGCGCATGTCGACTTGGCCTAGCACCGGCTTAACCCTCATCCCGTCGGTCCAATAGAACTTGCCGTCGTTTCCTTTGTAGGAATGCCATTTGGCCTTCTGCAAGCTCGGCTCGGGCTCGATGTCGATCATCTGGAAGATGCGCTCGGCCCCGGCAAGCGAGCTTTGGACCATGGTCATGAGGTTGGAGATGTTGTTGAAGGGCCTAGCGAGCATCCTAAGCAAGGCGATGTAGGCCACCAAGGTGCCGACGGAAACCCGGGCGAAGGGGGCGTCGGTGACGATGAGGATGATGCCGACTATGGCCACTAGGGCGGTGTTGAGGTTATTGATGTTATTGACGATCGGGACGTTGGCCGAGCTTAGGAACACCGACTTCTTGTTGTGGATGGTGTGACGATAGTCGATGGACTTGAAGAGGTCGAGCATGTCCTGCTCCTTGGAGAAGCATTTGACGACCTTTAGCCCGGAAAGGACTTCCTCGGAGAGCCCGTTGAATTCGCCCATCGATACCTGGGTTTCGGAGAAGGCGTTGACCGAGCGGCGGACGTTATTGGCGACCAAAGCCATCGCCACCCCTTCCATGACCAAGGCCACAAGGGCCAAAAGCCAATTGAGGGTGAAGATGAAGACGACGATGCCGACTAGCATCACCACCGAGGTGAAAAGCTCGACGATGCCGGAGTTGAAAAACTGGGCGAGGTTGTCGACGTCGTTGGTAAACCGCGACATGATGTCGCCA
Source organism: Candidatus Alloenteromonas pullistercoris (assembly GCA_017694295.1). Lineage (GTDB taxonomy): Bacteria > Bacillota_I > Bacilli_A > RFN20 > CAG-826 > Alloenteromonas > Alloenteromonas pullistercoris. The sequence goes on along the minus strand of JADINA010000012.1, from coordinate 65,656 downwards.
TGGGAGGTTTGGTCGAAGTAGGACAAAGGCAACCCCTGGAGCTTGGCGAACATGTCGTTGCGCAGCCGCATAAGCGAATTGGTCCCGATTTTGGTCATTAAGAATATTTGGGCGACCGAGCAAAGGAAGCCGATAAGGTAAAGGCCGACCAAGACGCCGATGACGGAAAGCAATATCCCGATGGCCTCGGAGAAGATTTCGCTACTGGGCAAACCCCAATCCATCATCGAGAAGAGGATCTTGTTGAATGGCGAGGTCGAGATGACGGCGCTTTCATAGCCAAGGTAGGAGCCGTATTGCCCCCAATCCCCGCGCATGGCCATGACGGCGGGGTTGAGCAATCCGTCGACTATCGGGGCGTTGACGAAGCCGCCGACTAAGTTGACGAGGATGGTGGCGACGGTGGCGAAGATGGCGGCGAAGAACATCCATTTGTCGCCCTTTAGGTAGGAGAAGACCCGGAAAAGCGCCTTCCAGGTGTGCTTGGGCTTGCCATAGCCTTTCCGCCTTTTCCCATAGCTTTGGGTTATTTCCTTATACCCCTCGGCCCCGCAGGAATATTCGATGGTGACCCCGTTTATCGTTTCCCCGGTCCCGGAGGTGTTATAGCCTTTGTAATCGCGTAAGCGCATGTTCATTCAACCCCCTTGGCCTGGATTTCGGCGATATCCCTATATAGCGGGCAGCCCTGCATCAATTGATCGTGGGTGCCAAAGCTTATCAGCTTCCCGTTGTCGAGGACGAGGATCTTGTCGCAGCGCTTTATCGAGTCGACCCGCTGGGCGATCATGAAGACGGTCGTCCCTTTCAAGTTGGATGATAGCTGCTCCTGAATGCGGCGGCTGGTGTCCATGTCGCAGGCCGAGACCGAATCGTCGAGGATGAGGATCTTCGGGTTTTTAATTACGGCCCTGGCGATGCATAGCCTTTGCTTTTGCCCGCCCGAAACCGATTTTCCGCCTTGGGAGACCGGGGTGTCGAGCCCGTCTTTGAAGGATTTGACGAAGTCGGAGGCGCAGGCGACGTCGAGGGCTTTGAAGATCTCCTCATCGGTCGCGTCTTTCTTCCCCCATTGGATGTTGCTTCTTATGGTCCCGGTGAAGAGAACGTTGTTTTGTAAGACGACCCCGATTTCCCCGCGCAATGCGTTGAGCGAGTAGTCCTTGACGTCGTGGCCGCCGATCTTCACCTGGCCGCTTGTCGCGTCGTAAAGCCGCGGGATGAGGTTGACCAAGCTCGATTTGCCTGAGCCCGTCCCCCCGATGATGCCGATTTTCTCCCCGGATGATATATGGAGGTTTATCGGGCCGACGGCCGGCTTGGTTGGGTCTTTCAGGTAGGAGAAGACGAGGTTTTCGAAGTCGACGTCGCCGCCATTAAGGTGGTCGGGGTCGAAATCCGCCGTCTTGGGCTTGGGGGAGTAGGAGATGTCGATCTCCTCGCAAAGCACCCGGTCGATCCTCTCCTTGCTGGCCTCGGCCCGGGAATAGAACTGGACGAGCATCGAGAGGAAGGAGAAGGACATGGTGAGGACGGCGGCGTAGCTGGTGAGCATCGAAAGCTCCCCGGCGTCGAAGAGGGGGTTGCCGTTGTTGAACATCGTCCATAGGGGGTTGGGGTCGGCGGTGTAAAGCATGGAGAATCCGCCGAGCAGCTGAATGGCGGTGATGACGAGGTTGATGGTGAGGGTCGTGATCGAGCCGCTTAGGCCAAGGCGCCACACCGAGACGAAGGTGATGTCGGTTAGTTCCCCGTTGGCCTTCTCGAATTTCTCCTGCATATGGCCTTCCCGGCAGAAGGCTTTGACCTCGCGGATGCCCTCGGTGTCCTCCTCGACGTTGTGGTTGACGTTGTCGATGGCCGACTGGGTGAGGATGAACTGCGGCTTGGTCTTGCGGATGATGACGACGATTATCAAAAAGGCGATGGCGACCATCGGGAGGGCGATGATGCCGATTAGCCAGTTGAGGGAGAAGATGAAGACGAAGCAGAGGGTGGCGACTATCGATTGCTTAAAGCCCATTCGGACGAACATGAGGATGAAGAAGCGGATGTTGTTGCAGTCGTTGGAGAGCATGGTGGTGAGCTTCGAGACCGGGAAGTCCCCGATGTTGGAGAAGGAGAACTGCTCGGCTTTGGCGAATATCGTGTTGCGGAGCCGCTCGATGTAGTCGCTTGAGATGACGGCGGAAAGCTTCATCCCGCAAAGCTGGCAGGCGATGGCCAATAGGGCGCATCCGATCATGAGCCCGCCATAAAGCCAGACGTAGAACAAAGCCGGCTGGTCGAATCCGCCCCCGATGACGATCGGGGTCGGGTTGCCAAGGGCGTCAAGCGCCCCATAGCCTTCCAGCCCGTCTTGGATCAACCGGCCCGAGAGGTAGGGGATCATGAGCTCGAAGAAGGCGTCGAGCAAAATGACGATGAAGTCGACGATGATGAGCCGCCAACTCGGCTTAAGGCATTCGATGTAGATCGGCAAGGTCTTTTTGGCGTCTTGTTTATCAAGGGCCCTATCTTGCTCGGAATAGGTCAGCGTATTGTGTTTCATGGCGTTCGTTATTCTAGTTCACCTGTTTCGCATTTCAAGGGGTAAGGAGATACTTCTTTCTTTTATCATGTTTGTGTATAGTGTGCCGGCATCGGAATAACGGTTATGGATTGGGGATTGGTGGTCGTCGTTTCCTTCAATATGGCGATTGACGCGAGTGTCACCAACGCCTGCAATGCCGTTAGGATCGGCCTAAGGAAGTGGGGGCTATTGCTTTTGTGCTCCTTCCTCTTTGGGCTTTTCCAAGCCGCGATGCCCTCCATCGGGTATGGCCTTGGCTACACCTTCCGCGACGTCCTCGATGTCGCCATCCCCTATATCGCCTTCAGCCTATTGGTCTTGCTTGCGATTAAGTGTTTCGTCGATTTCATAAGGGGTTTGCGGGAAAAGGAGGCGGAAAAGACGGAGGAAAGCTCCCTTAAGGTCAATGAGATATTGGTTCAGGCCGTCGCCACCTCGATTGACGCCCTTTGCATCGGGTTTACCTTTTTAAGCTATTCGGTCGCCGACGCCATGGTTAGTTTTGCCATGATAGGCGTGGTGACAATGGGGCTAAGCTTCCTTTGCGCTTTGCTTGGCTCTTTCCTTTCTAAGCCGCTAAAACGCTATAGCGGACTTATCTCGGCCATCGTCTTCCTCGGCATCGGGATGAAGATCCTGCTAGAGGCCCTCATCTAGATTGCCCATAGGCCCTTTTCTATATAGAAAAACTTCTAAGTCCGTAGTATATTCGCCTTTACCTTGAGGGGTGAAAAAATGGAAACGAAGGAAAAAAGCGAAATCGCGGAAGGCGAAAGGAAGGCCAACGTCAAGAAAAAAGTGAGGGCCGGCGTTTTAATTTTCTTCGCCATCGGCTTCCTCTTCCTCACCTGCACCGTCATCTGGTGCATGACCTCGTTCCCCTATGTCTCGATACCGGAGATGCTTTCGACCGTCAAAAACCTGGGGGGCGCCCCTTCGATCAATTTCCTTCTTTTCGTCTTGGAGGCCATCATCCCGACCGCCGTGATCGTCGGGATCGCGGTGGGGCTTTATTTTATATTCCGCCACTACAAATTTAAGTGGCGGCGCCGCATGCCGCTTGCCTGCTTCCTTCTTAGCCTAATCGCCGTCATACCCTCGATGGCCTGCTTTTGCGATTACGTCGATCTGAGCCATTTCGTCACGACCGCCTTCGCCTCCTCCTCCTTCATCGACGAGCATTACGTCTCCCCAAGCTCGGTAAGCATCGTAAACGCCCACCCGGAGAAGAAGAAAACCAACCTCATCTTCCTCATCCTCGAATCGATGGAGACGACGTATTCCTCCAAGGAATATGGCGGCTATTTCGAGGAAAACTTCATCCCGGAACTAAGCCAGTTGGCCAATGAATACGAGGATTTCGGCGATTCGATCACGGCCATAAACGGGGCCCATTGCCTCGAATACTCGACTTGGACGATGGCCGCCATCTTCTCCCATTATTCCGGTCTTCCCTACAAAACCCCCTTCGCCGATTCCAACATGAACGAGCAGGAATATTTCTTCCCTGGCGTCTATAACCTCGGCGACTTCCTCCATAACGAGGGCTACGACCAGTATTTCTTCTGCGGATCGGATGCCGTCTTCGGCGGAAGGCGGGCCTTCTTTGAGGAGCACGGCTCCTTCTCCTTCCGCGATTTCCCTTATTACAACTCCCTCCCCGCCTCCGACCCCAACCACGTCGAAAACGACGGATTCTGGGGCTACCAGGATTACCATCTTTTCGATTATGTGAAAGACGAGTTGGCCGTTTTGTCGGATAACTACGTGGAAAAGGGAACCCCATTCAACGTCACCGCCCTCACCGTCGACACCCATTTCTCGGGCAACTCGGTGGCCGATGACGGGAACCCCTGCCCATACTGCGACCAGGAGATGGTGGAGGAAAACCAATACGGGGCCTGCATCCGCTGCTCCTCGAAGCAGGTAAGCGATTTCGCCGACTGGTATTTCGAATCCGGGGAAATACCCGAGGAGGTAAGCGGCAACACGGCCTTGGTCATCGTCGGCGACCACGTCACCATGTCCGGGTCCTGGCTTAATGATGCCATCGACGACGGCTTCGACCGCCGCACCTACTATTGTTTCGAATCCCCCTATGCCGAAAGGGAGGGTCGCGAGAAGCGGGAATATTGCGCCTACGACACCTTCCCGACGACCATCGCCGCCCTCGGATATGAGATCGAGGGGGATAGGCTCGGCCTTGGGACCAACCTGTATTCGGAAAAGGAAACCCTCATTGAGGAATATGGCTTGGAGACGGTCGAGCTCGAGATCGAAAAGAAGTCGGAAACCATGCAGCGGCTTTTCGAGTTCGACCCGCTTAACCTCGATTACCTTAACGCCAAGGGACTTTGCCCGAAGGCCGATGTGAGCCTCGATATGGAAAATGGCGAAGTGACCATCTCCGACATCCAAACCAAAGAAGGCTTCCTCGAGGGCTTCGATGGGGCGTGCCTGTATTTGGACTCCCCTTCAAATTCTTCCCGGCTCGAATTCGAGGATAAGGGCGATCATTATGCGCTTTCTTTGCCCTTAAGCTCGCTTACCCCAGGACAGTATTCAGGCAAAGCCTGCCTAATCGGGTCAGAGTCCGGCAACCTATATAAGGTCGGCTCCGTTTCCTTTTCCATTTAACCGGCTTCCTAAAGCCTTTTCCTCGGTCTATAATCGCTAGGAAAGGATTATAGACGCATGGAAAAGTTCCTAAGCTGGATGAAGGAGGCGCTAGAAAACTCCTCCTCCGTTTTCGTTAACGCCGCCTTGGCAAAAAAGGAATTGGAGGGGAAGGCGGATGTCCTCCAAACCCGCGATGGCTCGTCGCTATTCGCCGCCATTTACCCAAAGAAGGTTTCCGCCCCGCGCTTTGCCATCTACGCCGCCCACCTCGATTCCCCTTGCCTCAAAATCAAGCCGCGCCCCGTTACCTATTCCGGCGGGCTCGCCTTGCTTGAGACCGAGGTTTACGGCGGGGCAATAGATTATTCCTTGTTCGACCGTCCTTTGTATTTGTCCGGACGCGTCATCGGGAAGGACCTGCGGCCCCGCCTAATCGAGTCGAAGGAGCCCTTTGCCTACGTCCCAAGCCTCGCCATCCATTATGGACGCGACGTCAATTCCTCCTTCTCCGTCGACCCAAGCCTTGATTTGCGCGCCGTCATCTCCTCTTCTTTGCCTAGCGCCCCCTTTTCCTTTGAGCGTTATCTTCTTTCCCTTTGCCCGGAAGCGGGGGAGATACTGGGCTTCGACCTGTATTTAGTGGTGAAGGAGAAGGCGAAGTCGGTCGGCCTCAATTCCGAGTTTTGCCTTTCTCCGCGCCTCGATGACCTTTCCGGGGCTTATGCTGGAGTTTACGCTTTCGCCAATTCGCCCCGGGCCGATGAGGACCTCATCAAGGTGCTCGTCCTATTTTCCGGGGAGGAGATCGGCTCCTCCATCTATTCGGGGGCCGCGGGCGATTTGCTTTCAGAGGGGCTGAAGCAGGTAGCATCCGATCTTGGCTTTGATTTGGCTAAGGCTTTGCCTCGTTCCTGCCTTTGCTCCTCCGACGCCGCCCACGCCGGGCATCCAAACAAGCTTTCCCTTGAGGACCAATGCCACCCGATCCGGATGGGGAAGGGGGTGGCGCTTAAATACAGCGCCTCCTCCGCCTATTCCACTTCCGGCCTTACCGGGGCCTATGCCAAGTCGATTTGCCTAGATGCCGGCATCCCCTTCCAGGAATATTCGATCCGCAGCGATCTCCGCTCCGGGTCGACTTTGGCCAATATCTCCAATAGTCAGGTTTCCATCCCCTCATTCGACATCGGGGTCCCTTTGCTTTCGATGCATTCCGCCGTCGAATCCTGCGCCTATCTTGATTTGGGCTGGATGGAGCTGTTTGCCTCCTCCTTCTTTTCCAACCTTAAGCCAATGGGGGAATGACCATGAACCACCTCATACTCATCGGCGGGGGCTCGTCCTCCGGCAAATCATATATCACCTCCGAGGTCCTCAAGCGGCTTGGCGGGGAAAACATCGTCCGCCTCACGATGGACGATTACTACAAAGACCAATCCGATATGCCCATTGAGGAGCGTTACAAAGTCAACTACGACCACCCCAAGGCCTTCGATTGGCCGCTTATGCGGCGTCAGCTTCGCGATTTGAAGGAAGGCAAGCCCATCCAAAAGCCCATTTACGATTTCGTTAAGCTCACCCGTTCCGGGCAATTTGAGGAGATCGCCCCCAAGAAGGTTATCCTCGTCGAGGGCATCATGGCCTTGGTCGATAGGGAGATAAGGCGGCTTGGGGATATGAAGATTTTCATCTCCGCCTCGAGCGAGCGCCGCTTCCTGCGCCGGCTTATCCGCGACAAGAAGGAAAGGGGGAGGAGCTTTGAGAACATCGTCTCCCAATACTTCAACACCGTTCAGCCGATGTATGGGGAGATAGTCGAGCCGAGCTCCATCTACGCCGACTTCATAATAAACAACGACGGCGTCAAAAACATCGCCATCGACATCCTCTCCGTCTTGATAAAGGAGCAAATTGAGTCAAGCGCGAGCTATGAGGCTTTGGCGATGGATGAGGAATTCAGCAATCTCTCCCTCCAAGAAGCCTTCAAAGATTAGGCTTTTGCGGTTTTTCCAAACGAAAAAGGCCACCTTTGCGGGGTGGCCTTATCGTTTGCCTTTTCCTATTCGGCTTTGGCGAACATGGTGTAGGAGAAGTAGCCTTCGTCGTCGAAGCCGCCGACTATCGCGTAATCCTCAGCCACCCATTCATCCTCGGCGGTGAGGGTGTAATACATGCATAGCCCGACTTGGTTGTTCGATATGTCAAAGACGAAGTCGAGGGTGATGTCGTTTAGGGTGAATTCGAACCCGTTGGTGTCGGTCGTCTCCATGTCGTAGACCTTGGCCCGGAGGATCCCGCCATCATACTCATAATAGAAATGGTAGGTGTCGGTGTCGCCGCTCCAAACGTCGACGATGGTCCCCGTCTTCGGGGCGGTGTAGTAGTCCTCGTTGTATTCGCCTTCGTAGGCGTCGTCGGTGAAGACGATGGTGGTTTGGTAGTACTCGTCAAGCGACTCCCAGGTCCCGGCAAGCGAATAGTCGGAGGGGATGATGGTGATGTAGATGTAAAGGGCGTCTTTTATGACCGTGGTGTCCATCCACTGGTCGGAGTAGATGCGGATGGCGACTTCGGTCGGGGCGGTGATGGAGGGGTCGTCTTCGGCGGTCAGGACCAATTGCCCGCCCACGGTCGAGTCGACCTTGAGGATGTCCGCGTAGGTCGGATCGACTATGGCCTTGAAATCGGCGGGGGCGCTATTTGGGGTGACGATGACGTCATAGGTCTCGGTGGTGCCGGCGACGATGTTGGCATGGGCGGTGTCGACGACCATCCCGTTGGTGGTGCCGTTAAGCGAGAAGCTGAACCACTTGGTGGTGGCCCCGACGTTGATGTCGACCTCTTCCCTGACCCCGGTTGAGGCGGTGTGGTTGGTGAAGGTGACGGTCGCCTCGCCGATACCGACGCAGGTCATCTCGTTAAAGAGGTCGGAGCCTTTTTTGGCGATGACGGTGCTATCGCTTGTCTCGGTTGGGGCGTAGGTCCAAAGGTCGAGGGCGGTCGATGGGGAGTAGGAGACGGTCACGTTTTCAAGCGTCTCCTCGTCGTCGGAGGGGGCGATGGCGACTTTATCGTTGTAATGGAGCCAGTTGGTGGTCCCGTCGTCAGGCTGCCCGGAGTCGGGGTTATAGAAATGGATGGAGTCGAATTCGGAAATGAAGTATTGGTTTAGGTTAAACCCGCTTGGGAGGGATTCCTCTTTGGCTCCGTCATAGGTGTAGGTGCCATCGATGGTTTTGGTGATGGTCCCGGCCATCCCGGTTATCGGGGCGTGGGCGACGAAGTCCCATTCATCCTCGGCATAGGTGGTTTCGGTGTATTCGATGGCGGTGAGCTCGCCTTTGACGGAGAAGGTCAGGGTAACGTCATAGACGATGCCGTCATGGCGTTCGTCGACGTAGGTCGAGGCGGAGATGCTATGCTCGACGGTCGAGTTGATGACGGTCGTAAAGCCGTTTGCCTTCTGGGTCGATTCGATGGCGATGTTGGAATAGGAAACCGAATCGTCGGATTCCGAGCTCGTCCCGACGCGGTAGGCGTACATGAACTCGTATTCGATTTCCGACATCTGGTGGGGGATGGTGTTGTATTCCTTCCTCGCCTCCTCTAATGTCCTGGTGAAGAGGGCGTCCTCAACCGTTTCGTCGATGTCGTAACGCGCCGAATAGGCGGAGTTGCTCCGTCTGCTCTGCCTGGTTGCGTCGTCATTGCCCATGTCGGGGGTATAGGCATCGACGATTATCAGCTGGTTGGCTTCCTCGTCGATTTGCTTGTAAACCGGGTAATCGCGGTTGGCTTTGTTGTCGTGGACGTTGACGTATTTGACGTTGCCCTCGTACTCGGCCATCGTCAGGGTCCGGTTGTTCGTCCCGTCGTCGATTTGCAAACTCATCCCGGTTAGGTTGGGCGTCGAGATGGTCGATTCGCTGCGGACGCTGCCGTCGAAGAGGGTGTAAAGCGAGTCGACGGAATCGGGGAGGGCGTCGACGCTGACGCGCTTGACATAGCAAGGCCGGGCGGCCGATGGGTCGTAATAGAAATCGTAGGTGCATCCGGTGGCGATTTGCAGGTTTTGCTCGGCCGGGTTGGTGCTTGAGGAGTAGGTGAAGGTGACGTTGGCGAAGGTCTTCGTCTCATCAAGCGAGGAGACGTCGAGCTTGGTTTTCGCCCCGTCTTCGCCCTCGACTTGGTAGGAGAAGGCGGCCATGTCCTCCGGCCCGCTTACCTTCACGCCTTTGGCTTCGTAAACCCCGGTTTCCTCGTTGAGGGTGAGGGCGGCGCTGAAATCGCCGACCAAGGTTATTTCCCCGGCCACCTCGTAAAGGATAACGATCCGAACCGACTGGTTGGGCATGATGAAGGTGTAGGTGATCCCGTCTTCGGAAGTCAAGACGGTGTCGGTCGACCCATCGACGATGACCTGGGTGATGGTCACCCCGGTCGCGCCGTTGATGGTGATGGTGACCGTTTCCCCTTCCTTTGCTTCGGTTTTGTCGACGCTCGCGTCGATGATCGAGCTGTCCCAGGATGGCCGGATTACGTATTTTTCCCCTTCGCCGGTATCCGTGGTATCGGAAGCGTCGGGGGAAGAGGTGGAATCGGTTATCTGGCTGCTTGACTCGCCTTCGCCACTCTCACTTGGAATGCTGCTGCTATACGAGTCGTTGCATCCCACTAGAAGCAAAGCGGCGGAGAGCAAGGCAAGAGTTTTGTATTCCCTTTTCATTACATGTCTCCTTTTTTGACTGCTATATCTTGGGTTTCCGAGTTTTTTTGTCAACGGCGAATTTGCGTCCCCCCGACTTTCTCCATAACGGGAAAACGCTTGTCAACCCAAAGCCGGCTTTTGGGGAAATGTAAATTTTTATCTCGCTTCCAAGCGGATTTTTTGCCCTTTATATATATAAGAAGTACCCGTCAATTGACTAGCGAAAAAACTTCTTGCCTAAAACTTGCCCGCTTCTATAATGGCGGCATCTTTCAAGCGGAAAGGAGAAAAAAATGACGAAGAAAACGAAGAATCTCGTCATCGCCGCCGGACTCATCGGGTTAGCCGGCTCTATCGGGGCGATCGCGGGACTCTCACCTACGCTTGCCGGAGGCCGGACTTTAGCCCCCGGGCACGCCAACGGAGATGCCGCTAATGCCCTTGGCATCACCGCCGACATCGATTCGCGCATCGCCGTCGATGTCGCCAACCAAGCCCTTCCGGGCGAGATCGTCGACGTCGAATTGACCTACGACCACGATCTCATCACCATCAACGACCTGCTTGTCAACGGCGGGACCGCCGCCAAGGTCGACGAAGAGTCCTATTACTTCGAGATGCCGGATGAGGCGGTCACCTTGACGGTCGACGCCATAATCGAGGGCGAATACCACCTCGTCAACCTCAATCCGAACGTCGAGCTCTATGGCTATGACGAACTCGGATTCGACGCCGGGGACGAGGTCACGTTGTCCATCGGCTTGCCAGTCGACACCGCCTATACCATCACCGACGTCGAGATTGGGGCGCTTAACGATGAGGGGACGGCCATCGAAACCCCGATTTCCTACACCTACCAAGGGGGCAATGCCTACACCTTCACCGCCCCCGAGGGCTTAACCGCCGACGTCGGGGTCTACGCCCATACCGAGACCAAGATGTTCGCCTTGAAGACCCAAGGCTCCAACATCGATTACGTCTATGAGGTGATCGGCGAGGAGCGGACCGAGGTGAGCTCAAGGGAGCACGCCTATGCCGGGGCCACCATCGAGGTCCACCTCGAAGACACCGCCCAGGCCCTGGCCACCGGACTTCGCATCGTCGAGACCGGCGAGGAGATAACCCCCGTCGAGCAGGACGGGACGCTTGTGTGCACCTTCACGATGCCGGCAAAAGACATCACCATCGAGGCCATTACAACCCCGAATTACATCCCGCTTGCCGTGACCCAGGGCGAACACGTCACCGTCACCCCTTCGACTTACGATTCGGAAACCGGCCTATTGACCCCGGCCGTCGACGAGCAAGGGCAGATGGCCGCGGTTCCAACACCACGATTTACCTCGATTGGGAATCCGATGACGACAACCACGTGCCTTACCAATTCCGCGTCGAATACGCACCGACCTGGAACCCCGAATACGCCATGTCCCTTACCGTCATGTATGACGATGAGGTTGGACTGTATTACTTCAATATGCAGGATGGGGCGGACTTCAAGATCACCTACACCGAGGTCGAGAAGCAAAACCTAACCCTTCTAGACGACACGCTTACCACTTACTACAACGTCGATGAGGCCTACGTCGCGACCTCGACCGCTTACGCCGGCGAGGAAGTCTATGTCCACGTCGACGGCATTGAAACCGAGGATGAGGTTTTGTCCCTCATCGTCAGCTATGTCGATGCCGACGGACAGCCGGCCACCATCGGCACCGAATGGGTCGGCGACGGCTACTTCGTCTTCGAGATGGAGGAAGGCACAAATTACACGATCGACGTGTCGATGTATGACCCAACCGCCTACGAAGGCTATGAATTCGTCGGCGATTATGTCGGCGGGAACGTCTATAAGTATTCCGGCGGGTTCCACGAAGATACCCTCGATAGAGTGGCTTCAATCGGCGCGGATGGGGCCGTGTCCGCCAGCACCTCCGGCTCGATCATCAAAGTCACCCCGCTTAACGAGGAAGGCACCTGCGGCATCCTTGACTTGACCGGCGGGCACCAGGGCGCCTATGGCGAAGGGTTCTACGTCATTGGCTATTCCGGCGGGTTATATACCCACGATTACATGGTTTACGCCAAAACCGAATTGGGAACCAACCTGACCGGCCGGGTCCTAATCGGCAAGGTTGACGGGGTCGATGGGAAAGTGGCCTTCTTCGAGATCGCCTCAACCGTCGACGGCGTCGAAACCGTCGTCGCGAGCTTCGCCATCGACGGCATCAATCACGTTTGCTACCTCGAAGGCGTCAGCTATACCTACGAGGGAGGCACCGGACTTGAAGACGCGACCTCGGTCACCCTCAACGTCGATGGGGCCCCCGTCGGGACGATCGCCGGCACTGTCTATACACCGGCCGCTTAAAGGGAAAGGAAACAAAACGATGAAAAGCAACAAGAACCTGCTACTAAGCCTTCTCCTCCTTTCCGGGACCGCCCTCGTTGGCTGCAACGATCAAACCTCGTCCTCCTCGATGCCGGATACCGGAACCGGGAGCGAGCTCTCTACCTCATCCGAGGAATCCTCCTCTGAGCAGACCTCCTCGTCCGAGGAATCCTCATCGTCTGAGGAATCCACCGATCCCGCCCCCATCGTCTACGACATAACCGTCGCAGCCGAGGAAGGCGTGACCGCAACCGTCAACCAAACCGCCGAGGAAGGTGAAGTGGTGCACATCACCCTCGCCTACGACGAAGAGGCCTTGACCATCCTCTCGGTCAAAGCCAACGACGTCGTCTGCGGACGCGACGAAAGCGGCGTCTATTACTTCCAGATGCCGGCCGAAGACGTCAATATCGCCATCGAGTCCGCCCCGATTGAGCAGGTGGCGATGCGTTCGGTCACCAACACGACCTCGGAAATCGCCGATTTGGTCGGCGTTGGCGAGGAGGCGGCCGTCGGATCGACGGTTACCTTCGCCCTCATGATGAAGCCTGGGTTCAATTACACCGGGCTGACGGTCGAGCGATTTGGCTTTGTCTCGGAAGTCGTTGAGCATGAGACCGTCGAGATCGAGGGCAAAACCTATTTCACCTTCGTTATGCCCAACGGCGACGTCCGGATCACCGTGACCGCCACCCGCTCGAGCTTCGCCCTCGATTTCGACTCCGACCTCATCACCAACGTCTATTCGACCCCGGTTGGGGAGACGTATGAAACCTCCTGCCGCAACAACATCGCCGAATACGGGGCGACGGTCAGGGTTGTGCTCCGTAACTCCCTCACCGAGATAGCGACCGGCATCCGGGTCGTCGAAACCGGCCAGGTCGTCATGCTTGAAGATGGAGAAAACAGCGTTACCTTCATCATGCCGGCCCGTGACATCACCATCGTCCCGGTCGCCGACGCGTACTATCGGACCTTGGAAATCGTCAATTCCGAGCACCTTACCGTCACCGCCTACACGATGGGCGAGGATGGGACGCTTGAGGAGGCAGATGGCAAGGCCGTCGCCAACGAGACCGTTTACGTCAAAGTCGACGGCATCACCGAGGACATTGGCATCAATACCCTCTTGGCCACCTATCCCTATAGCGCCTATTACGACGAGGAGATCGACCTGCTCGAGGACGGGGTCGACGAGAATGGCTATTACACCTTCCCCATGCCCGTCACCGACGAAACCGTCACCATCACAGTCACCGAGAAGAACCTCACCCTCTATGCCGGCTATCCGTTCGTCGGCTCCTGGATCGGCGACAACCTCTATAACGGAAAGACCGGAACCGACGTCTCGGTCGGCACATCCAACTACTCCTTCGACATCGATGCTTCCGGCATCTTCGTCAAGAGCGGAACGACCTACACCATCGATTCGGCCACCAACGCGGAAGGCCCCGGCGTCGCCAACCTCATCGAGGGCAACGATACTGAGCCGACCAAGGTGTTTGCCTACAGCGACAAGATCATCTTCAGCCAATATAGTTTCAACAACCTCACCTCCAACGACAACATCTGGGCGGTGAAGAAGCTTAACGCCGACGATGAAAATAGCCTTTACACCGTCGACTACGAGATCTTCGGCGACAACCACTACATCGCCATCCAGTACTATCGCGATGGCGAGCCCTATGCCGCCGGATTCGCCGATTACTCCGGCAACTATCTCGACCCTAACTATTGCCTCGACGTCACCTTCGAGTTCACCAGCGGGGCGAAGGTAACCGACGCCACCGCGGCCTATAAAGTCATCGACAACGCGACCGACGAAGTCCTTTGCGAAGTCGGTTACAGCGGGACCGGCGGGCAGGGCAACCGCTTCGTCCTCGATGGGCTGCAGGGCACCTATGCCGGCGAAAAGGGTGATCTCGTCCTCGACGGCACCGGAACCGCCACCATCGGCGAGCAGGTTTACTCCTATAGCCTAGGCGAAGACGGCAACCTCACCCTCATCCAAGGCGGGACGACCATCGTCGTCACCTTAGGCGATGCGGTTTACACGGTCGTCTCCGAGACCGAGGCCGAAAACGACTACATCGGCTATACCTTCTCCGGGGAATTCACCGATTCCGACGGGAGTACCTACTCGATGGCCATCGCCTTCGTCGACGCCACCCACGCCGAATTGACCGTCCACTGGGGCTATACCCAGATGATCCCCAATTCCTCGTGGGATGAGGCTGCCGAGCAGACGTATACGATCAATGCCGACACCGGTGTCATCACCCTCAACACCTACGACAACAGCGGCAATCCGATCACCTTGACCTTGACTCCCGGAACCGACGGAAGCCTCACGGTCAACGAAGACATCAGTTGGATTTACGCAACAGCCGGAACCGTCCTAACCAGGGAATAAAAGACGGCAGTCAAGCCTCCGCGAATGAAAATCGCGGGGGCTTTTCTTAAGAAAGGCCTTGAAAATTTTCGTTGGGCGTTTAACTTAATGCGGGCGTTTCTTATAAATGCCAACTAGTTCGGACAATGTCCGAAAGATTGGAGATCTATGCAGAAGAAGAAAATCAAGACATTGCTTTGCCTTTCCTGCTTGCTTTGCCTTGGCCTTGCTTCCTGCGATTCGGGTGGGGGAAGTCAATCCTCCTCCGGCACAGGCGAGGCCTCAAGCGAGGAGCCGCTTACCCCAGTTGACATCGATTATACCTCGGTTAAATCGGCTGTTGAGGGGATGGCTGGGCTCCATAACTTCACCATCACCACCACCGAGGAATACTATGTCGAATCCAACGTCCCCGGGGTCGATCCGACCTTGGAGACGACCGAGTACGCGAATGTCTTCACCGAGCATTACACTTTCTGCGATTATCCAGACGCGGAAACCGGTTTTGCGGAGAAAAACGGCGAGGTGTTCAAAATCGACCTTTACGATTCCACCGACGACGCCTCCGAGGATAAGCATTTCGTCCATTCCGATGCGTATTTGGATGAAAGCGGCGCAAAACTAACCTCCATTTGGGACGCCGATCTTTTCTCCTCGCCTCTACTAAGCGAGGCTTCGGTCGCCAACGCCTCAAGCGAGACGAGCCTGGAGATCACCAGGAAAAACGATCGGCTTAGCTATTTGCGCTTCCTCGAGATGGACGAGACGGAGATCGTCAACATTTCCTCCTATGTCGCTTCGATCGTCACCCTCAATAACGGCAATCGGCGTTTGCAGCTTGCCATGGAGTTCACCGATGGCTCAAGCGCCACTTCCCTTGTCTCCTCCATCGGCACCAGCCAAAACGTCAGCGTCGCCCAATACCTTGCCAGTATCGATGGGGCGGCAAGCTACCCGGAGACGCTAAAGAAGGCCGCCAAAGGCTTTTTGGGCAATAACTTCACCAAAAGGACGTATGAGGAGGTCAATTACGAAAACGACGCCGACCACACCCTCATCGGGCAGGAGATCTACCATCCCGATTATTGGTATGGGGCCTTCTACGCCAATTCGGGACAGGAATTGCTTTCCCGGGGCTTCGTCTCCCTTCCCAACAAGCTCTACGATGACGGCACCCAGCAAGCAGAGCTTAACGGGGCTTACATCTTCTACCTCGACTCGATGCTCGATAACGCCTCGGTCATCCTGACGGCCCCGGCCTTCACCACCTCGATCTCGAATATGCCCGAGATCATGGGTTACCCCTCGCTGCAGACCATGTGGGAGCATAGCTTCCAGTTCTTCGAAAGCACCGAGCTGCCCAGCAACTATGATCTTGAGGGGGAGTCCTATATAACGTTGAACCCGAATATCCTCCTCGATTTCTTCTACAACACCCAGCTTGAATACGTCATCTCCTCCTCGACCACGATCTATCAGCTCATGCTTCTTGATCTGACCATCGTCGTCGATTTGGATGAGGCGGGCAACCTAAACCGCGTCGATTTCCTTTTGGGGACGCTTCTAAACGGCGGATTGCTCACCTGCCAATTGACCTATGAGGATTTCGGCCATGCCTCCATCCCCTCATTGGACAAATGGCTGCAAACCTACATAACCGACCAAGCCTAAGAAAAGAAAGGAACTGACAACAATGGAAAAACGCGCTTTGCCCTTATTCGCCCTCGCCGCCTCGCTGTTGCTATTTGGCTGCGACGGCGCCTCATCCTCTTCCTCCCCCTCGCTTTCCGATGAATCGTCGTTAACTCAGGTCGAGGATTCCTCCAGCAGCGAGTCCTCCCTCATCGACGAGGAGTTCATCGCCCTCCCTGATGGGGCCTGGGATCCCTCCGACGAGGTGTCGGAAGCCTCGGTAACCGGCTCCTTGATCGAAGCCTGCATCGATTTCGTCTTCACCGTCGGGGAATCATATCGCGGGACCATCGACTTCGGCTCCGCCATCTCCGAGGAGGGGGCGAGGATCGAGACGACCGATAACGGCGTTTGCGAAGCCAGCATCGACGGCGGCAACGTCACCTTCACCGGGACCCACGCCGGGGAGACGATATTGCGCATCTACGACGCCGACGGCTTCCTCTATTTCCGTCAACGGCTCACCTTCCATAACGCCCTTGAGGATTTCGCCGAGCTCGCCGACTTCATCGTCAATGAGGTCGACCATTACGAATCGGTCATGGTCCCAGGGCTCGAATTTTACTTCCTTAGCGACTCCAGCGGCTTCGTCTCCGGCCACGACCAGGGGATCATCATCGACCCGACCATCAACTTCACCTACCATTTCGACGCGATCGTCGGCGACGAGTTCCACCTTGTCATCGACCAATGGCAAAACCAATCGGCGGCCCAATTCACCGTCGTCGATATCAACATCACCAGGACCGGCTATGCCTGCCACCCGATGGCTAGCGGCGGCGTGCTCGATTACTTCGTGCCCGTCATGGTCGAATAAGAAAGGAAAAAAACAATGAAAAAGCAAAACCTCCTCCTCTTGCTTAGCGCCCTTGCCCTCGCCGGGTGCTCAGATCCTAGCTCCACGACTTCCTCCCTCCCCGGCGGTAGCGATGGGGACAACTCCTCCGAGATCACCGATTCCAGCGGCGATTCAAGCGACGAATCGGGCGAAAGCGAGTCCAACACGACCCCGCCTGTGGTCGATGAGGACGAGACCTATGTCATCCGGGTCGGCAACATCCCAAGCGGCGCGACCGTCACCATCGACAAATCCGAGGCCAAGGAAGGGGAGACCGTGACCGTCACCGTCACCGTCGAGGATGGCTTCTCCATCCGTTCTCTTTCCATCAATGGATCGCCTATTTCCGTCGAGCAGTCTGGGGACGGCTATGTCGCAACATTCCAGATGCCTGATCGTTCCGTCGAGGTCACCTTGACCCTCAAAGTCGAGGGGGCCGTCACCATCCAAGGCGGGATCACCGCGGTTTTGACTGAGGAGACGGCGGGCTCAGGCATTTACGTCGCCCGCAACGTCAAAGTCCCCGCCGAAGCCGAATTCTCCTTTTTCGTCCAAGACACCGAGCTCACCATGCTCGACCTCGATTACACCAAATGTTTCGCCTCGATTCACTCCGGCGGAAGCGATGGCGAGCTTAGCATCGCCGGCGGGGCGACCTATGACTTCTATTACGACGACAACGCCGACCCGGCTTTGGGCCGCTGCTACGTCAAGAAGGTCCATCAGGACAGCTACCCGAACTCCCCGGAGACGTTGCATTTGCTTTTCGACGGCCAAGCCCGCTCGGAATCGACCATGAACCCCGACGACGTCTTGACCCTCGATTACAAGAACTACGTCACCGACGTCCATTATTCCTACCAAAACCACCGCAATGGGTCATATGCGACGGCCGTCAAGGCCTCGAATGAGGATCGTGGCCTTGGCCTAGTTAGCAAGAAGATAGACGGCGACGTCTACTCGGTCGTCAATTCCTACATCGACGGCGGCGCCTATCATGGCCAAGACGGCAATTACTCGGCTTATGCGGCCAAATACGGCATCGTCGAGACCGAGGATGACATCGGGGTCGGGCTAAGCCGGTATAGCCGCTCCAAGGCCATGGCCGATTACGAGGCCCATGCCTATTCCCACGATTACGAGGACCTCCGCTTCGATTTCATGTATGCCTATTACGTCGGCTATGACACCTCCGCCGACATCGGGACCGAAGGGCTCGGCCTATTCGAGAGGAACATCGTCTCGACCGCCACTGCCTCCGGCTTTGACGTCGACCTCGATTCCTTCCGCGAGATCGACACCTCCAACGAAACAATGATCGACGAGGAGGATCGGGAAACCTCCTATTACACCTATGACGCCGATTTCTCCTTCGACGCAACGGGCAGGCTATTAAGCCTCACCTACCAGGCCAAGCGCTACGACGAGTACGCCTACGATTTCCAAAACCACGTCCTCCTCGACCCCGAGGATTACGAGATCCTCTCCAACCTCGAGGTGGCCTATACCTATGGGGCGTCGACCACCGATAACGAAGCCGACGATTCCGCCTACTTCACCTCCGCTATGTCGGCCACCGTCCGCGACGAGGACCTTGGCGAGGAATATGCCGACGTCAACGCCATCCAGAAGCGGGGCGAGGGGACCGATTCCTCGGTCAACGAGCATTTGACCCTTGTCTCGGATAAGGCGGGCGCCCTTGACCTTGAGAACTGGACCATCATCGCCTCAAGCGATCCGTCCGTCATCGGGCCGCGCAATTCCAGCGAGCCCTATACCTTCATGCCCAAACAGGCAGGCAAGGCCACCCTCACCATCGGCAATCCCGCCGTTTCCAGCGTCCCGACCACTGAAATCGAGGTCGAGGTCGTCGACAACATCGAGGTCCGCAGCTTCTACATGACCGGGAAAGACGGCGTATTCTCCGCCTCGCAGGATCTGCTCACCTCCTCCACCTCCTTCACCATGGCCGCCGGGCAAACCAGGACCTTCCGGGTTTACGGCTCGCCTTATGACGTCGACGTCCCCTTCAACCCCGTTTCCTCCAACCCCGATTTGCTTAGCGTCTCCTCCTATCAGGGGAGCGATGGGCATTTCTACCTCTATTACGATGCCCGCAACGCGGATAACCAGGAAACCGTCGACATCACCGTCACCATCAATTCCGACAAGTACATGGATGGCTTTGACCCGACTGAGTTCACCGTCACCTTGCAGCCCCATAGCGACTTCTCGCCCATCGGGGATTGGAACCTCGTCACCAGCGGCGTCGGCGAGGCCACGGAAGTCGATGAAACCGTTCTCCTTTCCGTTAAGGAATACGATGGCACCGAAGCCACCTATTCCTCGGTGACCTATAACGGGGTCACCTATCGCTGGATCTTCAACATCGACCCCGAGACCGGCGCCTATTCCTATGACACCGTCGAAGGCGGCAACGTCGCCCAAGTCGTCATCGCCGAAACCGAGGACGGCTTCCTGGGCCTAATCCTGCAAGCCGATGATGCCTCTTGGAATGGGCAGGATGAGGGAACTGAGGGCACCTTCGTCTTCGGCTACATCCTCACCGATGAGGAAAGCCAGCCCCTCGAATACTCCTTCGCCGCCTTCGCCCCCATCGCCTGATTGCAATAGCGATCCAAGCCACCGTTCCCTCGGTGGCTTTTTTATTTGCCATAAGCCCTTTTTGCGGGCTTTTTGGATGTGTTTGGGTGATTTGCTTACGCTTCCACTTTCTTAAGGTTTTGGGCCCATATTGCGGCTTTTTGCGCTTTCTTCAGCCTTATGTCGTGCTCTTTTTCATTGCTTTGAGCGTAGATATGCTTGGCTATTGATTTAGCTAGCCCAAATAAATAAGGGGGTAGCCTGCTTTCCATTGGCTATGGATTTAATTCAAGCTGCCAGCAACCGTCTATTCCTTTATCGGCGTTAAGGAGGATAGATAAGTGGCGTCCATTTGTGGCTATCCTAAGGCATTTGGGAAAAGCGATGAGATGGACGTTCGCCTATTTCGATTCCCTCTTAGGTGGCCGCTTCGCCTGAGCACTTTTTCCTCATCGACTTCCATTGCCACACAGGGTTTTTGAATAAAGAAAAGCCTCCCCGTTTTGCGAGGAGGCTTAACCGGCTAAGAGGAGGATCAGGCCCCGGTGGTTTGGCTGATGATGTCTTTGGCCTCTTGCGGCATCGAATCGGTGCCGACGTCGGTCATCGTGATGGTGACCGAGTAGTGGATGGTCGCGCTGTAGTTGAAGTCAAGGGCATAGGTGAGGGTGCCACCATCCGCGGAGAGGTTCCAGGTGGTGGTGACGTAATCGTAGATGAAGCCCGTGTCGCCAAAGTAGACCATCGTCCAGAAGCCGAAGCTGACGTTGACGTTGTAGAGGATGAAGAAGTTGGTGCCGACCGCGCCCATTGAGGCGTAGTTCTCATTGTAGGAGTAGTTGGTGTCCGGCCCGAAGTGGTTGGAGTAATAGGTGGTCGACCCGTTTTGCTCGGTCTTTTTGTCGTAGAAGGAGGTCATTTCGAGCATGGTCGTGGTGGTGCCATCTTCGTTTTCTTTGCCGCTGGCGGTGCCGAAGTTGCTGGTCGGGACATAGCTCGATTCCCAGATGGGGAGGCTGACTGGGCCGCTGGTGTCGGTCACTCGGTGCGCGGAGTTGAAAGCGGTGGTGCCTTCTTCGGGATTATAGGTTCCGGTGGCTTCGTAGAGGGCTTGGTCTTCCCCTTCTTTGACGTTGAAGGTCAAGACGGCGCCATTGTTGACGAGGTTGGTGTCGCCGATGCCCATGTTTTCCGGATCGGTCCAGATGTTGTTGTTGTTTAGCCCGCTATAGCGGCTATAGACGCCATCTTGATTGGCATAGGTCGTTATCTCGATCGAGGAGAAGATGTCCTGGTGGGTGTCAACGAACTGCATCGAGTCGGGCGTTTCGACCTTCTCGCCGGTTTGGGTGTTGTACCATTTGGCGGAGGTGGTTTGGGTGTAGGTCTTCTCCTCAGCTATCTTATCGAAGAAGGCGTCGAGCGGGGAGACGTCGATCGCGGTCGGTTCGACCGGGCTTTCAACCCAGCCGTCGAGGGCTTCGATGGCGGAGTCCTCGACGTTGCTTATCTGGATGTAGGTCCCGATCTCCTGAACCGAGCCATCGGTCATCTCGGCCATGGCGGTCTCGTAGGTTGAGGCGTAGGTTTGGCCGTTATATAGGCTGACGGAGGCTGGCAAGATGCTCATGAATGGGTCGTTGGTGGTCTTGTCGATGTAGTAATAGAAGGCCGCGCCGTTGATGTCGGCGGTCGGGTTCTGGTCGGTGACGTAATAGAGGATGGTCGACCAAGCCCCGCCGGTTAGGCCATCTAGGTAGGCTGCGAGCGAGCCATTGGCGTCCTCGGTGGCGTAGAACATGCCGATGGATTGGCCGTTGTAAAGGAGCTCCTTGATGTTGGTGGCTGCGTAATTGGGCTCGACGATGCCATACCTTTCCTTGCTCCGACCATAGCCTGGGGCGATTTCAAGCGTTTCGGCGTCGGCGATGAATTTGTTGCTGGTTTGGCTTTCGGGGACGGCCTCGACGGTGTAGTTGCGCCACAAATCGCCTTCGCGGATGCCTCCAGCGAGCTCATACCCAGTGATGGTCTCTCCCTCCACGATATAGTCGTTGAGGGTGTAATAGTAGTCGTCGGTGACGCCTAGCATTCCATAGAACTGGCTATAGGCGATGTAGTTGTTTTGGATCGACTCGAAGAAGGCGTTGAAGGTTTGCTTGGCTTCGGTGATGACGGTGCCGTTATAGGCCCGGCGGGTGGCGCCGGCGCAGATGGTGACGGTGAACTCACCGACCTCGTTCGCGGTGATGGTGTGGCCGTTGATGGTGACCAAATCGCCATTGGGGGTGGTCAAATACCAGTTGGTGACGCCGGTGACCTCCACATATTCGTCAAGGTCGACGGTGTCCCCGGCGGTGATTTCGACCGGTAGGTTGTCGTAATCGATTGTGATGCGCCCGTTGGTGCTGCCTTCCGGGTCGACGACGGTTAGTTCAAACGTCTCGCTTTGGTCGCCGACGGTCGCGGTGATGACGACGTCACCAGGGATGATGCCGGTCACCAAGCCGGTTTCGGAGACGGTGGCGACTTCGTCGTTGTTGCTGCTCCAAACGGCGGTTCCGGTCAAAGTCGTCGTCAGCTGGAGCGTTTCGCCCATATTGACGGTGGTGCCTTGCTCCTGCGAGGATTCCGAGCTTTCGCTTGGGACGGTCGAGCTGCCGGTTTGGTCGCAGGCCACCAACCCAACGCCGAGCAGAAGGGCCAAGGACATACCCATGATTGTCTTACTCTTCATAATTTTCCTTTCCATGCGCCCCCTTTGCTTTTGGGCGCATACCTTGTTTCTCGCGCGTATGTCGTGAGAACGCCCATATAAAATAAAGGCCAATATAAAAAATGCAAGGAAAATGTGTGCCCAATCCGCCTTTTCGAATGGTCTTGTGGCGGCGAGAATAAAAACTTAGTTGGAATCTTTTACGTCAAAAAAGAAAAAAGAGGGTGTTTTGCGGTTAACGAAGGCGGAGCGAAATGCTACGTTTATTGTGTTTTGACGCCTTTTTGCGGAGCTATGTGTTCAAAAAAAGAAAAAAGGACCGGTTTTTGCCGGTCCTATTCCTCTTTTTTCGCCTTATTCGGCAACGGTGGTGTTGACGAAGTGGAGGGTGATGGTGTCGTCGGTTTGCTCAACGACCTGGATGACCCAGTCGAAGCGGGAGCCGTCGTTGAAGAAGTAGCCATTGGTGAAGTAGTCGCGGGCTTGGTAAACGGAGAAGGTGTCGCCGCCGTAATAGCCTTCCTTCGTGGTCTCGTCCCCGGTTTCCCTATACGATTCAAGGCCGTATAGGTTGGTCATGAGGCCGAAGAGGGAATAGTAGGAGCTTGTCCCGGTCGAATTGACCCTCGAGGGGAAGACGGCCTGCAGCTCGGTCGGGGCCTTGCGGGTCGTCCCATCTGGGTTGTGGGAGCGGCTCGGGGTGTTGTCGTGGATGCGGTGGGCCTCGCCTTCTTTAAAGCCGGCAACGCGATCGGCGTATTCGTCCGAACGCGGGGTGTCGGTGTAATCGAAGACCGCCTCGCCTGTAGCCGTCCCGTTTTCGTCTATCGGGGTGACGTAGCTGGCCGCCCGGGTGTCGACGTGGTAGATCTGCAAGCCCGGGTGCTCATAGGTGCCGCCGTGGCCATAGGTGTTCGATCCGCCCGAGGCCGATTCCTGCTGCCACTCGGCATAGCCCTCGTGGTCCATCTCGTTAAGGCCGGTCGGGGTGTAGTATTGGAGCATCAAATATTCGTCGTAAGGGGTTTCGTTCCAGGGGTCGCTGGTTGGTTTGACCAGGAGGAAGTCCCCGGTTTCGGTGTAGGATTTGAGGGTGATGGTGAAGTTTTTGGCTGAGCCGTCGACGACGCGCGGGGCGACCCAGTTGAACATCATCTTGGTGTAGGCGTTGTGGTCGCCGACGTTGTTGTCCATCATGTCGACTTGGCCAGCCGGGCCCTCGGTCCGGTCATAGGAATAGTAGTCGGGGGCGCCCATCATGTGGCCGGTTTCGTGGATGATGGTGTGGGGGTCGACGCGCTTGCCCTCGTAGTAGCCGCCGTTATATTCGCTAGAGGAATAATAGGTGTTGGTGACGTAGTCGTAACGCGACCAGAAGATGCGGCGGGCGTTGGGGCTGCGGACGTTGGAGGAGCCGCTGGCGTTGGTGGTGAAGTTCCACCAAAGGTCGCTGCTGCTCGCGTCGCCGGTGCCCGACATGCCCGGGGTGGTCTGAGAGGTGGCGTAGACTATTTGGATGCCGTCGATGTAGCCGTCTTTGTCCAAATCGTACTTGGACATGTCATAGCCATGCTCGGTCTTGAGCCAGTTGACGGCCTGGGTGGCGATGGTGGTGGAGACGCTGATGTCCGAGGAGTTGATGGTGGTGTCGTCGACGGGGTAGGTATAAATCGGGGTGACCTCGCCGCCGATGTTGAGCTTGCCGTAGCTCGATTTGTAATAATAGGAGGAAAGCGATTCCCAAGGTGTTTCCCCGGTTTCGGCGAAGAAAGCCTCCTCAAGGCAGGTTTTCACCTCGTCGGGGTTTTTGAATTGGGCGGCGGCGTTGCTGAATTGGACCGGAACGACAAGGATGTCGACGTCGCCGCTAGAGGGCATGCCATGGCCGCCCAGGGTTTCGATTTTGTCGAAATTTTGGATGTGGTAATCGGCCAAATCCTCGGTGGTGTAGGTCTTGAAGCCTTTCCCTTCCTCGGCTTCGATGGGGGTCGCTTCGGTTACGTCAAACTCGACCCGATCGCCGACGATGTAGAAATTCTGGTAGTAGACGTCGCAGATGTAATGGCCGGCGGGTAGGGCGTCGTCGGGCTCGTAAACCTCGGCGGTCTCGGCGTCGTAGATGGTGTAGCTCGTCATGTTGTAACGGCTATACACCTCCTCTTCCTCGCCGGTGTCGTCATCGGTGTAGACGACGCTTGGCTGGCAGCCGTCGAAGAAGGTGGAGCCCGAGGGGATGTCGTCCGTCTTAAGCGTGACTTCGATCCGCCGGACGTTGCTTACTATCGGTGGCTCTGGAATCGTGAGGGTCGATTCGCTCGAGTTCCCGGAACCCGATCCGCCGGTGTTGGTGCTTGCCGACGAGGTGCCGGTTTTGTCGCAGGCAGCCAATCCGACGATGCTTAGCCCGAGCAAGGCCCAGGCCGTAATGTATTTCTTGTTGCTTTTCATGGCATGCATTCCTTTCCGTTGCACGTGTGTGTATGATAAAGGCCGAAAGGAATAAGTCAACCTTTATGTTTCCCCTCAATAGGCGGAAAATTGTATTTTGGTTGATGAGTATGAAACGCAACCTTATACCCCTTATCGTCGGCATTGCGCTCAACATCGCCGTCTTCTTCCCGATGTTTTTCGCCAGGGTCGGCAACGCCTACGCCAAATGCTCCGACGCCTTTTTCGTCTGCGGCGCGGTCATATTCGGCTATTTTGCGCTTAGCCTCATCGTTAGGGCCGGCACCTTCGACGTCTTCAATTATTCCTTTTATAGGCTTTTCGAGAGCTTCCGCCATCAGGGGATGGAGAAACGCTACCACGACGCCGGAGACTATAAGATATACAAGATGGAGCAAAGGCGGAAAAGGAAGGTGGTTTGGGTCCCTTACGTCGTCCTTTTCGGCCTCGACATGATCTTGGCCGTTTCCTTCCTCATCGCCTTTTTTGCCACCAACCCATCCCTTTGATTGGGCAAACTTGCCGAAAAAAAGTGTTGCATTTTTTTGTTGCTGTGGTTTCCTTTGCTTACGCGTTTACGGGAAGCGCGTGCATATTTAGGGCTGACTAGCGCCTCAATTAAGCCAAAAACCCGCCTCGAATCGAATGATTTCCCGCCGAGGTGGCTTGATTGGACCTAAACCGCCTAAAGGAAAGGAAAGGAAAAATGAAGCATAAAGCAATTGTATTCGCCTTGCTGGCCGCCAGCTTCGCGCTTGCTGGATGCGATAAGACGGGTAGTTCCTCCAACACCAATACCGGTGGGAACAACACCGGCAGCGGCGGCGACGTGCCTTCATCGAAGCCATATGTCCCGGCCGCCGACACCGGCGTGCTCGCCAACGGCCGCTTCGATTATTCGCAAGACAGCTGGCAGCACCGGGCCGAGGCATTATATTCGTTGGAGAAATACGCCCTCGACAACTTCACGGCCGGCATCCCGCTTTACGACGACGCCTCGTATGAGCAATTCTCCGACCGCATCACCCTCCCGTCGACCAAGTATTTGACTAACTACGGCTTCGGGACCGCCTATGGTACCATCGACCCCGACGGCACTATGTATAACGGGACCATCAGCGAATCCGTCCCCGAGTGGAGGAGCTATTTCCACGGCTATACCACCGTCGACTCCGGCACCTTCAACGGATGGAATTCCTCTGGTTCGGACGTCTCCGACCGCATGTCGATGATCGCCTCGAGCTATTTCGGGGTCAAAGCCAACAGCACCAACACCGATTATTCCTGGGAGGGCTCCCTCTCCGTCACCGACGAGCCGATCATGCTCGATTCCTGGGGCGGGAACCCGGTCGAGAACCCGACCGAGGACCAAACCAGCCAATATTGGCGGGTTAAGGTCCACTATGGCGAGGGTTACACCTACTCGGTCGCCCCGACTTCCCGTTACCAGCAATTCAACGGGCGCGAGATCGTCCTTGAGGACTACCTCACCCCGTTCAAGGCGATGCTCGATGGACGTCTTCTCCGCTTCACCGACCTCGTCACCGACGCCTCCGGCTTCCAGGGCGCGATGGAATATGTCTATTCCACCAACAAGCCCGCGTGGGAGGATTCCGGCGTCATGATCCAAATCAACGAGGAGGAGGGCGCGATCGAATTCGGCTTCATCACCCCGCAGTCGACTAGCTTCGCCCGCACCTCGCTCTCCTCTATGTTCTATTCGCCGATCCCCGAGGAGTTCATCACCACCATCGGCGGTGGGGACTTCGTCAAGGGCGCGAGCGACTATGGCACCCGCAGCGGCACCGGCACCGATGATTGCTTCAACAACATCCTCGTCCTTGGCCCCTACATCCCGGTTTACTGGGAGGACCAGGTCAAGATCGTCTATGACGCGAACGACACCTACTATGAGGCCGACGATTACCATTACGAAGGCTATTCCGAGGTCATGTTCACCGGCTCCAACGCCGACGAATTGGCCTATGAGGCCTTCATGCGCAACGAGCTTGACGAAGTCACCATCCCGGTCGACTACCTCCAAGCCCACCGCAACGACCCCAACGTCTTAAGGACCGAGGGCTCGACCATCATCAAACTCAACATCAACTCGACCACCCGCGAGCAGTGGATGCACTACTTCGGGCCGGATGGAACCATCTATCCTTCCGATAACCCCGATGACTACTGGGCCGTTAAGCCCATCATGTCGAACAAGAACTTCCTCAACGGGTTCTACTTCGCCATGAACCGTCAGGAACTCGCCGACATGTCCGGGAAAAACCCGGCTGTTGGTTACCTATCCAACGCCTATATGATCGATCCAT
This sequence comes from Candidatus Alloenteromonas pullistercoris, assembly GCA_017694295.1. Taxonomy (GTDB): domain Bacteria; phylum Bacillota_I; class Bacilli_A; order RFN20; family CAG-826; genus Alloenteromonas; species Alloenteromonas pullistercoris. Next base: position 38,348 of record JADINA010000012.1, on the reverse strand, counting down.
CGGGGCGGCAATCGTTCCGCGAGTCGATCTACGGTCAGTCCGTCGTCTGGGAGAGACAGGTCTCGGCCGGCAACGCCGCATGCTACTCCCCGGCCTTGGCCCAGGATTACTTCGACTTGGCGGGCCGCGAATTGATTGCGGCCGGCTATTACCAGAAGGGCCAGACCATCACCATCCGGGGTATCTTCCGTTACCAGTCGACCATCGATAACCTTGGCGCCTACATCAAGAGCTATGTCGAGAATGCCTTCAACCTCGCCAACGCCAACAACGGCACCAACCTCAAGATCGTCTTGGACCTTAGGGTCGGCGGCAACACCTACAACGAGACCTACACCCTCATGGATCACGGTCAGTTCGACTTCGCCGAAGGCGCGGTCTCGGGCGTCGTCTTGAACCCGCTCGACTTCATGAACACCTGCTCCTCCACCAAGTCGATCAACCAGGGCTTCTGCCTCAACTGGGGCATGCCGACCAACACCATCGACGAGGAATCGGGCGCCTACTGCGTCTTCGACGGCCTCCGCTGGTCCTATGACGCCCTCTGGTCCGCCACCCAGGGCTTCACCATGGTCGAGGATGGCATCACCTCGGTCATCGCCGACAACCAGGAAATCCGCGATGACGGCGAAAACGTCACATTCTACGCGACCTACCCGGCCAACGCGACCGACGAGCTCGGCAACCTGATCGTCGAATTCGAACCTTCCGGCATCGCGATGCTCTTCGGGGCCACCGCGAGCCCGGATTCCGGCTACTACCTAAACGAGTACAATTGGCAAGTGAGCCTTAATGGCTACATGACCCTCACGGTCTCCAAGGAACACGTCCGTGAATTGGCCTTGAACTACTCTAGCCAGCACGGAACGCCAGCCTATTTCGGCTTCAACTTCACCTTGCTCTACACCGTCGAATCCGGCGGCAACACGATCACGAAATCGGTCATCATCAACATAGTCGGACGCCTGTCCGATTACGGAATCACCTTATAAGGTCCGATTCTTCCAAAAAGGGAGCCGCTCCCACGCCCGTGGGGGCGGCTCTTCTTGCCTTGTCAAAACGTTGTTTCGGGTTTAATCTTACCCGGGCGGCCGGCTGGCTAAAGCCGAAACAGCGTTCTCTATCCAAAAAGCAGTAGGGGGCCATCCCCGGAAAGCGAGTGATTATCAAAGATGAAAGACAGTGCCAAATACGTGATAGAGAGGATTATCTTCATTTTGCTTACGCTTTTCATCATCCTCTCCGTCACTTATATCCTCCTGCAATGCTTGCCTCCTAACATCAATACATCAAGCTTTACCGAGGAATACCGTTACTGGGAAAACCAGGTTACCCTTGGCTTCTATTACCGGGTCACCAACCCCGGCGACATCGCCGCCGGCAAGTGGGAGGAATGGGCCGAGATCAACGGGCAGCGTTATTATTACGCCCCCTACCCGATCCTTTACCGTTATTGGGTGTGGCTTTGCAACGTCTTCGGCAAATGGGATTGGGGAACTTCGACCTCGGTCGCTTTAAACCAAAACGTCATCTCGATCATCGCCATGCGCCTTCCGGCCTCGATGAAGCTCAACATCGTCTCCATCATCGTCTCGATTCCGCTTGGGCTCGGGCTTGGCATTTGGGCGGCTTTGAAGAAGAACACCTGGGTCGACGCCACCATCTCGACCATCATCATGATCTTCATCTCCGTCCCCTCCTTCGTCTTGATTTCCTTCCTCCTCATTGGCTTTGGCAACATCGACGGATGGCCGATGCGCTGGCCTAGCGAAGCCAACGCCGCCGCCGACCCGCTACTTGCCGTCGAGGCCTACGTCATACCGGTATTGTCATTGTCTTTTGGCTCGATTTGCTCCTTTGCCCGCTACACGAGGGCCGAGCTTTGCGAGGTCATGTCAAGTGAGTTCTTGCTACTAGCGAGGACCAAGGGCCTTACCCGCGGGCAATCCGTCGTCCGCCACGCCCTGCGCAACTCGCTTGTCCCTATCGTTCCGATGATCATCGGGCAATTCGTCTCGATAATCTCCGGCTCGATGGTTTTGGAACAGATTTACGGCATCCCCGGCATCGGCACCCTTTTCGTCAATGCCATCAACGCCCAAGACTATCCGGTCATCATGGTCGACATGGCCGTCTACACGACCATCGGCTTGTTCGCCACGTTGCTGGTCGACTTAAGCTATGGCATCGTTGACCCGCGCATCAGAATGGGGGCTAAGAAGTAATTATGGCTAGAAAGAAAACCAACATCGAACCCGAAGCGGCCAGCACGTATTCTGAGGCCAAGGATTTTGAATTCGTCCAGCAAGACGCCTCCATCCACGACCAGAAGTTCTCCACCAAGCCGACGACATATTTCAAAGACGCGATGAAGCGCTTCGTCAAAAACCGCTCCTCGGTCGTGGCCGGTTGCATCCTTTTCGTCTTGATCGCGATGGCCATAATCGTACCAGTCGCCAACAAAAACGACATCACCACCCCTTCGGCCACCCAGTCCTATCTGCCGCCGAAATGGTTTGATGGCGACCTAAACGGGTTCTTCGACGGGACAGGAAGGGTCGAAAACGTCGTCCTTGACCAATTCGACAACCTGCCCGCCGATTCCAACTACGAGTCCTATGCCATCATCGGCGAGATCGATAAGTCCGAATCGTATTCGTCGACTTGGACGACCGCCGTTAAGAATTATGGCAAAAACGGGGCGCTCCGCATCGGGAACGGCTCCGAAAACGACGAAGCCGGCAACTTCAATTCCGCCCCTTCCGGCATCATCTCCCCCTCCGTCACCATTTCCCTTTCCGACGAATCGCTTTCGTATAAAGCCAATTTCTATGAAGGCGCCTCAAGCCAAAATAGCGACGAAGGCCACCTTTACACCTATCTTGGCTTTGCCATCCCCAACCCGGAATCCGGCTCTACGACCGACGAACCCGAGGTCGCTATTATGGCCGAAGGCGACGAGAGCGAGGATGGGGAAGGGGAAGAAGAAGGCGAATCCTCCGCCGTCATCTCCCCCGATTCGGTCATCATGATCCCGCTCACCGAGCCGGTTGAGATAACCGACCAGGTTACCCTTGAGGCGACCGACATCGCCGCGACTTTATCGGAAAGCGAGGCCCTTGCTGGGCATGAGGGCGACGCGCTTACCGGGCGCTTCGCCATTGTCATCTCTGCTCCGGAGGAGGTAGTCGACACCGCCAACTCCATATACGTCGAATCGATTGAGACAGCTTCGTCAGCAGGCGCGCTTTCTTCCATTTCCTGGAGCGATGCGACCGCTGCCTATGGGGCGATGGACGCCGTCTCCTCGGGTTCCTATTCCCGTTATGGCGACGCCACATCTTTAGGCATTTACCGGTCTGAGGTCACCTATGGTTCGTTCCGCTACGACTATTACGCGGCCGCATTCGGCGATGTAAGCGGCATCGAATTCACCAGAAACGACATCGCCGGATACATCCGCAACGGCTGGATTGAGGAGATTTCCGCAACCGAAGATAACGGAACCACCACCGTCTTCTACAAAAACGACGGCTCGATGGATGCCCCGGTTTGGCCGACCGTTCGCAAAACCTACAATAGCGTCAACCTCATCCTCACCGGGGAGGGCGACACCTATTGCCCGCTTCGCAACATCCAGACTATTAAGGCCCAACCTAATCTCATGGACCCAAATAACCCGACGGTTACCATCCAGATCTCGGGGACCCAGTCACTTTACCGGCAGCTTTATTTCGCCGGGACGATCGGCTCATGCAAGATGCCGAAATACTTCTTTGGCACCGATAGGAACGGCAAAGACTTCTTCAAGGTTGTCTTCTCCGGCCTATTGACCTCACTTGGCCTTGGGTTGCTTAGCTCGGCCATCAACATCCTCATCGGCCTCATCTGGGGTGCGATCTCCGGCTACTTCGGCGGCTGGACCGACTTGCTGATGGAACGCTTCTGCGAGATCCTCGGCGGCATGCCCTTCATCGTCATGATGACCTTGATCGTCTTGCTTATGGGCTCAAGCTTCTGGACGTTCCTGCTCGCCCTTTGCCTTACCGGCTGGATTGGGGTGGCCGCCGAGACGAGGCGGCAATTCTACCGCTACAAGGGACGGGAATACGTCCTTGCCTCCAGGACTTTGGGCGCAAGCGACGCCAGGCTCATCTTCAAGCACATCCTGCCTAACGGCATCGGGCCCATCATCACGAGCTCCGTCCTCATGATCCCCTCGGTCATCTTCTCCGAGGCCAACGTCGCCTACCTCATGCCGACACTTCTTAGCTTCGGCGGGGCCCAATCCTTCGGCATCACCTTGTCCAACGTCCAAGGCGATTTGACCCTCTACCCGTATTTGATTGTGTCGGCCTCGATCGTCATGGCCCTCATCATGATTTGCTTCAACCTCTTCGGCAACGGCTTGCGCGATGCCTTCAACCCGGCTTTGAAAGGAGCGGATGAATAATTATGGCTAACTACAAAATCATCGATTATCCCGCTTCGGTCGGCGAAGGGGAAAACGACAAGGACGTCGTCCTTTCCGTCCGCAACCTCGCCATCTCATTCAAAACCGACGAAGGCATGGTCCATGCCGTTCGGGGCGTGAGCTTCGACCTCCACAAGGAGGAGACGCTTTGCATCGTCGGCGAGTCGGGATCTGGCAAATCGGTCACCAACAAGACCATCATGGGCATACTCCCCAAAAGCGCCCGCATTGAATCCGGCTCCATCATCTACGAAGGTGAGGACCTCACCCAGATCTCCGAGGATGAGTTCCACAACATCCGCGGCACCAAGATCGGCATGATCTTCCAAGATCCGCTTAGCTCGCTTAACCCGATTATGCGCATCGGCAAGCAGATCACCGAGGTCATGCTCATCAACGGGCATCATCTGCAAAACTACTTCAAGGAGCTTACCAACGAGGAATACATCAAGCTCAAAAACGATGAGCGGCTCCTCGTTTTGGCCAAAAACGCCTTTAAGCAGAAGAAGGCGGACATCGCGAAAAGGCGCAAAAACGCCATGAAGCTTGCAAAAGATAGCGAAAGCGAATTCGACCCGACCCCTTTCATCGATGAGCTGAATAGGACCAAAAGCGACTTCGAATCCCGCAAAAACGAGCTTAAGTCGACCATCGCTGAGGACAAAAAGGCCTACAACGTGGCCAAAAAGGAAGCCAAGATCAAGGTCAAAGCCCGTAAAGCGGAGTGGGTTGTTGAGCATAAGACCAACCTGAAGCCGATTTTGCGTTCCTTCTTCGACATGAAGGAAACCAAGAAGGCGATCGCCGACATCAAGGCGGAAAACGCCCGCTACAAAGCCTATAAGTCCGATCCGAAGAACGACGTTAAGGAAGATGACCTCATCGACCTTTACGCCTCGTTGGTCAATTCCTCGCTTAACGCCTTTAAAGACGCCAAAGCCGAGCTTGAAAACGCCAAAAAGGCCCTTAACGGGTCAAGCGAATCCAAAGTCGCCTATAACTCGGCAAAGCTTGCCTACCGCGATGCCAAAAAGACTTATGATTCCGCCTGCAAAGACGCCAAGGCTAAGGTTTACCAAAAGAAATTCGGGGCCAGGGACGAGCATCGGGCCATTTTGAAGCCCCTCGTCAGCCGGCTTCTTCATTTCCCGGATTTCTCCGATGCCTATGAGCGTTTCCTCCTCGAACATCGCCGCTACCTCTCCAAGCACCGCGTCACCCACCGCGAGGCCAAGGAAAGGGCCCTCAAGATCATGGCCGAGGTCGGCATCCCGCAGCCGGAACGCCGCTTCTACCAATATCCTTTCGAGTTCTCCGGCGGCATGAGGCAGCGCATCGTCATCGCTATCGCCCTCACCGCCCACCCCGACATCCTCATCTGCGATGAGCCGACCACCGCCCTCGACGTCACCATCCAAGCCCAGATCCTCGAGCTCATCAACGAGCTTAAGGCCAAGCACCACATGTCGGTCATCTTCATCACCCACGACCTCGGAGTCGTCGCCAACATGGCCGACCGCGTCGCCGTCATGTACGCCGGCAAGATCGTCGAATACGGCAAGGCCGAAGAAGTGTTCTACAAGCCCGCCCACCCCTATACCTGGGCTTTGCTTTCCTCCATCCCCGACGTCGATTCGAAGGAGAAGCTCGAAGCCATCCCCGGCACCCCGCCGAATATGCTCTTCCCGCCTAAAGGCGATGCCTTCGCCCTCCGCAGCAAATACGCCATGGGCATCGATTTCAAGGAAGAGCCCCCGATGTTTGAGCTTAGCCCGACCCATTACGCCGCTACCTGGCTTTTGGATCCGCGCTCGCCCAAAACCGAGATGCCGACTATCGTCTCAACCCGCATTAAGAACTCGCTTTCGAAGGCCAAAAAGGCCTCGACTAGGAAGCCGGCCGCGGCAAAAAAAGAGGCCAAGGCCGATGAACTCGCCAAGGAAGGAGGGGAGAAGTGATGGAAGAAAACGTTAAGAAAACCGCATCCTCTTCCGAAAAGGAGCAATTGAAGGAAAACCTTAAGGCCGCCAAGATGGCCTTAGCCGATTTCCGGACGCGCTATAAGGGCGTGGAGCTCGACCCCAGTTTGGAAAAGGAAAGGAAAAAGCTTTTGGAGGACGTCAAAAACGCCAAATACGCCCTTTCCCTCCACGGGGTGACCTATGACCCGAGTTTGATGGAAAACCACGTCATCCTCGACGTCCGCCACCTTAAGGAGTTCTTCAAATCCGGCGAATACAAAACCAAGGCCGTCCATGACATCTCCTTCCAGGTCAAAGAGGGCGAATGCTTTGGCCTAGTCGGCGAATCCGGATGCGGCAAGACCACGACCGGCCGCGCCATCATCGGGCTTTACCCGCTTACCTCGGGCTCGGTTTACTACAAAGGCTATCGGGTCGCCGCCGGAAGCCGGTGGAACGAAAAGGAGATCAAGTGGACCCGCATCCGCGACCGCTCCGCCATCAAAGCCATCAAGAAGGAACTGAGGGAAAAACTTTCCGAAGCCTCTTCCGAGGAGGAAAGGCAAAGCCTCATCGATTCCTATGGGCTGCAAATCCAAAAGATCAAAGACCACACCAACGCCATAGTCTCCGAGCAGAAGGCGAAAATAAAGCAGATCCGCTACGACAACAAGCATTCCTCGCAAAGGCTCCGCAACGAGATCCAGATGATCTTCCAAGACCCGATTGACTCCCTTGACCCCCGCATGACGGTCGAGGACATCATTACCGAGGGCTTGAAGATCCAGGGGATGCGCAATAAGAAGGATAACCGGGCCGCGGTCGAGGACGTACTAAAGAAAGTCGGCCTTATCCCCGAATACGCCTCCCGCTACCCGCATGAGTTCTCCGGCGGGCAAAGGCAGCGCATCGGCATCGCCAGGGCCCTTATCATGAACCCGAAGCTCCTGATCTGCGATGAGCCGATTTCCGCCCTCGACGTCTCGATTCGGGCGCAAATCCTCAATTTGCTTAACCAAATCAAAGACGAGATGGGCCTCACCATGCTTTTCATCGCCCATGACCTCTCCGTCGTCAAATATTTCTGCGACCGCATCGGGGTCATGTATTTCGGCGACATGGTCGAGCTCGCCAGCTCCGAGGAGCTCTTCCGCCACCCGCTCCATCCTTACACCAAAGCCTTGCTTTCGGCCATTCCTAAGCCCGACCCGGCTTCGGAGAAGAACAGGGTGAGGAAGGTGTATAACCCTTCCGAAACCCACGATTATTCGAAGCAAAAACCGACTTTCCGCGAATTGCTTCCCGGGCACTTCGTCCTTTGCAACGACGAGGAGGAGGCCAAATACCGGGCTGAGATTGCTCAAATCGATTCGTCAAAGGAGGGAAAGCAATGATCAAGTTCTTCAAAAGCCTCGGGATTTCGCTGCTGGGCTTCGTTTCGTTTCTTCTTTTGCTTTTGACGATCCCGGTCTTCTATTACCTATTGGCCGCTTTTGCGGACCCGCTTGCTTTCAATCCCTATAAAATCGAGATGCCCGACGGGTCGATTGCCTTCACCGGCGACCATACCGCCGATTCCTATCTCCATACCGGGGAGGCGGGGATTTCCTTGGCCTTCGTCATCGTCGTCGCCGTCTTCTTGCTCATCTTCCTACTTGACCACCAGTTCAGGAAGAAGTCGAGTCACATCGGGGTGACGGTGCTCGGCTCGCTTTGCCTTTTCGCCTTTTGCCTGACCCGCGGCATCTACCACGTCACCAACGAAGAGCTTTTAAACGGCTTAACCGACTTCCTAAGCGCGGCTTTGATCGCCGCGATGGCCGTCTTCTTCGTTAAGAAAAGCCTCGATGGCGACTGCGTCACCGCCTATTACGTGATCGCCATCCTCGCCGTGCTTTCCCTCTATCTCACCTTCGTTTCGAGCTATTCCCTGCTCGACGCCTTCTCCCATGACGGCGACATTGTCTTCTGGTGCGGATATGGGGTGACCCGTTACTTCCTATTGGTCTTCTTGCTGATCATTTGGACCAATTTCCGCTCGGATTTTGAGCCGCGCGGCATTGAGTCGACTCTTTCCGAATGAAAGAAAACTCCGTCATATTCGATTTGGACGGTACCCTTTGGGATTCCTCCGCCCAAGTCGCCGAATGCTGGAGCCAAGTGGGCGCTCGATTGCTTGGGCCCGGCTTTTCTTTGACCCCAGATGATGTCAAAGCCCAAATGGGGAAGACGATGGATGAGATCGCCTTTAGCCTTCTCGGCCCTTCTTGCCCCGCGGAGAGGGCCAAGGAGGTCGGAAAGGAACTATTCGAGAGCGAAAACGCCTATTTGGCCAATCATCCAGGGACGTTGATGGATGGGGTGGGGGAGACCCTAGCCTCATTGAAAGTAAAATACCGCCTTTTCATAGTGAGCAACTGCCAAAGCGGGTATATTGAGACCTTCCTCCCCTTGCTTCCGGAGGGGACCTTCGACGGCCATATGTGCTTCGATGACACGAAAGCGGAGAAGGCCGTGACAATCAAAGCGTTGATGAAGGCCTATTCGCTTAAGGAGGCCATCTACGTCGGCGACACCATGAAAGACGAGGAGGCCGCCCACAAAGCCGGGCTCCGTTTCGTCTACTGCGCCTATGGCTTTGGCAAAGCGGCCAACCCCGAATTCGCCATCTCTTCCTTCAAAGAGCTTGCATATGTCTTGCCTAAAGCGTTTGGGGCGTTAAAATCAAAGTAGGAGGAGAGAGAAATGAATTTCATAGCCCGCGATCCCTTCACCCCCAACAAATATCTGACCAAGGAGCAGCAGGAGGAGATAAGGGGGCAAATCGACTTTCCCGAGAACTTCCCAACCGATCCGGAGCGCTTCACCCCGATAATCGACAAAATCGAGGCCTACGCCAAAGTAAACGGCAAATCCGACGAGGTGCTTGAGCATGCCGTCTCCTTCGCTCGCTCCATCTGCACCCTTTCGATGGACATGATGGCTTTCCCGATGGAATCGATGCCGATCCTCAACCTCGGCTTCCTCTCCGCTTCCTTCTCCCTTCTTTTCCTTACCGGCGTGTTGGACAAGGACCAAGTCCAGGTCATTCAGAAGACGGTCAACGAAATGAGCGATAAGCTCCCAAGCGCCTAGACAAACCCAACTTACCAATTTATTAATGGGCAAATTCGCCTATCATATTGCGCTTTTCCTTTTTTTGGTTGAAAATTAGGCGAATTAGGAGGCCCTTATGGACAAAGTCGAAGAGCAATTGGCTTCGGTTTGCGAGAAATTGAAGCGGAAAACCGAATATCTTTCCTCGACCGCCGACGAGGCGATGCATGAGGGTTTTACACGTTATATCAACGCGCAAAAAGCCACTATTCAGGATGCGGAAAGAATAGCCGGGGAGGTTGTTGAGAGCACCGAAACCCTCGCAAAAACCCGCTTGGAGAAGGCTTTGGCCAAAGCGAAGGAAGAGCTTAACAGCGCCTTCCGCGAGGAAGGGGTCCGCCTATGAACGAAGAGAAAACCAATTTTCCCCTTGGCGAGGGGGCGGAGGATACCGCCTCGCTTGAATCCGAGCTTGCCGAGCTTAACGCCAAGGAAGAGGAGCTTACCAAGGAAAACGCCGCCCTTTCCCTTGAGCTTTCCAAAAAGCAAAGTGAGGTCATCTCCCGCTTAAAGGAAGAGGCCAAAAAGGACATCGAGCTGCTAAACCGCGAATGCGCCGAGCTGACGAAAAGGGAAATCGCCGTCATGGACGATTTCTCCGCGGCCTTGCTTTCCCTAAACGATTCGGTTTGCGATTTGCAGGCCGTGCTTGAGTTGGAGCAAAGCAAGGACAGGGAATCGGAGGAAAGGAAATGAGCGAGGAAATGAAGCAAGCCCCGTCGCTAAGCGCCCAAGTGCAGGAAGCCTCCGAGAGGGTGGCCTTGAAAAGCCAGGTCAACGCCTCACTTACCAATTCGCTGACCATGCTCGAGTCGCTTAGCGCCCATGTCGAGCTTAAGCTTGACAAGTCGCGCGCCGACATCGCCGAGATGAGCCTTTCCCGGGAGAAGCTTTTGCTTTGCCAAGCCAAAGTCGCCCGGGCCGAGGAGGAACTGGCCCAAAGCAACGAAAACGTCAAGTTCCTCTCCTCCTTCGTCTCCATGCTCCGCCGCCAGATCATGGCCCTTGCCCGGCTTGAGCAGCGGGGGCTTTACGATTCGGCCTCCGACATCCTCCGCTCGATGGAATCCCATTGCCTTGAGATCGAGGCGGAGTGGGGCAAACCCATCCGCGAGCTCGGGGTTGAGCATATCGCCTACGAGAAAGCCAAGCTCGCCTTGCTTAGATGCCGCCATAACGCCGAGATCGGCCTTCCCTATTGCGGGGAAGCGGAAGCCGATGCCCTTTTCGAGGATATCGGCGATTTGCCGACCGCCTACCATAGCGCCCGCGAAAAGGAAGCTCTGCTAGACGAGGCGGCCCGTTATAAGCTTTTCCTGCTTAACGCCCGCGAATCCTCCTCGGCCCATGACCCCGACACATTGGGGGCCGTCATCGCCGAAAGGGGCCAATTGCTCACCGCCTTGCCTGCCTTAAGCGCCCAGACCGCCTTGGTCGAGAAGGCTTTATCGAAAACCATCATCGACGAGTACAACGAGCTTGCAGCCCTCTATTTCGACGAGGAGCCCAACATCGACAAGGCGCTTGCCGTCTTTGCTTTGCGCGATGACATCGATAACGCCCTCATCGCCCATCCGAGCTATCGCGACGCCAAAGACGTCAAGGAATTCCGCGACGACTTCCTTTGCCAAAACGCCCTGCGCAAAGACGCCTCCTCCTACAAAGACCAGGTCGTCATTTTGTCCGCCAAATCAAGCGACGGCGACGCCGAATCGCTTGAGTTATTGGCCCGTTTCATCTCCCTTCCCCTCATCGATTCGACCAAATTCGACATCACCCTCAAGTCGCTTAAGCCGCTTAGCTTCGACAAGAAGGTTTCCTTCCTCGCCTCCGCCATCTCCTTTGGGCTGGATGAGGAGAAGCAGCGGCTTGTCTTCGCCGTGCTGGAGAGGACGAGGCTAAGGACGCGCAAAGGGGACCTCGAGAAGATGGCCAAAGACCTTTGCTACCTCGATTTCCACGTCGGGTCGACCATCAAGGAAGGGTGGAAGGAGATGAAGGAGGATTTGCTCCGCTCGCCAAAAGCCCACAAAGCCTTGGTGAAAACCGATGTGCCGGAGCTTCGCATCTTTAACGGTGAGAACCCCTCGGCTTTGAAATCCCCACTTGGGAAAAAGATGAAATCGGCCTACGTCAAATCTTGGGGTTTGCTCCGTTACGTCCTTTTCTGGCTGTTCATGATACCCATCCCGGCGGTTTTGGCCGCGGTCGCCTATGCCTTGATGTATTTGAACTCGGTATCCGAATACATCGGGACCGCCATCTACGCCTTGCCCTTTGGCATCGTGATCTTCCTCGCCATGCTTTCCGGCTTCCTCTTCTTTGGGCGCGACGAGAAAGGCTCGATGGCCCTTTATCGCGGCTTTGGGTTGCTAGGCGTCTTGCTCCTTCTTTGCTCCGCCGTCTTCTTCGCCCTCAGCGAGGATTCGCTTGTCGGAGCGTCGATCGTGAGGCTCCCTTTGCTAATCCTGGGCATTTGGACATACGGCCTTTCCCTTTGCTTCTATAAGGAGCGGAGCCGGATTTGGACTTACCTCATCCTTGCCTTGTTCATAATCGCCCTCGGCGTCGCCATCGGCTTCATGGCCTATTCGATGATGAACGCCGCCTCGGTCAACTGATGTATCTTTTCCTCGATTACAACCCGTCAGACGACGATGTTTCCTATTGCCTTAGCGACGAACGCCTCCTTCTAAAGGAGAAAGGCCGCCTTGATGTTGCGGATCCGCGTTTTATCGCCCTTTTGCATAGCGCGTTCCCTATAACCTTCGACGCCTCCGCCTTCTTCCTTTCCCCAAGTTTAAACTGCACCCCCTTCGCCCTTTTCGACCTCAAGCGGCTTTTCCGCGCCTATTACGGGGTGAAAGAGGACATAACCTATTCGGAGGCCATCACCCAGTTCGATGAGCAAGTCGTCTTGGCCGGATCCCCCTCATTTTCCTTTATGCTTCATTTCGCCGACTTCGAGGGGGAGGAGCCCTCTTCCCTCATTAGCCAGGATTACCAAGACTGCTTCCTTTCCTTCCCCTTGCATCGCATTGCCTTTATCGCCTTAAAAGACATGAAGAGGGAAAGGGAAACTCTGTTATCCGCCTTTGAGCCGGAAAAAGTCCGCAAATTGCTATTTTTCGATTTGGAATGCGCCAATTCCGATCAGGGAATAGGGAAGATTTGCGAGTTTGGCTCGGTTACGACCGATTTGTCCTTCAACGTCGTTTCCGAATGCGAATTGCTTTGCAATCCCGACGCCCCTTTCCGACTTGGCGGGAGGCGGGGCATCTCGCTTTTCCATTCGTCTGAAGAATACGAAAAGGCGATGCTTTTCCCTGCCATTTTGCCCCAAATCGAAAAGCTCCTGCTTGAGGAGGGCACCTTGCCCATCGGCTTCGCCTCGCTTAACGACGTCCGCTTCATTATGGGCGATTGTTACCGTTACGGGATTAAGGGGCCAAGCTTCCTTTCCCTCGACCTTCAGCCCCTTGCCGATCGGATGCTTGGCTCGGAACGGTCGCTTTCCCTTGAAGACGCCCTTGCCGGGTTTGGGGGAAGCTTGCCCGAAGGCATCACCCCGCATCGGGCTTTAGACGATTCCAAACTCACCTTGGAGGTGGCAAGGCGCTGCTTCCTCTCCTATCCAGGTGGTTTATTGGCTTACCTGAAGGAAAAGGATGAAGGGTTCGTCTCCTCGCCTTACGCCGAGCAGATCATCCTCCATCCTTTGCCTAAACTCCGTTATTGGTGATCAATAGGCCTTCGGGTCGTATCCGTCGAGGAAGTCGAGGCCATCGTCTTGCTCGTAGTCCTTTAATTCGATGAAGGCGAGCTTGTCGCCGTCGAAGTCCTGAATGCCGGAGACTTGTCCCCACATTTTGACCTTCGCCCCTTTTATGAGGATCGCCTCGCCTTTTTCCTCGAAATCGATAGAGGCGAACTTATCCCGGCTAAGGCTATGGCCGCGCCCGAAGTTGGCCGATATTGGGGCTTGGGAGGCGGAAAGGGCGCTGATTCCGATTTCTTGCCCAACCGTCAGGTTTTTCGAGGTGTCAGCCTGCCCGCCAAGGAGCAAGGCGACTTTCGAGTAATCGATCATCATGGCCCAGGCGCAGGTCATGCCGAACCTTTTGCCGTCTTTGCGATAACCGACGACATTGGCCCCGCACCGGAAGGCCTTAAGCGGTTTCTTGTCCATTTTCCTTTTCCTCCTGCTGCTCTGTGCCTTCAATTAAAGCCTTTTTGCCGCGCTTTTCCAATACGCGGAGCAAGATGGGCGTTAGGAAGCTCGAGGCTAAGATCAAGACGAGGGTGAAGGGTATTATGCCGGCCTCGACCAAACGCGAATCGACCCCTTCTTGGGCCGTGACGATGACGACCTCGGCCCTCGCCATCATGCCAACGCCGATAATCAGGGCGTCTTTTGGCTTGGATTTGGATATCAAAGCCCCGGTTCCGGCCCCAAGGACCTTCCCAAGCAGCCCGACCACGACCCAGCAGACGCCGAAGAGGATGAACAGACCGCTAATTTGGCCAACCGAGGATCCGCCCGAGCCGATCCCAAGCGAGGTGAACATCTTCAAGGCGACCGAGGCAAAGAAAACCGGGGTGAAAAGGACGTTCGCGGTGGTGTCCATCCGGTGGTCGATGTATTTGGAGGCCGAGGTATTGGAAAGGATCAAGCCCGCTAAATAGGCCCCGGTTATGTCGGCGATGTGAAACATCTCCGCCATAAAGGCCCAAAGGAAGCAAAAGCCCAGGGAGAACATCGGGATGCGGCGGTGGTGCGGCCATTTCCTCCCCATCCAGTCGAAGAGCTTATGGACCCCGATGCCAAGCCCAATGGACAAGCCGAAGAAAGCGGCCATGATGAGGATGAGGAAGACGACCGACCAAGGGCCGCTTCCGGTCGGGATGACCCAGGGGGCGTCGGCCTCCGAGCCGCCGGAAAGGGAGATGACGATGCTAAGCAAGACGATGCCGATGACGTCGTCGATGATGGCGGCGCTTACTAGCGATGTGCCGACCGGGCCGTCTAGCTTGCCAAGCTCCTTAAGCGTGGCGACGGTGATTGATACGCTTGTGGCCGTTAGGATGACGCCATAGTAGATATCCGAGTAGAAGGGGCTCTTCCCGGCTTGCTCAAGGGCGAAGTAGAATTCCTCGTCCATATGGCCGAGGTAGCGGAACATGAAAGCCACCAAAAAGCCCAGGACAAGGGGGAAGATGACGCCCATGGCCGTGATGATCATGCTCGATTTGCCTTGCTTTTTTATTTGTCCGAGGTTGGTCTCGATGCCGGCTTCGAACAAAATAAGGACGACCCCGATCTTCGCTAGGTCGTTGATCCCTTCGACCGAATAGGGGGTGAGGATGAATTGGCTTTCCTCGGGGATGAGGTAGAAAAGCCCGACGAGCAATCCGCCAAGCAGGTAGCCGACGACCTCGGGCACTTTGATCTTCGCCATCAATAGAGACAGCCCCTTGCCGAAGATCAAGATGAAGGCAAGCGGCAGCAGCACCATATAGGGCTGATCGGTGAATGAGGAATCGATTAAGGCGGCGATTTGGGGCATGGGAGCACCTCCAAGGCCGTTACTATACGCCTATGCGTGGGGAAATGTTCAAATATTTAGTTGGCTTTTCCTATTGTTTTGCCTTTATCTTGCGGTTTTGTTTACTTTCTGGATACCGTTTTTGTATTATTCCGGCTATGAACTGGCGGCTTTACCTAAAACATAGGAAAAACAAAATACTGGCCGTGTCGCTTTCGACCATCGCCTTCTTGATGCTCGCTTCTTCCTTTGCCTTGGAGGTTTCGCTAGTTGGGGCGAGCTTCACCTCGCTTTGGAATTACCTCCTTTATTTTCTCTCCTACGGGATGATCCTCTTCTACAACATTCGCAACGACAACAACGCCTACCGCGGCATCACCTTATTCGTCTTCTTCATGGCCTTTGACCAAATATGGTCGGTTTTCATGGGCGGAATCGATTTGGCCATCCTCTTCAATATGGCCAACCCCCTTTCCATCGTCATCAACGTCTTCTACCTGGCCTTGGTTTTGGCCGGCGGGGTCATCGGCTTCATGCTTTACGCCAAAATCGCCCGCTACATGGTCGATCCCCTCGCCTCGTTTAGGAAGGTTAGGATATTCGCCATCGTCTACGCCGCCATTTTGCTTGTCCTGTTCGGCCTCTCGCTTTGGTCGATTTTCTTCTTCCTCGGCGACGTCGGCTCGCTTGCGCTATCCTCCCTCATTTTGCTTCCGCTTTCGGAGGTCATCATGGCCGTCGCCATCCTCTTCACCTTGGAAAGGCTTCGCCGTATTTAAATCGGCTTTGCTTTGTGATAGGCTATACGCCCGGTAAGGGGAGTAGCGCCTTGCCCTGTTATCGACAAGCACGCCGAAAGGCCGGAACAGGGGGGTAACGCCTCGCGAGACCTGACCTTCTTTGGAAAGGACTGGCAAATATGTACGAAGATCGAAGCGCCAAAAAAACCTTGGATGAGTTTTCGGTCGATCCGAAAACAGGGTTGACGAAGGAAGAGGCGGCGCGCCGGCTTGAGAAAAACGGTAAAAACAAATTGGCGGAGAAGAAAAAGGACCCGTGGTACGTCATCTTCTTCGGCAACATGAAGGACCCGATGACCATCATCCTCGGGGTGGCGGCCCTCATCTCGCTTGCCCTTGGCATAGTCGAAATGGTGCAACAAAAGAAATTTGAGCTTGAGGGCATCGCCGACGTCATCATCATCTTCGCCGTCGTCGTCTTGAACGCCACCATCGGCACCGTGCAGGAGATGAAGGCCGAAAAGGCCCTCGAGGCTTTGAAGAAGATGTCGGCCCCGACTGCGACGGTTAGACGCGGTGGCGAGGTTTTTGACATCCCGGCCGAAGACGTCGTCGAAGGCGACATCGTCATCCTAAACGAAGGGCGGACCGTCCCCGCCGACATCCGCCTCACCGAAAGCGCACGCATGAAGGCCGATGAGGCCTCCCTCACCGGCGAATCGGTCCCAAGCGAGAAAGACGCCTCGATCGTTTTAAGCGAGCCATCTGGCGTCGGCGATCGGGTCAACGAGGTTTTCATGTCGACCCCAATCGTCTATGGGCGCGGCGAAGGCGTCGTCATCGCCACCGGGATGAAGACCGAGATCGGTCGCATCGCCTCGATGCTTTCCGGCGAGGAAGAGGAGATGACCCCGCTTCAGAAAAAGCTCGCCGGGCTTTCGAAGTTCCTTGGCTATCTAACCGTTGGCATCGTCATCTTGATGCTCGTGGTCAAAATCATCTGGGCTTTGGCTCAACACAACATCGCCTCCGAATGGTCCAATGCCTTGCTTGAATCCGTCGCCTTGGCCGTCGCCGCCATCCCCGAAGGCCTGACCGCGGTCGTCACCATCGTCTTGGCTTTGGGCGTCGGCAAGATGGTCAAGGTCAACACCATCGTCCGTCGGCTCGCCTCGGTTGAGACGCTTGGCGCCGTCTCCGTCATCTGCTCGGATAAAACCGGCACCCTCACCCAAAACAAGATGACCGTCGTCGAGGCCTATGTCCCGGGATTCGAGCTTTCCAAAGACTCCTTTAAGGACAACGTCTCCATCCTCTCTTTGCTTTCCCGCGGCTTGTCGGCTTGCTCCGACGCCTCAATCGAAAACGGCGTCTACGGCGACCCGACCGAAGTCGCCTTAGTCGAATTCGCCCAATCCCTCGGCTTCCCCAAATCGGAAATCGAGAAGGAAACCCCGCGCGAGAACGAGATCCCCTTCGACTCGGTGCGGAAGATGATGTCGACCTACCACAAAACGGAAAACGGCCACATCCAATACACCAAAGGGGCGATGGATCAGCTTCTTAAGTACTCTTCCCGCATCTTAGACGGCGGCGAGGTGAGGAAAATCACGCAGGAGGACAAGGATAATATCGTTGCTTCCTCCTCCCTTATGTCCTCCAAGGCCCTCCGCGTCTTGGCCCTCGCCTATAAAGAGGAGGGTGAGCTTGAGGAGGAAAACCTCATCTTCGTCGGCCTCGTCGGCATGGTCGATCCCCCGCGCGAAGCCGCGGCCCCGGCCGTCGCCACGCTTAAGAAAGCCGGCATCGTCACCATCATGATCACCGGCGACCACCGAGACACGGCCTTTGCCATCGCCAAAGAGCTTGGCATCGCCTCCGAGCCGAGCCAATGCATGTCGGGCGACGAGATCGACGCTTGCAGCGAAGAGCAGCTGCGCGAGAAGGTCAAGACCGTTCGCGTCTTCGCCCGTGTTTCGCCCTCCAATAAGGTTTCCATCGTCAAGGCCATCAAGGCCAACGGCAAAACCGTCGCCATGACCGGGGACGGCGTCAACGACGCCCCCTCGCTAAAGGCGGCCGACATCGGCGTTGCCATGGGCATAACCGGGACCGACGTCGCCAAAGGGGCGGCCGACATGGTTTTGACCGACGACAACTTCGCCTCCATCGAGAAAGCCGTCGAGGAGGGGCGGGGCATATACGCCAACATCAAGAAGACCGTCCTCTTCCTCCTTTCCTCCAACATCGGCGAGGTCGTGGCGATGCTGCTTGCCGCCATCATGGGCATCCCCTCGCCGCTTATCGCCATCCACCTGCTTTGGGTCAACCTCATCACCGACTCGCTTCCGGCCATCGCCCTTGGCGCCGACAAGAAGCCAGACGACATCATGCGCGACCAGCCCCGCGACCCGAAGGAATCGCTGTTCAGCCATGGCGGCTACCTCGTGACGTTTGGCTATGGCGTGGTCATCGGGCTGGTTACCCTCGCCGCCTTCCTCATCGCGCCCATCAATGAGCTTGAGCTATATAACGCCCAAATGGGCACCTCGCTCAACCTCTGGGAGTTCCTAAACGCCATCAAAACCGATTCCGAAGAAAACCAGTGGCATTGGGTCATCGAGGAGGCCCAGTCGATGGCTTTCTGCGCCCTCGCCTTCTCCGAGCTCTTCCATATGCTTGGCATGACCAACGTTCGCAAGAGCTTCGTCCACATCTTCAAGGATTTCAACAAGATGCTCTTCATCGCGTTCTTCGTTGGGCTTGCCCTGCAGATCGCCGTAATCGAGATCCCCTACGTCAACACCTTCTTTAGAGTCTACCCGCTTCATGACCATCCGATGGACTATCTATGGGTCTTCTTGCTGGCCATCGTGCCGCTTGTGATTCACGAAATCGTCGCCCTCATCCTCTGGATAAAGGGAAAGGTTAAGAAAGCCTAAAGGCGGGAAAACCGCAAGTGGGGGAGGAGGGCAAGCGCCTTCCTCCCCTTTTTTGCTGGCTTTGTTTTTATTGCCCCCATGGCGATAGGCGTGTAAACTACATCTCGCGCCGACTTAGCTCAACTGGCAGAGCAACGGTATCGTAAACCGTAGGTTGGAGGTTCGATTCCTCTAGTCGGCACCATCTTGTGAATTTGCTTAATGGCGATGGACTTGTGGACGCTTTGATCGGAGCGCAAGACCCAAAGCCATTTTTTACTAAGTTCGTCGACTAAAGCAATCTGGGCGCGATACACGACGTTTGCGGTATGAAGTTGGAAAATTCGAATTGCTTGGCTTAATTGTCGGGGCGTTCGCTTTGGCAGGTTGCAATGGTCAGTCCAATGGTTTCGCCAAAGGCTTCAATAAGGAAAAATGCGCTTGCTGTTTCCTTGACAAGTTCCATAAGTAGAGATTGGCAGTCTTAGTTAGGGGCCCGGTAAATTTGAAAACCTGATAAAAGGTGCAAATAATGAATGGTTTTAACTTGCCAAAAGGTGCAATTAATGATATATTCAACATATGGACAGGAAATATCTCAAAGATTTGGCAAGATGGAACGACGACCCAAATAGGAAGCCGTTGATGGTTTGGGGCGCCCGCCAAATCGGCAAGACCTATTTGATTGAGGAACTCTTCGGCAAAACTTATTATCCGGGGAAATACCTCCGCATCGATTGCTCTGACGATTTTGGCTTCGTCCGCTACGCCGAAGCGAACCCAAGTTTATCCAAGGTTTTGGAATACCTTAAACTTAATTACCAGTTCAAGGACGATGGCAAGCATCTCCTCATATTTGATGAGGCCCAGGAATGTTTGCCAATCGTCAGGATGATGAAGCAGTTCTGCGAACAGAGGCGGGATATCCCTCTTATCGTTACCGGCTCATTAGTTAGACTCAAAATTTACCGCGACACGCATAAGCGCGGGGGATTTGCCGTCAATTCGAAGTTCCTCTTCCCGGTTGGGAAGATCAATCAGCTTTACATGTACGCCATGTCTTTCGACGAGTTTTTGTTCAATGCTAACCGCAATGCCTATGATTACGTGAAAGGGCATTTCGAGAACAAACTGCCAATCGACGGCTTGATGCATCAAAGCCTGATGGATATTTTTAACGACTACCTTTTCGTCGGCGGGATGCCGGAGGCGGTAGACGCCTTTCTATCATACAAACAAGATAAAGCGGCGGCTTATGACTTGGTGACCGAAAAGCTTAGGGAAATATACGACAACTATCTAGCCGACATGGATTTATACCAAGCCTCGCCCGAATCGATTTTAAGGAGCCGGGCGGTTTATCGGGATATCTATAAGCAACTGAATAAGGAGAACAAGAACTTCAAATATTCCTTATCCGTCGAAGGGGCAAAGGGCCGTGATATGAACAATCCCATCAACTGGCTCATCGAGGCCAAAGTGGTTTACCAATCGTTTTTGCTTAAGGAGAAAGTAACCTCCCCTTTGATCAAGGAAGAAGATTCCCTCATGCGGCTTTATCTCGCCGACCAAGGGCTCTTCACCTATCAAAGCGGCCTTAACGCGAAAAGTTTCTTTCTAAGCGAGGGTAACGCCTTGTCCGGCGTCTTTTACGAAAACTACGTCAGCAATGAACTCGCTTCGCGTGGATTTGGCTTATTTTATTGGAAAGGAAAACGTGACAGCGAGCTCGAATTCCTCATCGACATTGATTCGAGAATTATTCCAATCGACGTGAAGAAGGGCAAAGGACGGCTTGGCTCTTTGGCAGAATTCAGAACTCATAACAAGAAGGACTTAGCTATCAAAGTATCGGCCAACCAATATGGCTATGACGAAGATAGCCAAGTTCTGACTTTGCCGTTTTATTATCTTTCTTTCTTCCTCGACATCCTGAGAAAAAGTGTAATTAATGATTATAATTCACACGTAAAAAGGTGTGATTAATGGGTTGCTGCGCCTGAACTTGATCGTAGATGAAAGGTTTTATATGTGGCTGGTTTTTCTAATAGAGGTTTCCAATATTTTTTGTCATCCGTCGCAATGGACTGCTTTATCTGACTTGATGGGCATCAACGACGGAATATTTTCGAAAAATACCCCATTGGATTATCCGCGATTCCAATAGTAAATGCATTTTTCAGTAAAGTTTCGGCGTTTACGGGACTTATTGCATCTCCCTCATTCGAAAAGTTGACTTTACTTCCGGGAATATCATTCGTGAAATCGCCTCTTGATTATGGCTAAGGGCGATTTTATAATAGCCGGGCCGTCGAAGGACGGACTCACTGTTACCATGGGTGTTTAGCTCAGCTGGGAGAGCACCTGTTTGACGTACAGGAGGTCACAGGTTCGATCCCTGTAGCACCCACCATGTCGTGAGTACCCGCGGATTTCCGCGGTTTTTTGTTGTCTTCCCACTTTTGCAAGGGTAAACTTTCTTTGAGGTTTTATAAATGAAGTACAAACATTGCAAACGTTCGGGTGTTCTCTTCGTTATTTTGAATATCATCACCTTGCGGATTTACGGCCTTATCTACCTTTGCTTCGTCGCCAAAGACGTCAATTCCTTTGGACGGCGGAAGATGGCCCCCTACCCCCTTGTTTGGATACTCGATTTCCTTTTCCTCGGCATCCCCTCGATCATCTGGCTCTCGACTTTGTCTAGGCGGGTGGAGGAGGAGGCTCTCTCCCTTGGCATAACCCATCCTTCGACCGGGTTTGGCAAGTTCTTCAACTGGAATTTCTTCGGCTCGCTTATAATCGTCGGCCCCTTCATCGGCCATTGTTTGACCTTCCGGACGCTTAACGCCGTCTTGATCCGCCATAACGTCACCGCCATCTCCGAGGTCGCCCCGAAGAAGGAGGAGCCGGCCAAGGAGGAGCCCAAGGCCCTCGAATCCCCCAAGCAGGAGGTCGTCAACCCCCACGTGGTTGTCTCCTACGCCCCAACCATCGTCCCCGTTTCCTCATCCGCGCCCGCTTCGCCTAAACCCGAGCAGATGCGGAAAAAGGAGCCGCGCATCGTCTTCGAGGGCGCGAAGCAGGGAAGCGACGAGCCGACGGTTAGGAAGTGGCGGGTCCGCTACGCCAATTCCCGCGAAGGGGTCCGTTCCTTCGCCACCCAGGAGGAGGCCATCAACTTCGCCAAATCGCTGGCCGAGGATTCCGGGGCCGACATCCGGGTCCGCGGGAAGTAGAAACCTGTTGACTATACCTAAGCGAAAGTGTTTAATTGCTTTCGCTACCTGCAGCCTTAGTTCAGTGGTAGAACACCAGCTTCCCAAGCTGGTTATACGGGTTCGATTCCCGCAGGCTGCTCCAGAAGCGAAACTCGGGGCGTAAATGCCCCGTTTTTTTCTTGCCTTTTCATTGGATAAAGAAAAAATATGCAGGGGACGCAAAACCCGCAAAGCCCCCTTCCTTTTCCCGTTTTGCGAGATTTATCCCAATTGCGGCCATATTTGGGGGTTTGCAAAGCAAAAAGTCTTGTCATAATATTTCGTGGATTGTTTATGGCTGCTTTGGATTTACGGGAACATTGCATCGGACTGCTCGCCCAAAGGGGCGTGCTCGTTGCCGACTTAGCCGAATGCGCCGTCTTTTTGCAAAAAGCCCATTTCCGTTCAATCGACGCCAAGGAGATGGAGGATTCGGTCCTCGACGTCCTCGGGAAGCGGGAGGTCCAATACGCCATCATGACCGGCATCGCCCTCGACAAGATGGCCGAGGAGGGGAAAATCGACGATCCCTTGCTTGAGGAAATGATCATGACCGATGAGGGTCTTTACGGGATCGACGAGGTTTTGGCATATTCGATTTGCAACGTCTACGGCTCGATCGCCTTGACCAATTTCGGTTTCATCGACAAAGCCAAATACGGCATCGTCGGGGAGCTTAACCAAAAGGTCAATGGCTCTTACCCGGGGCATTGCCACACCTTCCTCGACGACATCGCCGGGGCCATCGCCGCCTCGGCCGCCGCCAGGTTCGCCCACGCTCATCAGGGAGACGAGATATGAATATACTGGGAATTTTCGGAAACTTCGATTTGGAAACCGCGCCCTATTCCAACATGGATAGCCCGCTTAACATCGCCTCGCTTGTGCTTTCCATCCTCATTTTCGTCGCCATCGACGCCCTCTTCTTCTATTGGCTCAAGCGCTGGTTCGTCCGCATTTTCCTGCTTAGCTCGGAAGTCGCCATCATCCTTTTTTGGGTGTTCGGGCTCGATCTCCCGCTTCTAATCATCCTTAGCATCTTCATCGTCGCCGTCAGCTTCTTCTTCCTCCATAACTCGGCCGAAGGGCGGAAATACGTCTCCAACAAAGCCACCAAGCCAAGCTCGCCGAAAAGGCTATTCAACCGCAAACCGGCCCCAGAGCCCCTTTTCGACCGCGAGGCCGTCTACAAAAAGGTCAACGACGCCGTCTTGATCATGTCGAAGAAGAAGATCGGCGCCCTGATCACCTTCGAAAAGGAAGATCCCCTCAATGACTTCATCGCCAAGGGCGTCAAACTCGATTGCCCGGTTTGTAGCGAGATCATCCAAACCATCTTCTATCCCGGCACCAGGCTTCACGACGGCGCCGTCATCATCCGCAACGACACCATCTCCGCCGCCTCGGTTTATTACCAGACCGTCGACATCGCCATGCCCGGGAAATTCGGTTCCCGCCACCGGGCCGCTTTGTCGATCTCCTCGCAGGTCGACGCCGTCACGGTCGTGGTAAGCGAGGAGACGGGCCGCATTTCCATCGCCTTCGAGGGGGAACTCGTCTCCGTCGAGCCCGAGTCCTTCCTCCAGACGTTTGAGGACTACATGAGCATAAAAAGCGAACCGAAGGAATTGCCTGAGGCCAACGTCTAGAGAAAAGCAATGGCAAGATATTTTGGCACCGACGGCATCCGCGGGGTGGCTTTGAAGGAGTTGACCGTCGAGACGGCTTATAGGATTGGCCGCTATATCGGGCAATACCCCGATGGGAAGGGTAACCGGATATTAATAAGCCGCGACACCCGCGAATCGGGCGAGGCTTTGCTTCGCGCCCTTTGCGAGGGGATCGTCGCTAGCGGGGGACGCGTCTATGATGAGGGCATCTCAACAACCCCATCCGTCTCCTATTTGGTCGAAACGCTCCATTTCGATTACGGGATCATGATCTCGGCCTCTCACAACCCCTATGCCGACAACGGCATCAAGCTTTTTGAATCAAGCGGGGAGAAGCTTTCCGAGCAGATCGAGGAGAAAATCGAGGATTACATCGATTCCCCTTCTGACTATTTGCCAAAGAAGGAAGGGCAATACCTTTTCTCCCCCTCCCTTAAGCAGCGTTACGTCGACTGGCTTATCTCCAAGTATGAAGGCAAAACCCCGGTGAAGGTCGTTTTGGATTGCGCCAACGGGTCGGCCTCCTACGTCGCCCCCGAGCTTTTCGCCCGTTTGGGCATCGAGGCGAAGCTTTTAAGCTGCGCCCCAGACGGGAGAAACATCAACGCCGGCTGCGGCTCAACCCATCTAGACAACCTTTCCAAGGCCATGGAAAGCGGGGAGTTCGACATCGGCTTTGCCTTCGACGGCGACGCCGACCGCTGCCTGGCCATCGATAGGTCGGGCCGGGTGATCGACGGGGACGCCGCCATCTTCCTCGGGGCCCTTTCGCTTCGGGGCAAAGGATTGCTTAGCCAAGGCAAGGTCGTCATAACCGTCATGAGCAATTTTGGGCTTCGCAAGGCGCTACAGGAGGAAGGCATCGGCTACGAGATCGTCTCGGTCGGCGACAAATACGTCCAAGCCAAGCTGAAAGAGGATGGGCTTAGCATCGGCGGGGAGCAATCCGGGCACGTCATCTTCGCCTCCGACCTCAATACCGGCGATGGCCTATTGACCGCTTTGCGGATATTGGGGATCTACGCCTCAGAGAAAAGCGTCTACGCCAAATTAAGCGATTTGAAGGTTTACCCCCAAACCTTGGTCAACATCCGCTTCAATAGCCGCAAGGAGGCCTTGGATGCCCTTAATAGCGACCAAGTGAAAGAGCAAATAAGAAGCGCAGAAAGCGCCCTTTCCTCCTCTGGACGCCTTTTGGTGCGCACTAGCGGCACCGAGCCCCTTGTCCGGGTCATGGCCGAATGCCTTGACGAGGAGCTTTGTCAAAGGCAGGTAAACGGAATAGTCGCCAAGATAAAGGAGTCTAAGGAATGTGTGGAATAGTCGGGGGAGTCGGCAACATCGACTTCCGCTCTTACTTGATAAACGGGCTGAAGAAGCTCGATTACCGGGGATATGACTCGGCTGGGGTGGCGGTAGTCGACAAAAAACGCCTATTCATCAGGAAAACGGCTGGCAAGGTCGAGGATTTATCCGCATTGCTTCCAGACTCGCTCCCTGGCATATCCGGCATCGCCCATACCCGCTGGGCGACCCATGGCGAGCCCAACGAGCTTAACGCCCACCCCCATATTTCCATGAAGCGCAAATTCGCCTTGGTCCACAATGGGGTAATCGAAAACTTCAAGTCGCTTCGCAAAAAGCTTTCCAATGAGGGCTATGGCTTCATCTCCGACACCGATTCGGAGATCGTCTGCGACTTGATTGAGCGCTTCTACCTTCTTGGAAACGACGTCCTTTCCTCCATTCTCCTTTCGATGAAGGAGCTTTCCGGCTCCTATGCCTGCGCCATCCTTTGCCCGGAGCAGCCCGAGCGCGTCTACTTCATGAAAAACGCCTCCCCTTTGCTTTTGGGGCTTTCCGATGGCGCTTCCTATTTGGCCAGCGACGCCGGGGCGATGATCGGGCTTACCGAACGGTTCGTCGATTTGGAGGACGGGGATTATGGCTATCTTGACAAAGACGGCGCCCACATATTCCATTCCGGCGAGGAGGTTAATCGCCCAATCGTCTCCCGAAGCAAGGATTTTTATGACGACGACCTCCATGGATATCCTCATTACATGATTAAGGAAATCCATGAGATCCCCTCGGTTTTGCGCCGTTTATTGGATAATTACATCGATGACGGCTTTGCCTTCGACAAGAACATGCTTTCGATGATCAAGATGGCGAGTTCAGTCCATTTCCTCGCCTGCGGAACCTCATTTTACGCCTCGAAGGTCGGGGTCAAGTTCTTCCGCTCTATCGGCAAGCGAAGCGGGGCCTCGATTGCCTCGGAATGGGCCTATGACCCTTACGACATCGGTGAGAATCCCTTTTTCATCATCCTCTCCCAGTCGGGGGAGACGGCCGACTTGATCAAGTGCCAGAAAGTCATCAACGACAACAACCTGCCCAACCTCGTCGTCACCAATTCGAAGGGCTCGACTTTGGAGAGGAAGGCGACCTTCTCCTCCTTGCTTTACGCCGGCGTCGAGGTGGCGGTCGCCTCCACCAAATCCTATCTGGCCCAAATCGCCTATTTGGCTTTGCTCGTCGCCTCGATTAAAGGCAACCTCCGCGTCGAGAAGGACATACTCTCGATGTGCGAATCGATCGAGGACATCCTTAAAGACGATTCCCACATCAAGGAAATCGCCTATTCCCGGGCTGACGCCAAAGACGCCTTCTACGTTGGAAGGGGATACGATTACCTCGCCTCCCTTGAGGGGGCGCTGAAGATGAAGGAGGTTGCCTATGTCCACGCCGAGGCCTACCCAGGCGGGGAATTGAAGCATGGTCCGATCGCCCTCATTCAGAAAGGGACCCTCGTCGTCGGGTATATAACCGACGGGGAGAAGGAGGCGAGCTCGCGCAACAACTTCGTCGAATTGGCCAGCCGCGGAGCCGATATCCTGGTCGTCGCAGACGGCAAGTACAAACGCGATGGCGACTTGCTTTCGTTTAAGTCATGCCCGGAGTACTTGGGGGTGGGGCCGGCGGTCGTCATCTCCCAATTGCTCGCCTATTACCTAGCCGAGGCCAAGGGGCTGCCCATCGACAAGCCGCGCAACCTCGCCAAATCCGTCACCGTCGAATAGCCATTTCCCGGGGTTGATGGTAATATTTCCCTTGAGGTTTTAAAGTGGACGAACAGCAGGAAGCCGCGAGGCTAAGCCAAAGGGAGAAAACGATACCCGGGCGCCGGATAGTCGCCGCCTTTTTGGATTTCGCGGTTTTGATCGTCATCGACCTCATAATCGCCATCCCCTCCTTCATCGTTTTGATCAACACCTTCTTCGACACCCTTTTCGCCGTCATCTTCTCCAATTACCTCATTGCCGCCTCCACCGGGGCCATCTGCCTCGCCGTCGATGCGCTTTATCTGGTCGCTTACCCCCGGTTTAGGGGAGGGCAGACGCTTGGGCTGCGCTTCTTCGACTTGAAGCTTTCCGACAAAGACGGCAATCCGCTTGAATCGCGTCAATACCTCATCCGGGCCATCGTCACCCTCTCCCTGGTCTTTTTGACCCTTGGGCTATCGATGGTCGTCGAGATCATCTGCGTTTGCCTTTCCCCAAGCCACCGCGACTTCACCGACGTCGTCTCGGGAGCTTATATCGTCGACGTCGACCCCAACGCTTCAAATACTTAGCAGGAGGACCTTATGCATACCCCAACCAACATGAAAACCCCAACCCCCCACATCGGGGCCAAGGAAGGCGATTTCGCCAAAGTGGTCTTGATGCCGGGCGACCCGCTTCGGGCCAAATGGATCGCCGAGACCTTCTTAGTCGACGCCAAGCTCGTCACCTCGACCCGCAACGTCTTGGGCTACACCGGCTTGACGAAAAACGGGAAGCGCGTCTCGGTCATGGCCTCGGGCATGGGGATGCCGTCGATCGGCATCTACTCCTATGAGCTCTACGCCTTCTATGGCGTCGAGACCATCATCCGGATCGGCACGGCCGGGGCCTATTTGCCTTCCCTTGGGCTAGGCGACGTTTTGCTCGCACAGGGCAGCTGCACCGATTCGAATTGGATGGGACGATATGACCTAAAAGGCGGGACCTATTCGGCCATCGCCTCCTTCGACGTCTTGCTTTCGGCCTATAACGCCGCCAAAAGGCTTGGCAAGAAAGTCCACGTCGGCAACGTCTTAAGCGGGGATGGCTTCTATGACGCCGACCCGGAATATTGGAAGAAGTGGGCCGGGCTCCACGTCTTGGGCGTGGAGATGGAATCCTATGCCCTCTATGCCAACGCCGCGACCTTGGGCAAGAAGGCTCTTTGCGTCCTCACCGTCTCCAATTCCTTTCTCGGCGGGGCGGAGATGAGCGCCGAGCAAAGGCAAACCGGCTTAGTCGACATGGTCGAGGTCGCCTTGGGCGCCGCTGAGGATTTCGCCTAAAGGGGAATCGGGAAATGGATTGCCTCGCCGCCGCCTCTTTTGATTTGACCTATGAGGTCCGCCTCTCTATTTTCTGCGTGCTGGCGAGCTTGGTTGGCGTCTTTTTCCTCGTCCTTTTCCTAAAAGACCCGATAAAGCGGTTCCTTTATAAGCATTTCACGATGCGGATGTACTATAAGACGATCAAGAAGGTCGTTTTGTACAACGATTTCTTCCTCATCAACGACTTCGTCAACATGACCGCCGGCTCCGAGGTGTTCCACATCGACCACATCATGGTCGGCAACAAATTCATTTATTGCATCCGCGACCGTTATTACCCGGGGGCCATCGCCGCCAAGGAGGAGGACCCAAACTGGATTTTCTATTCCGGGAAAAAGGCCATCTACATCCAAAACCCGATGCTCATCAACAAAATAAGGGTTGAGCGGCTTTCGATGATGACCGGCTTCGATTCCCGCTTCCTCGTCTCCATCGTCTTGATAAACGACGATTGCATGATGACCCCGATAGAAAACACCTACAGCGACAATTTCCTCGTCTCGCTGAAGAACCTGCCTTCGTTCATCTCCTATATGGAAAGCCAAAACGTCGATCCGCTTGACCCCCACGCGGCCGCGGTCGCCGTCCACGATCTTTCCGAGCTTAATTTGCGCGGAAAACTGAAAAACGAATGACCTTTTGCGTTTCTATTCCTCGCCGCTTAGGAACTTTTTGATGACGATTTCCTTGAGGAACTTCTTTTCCTCCTCATCAAGGAAGCAGCCATCGGCGGATTGGATTATAAACTCGCGCCAGGAGTCGGAATCTAAGCCAAGTCCGTTTTTGATTTGGCGGTATTGGGCGATTGGGTCGCTAGAGAGGGACGGGGTCGCCAAAAGGAGGTTGCCTAACATTCCTTTTTCTAGTTCGCCGATCGGCCCGCCCGGCAATTCGATTTGGCAGGAGGCGAAGCGGGAAAGGAGCAGGCTGTTCCTATCTTCGAATAAGGGCGAAGCGCCATAAAGGCGGTGGGGCGAAAGGGAGAGGGCCGGCCTTATCCCAAGGGCGGAGACGTCGGCCATATAGGGGAGGGAAAGGTCGATACACCTATCGGCGATCGATTTGGCCTCATTAGGGTTGGATATGCTGATGCCCGCCACCCCGTCTTCGCGGTAGGCGTTTGCCTCTTCGACGTCGATTGCGGAATCGGCCCTTACTATGAGCCGGGCCGGCTTACCCGACTCCGCCCTTTCGGACTTTAACCCCATAAGGGCGGAAAGGATGACCTCCTTTTTGCTTAGGCCGGAAAGCAAATGGCGCGAAGGCTCGATCTCGATTTCGGCGTAAAAGGTCATCTTCCTATGCAACAAATTGGCTAGGGTATAGACGGCAAAGCCGATCGCCTCCCCGGTTTGGAGCAGCTTGGCATAGGTTGAGTCCGAATCCATGCCAGTTAACGCGGCTTTTGCGGAGGCGGCTTCGCCCTCGCTTAGGTGGTTGGACTTGAAAAGGAAATCAAAAGCCTCCGGAAGCGGGGAGGAAAGCAGATTGACGTGGACGTTTATCATGGCAAGGGAATTATATTGCCGAGCCTAGGCTTTTGCTAAGCGAAAAAAAAGAAAAGGCCGAGCGGTTCGGCCATATCGTTTTCCTGGAGCAAGCGGCGGGAATCGAACCCGTGTATTTACCTTGGCAAGGTAATGTTCTACCATTGAACTACGCCTGCAGGTCCCTTTCGGGCTTGGCTATTATACGCATCCCCCTTTAAGCAATGCAAGGGGAAGAATATAATCTTGCCGGACCGGAGGTCTTTTATGAGCACGAATGCCGATTTAGCCGAATTGCTGTTCCCCGATGTCACCCTGACCATCGACGATTTGGAGAGGAAATACCCGATGCGCGAACTGCCCGAGGGGGCCCAAGTGACCCGCTTCGCCCCTTCGCCGACCGGCTTCCTCCACACCGGGTCGCTTTTCACGACCCTCATATCCTATTTGACCGCCAAAAAAAGCGGGGGCGTCTATTTCTTCCGCCTTGAGGACACCGACACCAAGCGGACGATCCAGGGAAGCGGCGACCTTTTGATTCAGGAGCTTGCCCAATTCGGCCTAGTGGCCGATGAGGGCTATTTCCCCGAGGGGGACAAAGGGGCCTATGGGCCTTATAAGCAAAGCGAGCGGCGCGAAATTTACAAAGCCGTCATCAAGGAATTGGTGAGGCGGGGCCGGGCGTATCCGGATTTCTGCACCCCGGAGGATCTAGAGAAGATAAGGAAGTTCCAGGAGGAGCACAAAATACTCCCCGGATATTATGGGGCTTATGCCCGCGACCGGAACCTAAGCGTCGAGCAGCGGATTGAGAAAATCAAGGCCGGGATCCCGTGGGTCATCCGCTTCCGCAGCGAGGGCGACCACGACAAGAAAACCAAGTTCGTCGACGCCATCCGCGGCGAGATTGAGCTTCAGGACAACGACACCGACGTCGTCATCCTCAAAAGCGACGGCCTCCCGACCTACCATTTCGCCCACGTCTGCGACGACCACTTCATGCGGACGACCATCATAACCCGCGGCGAGGAGTGGATCCCCTCGACCCCGATCCACCTCGACATGTTCCGGGCCCTTGGCTGGAAGCCCCCAAAGTACGCCCACATCCCCTCGATCATGAAACTCGACCATGGGAATAAGCGGAAGCTAAGCAAGCGGAAGGACCCGGAGGCCGCCGTCTCCTATTTCCTCGATAACGGCTATTGCCCGAAGGCTTTGCTTGTCTACCTTATGTCTATCGCCAACTCCAACTTCGAGGAATGGTCGATCGCCCATAAGAGCTTCGATCTCAACGAGTTCCCTTTCTCCTTGAAGAAGATGAGCCTCGACGGGGCTTTGTTCGACGAGGGGAAATTGAATTACTTCTCCAAGGAAGTCATCGCCAAGATGCCTCTTGATGAGCTTTTCAATGCCGTCAAAGACTATGCGGATGCCCATGATGAGGAGTTTGCCAAGCGGATAAAGGAGTCCCCCGATTACGTCAAAAGGATCCTAAACATCGAGAAGGAGAGGAAAAATCCGCGCAAAGACTACGCCAAGTATTCCGATATCTACCCCCTTATCAAGTTCTTCTTCCACGACGAATGGGAGAGGAAGCTCGCCGAAGGGCTTTCCTTCCCCTCGCGTTACGAGGCTTCCGACATTAAGTCGCTTTTGCTTGATCTGCGCGACCACATGGCTTTTGGCGATGACGAAACGACTTGGTGGAATGGGGTGAAGGAAATCGCCTCCGCTCATGGCTTTGCCAGCTCAAATAAGGACTACAAGGCAAACCCCGATGCCTATTTGGGATCAGTTTCCGATGGGGCGGAGCTGCTTCGGATCGCCATCACCACCTCCTCGCAGTCCCCCAACCTCCACGAGATATTGGAGATTTTGGGGCCCGATGAAGTCAAATTGCGGCTTGAGAAGATCTGCCAAAACCTCAACTAATCGGCCTTTTGCCCCCATCGCCCCGGGATCACCCCGGGGTTTTGATTATTTTTCTTGATATTGTCCCTCTTCAATAGTTAAATATGCACCGACCCCACAAGGCCCCATGGTCAATCGGTTAAGACGGGACCCTCTCAAGGTCCAATGGCTGGTTCGACTCCAGCTGGGGTCACCATTGGTGAGTTGCGCCTATGACGAAACCCGTCATAGGTTTTTTGTTTTTCCGCTATCTGCCTCGCCTTTCCCTCTTGTTCCCTCTTTTGGCTTAGGCAATAATGTGGGCATGAAAATTGAAAAGCAGAGTAACGGGGAATTCCGCCTTGAATCGCCTTCGGGCACGCGCTTCCTCTTCTTCCTTTCGACCTCGGCGTTCCGGATCCGCATGAAAGACGTCAGAGCCTCCTTCGCCGTCAAGCCAATCGCCTTAGTCGATGATGGGATCGAGGTCGGCGAATATTGGCTAAGCTATGGCGATCTTCGGGTGGAGGTGTCCCCTTCCTTTGCCTTGACCGTCTATTTCAAAGGCCAAAAGGCCCTTTGCACCCTTCCTTTCGTCCAAAAAGAAGAAACAATAGACGCCTCCTTGGCCGAAAAGGAGGGCCATGCCGCCAATTCAAGCGGGGAATACGAGGGGGGCATCGGCTTTGCCTTCGATGGGCCCGTCTACGGTTTAGGAGACAAGACCGGGCCGCTTGATAAGCGGGGCTATGGCTATGTCAATTGGAACACCGACGACCCAACCCCCCATAGCGACACCTATAAATCATTATATAAGTCGATCCCCTTCTTTTTGCTTTTCTCCCCCAGTTGCACCGCCGGGCTATTTTTCGACAACACCTCCAAATGCCTTTTCGACATCGGGAAGAGGAAGAAAGGGGTGGTGGAATACGCCTATGCCGAGGGAGGGCTTGACCTTTATTGCTTCTTTGGGGCCATGCCCGACGTCATCTCCGATTACACCTCCTTGCTTGGGCGAACCCCCCTTCCGCCGCGAAAGGCGCTTGGCAATCAGCAATCGCGCTGGAGCTATTCAAACGAAGAGGAATTGCTTTCGATGGTCAAGGGATACGAGGATGCGGACATCCCTCTTTCGATGGTCCATTTCGACATCGACTATATGGACCGCTACATGGATTTCACTATCAATTCCTCCGCCTTCCCCGATTTCCCCTCTTTGCTTTCCCGCCTAAAGGAAAAAGGCATCGGGGCCTGCGCCATCGTCGATGCGGGCGTCAAAGCCCTAGAAGGCTATCCGATTTACGACGAAGGCATGGAAAAAGGCTATTTCTGCACGCTTAACGGCGAGGTTTACCATGGCGAGGTTTGGCCAGGCGACTCGGTTTTCCCCGCCTTCGCGAAAAAAGAGGTAAGGGCTTGGTGGGCCGAAAACGTCTTTAGATTCCTCGAAAAGACCGGCTTGACCGGGATCGAGAACGACATGAACGAACCCTCCTCCTTCAAAGGCCCATTGCCAGATGATGTCGACATGGGCGGGCTTCCCCATTGTGTTGCCCATAACGTCTATGGGCATTGGATAGACGAGGCGACCTTCGCCGGATTCGCCAAGGCGGATAAAAGACCTTACATCATCACCCGGGCCGCCTACGCCGGGACTTCCGCCTTTGCCGCGACCTGGAGCGGGGACAACCAATCGAGCTATGACCACCTCCGCCTCATGATCCCCCAGCTTTGCAACCTTTCCCTTTCCGGCTTCGTCAACTGCGGCGTCGACATCGGGGGCTTTGGCGGGGATACGACCGCCGAGCTGCTCACAAGATGGTACGTGGCCGCCCTTTTCAACCCCTTATATCGGAACCATTCCTCCCTCGGTACCATAAAGCAGGAGCCATTCGCCTTCGACGAGTTGACCACGAAGCGGATAAGAAAGGCGATTTTGACCCGTTATGAGCTTTTGCCTACGTTTTACGATTCCCTTTTCCTCCACCTTAGCTCGGGGCTTTTGCCCATAAGGCCATTGGTCTACAACTTCCCGGAAGACGAGAACGTCTACAACGAGAACACTTCCTTGATGCTTGGGGAGTCGCTTTTGCTTGCTCCCTCCCTTTTCCCAGGACAAAGTAAGCGCTCCGCATACTTCCCCGATGGGTTTTATAGCTATTTCGACGGGAAGCATTACGATAAAGGCTATCACCTCATCGACTGCTCGCTTGACGACATCCCCCTATTCGTCCGCGACCATTCGCTGCTTTGCCTTAACCCGGTGGGGACCAAATCGACTGCGTATAGCGATGTTTTGCGCCTTTATTGGACGATGGATGAGGCCGCCACCTACCATTATGAAGACGATGGCGATACCCTTGCCTACCAAAAAGGGGCCTATAACCTTTTCTTACTTCGGGCCGATCGGGAAAAGGGGGTGTGCGTCATCCCCGTCCATCTTGGCATCCCCACGCATTATGCGAAAATCGAGATCGACACGCCGGATGGGGGCCATTTCGTCTCCGATTTCTCATTGAAAGGGCAATAGGCTGAAGATTTCTCTTAATTAGTTTCCCCTTTGGCTATACAATTTCCGGGTTGTGATCCGGAGGTTGCCATGGATACCAAGTTCATATTCGTCACCGGGGGGGTCGTTTCCAGTTTGGGAAAGGGCATTTCCGCCTCTAGTCTCGGCTTTTTGCTTAAGCAGCGGGGCCTAAACGTCTTCATGCAGAAGTTTGACCCCTACCTCAACGTCGATCCGGGGACGATGTCGCCTTATCAGCATGGCGAGGTTTACGTCACCGAGGACGGGGCCGAGACCGATTTGGACATCGGCCATTACGAACGCTGGCTCGACGTCGACCTGACCAAGGAAAGCTCCGTCACCTCCGGGAAGATCTACTCCTCGGTCATCGCCCGTGAAAGGCGCGGGGACTATTTGGGGGCGACCGTCCAGGTCATCCCCCACGTGACCAACGAGATAAAGTCGCGCCTGCTTGACGCCGCCAAGGTCAGCCAAGCCGACATCGTCATAACCGAGATCGGCGGAACCGTCGGCGACATCGAATCCCTTCCCTTCCTTGAGGCCATCAGGCAAGCCCGGCTTGAATTCGGCTATCAAAACACGATGTTCCTCCACAACACCCTCGTCCCTTACCTTAAGACGAGCGAGGAAAGCAAGACGAAGCCGACCCAGCATTCGGTTAAGGAACTTACCGGGCTTGGCATCCAGCCCGATGCCATCATCCTTCGTAGCGAAGTCCCCCTCGACCCGCGGACTAGGGAGAAGGTGTCGCTATTCTGCAACGTCCCAATCCAAGGCGTCTTCGAGGCCGATGACTGCCCCTGCCTTTACGAATTGCCCATCAAGCTCCATGCCCAGGGCATAGACGATTACGTCCTCGCCCACTTCGGGATGGAAGCCAAAGCCCCGGATCTAAAGCCGCTTCAGTCGTTTATCGAAAGGATCAACCATCCAAAACAAACCGTCAAAATCGCCTTGGTCGGCAAATACGTCGAGCTTAAGGATGCCTATATCTCGGTTTACCAGGCCTTGAAGGCGGCCGGGTATTCCCATGACGCCAAAGTCGAGATCAAGTGGGTCAAGTCGATGGACGTGGTGCCCGAGTCGGCTGAAGAGTTGCTTGGGGATTGCGATGGCATTTTGGTACCTGGCGGGTTTGGCAGCCGCGGGTCGGATGGGAAGAAACTCGCCATATGCTTCGCTAGGGAAAAGAAGATCCCCTTCCTCGGCATTTGCTTTGGGATGCAGCTTTCCGTCATCGAGTATTGTCAAAACGCCCTGGGGATCGCCGGGGCCGATTCGACCGAATTCGATCCCGAATGCGATGTCCCGGTCATCGATTTGGTCAGGGGCAAAAGCGAATCCGACGACAAAGGCGGGACGCTTAGGCTTGGCGCCTACGAATGCCGCCTTTTGCCCGATACCCTCGCCAAGTCCCTTTACGGGACCGAGCTTATCCGGGAAAGGCATAGGCACCGTTATGAGGTTAACCCGGACTACCTTGGGCTGTTCGAGAAAGGGGATTTGCGCGTAAGCGGCGTCAATCCGCAGACGGGATTGGTCGAGATAGTCGAGTTGCAGGGGCATCCTTTCTTCCTCGCCTGTCAGTTCCATCCCGAGTTCACCTCCAGGCCCATGCGCCCCAATCCCCTTTTCAAGGGCTTCATCGGGGCCTCGCTTGATAGGGCAAAGGGCCATCGTTAATATAAAGATATGGACCGCAAAGCCCTCCTAGTCCTCTCCTCCGCCTCCGGGCATGCTTTGCCCGAGGCCAAGGTCGAGGCGATATGCCGGCGGCTTTGCCTCGCCTTTTCCCGCCTTGAGGTTTACCGTTTGGGCGATTTGGACCGGGATTTGCCGCTTCTTGAAAAGCAAGCCGAAAGCTTCGACGCCGTTTTGGTGTCTGGGGGAGACGGGACCTTCAACCATGTGGTCGACCGGCTTTCCCGGTTGCAATCCCCGCCGGTTTTCGGCTATTTGAATTCCGGGACGATCGGGGACGTGGGGCGGAATTTCGGGGTTGGCAAAAGCCTATCCCGGTCGCTTCGGATAATCGAGGAAGGCCATATTTGCCAATCGGACCTTATCGAGATAAACGGCTATCGTTTTTGCTATATGGGGGCCATCGGGGCCTATTCGGACATTTCCTATTCGACCCCCCGTCGCCTTAAGGCCCTGGCCGGGAGGCTTGCCTATTACGATATGGCGATACGCGAGGCTTTCAAGAAGAAAACGGTCCATTACCGCCTTTCCTTCCCCGATGGGTCTACGCTTGAGGGCGAGGCCCCTTTCATCATGGTATTGAACGGTCGGAACGTTGGCGGCTTCCCCGTCAACCGGAATTGCGCCATCGATGACGGCCTTTTCGAGGTTTACCTAAGCAGGAAAGGGGTTTTCAATGGGCTCCTCCATTATTTGCCGTTTAACAGAAACAAACCGATAAAAGCCGATGAAATCTGGATTCAAAGCGATTATCCAGGCCCTTGGTGCATCGATGGGGAGAAGGGTCCGCAGGGCGACGTCCATATAAAAATCCTTAAGAAAACAATTACCGTTTTCTGTTCAAAAAAGCATTCAACTGGCCGCTTCTAAACCATAAAACCCCCAATAGGGCAACTTTTGCGGGTATTTTTGTAACATTTTGCTTTGCATTGCTTTTTCTAGCCGTTACAATAACATAAAGCAATTGATAATTGCGGAGGGAGCAATATGAAAGGTAAAGTCGCTTGCTTGTCAATCATCGGCCTTATTTTGCTCGCCGCGGGCATCGTCATGTATTTCTACGTGCCGACCATCGCCCCAGGCGTGGCAGAATCGATCGCTAATCCGGATAACCTGTTCAATCTGGATATGCTTACCACGTCTTTGCAGGGATTGTTCAAATCGCCTTTGCTGGCCGTCAACT
Source organism: Candidatus Alloenteromonas pullistercoris (assembly GCA_017694295.1). GTDB lineage: Bacteria > Bacillota_I > Bacilli_A > RFN20 > CAG-826 > Alloenteromonas > Alloenteromonas pullistercoris. The sequence goes on along the minus strand of JADINA010000012.1, from coordinate 1,394 downwards.
ACATAATGTTCGGCATCGCCGGGTTGTTGGTGGTGCTCTTGCTCATCGACATCGTCGTCATCATCGCCAAAAAGCATGCCCTTGGCTTGCTTGAGACCCTTGGCTACCTCATCGGGTCCGCCGCCATCCTCTGGTGCGGGCTCATCCTCTTCATTGAGGAAGGCTATTGCCAAATCTACTCGCCCGGGGCGAAGTTCTCCGATGGCGGCTATGTCGGCGCCATCATCGCGAACTTCTCCGATCTCGGCGCTAAAGACGCCTTGCTTGGCTTGATCGCTCCGCTTCTTATGCTTGTCGGCGCCATTCTCGTCGTCGTCGCCGTCATCGTCGACATGGCCTACATGGGATCGCTCGAGGTCGTCCGCAAACCCAAGAAAATCGCCCAGGACGCCAGCGTCTATTCCACCGACGCCCTCTATGCCCATGAGGTCAACGAGGAGGAGCCCAAGGCTGACGAAGCCGCCCCTGCGGCCAAATCGCCCGATGTCGTCGCCGTCCCCGGCGGAAGCGCCGTTTCCGGCCCCTTGCTCGTCCAATACATCAATACCTATTCGCCTGACGCCGCCCACACGAAGGCCACCCCGTCTTCTGAAAGGGCTTTGACCGCCGAGGAGATCCGGCAGATCATCCACGACGAGCTCCGCCGCGAGGAAAAGCCCGAACCGAAGCAGCCGGTCATCGTCGCCGTCCCGAGCCCGGCCCCAGCCGCCGAAAAGGCCGAGCCGGCCCCGACCCTCACCCCCGAGGAAGTCCGCCAGATCGTCTCCGAGGAGATCAAGGCCTCGACCCCGGTCGATGACGTGGTCGTCGAACCCGAGCCCGAGCCCGCCCTCACCGCCGAAGACGTCAAACGGATAATCGCCGAAGCCCTCTCCGAGACCAAGAAGGTCGAGGAAAAACCCGCCGAACCCGAACCGGTTGACATCAGGGCCATCATTAAGGAAGAGCTTTCCGCCTACCGCGAGGAGGAGGAGAAGAAGGCCGCCGCCGAGAAAGAGGCCGAGGAGAAAGCCAAGGCCGATGAGGAGGCGAGGCTAAAAATAGTCGAGGAAGCCCGCAAAGAGGCCCTCGAACAGCTCCGCAAAGAGGCTGAGGAGAAAGCCAAGGCCCAAGAAGAGGAAGCCCGCAAGCAAGCCGAAGCCGAAAAGGCTGAGGAGGAAAAGCGGCTCGCCGACGAGAAACACGAAGCGCTTCTAAAGCAGCTCGAAGACGCCCGCAAAGCCGAAGAGGCCCGTCGCGCCGAAGAGGAGAAGAAGCCGGTGCTGACCGCCGACAACATCCGCGAGATCGTCGCCGATGAGCTATCCAAGCTTTCCGCCGATAAGGAAGGGGAGGACATCACGGCCGACCTCATCAGGACCATCGTCCGCCAGGAAGTCCAAGCCGCCGCCCCC
>JADINA010000011.1 GCA_017694295.1 Candidatus Alloenteromonas pullistercoris | reverse complement strand
CCATTGAATCAGAAAAAATCAAACCGGAAAAAGCGAAATATCTGAACAGATGGTTCTTATATTAATTGTCTTGTTCTACCTTGGTTTCAGATCATTCTGTTGAAATTAGAAAGCAGAAATCGGAAGCAGCCGAAAAATCGCGATAATCGACAAAAGTTTTTTGATTAGAATAACGATCAAATTAAACTGGACCCCGTAATTCGGACAGTCTAGAAAAAACCGTGGCCAAAAGATTGTCTCCGATTACAATGCGATTTGAGGTTTTCTTAATGTGTCCTTGACATGGGGTCCGCATTAGTTGAGGCGGCGGTTCTTTGCTCGATTAGGCTTTGTGCCCGTCATCGTCCCCTTTTGTCGAGGGGGCTTCGGACTTTTCGTCTTGGCCGTTTGTCGCAATGGCGGGTTTTTCCTCGTTTTTGACGACCGGGGCCACGATAACCGATTCTTGTTTGGCTTTGGGCAAAGTGCCGTGGGCGCAAAGATATTCGATTTCCTCGGCCGTGATGGTCTCCTTCTCAAGAAGGGTCTCGGCGATGAGGATGACTTGGTCTTTATGCTCAAGCAGCAACGCCCTGGCCTTCTCATGCGCGTCTTCGATGATGCGGCGGACGGCCTTGTCGATCTCGAAGGCGATCTGGGTGGAGAAGTTGCGCTGGGTGGAATTGTAGTCGCGCCCTAGGAACACCGACCCCGTATCCTTTTCATATTGGATCGGGCCAAGGTCGGACATGCCGAACTCGGTGACCATCAATCGGGCCAAGCGGGTGGCCCGCTCGATGTCGTTGCTCGCCCCGGTGGTGACGTCTTGGAAGAATATCTCCTCGGAAGTGCGGCCGCCGAGCAAACCGGTAATGCGGGCGATGAGCTCGTTTTTGGTAAGCAGGAAACGGTCGTCTTCCGGGGTCATGAGGACATGGCCGCCGGTGTTGCCGCGGGGGATGATAGTGATCTTCTGCACTTTGTCGGAAAAGGGGAGGTTGATGCCGATGACGGCATGGCCGGCTTCGTGGTAGGCCACTTCCTTCCTCTCTTCAGAGGACATCGAACGAGACGATTTGGCTGGGCCGGAAATGCGCCGATCGATGGCTTCATCGATATCTTTTATGTCGATAAGCGGCTTATTTTCCCTAACGGCCAGGATCGCGGCCTCGTTGAGGACGTTATCGATATCGGCCCCGGAGAAGCCGGTGGTCCTTTTCGCCAAGGCCCCGAAATCCACGCTTGGATCGATCATCTTGTTGCGAGCATGGACTTTGAAGATGGCTTCCCGGCCAGCCCTATCGGGCAAGGAGACCGTGATGGTCCTATCAAAGCGCCCGGCCCGGCGAAGAGCCGGATCCAAGACGTCGTCGCGGTTGGTGGCGGCTATGACGAGGATGCCGGAATTGGCTTCGAAGCCATCCATCTCGACCAACAGCTGGTTGAGGGTTTGCTCGCGTTCGTCGTTGCCTCCGCCTAAGCCGGCGCCCCTTTGGCGGCCGACGGCATCGATTTCGTCGATGAAGATAAGGCAGGGGGCCGTTTCCTTGGCCCGGCGGAACAAATCGCGGACGCGCCCGGCGCCGACGCCGACGTACATCTCGACAAAGTCGGAGCCCGAAATCGAATAGAAGGGAACCCCCGCTTCCCCGGCGACGGCCTTGGCAAGCAAGGTTTTGCCGGTGCCTGGCGGGCCGATGAGCAAGACGCCCTTGGGAAGCCTTGCGCCGAATTTGGAGTACTTATGCGGGTCCTTCAAATATTCGACTAGCTCAACCATCTCGGCTTTCTCCTCATCGCAGCCTGCGACATCGGAGAAACGGACTTTGGAATTTGCCTTCCTAGCCGGCGATTTATTGAAGGAGAAGGCGGAGTTGTTCATCCCCGAAACCGACTTGTTGAGCCTCGACATGAGCCAAAGCGCCAGCAGCAAGGTGATGCCGACCATGATGATCGTCGGTCCCCAGGAGTCCCACCAGGACACCTGGAAGCCATCGACTATCCGGACATAGCAGTTGTTCGGGTTGATAAGGGGTTGCTGGCCGGCTTGGGCCTGTTCCTGAGCGATGGTCCTTATCTCATCGATCCGGTAGGTGAAAATGTCTTGATAGTAGGCGTGGGTGGTTTCGACGCCATCGTAAGTGAAGCTGAAGCCTTCGCCCTCGCCCGACCAAAGGTTCTCCTCGATCATGACCGTGAAATAGGTCGTGCGGTTATTGGAATCGAGGGCGACGCCATTGACGGATACGGCTTTATAGCCTTGGCTCACCTCAATGGCGTATACCCGATATGGAAGGGATTCGCTTGGCTGATAGTCGCCTTCGGCCTCCCCGGTTTCCTCATTGATGTTATAGGAATAGCCAAGGCGATCGTCTAAAGAGTCGCGAGCCCATTCAACCGGTCTGCCCGTCATATTGTCAACGATAAGCCAAATGAAAATGCCGATCGTCGCCGCCATGAGGATATAGGGCAGGATGACGCTGAATATGCTGCGTTTTTTTGGTGCTGGTCCGTCGTTCATTGCTTACTCCTTGAAGGGGTTGGTTCGCCAAAGGCCCGTTGACTTGCGGGCCTTACGAAGGGGAAATTACTACATTGAATGGTTTTGTCAAAGCGAAAGGCTTGCTTATTTCTTGTTTTCGGCAATTTTGATGCGGAGGACGGAGGTGTGGTATTCGCGGAAGTCGGCCCGGAAAGTCGGGACGTATATGACCTTCCCTTCCTTATTGAGGAAAACCGGCCAAATAGACCTTAGGGCCAAGGGCATTTTCCAAACCGAATACAGGCGGCGGATCGGCTCAAGATAGCCATGGACGACATAGGTGTCGGCGGGCAAAACCGAGCGGATCGTCAACGGATAATCCTCGGCGTGGATGTTGCGATCCTCCGCGCCCATCGAGAAATCGAGGTAGAAGGCGTCGACGTCGAGGACTCCGGGCTTTTCCAAAGTATAGGAATAAGGCAATTCGTCGGGATCGTGGCCGATGGTGATGACGTCGTATTCCTTGATGACGAAGGTGGTTGGGGAAAGCTTGTAGGTCAAATTGGGCTGGGGGGCGAGGCACATCTTCCGGATGCCGGCAATATCCTCGGCCTTCAGGTTGACCGCCGAGTCCGTTTTCGAGACAAAGCGGACCAAGGTTGAGACGAACTCGTCTTTCGGAAGGGCGATGAGCCCGCGGATGTCGAGTTCCTCCCCCTCGTCGACCTTTTCTTTGATGTTTTGGGCGAGGCGGATGGTCTCGTCATTGGCCGCCCTCATCTCCTCAAGGATATTGTCGCGATCGATCTCGGAAAGCTTGGAAATGACGTCGCGCCGAATCGGGTTGCGGGTGAACTGGTCTTGGAAGGAGGAATCGAAGGAGGAATAGGGAACGCGGTTTTCGGCGTTGTAATCCAATAGATCCTGCTTCGAGAAATTTAGAAGCGGCCTGACGACGATCATCCCCTCGACCGTCGAAACCGGGGCTAAGCCATAATGGGCGAGGTCGGCCTTGCGCTGCTTCTGGAGCAAATAGGTCTCAATGAGGTCGTCTTGCTGATGGGCCAAAAACAAGGCGGCGGCGTTTTCCCGGGCATAGATTTCCTTGAAGAAGCGATAACGGGTGTTACGGGCCCATTCCTTGAAGTCGTCGCCATCGTGGTAACGGAGCTTCTCCGACAGCACGTCGGTGTCGAGCCCGCGGAATTCAAGTCCGTTTTCGCGGCAATAGGCCTCAAGCGAGGAGAAGTCGGCGTTGGATTCGTCGAATTTGTGGTAATTGACCGCGCAGACTACGAAACGCCCCGCCTCATGGCGAAGCATATCGATCAAAGCCATCGAATCGGGCCCATAGGTCCCGGCGACGAGGTAGGTCGCGTTTTTCTCGAATTTGTAATCAAGCATTGTTCTTCCTCCGATTTAAGCCAAACCGACGATCTGGTCTTTGGTTATCTCGTACATGCTCTCGGCCTGGGATTTGAGGGCGGACATCCTTAGCTCCTTCGCCCGGGCTTCGATAATGTGCCGACCGATATGGATTTCGAGGACATCGCCTTCTTTGACCTCGCTGCTGGGCTTGGCCGCCTTGCCGTTGATTTTGACGTCGCCGGCCTCGCAAAGGGCTTTGGCCAACTCCCGACGTTTGATTAGGCGCGACACCTTGAGAAACTTATCGATCCGCATCGGAAATAGTTTACCACATTCCCTTTGGTAAAAGGGAACCGAAGAAGGGAAAAGTTGCCATAAAAGAGGCAAAAGACTTTCGAAAAAATAAATAAACCGCGCAAAAAGCGGATGCTTTTATCGAAAATCAATTGACGTGCGAACGATATACTTTGCCAATGAGGGTCACGACCTTCTCGAGCAATTGGATCCATTCGAGGTCGGTTTTGCCTTTTTTGTAGACGCGGATGACGAGTTTTTTGTCGACGAAGGAAACCGAAAGGTAGTTCAAATGCGGGGCTAAGGCATTGAATAGCTCCGTCCCGATTCCGGAAATCCTGGAAAAGCGATCGGAGAGGGTGACGTAGATGGTGCTACCCTCCTCCTTAACCGAGAGAAACTCCTCCGAGGAGGCGAGGATGTCGACTCTCGCCTTAAGAAGAAGTAAGGAAACCTCGTCGGGAAGCCGCCCGTATATGTCGCGGAGCTTTTTGCCAAAGCGGGCAAGCGACTTTTCGTCTTTGATCTTTTCAAGTTCCTGGTATAGCTCAAGCTTATCCGATTGGTTGGCGTATTCCTTGGGGATGTAGGCGTCGATGTTGAATAGCTTCTTCGGCTTAACCGGCTCCTCTTCCTTGCCCTCTTTTTTGCTTTCGACGGCTTCGTTGAGCATCTTCAAATACAAATCGAGGCCGACCGAATCGATGAAGCCGGCTTGCTCTGGGCCCAATATGTCCCCGGCCCCCCGGATCATCAAATCCCTTTGGGCGATTTTATAACCTGAGCCGAGTTCGGTGAATTCCTGGATGGCCTGAAGCCTTTTGTGGGCGTCCTCGTTCATCGTTTTGCGGGGCCGATACATCAAACAGGCATAGGCGATCCTTTCACCTCGCCCCACCCTTCCCTTTATTTGGTAAAGCTGGGAAAGGCCGAAGGTGTCGGCGTCCTCGACGATGATCATGTTGGCGTTTGGTATGTCGATGCCGTTTTCGACGATGGAGGTACAAACCAAGACGTTCAATTGGCCATCGTAGAACTTCTCCATCACCTCCTCGATCTGGTCCTTGTCCATTTGCCCGTGGACCACCCCGACGTTGGCCTCGGGGTTGCGCGAGCTGATTTTATAAGCCGTCGAGTAGATGGTCATGACTTTGTTGTGGACGTAGAAAACCTGCCCTCCCCTAGCGAGTTCGCGTCCGATCAGCTCGTCGACGACGGAGGGGGAATAAGGGGTAACGTAAGTTTGTATCGGCATCCTTGAGGATGGGGCGGTGTTGATTTCCGACATCGGCCTTATCCCGACAAGCGACATCTGAAGCGTCCTCGGGATCGGGGTGGCGGAAAGCGTCAAGACGTCGACGTCCTTCTTCATCTCCTTGATCCGTTCCTTCTGCTCAACCCCAAACCGCTGCTCCTCATCGACTATAAGCAAGCCAAGGTCTTTGAAGACGAAGTCCTTTGAAAGGAGGCGATGGGTGCCGATTATCAAGTCAATATCCCCGTCGGCTATCTTCTTGATGTTTTGCTTTTGGATCGATTCGGGGACGAGGCGGCTGAACAAGGCGATCCTGACCCCGAAGGAGGAAAACCTTTCCAAGGCCACCTCATAATGCTGCCTGGCCAAAAGGGTGGTTGGGCAAAGCAAAGCGACCTGTTTGCCGGAGTCGATGGCCTTGAAGGCGGCCCGGAAGGCGACTTCGGTTTTGCCAAAGCCGACGTCCCCGCATATAAGGCGATCCATGATGACCGGGCTTTCCATGTCATCCTTAATGGCATCAACCGCCTTTTGCTGGTCGTCGGTTAGCTGATGGGGGAACTCCGACTCGAATTGGCGTTGCATCTCGTCGTCTTTGGAAAAGGCGAAGCCGCGTTGCTTGGCCCTTTCCCCATAAAGGGTAAGAAGGCGGTCGGCCAGCTCGTTGATCCTTTCCTTGATCCGCTTCTTCTTTTTCTCCCATTCCTTGGAGGAAAGATGGGAAAGCTTAGGAACCGCCCCCTCGCGCCCGGCGTATTTCCTAACGAGCCGGAATTGCTCAAGCGGAACATAAAGGTATTCATTGTTGGCGTAGGCAATGTGGAGAAAATCGCGATGGATCCCGGGGTCGGTTTCCAAGGTTTGGATATCGAGGAACTGGCCAATGCCGTGGTATTCATGGACTACATAGTCTCCGGGGCGAAGGTCCTCATAGGAACGGAGGATGGTCGCGTCTTTGAATCTGGAGGTGAAGCGCGAGGCAACTATCCGCTTGCCGAAAAGCTCGTTGGAGGAAAGACAGGCGACGGAAAGGCTTGGCACCTCGAAGCCTTCGCTTAACGCCGAACGGGAAAAGCCAACCCGGCCAACAGGCAAGGAAAGTCCCTCGACGTCTTCGTAAGCGATTTTGGCTTCGTCGAGGAATTGCTTGACCACCTTCTCCTGATGGGCCTCGGGCAGGCAAAGGAGGACCTTGTCGTTAGAGGTCAAATAGCTTTGGATGCTAGGCAAAACGCTAGAAAGCGACTTCCCGGTTATGGCGATTTTATGGGCTTGGAAAACGACGTCGGAGGAGCTGGTGGAGAAGGATTCGCCCCTAAGCAGTTTCAAAGAAGGCGGGACCGCCTCCTTAAACGACATATATTGATGGACGTTGGTTAGGCAAAGCCCTTGCAAAAGCAAATCGGATAAGTAGTTCGAAGCTTCTTTTTGCAGCAATTCATAGGAGGAAAGGAAAGAGGAATCGTTGCAAATATAAACTGTTTTTGGCGAAAAATACTCCAACACCGAATGATGAGGTTCTAAGTAGCTTAAGTATTTGTATAGCGATGGACGGTAATCGTGGTCGGAGAAACGGGCCTTGACGTCGCTTACAAGCGCCTCTACCGACGAGCCTAATTCAGGCTTAAGGACCTGCAGCGTCTTTTTCTTTTCCTCGTCTATCCTTTCGAATAGCCTCTCCTTTTCAAGGTCGCTCAGGAATATATCGGAAGAGGGGAGGATGGCGGCTTCGCCTATTTCCTCTATCGTCTGCTGGGTGCTTGGGTCGAAGCGGCGGATCGAATCGACCTCATCGCCCCAAAACTCGATGCGGATAGGCAGCGAGGAGGAGACGGTATAAACATCCAAAATGTCACCGCGGGAGGCAAACTGCAAAGAATGGTCGACCTTGTTGACGCCTTCATAGCCCAACCCCACAAGACGCCTTTTGAGCTCCCCAAGATCAAAGCTGTCGCCTTTTTTCAGCTTCAAGACGGCGGAGGCGAAGTTTTCCCTGCTCGGCAGGAAACGGAGGAGGGCGCTTGGGTGGGTGATGAGTATTTTCGGGCCCTTCTCCAAAAGGCGGTAAAGCGCGTATATCCGTTGGGAAAGCAACTCCCGGGAACTCGATAACGCCTCGGCCCGGAGCAATTCGTCGGAGGGGAAGAAGACGACTTGGTCCTCGTTTAGGAAGTTGAGGAGGAACTCATAAAGCCGCTGGGCGGCGTATTGGTTGGCGGCCACCAAGGCGTAATCAGCCTTTTCCTCCAAATACAAAGAGGCGAATAGAAGCCCGCTCCCTAAGGTGTCCTCCACGACAAAGCGGCCTTTGCCCTCCTTTAGGCGGCGGTAGGCCTCGCTTTTTCTTATTAAATCGAGAAGTTCCGTACTCTTTCCCTCTAACCGGCCGATTTCTTTCCCTGGTTGTGGGCGTTCATGGCGAAAGGAAAGCCATGGAGGAGATAGTCGCGTATGGCCAAAGCGGCCTCCTGCTTCGCTAGCTCGAGAAGGCGCTTTTCCTCCCCGCTTGGCTTCGACAAAACATAATCGGCCCCACCATGAGGCGGCTCGCCAATGCCAACGCGGATGCGTTTGATCTTCTCGCTGCCAAGCCTATCGATGATGTTTTGCATCCCCTTATGGGACCCGCTTGAGCCCGAGGGGCGAAGGCGAATCGATCCGGGGGCTAAGGCCATATCGTCATAAACGACGAGCAGATCGTCGACGTCAATTTTGTAAAAAGCCATCAACGGCTGAACCGCTTCCCCGGAAAGGTTCATGAAGGTCTGCGGCTTAAGCAAAATGACCTTATCTGGCAAAGATGGGTTATTGACGAGGCAATAGGATCCTTTAAAGCCGGATTTGTCAAACTCAACCCGGCACATATCGGCGAAAAGGTCGAGGACGTCGAAACCGACGTTATGCCTCGTGCCCTCGTATTGGATGCCAGGGTTGCCAAGCCCGACGACGAGCTTCATTTTCCTTCCTCGCCCGGGGTGGCTTCGACCTCGACTGGAGAGGAAAGGATTTTCTTGGAGACGTTGATGATCTTATCCACGCCATCGCGATCGTAATATTCAAGCGGCTCGTCGAGGAAGGATAGCAAAGCCTTATAGCCTTGGTTGGCTTCGGGGTCGGCCTCGATCTGCTTCATGTACATCTTGATCATGGCTTTCTGGAAAAAGCCGAGCTTGTTGATGTCGAAGTTGCCGCGGAGCTGGTAATAACGGACGTGATATATATCAAGAATATTGGCGTTTATGATGACGTCGCGCCCTTCCTTGGAGGGGATGACCATGCCGGTGGAGAAGATGATGACGTTTTTGCCTTCAAGGCTATCGTAATGGGAGAGGAAGTCGTCAACCCCCTTGATCTTCCCGCCCATGATCCAGCCACCATAAATGACAAGGCCGTAATCGTCGATGTTCTTCCATTTGAATTTCTTTAACGGCATCACGTCGGCGCCAAGCGAGGAGGCGATATCCTCCGCGTAACGTTTCGCGGAACCGGTGTTCGATGTGTATAAAACCAAAGTTTGCATAGCAAGTGAATAATAGCAAACAGGCCTTGCGTTAGCCAAGTCATCTTTATGTCAAAACTGTTCGGAAAATAAACATTTGTTGCTTTTTGTTTGGTCAACGAAAGTATGTTTACAAAACTGAATTATTGCCGTTTTTCTAACAATTTCCGGAAAAGTATTGGCTTTTTACGCCATTTTAAACTAATTTGCCTATTTTTCATTTTTGCTATTGATTTATTTAAATACCCATTTACTATACGCCGGGCCCTGAGCGAAAATATTCTTAGGGCTTAGAGGAGGTAACGTTATGCCAAGATCACCAGAGCAAAACCAGATTGTCAAGGACAGGCGGAAGGCCAAATTGCTTGATAACGCATTGAAGGTTTTCGCCATTAAAGGCTATTCAAACACCTCCATCGACTCGATTACCAAGGCAGCCCGCTGCTCCCACGGCCTTTTCTACCACTACTTCGATTCCAAAGAGGAGGTCTTTGACGCCCTCTGGGATGCGCTTGTGGAGAAAGAGGACATCGTCCCGCCGATAGAGGCGGCGTTATCCCTAGGCGGAACAAAAGGGCTCGTCTTGCTGACTTCCAGCTACAACAAATTCGCCGGCGCCGAAACCAAAACCCTTTATGCCGGCTCGATTGCCATCAGGGCCCACCTTTCGGATGAGTTGTTGGAGCCGACTAAATCCAAAGCCGCCAAATACGATGTCATTAAGCCGCTTGAGAAACTAATCGCCCAGGCCCAGGAAGAAGGAAACGCCATCGCCGGCAATCCAAAGGAAATCGCCGAAGCCATTGGTAAGATCTTCGATTCCGAGCTCCGCAACGCCTGCCTTCCGCGCTCCGACAAAAAGTTCACTTCCGGCGACGTGATGCTCGGATTGATGATGAAAAAGCCGCTAGACGAAATAAAAGGCTATTAATTCCTTTTACCGGCCGTGAAGTCGAAGAGGAACTTATAGGTCTTCTTAAGCCTCTTGTATAGCTTGCAATAAACACCATAGAAAAGCTCGTCGTACACGGCGTGCTTTTCTTTATTCGGGATGAAGGTTTTGCTCTCATGGACCATCGCCTCCACCGCTTCTTTCTCGTCTTTGAAATGGCCGATGGACAAAAATCCGATCATGGCCGCGCCAAGGGAGCTCGTCTCATTGGTTTGGACCCTGGTCACCGGAACGCCAAATATATCGGCGGTCACTTGGCAAACGGCGTCGGATTTCGAACCGCCCCCGGCGATTCGAAGCGAATCGAACTTGGTGTTCAGTTTCTTTTCAAATCTTTCAAAACCGACCCGAAGCTCATAGGCGATGCCTTCGACTAAGGCTTTGTAGACGTGGAACTTCGTCGTCGAATCGGAGAAGCCGATGATCGAGCCCTTTACTTCCGGCTTATCAAGTTGCGAACCCCAGAAAGGCTGGAGTATCAAACCGTCGCTTCCCGGCGGAATCTCCAAAAGCCTTTTGTCGTATTCGGCGGGGTCGACGATATCGACGATCAGGTCGTTGATGTTCATGGCCCCGAATTCCTTTAGGAACCAGTTGATGGTCCAATAGCCGCGATACACCTGCAAATCGATGTTATAGCAAGACGGGAGGACGCTTGGATAGGAAGGGAGGAAAGGGGCTGGGTGGGCGAATTTCCTCGAAGTCGATTCGATTGAGCAGGCAGTCCCGTAAGACAACGAGGCCATCGTCTCGTCGATGACCCCTGAGCCGAGGGTTTCGCAGGACTTATCCGATCCGGCGGCATATAAGGTGAGCCCAAGCGGCAATCCGGTGATCTCCGAGGCCTGTTTCGTTATCTCCCCCAAAGGCTTTTCCGGATCCACGAGTTCGCAAAGCTGGTCGCGGCGGATGGAGAATATTTGCCCTTGGTAGTGTTTGGTTGGGTGCTTATACCACTTTTTCTTTCGGTAATTGATTGGGTAATGGCCGGTGTAATCGGAAGGTGAATCGACGAGTTTTCCCGTCAATTTGTAGATAAAATATGTGGAGATTGCGACGTATTTGTGTATTTTTGCAAAATTCTCCGGCTCGTTTTCCTTGATCCAGTTGGCGATTGTGCGCCGCCTATTCAAGTTGATGGCACCCGTCATGCCGACAAGGCGGAAAAGGGCCCTCGACCAAAGCGGAAGCGGATCTTCGCATTTGGCGTAACGCTGATCGAGCCAAAGGATCATCGGTCGGATGACGTTCAGATCCTTATCAAGTAAAACGGCGGAATCACGGAAGCAGGTCATAGTCAACCCGGCAACACGCTTAATCAATTCGGGATAGGTCGAGGATAGGTGCTTGGTGCATTCGCATAAGCAGGCGAAATAGTAATCTGGATCTTGCTCGGCATAACCAGGCTTACTTGAGAAATAGGGAGGTTCGTATTCCTTTTTCTCCCCGGCCAGGCACTCCCCTTTGTCGTCGAATATGGCGGCTCGGACTGACTGGGTGCCGAAATCTATGGTGAGGATCAGAGGCGAACCGCGCCCAGGTTTGCTGTCTTTGTTGTTTCCCATTGTTTTCGTTTGTCGGAGCTTCGATGGAAAGTATTCTATTACCAATCGCGGGCTTTTCGTAAAGAAGTTTGGGCCGAGCCCGTCATTTGACAATTGCTTATTCAAAGAATAAGACGCCTTGTGATAACATTTTACCGCTGGGTTTATACACCCAATAATGTCATTAGGAGGAAAAAATGGCAGAAAAGAAGTACGTCTATTCCTTCAAAGAAGCCCACGAGGCTAACCTCGGGAAAGAGCTTCTTGGCGGAAAAGGCAAAGGCTTGGTCGAGATGACCGCCGCCGGGGTCAACATCCCCCAAGGCTTCACCGTCACCACCGAAGCCTGCAACCTTTACTATGAATCGGGCAAGATGATCCCCGATTCGGTCTGGGATGATATCGTCGCCCACGTGCACGATGTCGAAAAGATCAACAACAAGTCCTTCGGCGGCGGAAAGGGCACTCCCCTTCTCGTCTCCGTCCGTTCGGGCGCCCGCGTCTCCATGCCGGGTATGATGGACACCATCCTCAACCTCGGCCTCAACGACAAGACCGTCGTCGAGTTGGCGGAAGCCACCGGGAACGAGCGTTTCGCTTGGGACTCCTATCGCCGCTTCATCTTGATGTTCACCAACATCGCCAAAGGGCATCCGCGCACCGATATGGACGCGATGCTCGACAAGATCAAAGAAGAGAACGGCTACAAGCTCGACACCGAAGTCACCACCGACCAGCTCAAGACCTTGGTCAAGGAATACAAAGAGTATTACAAGAAGACCTTCGGCGAAGACTTCCCGACCGATCCCTACGTCCAGCTCAAAGAGGCGGTTGCCGCCGTCTTCCGCAGCTGGGACAACCCGCGCGCCAACGTCTATCGTCAGATGAACGGCATCCCCTATGAATGGGGCACCGCCGTCAACGTCCAGACCATGGTCTTCGGCAACATGGGCGAAGATTCCGGCACCGGCGTCGCCTTCTCCCGCGACCCCTCGACCGGCGAAAAGAAGATCTACGCCGAATTCCTCCCCAACGCCCAGGGCGAGGACGTCGTCGCTGGCATCCGCACCCCGCTCCACATCGATGAGCTCAAGAGGCGCATGCCGGAAGTCTATGAGGAATTCATGGCGACCATCAAGCGCATGGAGAACTACTTCCATGATATGCAAGACATGGAGTACACCATCGAAAAGGGCAAACTCTTCTTCCTCCAGGCCCGCAACGGCAAGCGCACCGCCCGTGCCGCTCTCCAAATCGCCTGCGACTTGGTCGACGAAGGCCTCATCGACGAGAAGGAAGCCTGCCTCCGCGTCGAGCCCGTCCGCTTGAACGACTTGCTCCACCCGACCTTCGATCCGGCCGAGCTTAAGAAGCACACCCCGGTCCTCACCGGCCTCCCCGCTTCCCCGGGTGCCGGCACCGGCCACCTCGTCTTTGACGCCGAAGAGTGCAAAGAAAAGCATGATGCCGGCATCAAAGTCGTTCTCTGCCGCGCCGAAACCTCCCCTGAGGACATCATCGGCATGGTCAACTCCGAGGCCATCATCACCGCCCGCGGCGGCATGACCTCGCACGCAGCCGTCGTCGCCCGCTCCATGGGCAAATGCTGCGTTGCCGGCTGCACCGCTGCCATCATCGACGAAACCGCCCGCACCATGACCATCGGCGACAAGGTCTATCACGATGGCGACGTTGTCTCCGTCGACGGCTCCACCGGCTATGTCTATGACGGCGAGATCAAAATGGTCCCGGCTGACCTCGGCGGGAACTTCGGCCGCCTCATGGGCTGGGCCGACAAATATCGTCGCCTCAAGATCCGCGCCAACTGCAACACCCCGCTTGACGCCGAAAACGCCCACCGCTTCGGCTCTGAGGGCATCGGCCTCTGCCGCACCGAGCGTATGTTCTTCGCGGATGACCGCATCCTCAACATGCGTTCCATGATCCTTTCCGAGACCACCGAGCAGCGCGAAGCCGCCCTCGAGAGGATCCGTCCGTACCAGGTCGACGACTTCTATAAGATGTATATGTCGGCACCGGACGAAATGGTTTGCATCCGTCTCCTCGATCCGCCTCTACACGAGTTCCTCCCGACCATCGATGATGCCAAGAACATCAAAGATCTCGCCGAGAAGCTCAATGTTTCCGAGCAGAAGGTCCGCGATCGGATCAACCAGCTCCACCAGGCCAACCCGATGATGGGCTTCCGTGGCGTCCGTCTCTGCGTCGCCTATCCGGAAATCTATCGCATGCAGGCCACTGCCATCATCCAAGCCGCCATCAAGGCGAGCAAGGAGCTTGGCAAGGACGTCGAGCCCGAGATCATGATTCCTCTCACCGGCGAACTCAAAGAGTTCAAGTACGCCAAGAACGTCGTTGTCGAAGCCGTTGAAAAGGAAATGGCCAAGGAAGGCAAGAAGCTTGTCTACCACGTTGGCACCATGATCGAAGTCCCGAGAGGCGCCCTCCAGGCCGGCAACATCGCCAAAGAGGCTGAGTTCTTCTCCTTCGGCACCAACGACTTGACCCAGCTCACCATGGGCTTCTCCCGTGATGACTCCGGCCAATTCCTCCCGAACTACTACGAGAAGAAGATCTATGAGTTCGATCCGTTCCAAACCATCGACCAAGAGGGTGTTGGCGAACTCGTTAAGATCGCTTGCGATCGCGGCCGCGCGACTCGCAAGGACCTCACCATCGGCGTCTGCGGCGAGACCGGCGGCGACACCGCTTCCATCTACTTCTATGATGCCTGCGGCCTCGACTACGTCTCCTGCTCGCCCTTCCGCGTCCCGCTCGCCCGTTTGGCCGCTGCTCAAGCCGCCATACTCCATGAGCGTGCCGCCAAGAAGTAATTAGCCTGCTTCAACTCACAAACCGTCTAAGCTTGCCTTAGGCGGTTTTTTTATAAGCAAACATATAAGAAACGAAATTCTTGTTGTGGTTATTAAGAAAAAATCTATAACTAAAAATGCAACTATAAATACCGAAGAAAAAATGGCCTTGCATCGGACTTTTAAAAACTAGAAGGCGGCCAATTTTAGGCAATTAGTCCATTTGCACTTCTCCCCACAAGCGAGCTAAATGGCGGATTCCTTCGATGGCAGCAAAGAAATAATTACGTCAATCTAAAGGAAACGCGTAATTGGGCGCGAATCTAATAGGAGCAAACAAGAAGGCGGGTGTTTGCCTCTAAAAGCCTTAAAAATCCCGAGACCTGGCCGAAAAAATCGAAATGGATTTCATTTTGATCATCTGAGAAAGCGTTGAAAGCAAACGAATAGTTTTCAAGGCCATTTTCATAGCGTTTTCATTATCAAATTCTTTGTGATAAAGAAAATAAAAAGTAAGGTTCTATCGAACAAAACTTAAATTTCAAAACTTATAAAGCAATTTTGAGCTTTGCAAACAAAATGAAAACGCCAAGGGCTTAGCTTGGCGTGTTTCAATGGGTTTTCAGCAGTCTTGAAGTCGGAAGCAAGGCTCTCTTTGGGCCTTGTCTATCAATTTAGAGAGGTTAAATAGAGCTCGTAGTTAGGTCCAAGCTCGCCCCGCTTCTCGCCGTTAAGGAATATATCCCCGTTATCGTCAATGTAACCTATCTGGCGACCGGAGATAGCGATCTTGCCGTCATAAGTCATCCGAGCGACTTTCCGGCCCATGATATACCATTCGGAATCGCCGTCAGGGCGACGGGAAACATACCCTACTTGCTCGTCGTTGAGGAATATGTTCTTGCCATAGCTTTCGGTTACGATCATTTCGCGCCTCCCAAAAGGTTATTTTCCTTTCTTCTCCAAAGCCATTTTGTGCAGCACGTCGGAATATCCGGCTTTGTTGGTTTGCCTTTCGCGGGCAATCGCCATATCGTGGGGCGGAACGTCCTTGTTAATGGTCGACCCGGCGGCCGTAAACGCGCCTTCGCCGATGGTTATTGGCGAAATTATCGTTGTTCCCGAGCCAATAAACACATTATCCCCAATAGTCGTATGGAATTTGTTAACTCCGTCGTAATTGGCGATTATGGTTCCACAGCCAACATTGACGTTCTCGCCGATGTCGGCGTCTCCTAAATACGATAAATGCGCGCATTTTGAGCCTTTGCCGAACTCAGCGTTCTTGAGTTCGTTGAAGTTCCCGATATGGGCTTCATCATCGATCTTCGCGTTCTTCCTGGCGCGGAAATAAGGGCCAAGAGTAGTCTTGTTTCCGATTTTCACATCGGTTAGATGGCAGGAATCAACGATATTGTCATCTCCGACAACGACCCTCTCCAAATAGGAATTGGGGCCGATTACGTTTCCTTGGCCGATGACCGAATGATCCAAAACGTGGGTGTTGGCCCGGATTATGGTGTCTTGGCCTATGATGGAATTGGGTGAAATGTAAGCCGTATCAGGATCTTCGATGGTGACGCCGGAAAGCATCAGCTTCTTATTTATCCGATGCTGGATGATTTTGGCCGCTTTCGAGAGGGCATAACGGTCGTTGACACCCATGGTCTCGTTGACGTCGGCGACGGAGAAAGTCGAAACCTTTTTGCCGGATTCGACGAACATGGCGATGACATCGGTCAAATAGTATTCCCCGGCGGCGTTATTCGGGGTCAGCTTCTTCAAATCATTGAATAGCTCGACGTTATCGAATACATAAACACCGGCGTTGACCTCTTTGATAAGCTCTTCGTCTGGGGTGCATTCCTTTTGCTCCACGATCCTTTCAACGCGGCCGTTGCTTTTAACGATCCTCCCATACCCGTGGGGATGTTCGAGGATCGAGGTCATGATGGTCAAGGCGTTATGGTTCGTTTCGTGGCTCGAAAGTAGGGCAGCGAGGCTTTTTTCCGTAAGCAAAGGGGTATCGCCGCAGCAGATTATGGTCTCGCCTTCTTTGCCTTCCAAAACCGGGGCGGCCATCATGACGGCATGGCCGGTTCCCTTTTGCTCGGTTTGCCAAACAACTTCAGAGCTATCCTCGACGACGGATTTGGTCATTTCGCCACCAAATCCGACGATTGTGACTATTTTCTCCATCCCCAAAGGCTTTAAGGCCTCAAGGACATAACGGACCATCGGGCGGCCCAGAATCGGGAAAGACACCTTCGAGACGTCGCTGCGAAGGCTTTTCATTCTCGTTCCCTTGCCGGCGGCAAGGATGATGGCGTATTTGTTCATATCTTTCTCCTTTGGCAATCGATTCCGCTTAAAGTTTTCGTCAAAATGGCGTTATAGCCGAGTTTTAAATACTTCTTATGGGCTTCTTTGCACTTTTTTAATTCGCTTGATAGGGCGAAAACGGTCGATCCGGAACCGGTCATTTGGCAAATCTTGAACCCATCGCCCTTCATCATCGCGATTAGGCTTTCGATTTCGGGAAGCAGGCTTGCGGAGGCCGGTTGCAAATCGTTGCCGATGCAATTGGCCAACGCCTCGTCATCCCCTTCCTGCAACGCCTTAACAACCAGATCGGTGTTGATGTCCTTTTTGGGGAAGTTATCGCAAACGGCGTAAACGTCTTTGGTTGAAAGGCCTTTGCTTGGCTTGATTAGAAGGCAGAAATAGTTTTTCCTTACCTCAATCGGGTTGACGATCTCCCCAATCCCGCCGACCCGGGCTGGGGTGAGACGGAGGAAGTAGGGGATGTCGGAGCCTATTTTCCCAGCAACCTCTTTAAGATCATCCGCGCTAGCTTGCAGCTTAAGCATCTTATTGATCGCCAACATGACGGTCGCGGCGTTGCTTGAGCCTCCGCCAAGCCCGGCGGCAAAAGGGATTTCCTTGTGAATGTGGATCATGAAATTTTCTTTGAACCCAAAGCGATTGCGCATCGCTTCGACGGCCTTTTGGCAAAGGTTGGTCCTTAAACCCATTAGGCGGAGGTCATCGCATATGATGTAGGTGTCGCCGCCAGAAAGCTTGTCGATGCTGATGACGTCGTGAAGCTCAAGCGGCAGGTTGACCATGTCGAGTTCGTGATACCCGTCTTCCCTGCGTCCTTTGACTTGAAGCGAGACGTTGATTTTGGCGAAAGACTTAATATCCATAGCGATCTCCTCTATTGTACAAGGGTTTCATATATTGGCGATGGCGAAATATTGCTCTGGGCTAAGTTGCTCAGGGCGAGCGGAGGAATCAAAGCCTATCAAAGAGAGCAGCCTTGCGATTTCCTGCTGACTCTTTCCCATCGATTTCAGATTATTTGCAAGGGTTTTGCGCCGTTGTTTGAAGCATTGGAGCGCAAATCGATAGGTTTTTTCTATTTTGGAAACTTCAATTGCCTTCCGCTTTAAGACGATAACCGAGGAATCGACGTGGGGCGCTGGGGAGAAGCAGTTCCTGCTTACCTTCAAGGCCGTTTTAGCCTCGGAGGACAAGGATATCAATATAGACAACGGGGAATAGTCCTTGGTGTTTGGTTTAGACAATAGGCGCTCAGCCGCTTCCTTTTGGACCATGAAAACGAAGGTCGAGCAATTCGTTCCGCCAAGCAAAGCCTTCTCCACCAATCCGGATGTTATGTAGTAGGGCAGGTTGCCGATGATTTTCGTATAGGGGGAATAATCAAATCTCATCCCGTTGGCTTGGACGATCTTGATGTTTTGGACTGAGGCGAAATCCTGCTCGAGTTTGCCAACCATCGACGGATCGATGTCGATGGCTGTCGCATCGAATCCCTCCTGAGCCAAAAAGTAGGTAAGGGAGCCGGCGCCGCAGCCAATTTCCAAAACCTTGTCTTCTCCTGTCGCTTCCAATAGGGCGACGATGCTTTTGGCCACGTTTATATCGAGAAGGAAGTTTTGCCCGACTTCCTTTTTGGCGAGCAGTTTGAACTCCGATATCCGTTGGAAATACGCTTTGGGGTCAACCATTGGTCAAAGAGCTTCTTTCAGCTCTTGAATAGAAATATTAAGGGCGTTGAGCCTTTGCAACAAGGTTTTTCCGTTGCAATGCCCCAAATGGAATTTTTCGGCGATCTTCTCGCGGTTTTCCCTTGATCCCGGACCGGCCAAGGAAAGGGATAGCAAATCGGAATAAACCAGCGTTCCCTGGCTTTTCGGATTGTTGGGGACCAAATTCCTCAAAGCATCCAAAATGGTGTCTTTATCGCTTTCGGCGACGCCGACTTTCCCCCGTTTTATCGCTTTCTCCTTTGGGATGAAGGCGTGTTTGACGCCAGGGACAAAAGAGGCAATGACGTCCCTTATCCTTTTCCCGGGGCTATCGGGATCGGTCAAGACAACGATCTCGCGGGTTTCCGAGGCCTCCTGCAAATATTCTAATGTTTCACGTGAAACAGCAGAGCCGTTGACCGTTACGACCTCGGCATCGAGAAAAGAGGCGATAAGCGCTTTATCCGTTTGGCCTTCGACGACGATTATGGCCGAATAACGATCCTTCTTCATAGTTTCACGTGGAACAATCTTTCGAAATTGCTTTTTATTGCTAAAGCAATGTTTTCCGCTGAATCTCCCCTTAATTCGGCGATTTGATTCACTATGAGCGGTATATATTTTGGGTAATTGGTTTCCCCGCGATGCGGAGTCGGAGGCAAGTATGGGCTGTCGGTTTCGGAAAGAAGGCGATCAAGCGGGCATTGGACGACGCACTCCTTGGGTGTTTTGGCGTTTTTGTAAGTAATGGGCCCGTCGAATCCGAAATAATACCCAAGGGCGGCGAATCGCTGCAGCATCTCCGGCGACCCGGAATAGCAGTGGAGGACCCCTTTCCTGGGTAGACTTACCTCACTAAGGATTTCAAAGACGTCTTCCGAGGCATCGCGGGAATGGATGGAAACAGGCAAATCAAGCTTAGCCGCCAATTCCAATTGCTTCCTGAACCACCTTTTCTGCCTAACCTTGGTTTCCTCTTGTTTGTCCCAATGGTAATCAAGACCGATTTCGCCAATGGCGATGACTTTTTCGTTTTTGGCGAGCTCAGCGATTTTGTCCAAATCGTCAATATCGGCCCCTTCGGTGTTTTCCGGTTGATATCCGACGGCTGCATAAACCCCATCATGCAAGGAAGCTATCTCAACCGCCTTAATAGACGATTGCAAATCCCACCCGATGACAAGCAGGGATTTGACGCCTTCGTCATAGGCTTCCCTTATCAACGTTTCGGCCTCAGGAAAAAGGCGGTCGTCGTTCAAATGGCAATGGGAATCGAGCAAAAACATGGTTATTTCCCTACGCAGAAACGCGAAAATATCTCCTCGGCCAGGTCCAAGGTCGGGTCAAGGCCAAGCAAGGCCCTCCCTTTGTTGTAGGCGTGAAGAAGGCTTGAGGAAACCAAGGCGATGCCAATTCCGGATTTGGCTCCCTCTATTGCCGCAGTCAAATCCTCATAAATCGCCTTAAGGAGGCCAAGCTGCCTATTGTTGGATAAGGAAGGGGTGGAAAAGGAGAAATCGTTTAAACCGATCTTCTCGACTATCGCCTCCCGCAAAGGTTCCACCTGCCCGTTTAAAGCGGATATGTAAAGCTTGTCGCCGTCTTTGTCGGAAAGCTTGTCGGATTTGTTGTAGCAGACGATCGTTTTGCCCTCATCGCAGCTTTCAAGCAAAGCCTTCTCCTCTTCGTTAAGAGGCTTGGATGCATCAAGGACAACCAATACCAAATCAGCCTCTTCTTTGGCCTTCATCGATTTTTCGATGCCGATCCTTTCGATGACGTCCTCCGAGTCGCGAAGGCCGGCGGTGTCAAGCAGCCTAACCGGTATACCGCGAATGGAAAGCTCTCCTTCGACGATATCCCGGGTAGTCCCGGGAAGGGCGGTCACAATGGCTTTCTCTTCGCCAAGAAGCGCATTCAAAATCGATGATTTCCCAACGTTTGGCTCGCCGAGAATCGCGATTTTCAAACCCTCTTTCACATATCGCCCCTCTTGTCCTTCCTTTATAAGGCGGCTTAGCTCTTTTTGAATCGCGGAACACTCGGCGATCACCTTTTCAATCGAGGCCACCTCGATATCCTCGTATTCGGGGAAATCGATGTTGGTCTCAAGCAAAGCCATTAAAGAGGCGATTCTCTCCAAAACCGGCTTAAAGGCCTTTGAGGCTTCCCCGGAAAGAGAAAGCAAAGCCAGTTTTTTGCCAGCCTCGGTTTGGGCGTTGATCAAATCGTTTACCGCTTCGGCCTCAACCAAATCCATTTTCCCATTTAAATAGGAACGCATCGTAAATTCCCCGGGGTTGGCATAACGGGCCCCAAGTGAAGTGAAAGCCTCGACGATTTGGTTGGCGATGAGCATTGAGCCGTGGCAGGAAACCTCAACCGCCTCCTCGCCCGTCATGGATTTGCCTTGGGGATAGCAAAGCAAGACGACATCGTCGATCGGGCCGTCCTTCCCCATTATCCGCCCATGGAGGAGGGAAGGTTTTTCAAGAGGGCCAAACGGCTTGTCGAACAGCTTTTGGGCCAAAGCGAAAACCCCATCTCCGGAAACCCGGATCAAGGCAAGCGCCCCTTTCAAAGGCGGGGTGGCCAAGGCTATTATCGGTTCCATGTTCAAGAAAAGGCCGCGGTTGCGGCCTTGGCGTCATTGTTCGCTTTCTTCCCCGTCTTCGACGTATTCGATGGTGACGGCTCTGTCTTGGCCTTCGCCAAACGATTCGGTTTTGATGTTGCGGAAGCCGGCGAGGGCATTGTGGACGACGCGCCTTTCGTCTGGGGTCATCGGGTCTAGCGAGACATCGACGTGGCTGCGCTGGACATCATGGGCCGCGCGGCGGGCGATGCGGGTGATGCGGGAATAGCGATCCTCTTTGTACCCGCCGACGTCAAGGGCGATTCTGTAACGGTGGCGGAACCTGGTGGAGAGGGCGATTTTCGCGATTTCGTTAAGGGCTTGCAGGGTTTTCCCGTTTTTACCGATGATAATCGGGTTGCGCGGGGAATCGATGACGACCTTGATCACGTCCTCCTCGATGGTGGAGGTGGTGGTGACCTCGACGCCTAGTGCCTTAAGGGCGCCTTTGAGGTAGGATTCAATGTAATCGGCGGCGTCCTCGATTTGGTAGACGCCGATGGTGGCGGTTTTCTTGAATAGGCCTTTCTTCTCCTCTTTGACCTCGTAGACCAAGGCGTTCTCTTTGACGCCGAGGGCTTCGCAGGCCTGGGCAATGGCCTCCTCAAGGGTTTTCGCGGTGAATTCCTTCATGTTTTATCTCCTTCAAATCGCGTTACTTGGAATGTTTGGCTTTCTTCTTGGAGTGGGCGATGATGGCTTGGGTGATGCCGGTCTGCGCGATCGAAATCAAGCCGCCGATCAACCAGTAAACAGCCATGGCCGAGGGCAGGAAGAAGCCCATGATGATGGTGAAGATCATCATGAATATCGAAACCCATTTCATTTGCTTTTGAGCGCTGGATTGGGCGGGGTTCTTGCCAAGCTTAGGAAGCTTCTTGGACTGGGCTTTGGCTATGATGCGAGGCAGCATCATCGCCATAATCTGGACCCCGGCCATCAAAATGAATAGGACAAGGGCCGTCCACCACCCGTTGAGGTTGTAATACCAAGCGCCGCTTACATCGAACAGAATCGATGAAATGGTGTCGGAAAGACGCATGGAGAGGAACTCGCCCGAGGACAAGGCGGCCGAGCCTTGCAAGCCGGACCAAACGCAGATGAAGACCGGGAATTGGATGATGAGGACGAGGATTTGCCTAAACGGATGGATTTTGTTTCGCTTATACAAAGCCATCTGCTCCTGGGCAAGGCGCGTCTTCTCGGCCTGGTTCTTGTCGGAATTGGGGTATTTGGCTTGGAGTTTGCTCAGTTCGGGCTGCAAAGCCTGCATCTTCTGGCTGTCCATGGTGCTCTTGAAGGTGAGCAAGAGCAAAACGCCGCGGACGATCAAGGTGACGAAGACGAGGGCGAGGATTTGCCCAAAGCCGGTCAAGGCCGGGTCCATGCCAAAGGCGAAGGTGTCGACCAGCCAGGCGACCGGGTAGACAAGGAGGCCTTCAAGGAAGCCAACTCCCCAAGCATAGCCCCAAGACTTCTTGCTGATGTCGACTTCCCAGTCGGCGTGCTCGCCATAATGGCCGAAGTGGCCATCCTGGGTCGCGATGCAGGAACGGATGGTATTAACCTGGGAGTTGACGGCGTTTTCGTAAAGGTCCTGGAAATCCTGGGTGGGGCAATTATCCATGCCCAAGCCGGGCTCGTCGGAGGAATAGAGGGCGGCGTTCCAGCGCTCGTAATAGCCGAAAAGCTCGTCATCGGGGCCGGAGAACTTTATATAGCCGAAGTTCCTAAGGATCGAATCGTTATTTGGCTCGGAAAGGGTGTTGTCCTCGCCGTATTCGTCTGGTGCGGCATACGGATTGATGTCATTGACATCCAAACTTTCGATATAGCCGTCGGTCCCGGTGTTTTTGGAGGAGTTGGCCAAATCGTAATCGGTTAAGCCTTCCTCTTCGTTTTCCGCCAAATAGGCGGTGGCGTTCAAGACGTAGTCGTCGATGGCGGCGAAATATTCAAGGCTCGGGATTTGGTAGCCGGAGGAGAAGGCCCGGTCGATGACGCTTGGCTGAAGCAAGGCGTCGGCTTTGTTGGCGGTGAAGGTGATTTTCCCGTTCTCGCTCAGCTCATAGGGAACGTACTTATAGATTTGGGTGTTGCGGGCGTTTCCTTCCTCGTCGACGAAAGCGGGGCCGGCGATGCCGCGCTCCTCCTCGTCGGCGATGAGGGCGCTTAGGTCCTCGCTGGCCTTAAGCTCTTGGTATTCGGCAGCCGAGACGTAGATGGTGACGCCTTGCTCATATGGATAAGCCATATGGGCTTTGTCTTCGGAATTGCAAAAATTGCCGGTGCATCCGGTCAAAACGATAGCGCCAATGCCAAGGGCTGCCGCGCCTAATATCGTTTTCTTGGTTTTCTTATTCAATGCTTTGTCCTGCGCTTTTGTTTTTATCAAGGACCCTGGATCGGATCTCGTCGAGGGCTTGATTCAATTCGATTTCGTTTTCGGCGAAGCGCTCGGTTTTATAGCAGGGCCGAATAACGATTATCAGATCGATTGGGAGCGTGTAGTCGCCTCGTTTCGCAAGCATGGCCCGTACCTGCCTTTTCTCCTTAACGCGGGTTACGGCTTTGCCGTTGTTTTTGCCGACGGCAATGCCGATTCTGGTATTGGTATTCGAAGCGGCGGGCAGGAAGCTGAGGGCGAAGTTCTTTGTTTTGACCTTCGACCCGTTTTTGATGATGCGATCGAAATCGCGATGGGCCTTGACGCGAAACGCCCGTTTCATGGGTTAGTCGGCGATCTTGGCGCGTCCCTTAGCGCGGCGGCGAGCCAAAACGGCGCGGCCGGTCGGGGTGGCCATGCGGGCACGGAACCCGGCTTTATTCTGGTGTTTCTTCTTCGAAGGTTGATAGGTTTTCTTCATAATCGGTCTCCTAGCGTAAGCAACCGCTATTATACGGACGGGGGCTAGGCGGGGCAATAAAATATTCGCGCACATACGCAAAAGGGCAAAACAAGCAAACACCACGTCAAAAAGTTATCCACAATAAAGCGGTGGAAAAGTCGCTGGGAAACGCGTTTTTCACAGGCTTTGTGAATTTGAATTGTGGAAAAGTGTGGACAAAACAAAATTATGTAGTAATAATCGGCATAATATTAACTAATTAAGCGGTGGATAACTATGGAATTTTTAAGGTTTTCCACTGATTTTTTCGGCAAAAAGTTATCCACCAAGACCCCAGTTTGTGGATATGTGGATAACTTTAAAAATCGCGTTGCTAAGCCATTTTTTTCAATAATAATTGTGGAAAATGCAACGAGCGATGTAAAAGAGGTTGAATATAATCGGGCGCGCAGGTAAATTAAGCGGGGTAAAACCATGCAGCAAACGCTAACGCAAATAGGCGATATCTGGTCAGTCATCCTCGAAAAGATGACCGAAAAGCTCAAAAACCAGCCAGACGGTCAGTTGATCATTGACTCTTTTTTCACCAAGTCGAGAATCATTTCGATTGAGAACAAAACCATCACGGTCCTAGTCTCCACAAAGGTGGCGGCAATGGTGCTGGAAAAGAATTACAAAGAGGATCTTGAGCGTATCACCAATAAGGTCACCGGCACAGATTATGACCTTGTCTTCGTCACAAAAGACGAAGTCGATTCAACCGAGGAAAAAGAGGATCCGACGAAAAAATTCTTCCCAGACGCCTACTTAAACCCCAACTACACTTTTGACAATTTCGTGGTAGGAAACTCTAATAATGCGGCGTTTCAGGCAGGAGTCATGATTGCCTCGACCCCCGGGCGCATGTTCAACCCGCTACTGATCCATAGCGAATCCGGGATGGGGAAAACCCACTTGCTCCACGCCATCGGAAACGCCATAAAGGCCAAATACCCAACCATGAGGGTTCTTTGCGCTTCCGGTTCTGATTTCGTTGAGGAATTCGTCCAATACGCAAGCGGGTCAAAGGAAAACTCCTCGCTTTCCAAATATTTCAAAAACGATGTCGATGTGTTTTTGGTTGACGATATTCAATACATCGTTGGGAAAAAAGGGACGATGGAGATGTTCTTCACCGTCTTCCAAAGCCTGGTCAACAAGGAAAAGCAAATCGTCCTCACCAGCGACCAGCCTCCCGAGAAGCTTGACGGCTTAGACGAAAGGCTCAAAACCAGGTTTACCCAAGGCTTGGTCCTGGAGATGCAAAAACCCGACGTCGAAACAGCTAAAAGGATCCTGAAGATGAAAATCGAGGGAAACGGGCTAAGCGTTGACGACTTCGACGACGAAGTATTGACGCTTCTTGCCAAGAACTTCTCCAAAAACGTTCGTGAGCTTGAAGGAACGCTCAATCGCCTTGTCTTCTACACGATCAACATGAGCCAAGACAAGCGGATAACCGTCGAATCCGCCCAAAAAGCCTTAAAAGACCTCAGCGGGACCAAGAGCGACAAATCAGAGCTGACCATCGACAAGATAATCGCAAAAGTCGCCGATTACTACTCGATGACGCCTTCTCAATTGACGGGCCGAATCCGCGTTGCCCGCATCGCCATGGCGCGACACATCGCCATGTACCTGATACGCGACCTCCTCGATGCCCCGTTCTCCAAAATCGGCGAGGCCTTTGGTGGAAAAGACCACGCGACTGTGATTAACGGTGTAAAGAAAGTGGAAAACTCCCTAGCCTCCGATCCGGACATGGCAATCGCGATTTCCGACCTAAAAAAGCGCTTAAGCTAAGAAGATTTATTTTATAAAAATAAAAGGTTTAAGTGAGAGGTTCGCCATGGTAGAATAAGCAGGCGCCAAAGAAAGCGGACAAACAAAAGTTATCCACAGTTTCCACAGCCTCTACTATTACTATTAATTAATAAATAAAAATTAAAACGAAGAAGAAAGGAAAGAGCCAATGAGATTCAATATAGACAGAATTCAATTCGCCAAAGCCTTGCTCAACACCAACAAAGCCATCTCCTCCCGCAGCCCAATGCCGGTTCTTTCCAATTTCAAGCTGGATCTAAACGAAAAGGGATTGGAAATCACTGGAACTGACGGCGCGATAACGATTAAGACGACTGTTCCTTACATGATCGGGGAACGCAATATAATCACCAATCCCGTCCCTGGGGCCGTCTTGATAAATGCCGACTACCTTTGCAAAGCCATTGGCAAAATGCAAGGTGAAACCATAACCCTCGACGTCATAGATGACACCGTGGCCAAAATCACCGACGGCAAAACCCATTACACCCCGAATTGCCTTTCGGCCGATGAATATCCCGATATCGCGCTTACGCCAGTAGGGCAAAGCTTCACCGTCGATCAGGGGGATTTCTGCTCTTTGATCGAAAGTTGCGTTTACGCCGCCGATACGAAAGTCACCAAGGAACCGACGTTGGTTGCCATCAACTTCACTTTGGCCGATGGCAAGCTTAAGGCGGTCGCGACCGATACCGCCCGAGTCGCCACCAAGGTCATCGACGTCAACTCTGAAGAGCGCATAACCGCCAACATCCCAGCCCGCAGCCTCCAAAGCATTTTGTCGCTTTTGCAAACCGCGACCAAGATCGATGTCTGCATCTCCAATAAGCAGGCCCTATTCAGCTTCGACAATTCCGTCATTTCCACGCGCCTCGTCTCCGGAGCTTATCCGAATCTGTCTGCCGCTTTCCCGAAGACGTTCAACTACACGCTTCAGGTGAGCGCCCAGGAGTTCTTGGCCGCCCTCGATCGCGTTGCCTTCATCTCCAACGAGGCGACTTCAAGCGTCCGGCTCCTTATGTCGGACGAGAGGGTTGAACTTTCCGCCAAAAACCGCGAAAACGGCTCGGCCAGCGAATCCATCGACAACTTCCGCTTCGTCGGCAGCCGCGTCGAGGTCCCCATCAATCCGGTTTTGGTCGCCGACGCCATCAAGGTTCTTAAATCCGACGACGTCATCCTTTGCTTCTACTCGGAGAGCAAGCCCTTTGTGGTGAAAAACCCCCAAGACGAATCGGCCATCGAGCTCATCACGCCGATTCACGCGTATTGATAGACGCAATCGGTAAAAATGTTTCGGAAAAGCGGTAGAAAACTCTACCGCTTTTTACTACGTAGTAGTAAACTTATATCGTGATATGAAAGCGCCAACAAGCATCGCCATCAAGACCGAGTACATCACCCTCGGCCAATTCCTCAAGTTCGCCCAGATCGTCGATTTTGGCGGCTTGGCGAAAGGTTTTTTGGCCGATCACGAAGTCTTGGTCAACGGGGAGCCGGAGTCGCGTCGCGGCCGCAAGCTCTATCCCGGCGACCAAATAGCCGTCGAGGGGCAAAGCTACGTCATCGCCCAATGATCCTCGACCGCCTCGTTCTAAGAAAATTCCGCAATTACGAATCGCTGGACTTGCGCTTCGGGTCAGGGCTCAACCTGATAGTTGGACCCAACGGATCGGGCAAGACCAATTTGGCGGAGGCCATCCACTACCTTTCCCTTGCCAGAAGCTGGCGCGCGCCTGACGACGCAGCCGTCATAAAAGACGGCGAGCGGCTCGCCTGCATCGAGGCCGATGTGTTTGAAGGGCAACTGCATCGTCTGGCGCGAATCGAGATCGAGAAAGGCCGGAAAAGAGGGCAAGTCAACCAAAAGCCCGTCCGCCGCCTCTCCGATTTGCTTCGGGTCATCAACGTGTTGCTCTTCTCCCCCTCCGACGCCGCCTTGTTCACCGGCTCCCCGGGAGAACGCCGCTCCTTCGTCGACGTGGCCATCTCCAAGCAATCCCCCGATTACCTTGCCCAGATCTCGAAGTATGCGAGGCTGCTCAAGGAAAGGAACGCCGCCTTGAAGGAAACGCGCCCCGATCTCGCCCTCATCCGCGTGCTGTCGCGCCAGATGAGCGAGCTCGTTCCGGTCATCCTCTCCTACCGCCGGATGTTCTTCGGAACGCTCAACGACGTCCTTGGTCCGGTCTATGATGAGCTAAGTGGGCAAAAAAACGTCTGCAAAGCCATCTACAGGCCGTTTATCAAGGGGGATGGCATATCGCCCGATGACGTCGAGAAAGCCTTCGAGGGAGCCTTAGATGGCGATTTGGCGCATCGTTCGACCAGCGTCGGCCCCCATCGCGAGGACTTCTCCATCTTCCTTAACGGGAAGGATATTTCTTCCCACGGGTCGCAAGGGGAGAACCGCACGGCGGCCATCGCCATCAAAATCGCCCCCTACTTCATGGCCGACGATGAGGCGAAGAAGCCGGTTGCCGTCTTAGACGACGTGACCAGCGAGCTCGATGCCGAAAGGCAAGCCAGGCTATTCGGCTTGCTGCGGAAAATGGGGCAGGTCTTCGTGACCGCCACCGACTTACCAGATATCGAAGGGGCGTCGTACATCGACGTTTCCGCGAATAACGCCACCAGGAGGAACTAACCAATGGCAGAAGAAGAAGAAAAGAAAGAGCAGCCCGTGGAGCAGGAGGAAGACCGCTTCACCTACGTCAAGGAAGACGTGACCAACGAAAAGGCACTTGAGAAGGCCAAAGCCGACTATTCGGCTTCCGACATCCAAGTCCTTGAGGGGCTTGAGGCCGTTAGGAAGCGCCCTGGCATGTATATCGCCACCACGGCGGCTGCCGGGCTTCACCACCTCGTTTGGGAAATCGTCGACAACTCGATTGACGAGGCCCTCGCCGGGTATTGCAAAAACATCGAGGTCACCATCAACCCCGACAATTCGGTCATGGTCCAAGACGATGGCCGCGGCGTCCCGGTCGACACCGTTGCCAAGTCCGGGCTTTCCGGCGTCGAGACCGTTTACACCATCCTCCATGCCGGCGGCAAATTCGGCGGCGACGGGGGATATAAGGTCTCCGGCGGCCTCCATGGCGTCGGCGCCTCCGTCGTCAACGCCCTCTCGGTTTGGATGGAAGTCACGGTTTGCCGCGACGGCGGGATGTATTTCATCCGCTTCGAAAACGGCGGACATCCCTCTTCCCACCTCCAGCGCATCGGCGATTCCGACAAAACCGGAACCAAGGTCGTCTTCAAACCAGACCCGACCATTTTCACCGAAACCCAGGTGTTCAATTACGAAACCATCCGCAACCATATGCGGCAAATGGCTTTCCTAAACGGCGGCATCCGCATCACCTTGACCGACCTCCGCGGCGAAACGCCGGTCTCCGAGACCTTCAACTATGAAGGCGGCATCCGCGAATACGTCAGCTACATCGATTCCAACAAAGTACCGATGAACCCGAACCCCATCTATTGCCAAGGGGCCGAAGAGGTCACTTTGCTAGACGGGACGAAGGAAAGGATCTACGCCGAAGTCGCTTTGCAGTGGACCGACTCCTACGACCAAAACGGCATCTATTCCTTCTGCAACAACATCTCGACCAAAGAAGGCGGCACCCACGTCGAGGGCTTGAACCTAGCCCTCAACCGCATCGTCAACGACTATGCCCGCAAGTTCAAGTTCCTCAAAGACGACGACAAGAACTTCTCGACCGACGACTGCCGCGAAGGCTTGACCGCCGTCATCTCCGTCAAGCACCCCAACCCACAATACGAGGGCCAAACCAAGACCAAACTCGGGAACTCCGAGGTCAGGAAGATCGTCTCGACCGTCGTGGCCGACGGGCTATCCCAATGGCTGTTGGAAAACCCCGCCGAAGCCAAGGTCATCATCTCGAAGGTCCAACTGGCTTCCAAAGCCAGGGAGGCTGCTCGCAATGCACGCGAAAAAACCCGCAAATCCGCTCTCGAATTGACGACTTTGCCGGGAAAACTCGCTGATTGCTCCTCGAAAGACCCGGCGATTTGCGAGCTTTATATCGTCGAGGGCAACTCCGCCGGCGGCTCAGCCAAAAACGGCCGCGACCGCGAAACCCAGGCGATATTGCCGTTGCGCGGCAAAATCCTCAACGTCGAGAAGGCCCGCGAAGACCGCATTTGGGCCAACGCCGAAATCGGCAACATGATCACCGCCATCGGCGCCGGCGTACGCGAGTCCTTCGACATAAGCAAGATCCGCTACAACAAGATCGTCATCATGACCGATGCTGACGTCGACGGCGACCATATCCGCATCCTCCTTTTGACTTTCTTCTACCGCTTCATGAGGCCGCTTCTCGACGAAGGGCACGTCTACATCGCCCAGCCGCCTCTATATAAGATCGATTACAAAGGCAGCCCCTATTATGCCTATAATGACGCCCAGCTCGAGATGCTGAAAAAGCAGCTTAACCTCAAACCGGGGTACCCCTTCCAGCGCTACAAAGGCTTAGGCGAGATGGATGCCCAGCAGCTTTGGGAGACGACGATGGATCCGAAGGTCCGGAAGATGATCCGCATCACCATCGACGACGCCGCCCAAGCCGAGAAGGCCTTCACCGAGTTGATGGGCGACGACGTGGCCCCGCGCCGCGAGTACATCGCCAACAACGCGAAGTTCGTCAAGGACCTCGATATCTGAAAAGCGGAGGATAAGATAACATGGACAACGAAGACAAGAAGAACCTTGGCGAAGAGGCCGAGGAAAACGCCGAATCTCAGCAAGGCGAAGAGATCGAAACCCCTTCTAGCGAAGCGGAGAAGGACGAAGCCCCCCGCTTCTCCCACGAGGGGATGCAATCGGCCGACGCGATGTTTGGCCAGGAAGCGGCCGTCAGCGGCATCATCCCCGGCTTGACCGACCGCGAGATCACCGACGAAGTCAGGACAGCCTTCCTCGACTATTCGATGTCGGTCATCGTCTCCCGCGCCATCCCCGACGTCCGCGACGGCTTCAAACCGGTTCAGCGCCGCATCATCTACGGCATGAACGAGATGGGGATGTATCCCACCTCCCCCTATAAGAAGTGCGCCCGCATCGTCGGCGACGTCATGGGTAAATACCACCCTCACGGCGACTCCGCGATCTATGGCACTTTGGTCCGTTTGGCCCAGCCTTTCTCGCTCCGCTACCCGCTTGTCGACGGGCACGGCAACTTCGGTTCGGTCGACGGCGACGAAGCCGCTGCCATGCGTTACACCGAGGCCAGGCTCAACAAACTCGCCATGGAGATGGTCCGCGACATCAATTGCGACACCGTCAACTTCAACGGCAACTATGATGGCTCGGAAGTCGAGCCCGAGGTTTTGCCTTGCCGCTTCCCGAACCTGCTGGTCAACGGCTCCCAGGGCATCGCGGTCGGCATGGCCACCAACATGGCCCCGCATAACCTTTCGGAAACGATCGACGCGGTCATCGCCATCGCCAAAAACCCCGACCTCACCCCGGCTGAGATCATGCAAAGCTATTTGCCGGGCCCCGATTTCCCGACCGGCGGCGTCATCTTGGGCCGCCAAGGGATATTGGATGCCTATCAAACCGGGACCGGGACCATCACCATCCGCTCCAAATACCACATCGAGGAGATGGAAAACGACAAATCCCGCATCGTCGTCACCGAGATCCCCTATCAGGTCAACAAGGCCAATATGGTCACCCAAATCGGGCAGTTGGTGCGCGACAAGATCGTCGACGGAATCACCGACGTCCGCGACGAATCCAACAAAGAGGGGGTTCGCGTCGTCATCGAGATTCGCCGCGATTGCATCCCCGAGGTCGTGGCCAACAACCTTCTTAAGCACACCGACCTCCAAGTCAACTTCGGCATCATCAACCTTTGCTTGGAAAACGGCGAGCCCAAAACACTTCCGATCAACGCCTTGCTGCGCGACTATTCGGATTTCCAAGTCGAGGTTTTGACCCGCAGAACCCGCTTCCTTTTGAAGAAAGACACCGATCGCCACCATATTGTCATCGGCCTCATACTGGCCCACGACAACATCGACCAGGTCATCGCCATCATCCGTTCCTCGAAAGACGATGCCGAATCGACTGCCAGGCTCAACGAAGCCTTCGGCCTAAGCGAGGTTCAATGCCAGGCGATTCTCGCCATGACGCTTCGCCGCCTCCAAGGCATTGAGCAGGATAAGCTCGAAGCCGAAAAGCAGAAACTCGAGGCCAACATCGCCGAGTATAACCGCCTTCTTTCCTCTCGCGACAACATCGTCGATTTGCTCATAACCGAGCTAACCGAGCTGAAGGAGAAGTTCGGCGATCGCCGCCTTACCGAGATAAGCGACGCGGCCGCCGATATCGAAAACGAGGACCTCATCCCGCAGAAGAACATCATCATCGCCCTAACCAAAAACGGCTATATCAAGCGGGTTGACGACGACACCTTCTCCGCCCAGCACCGCGGAGGCCGCGGCATAACCGGTATGAAGACGGTCGGCGGGGATATCGTCAAACTCATCGTCCACACCAAGACCCACACCGATATCCTCTTCTTCTCCTCGCTTGGGCGCGTATACCGCCTCCGCGGCTATCAAGTCCCCGATTCCGGACGCGTCGGCAAAGGGATGCCGGCCCAAAACTTCCTTAACCTCGATAAGGAGGAAAAGGTCGTGGCCATCGTCTCCTGCGACGACTACCCCGAGGACAACTACCTTCTCTTCGTTTCGAAGAAAGGCATCGTTAAGCGGACTTCGCTTCGTCAATTCGCCTCGATCCACAGCAATGGCAAAATTGCCGTCGGCTTGAAGGACGGCGATGACCTATTCGACGTCAAGCGGACCGATGGGCAAGCCATCATCTCGCTCGCCTCGAGCAACGGGAAACTCGTCTCCTTTATGGAAGGCGATGTCCGCGACATGGGCCGCAACGCCGCCGGCGTCAAGGGCATGAACCTCGATGACGGCTCCGAGATCGTCGGCGCCACCTCATCGCTAGAAGGCGACAAGATCCTCGTCCTCACCACCCATGGCTACGGGAAGATCTCCTATGCCAAAGACACGACCATCACCATGGAAGACGGCTCAACCAGGACCTATGATGGATATCGCCTTACCTCGCGTGGGGCCAAAGGCGTCATCACCATCAAGACCACTTCCAAAACAGGCGATCTATGCGCCGTTAGGGCGGTCAACGGCGAAGAGGACCTCCTCGTCGTCACCCAAAGCGGCATCGTGATCAGGACCCCTATCTCGGAGATCAAGATCGCCGGGCGCAACACCCAAGGCGTCAAGATCATCGCCGTCGACGATCGGACCAAGGTCGCTTCCATAGCCATCATCCCGCATTCCGACGAACCGGAAGAAGATGAGGCCATAGACGAGGCCGCCGAGGAGGAATCCCCCGCATCCGCGGAGTCCGAACCGGTTGTGACCCCCGATGCTCTTGACGATTGATAGAGGCCCAACCCATTAAAGCTTTGATCCATTACTCGCCCTCTCCGCGCCTTGAGGTGTTTGAGGGGGCGAGGCTTAGGAAAACGCTTAAGGCGTGTTGCGAGCAGGCCGGGATCGTCTGGCTTGACACCTCCCTTTCCAAACCCGACATCGCCCACTTCCTTTCGCCAAAAGACGAATCGAAGCTAAACGATTTCAAGGAGTCGGGCGTCAAAACCGTCGTCTCGGCCTTCTACGCCGAGCATGACCCGGACGCCCGCTTCCTCCACGTCGGAAGAAAGGGGAAGCTCACCTTGAGCCGAAAAGCCAAGCGGATGCTCGCTAAAGCCGACCTAATCACGGTACCCAGTCAAAAAGCCGTCGATTTCCTCCGCTTTTGCGGAGTTTCCGGGAGGATTGAGGTCCTCCTTATGCCTTTGTTGCCTTATATGACGCAAGAGCCGCCTCACAAAAGAAAGGCCGGCGAATCCTATTTCGCGATCATGCCGGGGGACAAGGTATGCGTCTGCCTCGGCTCGTTTAAAAACCGCGAGGGGCTTAAAGGCCTTGAAGAGACCGCCAGGCTATTGCCCGATGTCCGCTTCTACTTCTTTGGGGCCACCAAGCACGCCTTCTCTGCCTCCTACAACCTCGCGGTATCGCGCTCCTTAAGCAATATGCATGTCTATCGCCTCACTTCCGGCGACTTGTTCCGCTCATTGCTTAGCTCCGCCAAGGCCTATTTGGTGACCGACCCCGCCCCCGATTTCATCGGCATGGGCGAGGCGATGGCCTCCTCTTCCTCGGTCGTGGTCATCGGGAGCAAGGAAGCCTCGCTTTACGACGAGGGCCTTGTCTGTTCCTTTGCCAAGGATGCGAAAGAGGCTGCCGTCTTATTGCAAGCCGTCTACAACCTCGAATGTGAGGAGTCTATAATGCAAGCGGCCAAAAGCGCGAAAAGCCAAAGCGTCGCCCGCGGGGCCGCTAGGCTGTCTGAGCTATATGGCTCATTGCTTGGGGAAAACACCCACGAAAACGAATAAACGGAGGATCTATCCATGATCGACGTAAAGCTGATTCTTGAGAAACCGGAATATGTGAAGGAAGCGTTGGCCAAGAAGCTTTGGGACTTCGACCCGAAGCCGGTCATCGAGCTTTCGGCCAAACGGCTTGACTTGCTTAAGTCAGTCGAAGCCAACAAAGCCGAGCAAAATAGGCTAAGCGCCTCCGTCCCCGCCTTGAAGAAGGCCGGGGAGGACGTTAAGCCGGTTTTCGCCAAGGTCAAGGAGCTTGGCAGCCAAAACAAGGCGGCCGAGGAAGAACTCACCAAGGTCGAGGGGCAAATAAAAGCCATCCTCGAGGAGCTTCCCAACCTCCCCGACGACGATTTGGCCGCCGGGTCGAAGGAAAACAACCACCCAATATACCATTATGGCGAGGAAAGGGATTTCGGCTTCACCCCGAAAAACCACGTCGAGCTTTGCGAATCGCTTGGCCTCATCGACTATAAGCGGGCCGCCAAGATCTCCGGAACCGGAACCTGGGTTTACACCAACCTGGGCGCGAGGCTTGAGTGGGCGCTTCTGAATTACTTCATCGAAAACCACCTTCAAGACGGCTACGAGATGATCTTGCCCCCTCATTTGCTCAATTACGATTCCGGCTATACCGCCGGGCAATTCCCCAAGTTCCAAAACGAGGTGTTTTGGCTTGAGGGAACCGAGCCGAGGAAGTTCCTCCTTCCCACCGCCGAGACCGCCTTGGTCAATTTGCACCGCAACGAGATCCTGCCCCTTTCCGAGTTGCCGCGGAAATACTTCGCCTACACCCCCTGCTACCGCAAGGAAGCCGGTTCCTACCGCACCGAGGAACGCGGCATGATCAGGGGCTATCAGTTCAATAAGGTCGAGATGGTCCAATACACCACCCAGGAAGGGTCGGATGCCGCTTTCGAGGAAATGGTTGAAAAGGCCAAAAGGCTCGTTGAGGGCCTTGGCCTCACCTACCAAATCGATAAGCTGGCCGCCGGCGATTGCTCCCATTCGATGGCCAGGACCTATGACATCGAGGTTTGGATCCCCTCGATGGGCATTTACAAGGAGGTTTCCTCCGTGTCCAATGCCCGCGATTACCAAGCCCGCCGCGGCATGATCCGCTACAAAGACGAAAACGGCAAGACCAAGTTCTGCCACACCCTTAACGGATCGGGGCTTGCGACCAGCCGCGTTTTCCCGGCTATAGTCGAACAGTTCCAGCAAGCGGATGGGTCGGTCATCGTCCCGGAGGTGCTTAGGAAATACCTAGGCGGCCTCGAGGTGCTTAAGCCGATTAAATAGGAATCCTGCAACCAAAGAGGGCGAGGCGAGCCTATTGGCTACGCCGCCCTTTTTTCTTTTATATGACGGTTATGGTGGTATAATCGCCATTGCCATCGCGAGGGGCGGGGCGTGAACCAGGTCAGGTGGGGAACCAAGCAGCCTTAAGCGTCTTGCTCCTGTGCGGTGGTTTTTCTTATTATAAAAAGGTATGGATGATTTCATGGCGGAAGCCTTGCTCGAGGCGAGGAAAGCCTATTCGGAGGGCGAGGTCCCGGTTGGGGCGGTCGTCGTAAAGGGCGGAAAGATAATCGGCCGCGGGCATAACCGACGGGAAGCCAAGCTCGACATATCGTCGCACGCCGAGATCGAGGCCTTAAAGCAAGCTAGTGCCTTCCTTGGGACTTGGCGGATGGACGGGTGCTCTTTATATGTGACCCTGGAGCCTTGCCTAATGTGCGCTGGGGCCATTAAGCAATCCCGGCTATCCTCGCTTCACATTGGGGCCTTAGACCCCCTTTACGGCGCCGAAAGCCGTTATGGGCTTTTCTCTTCTATAGATGCCTATGGGGGCATACTGGCCTATGTAAGGGAACATGAGGAGGAGGCGAAAGCCATCCTCGGTGACTTTTTCGCTTCCAAGCGGGAAGGGAAAAACGAATAAGGCAAAGCGGCCTTGCGCCAAAAAATAATCCGCAGTTTTTCAAAAAACTAAACAAGCGGCAAAAGATTGCCGGCGGTTTAAAACTATTTTTATGCATAGCTTGGTTTTGCGCGGTTTTCTTTATCCGGTTTCCAGTGACGCCTTTGGTTATACATTGTATTAAAAAGGCAAAAAAAGTTAAGCAAAAACCCCTTTTCCTTTTGCTATAATTGGCCAGTCGAGGACAAAGACATGAGCGAAGACATCATCTACCCCAACGGGATATCCGTTGAACTCCGCAACATCAAAAAGGACTATTACGTCGATAAGCAGCCTTTCACGGCCATCAAAAACCTTTCGGTCGCCTTCCCCAAAGTCGGGTTCGTTTCGATCCTTGGCGAGTCCGGTTCAGGCAAGACCACTTTGCTCAACATCATCGGCGGCCTCGATCGCTACACCGATGGCGATTTGCTAATCAACGGCGTCTCCACCAAGGAATTCAAAGACCAGGATTGGGACAATTACCGGAACAAACGCATCGGCTTCGTTTTCCAATCCTACAACCTCATCCCCCATCTCAATTTGCTCCAAAACGTCGAAACCCCCTTGCAGCTAGCCGGGGTGAGCGCTTCCGAAAGGGAGAGCCGGGCGAGGGAAGTGCTTGAGAAAGTGGGGCTAGGGGAATTCGTGAAGAAAAAGCCCAACGAGCTTAGCGGCGGCCAAATGCAGCGCGTTGCCATCGCCAGGGCCTTGGTCAACTCCCCGGAAATAATCTTGGCCGATGAGCCGACCGGGGCTTTGGATTCGGAGACCAGCGCCCAAGTCATGGACCTCATCAAGGAGATGGCGGAGGACCGTTGCGTCATCATGGTCACCCACAATGAGCGGCTCGCCCAAAAATACTCCGACCGCATCATCGTTATGCGCGATGGCGAGATCATAAGCGACTCCAACCCGATTTCAGCTGAACCGGAAACGCCGCAAAAGGCGGAAGAGGAAATCGCCGAGCCGGAAAGCGTGACGATGGAAAGCGTTAAGAAGAAACGCAGGGAGAAGAAAACCTCGATGAGCTTCCTGACCGCCCTCAGATCGTCGGCCCAAAACGTCTTGACCAAAAAGGGCCGGACCGTCCTCACGTCGGTGGCTTGCTCAATCGGTATTATCGGCGTTGCCTTGGTTTTGGCAACCAGCAACGGCTTTTCCAATTACGTGAGCGACGTCGAAACCTCAGTCGCCTCCACCGTCCCCATCACAATAAGCCCAACCGTCATTTCCTTTAGAACCAATGCCGAGAATAGCTATGGGAAAGACGATCTCTACCCAGACGACGACCAAGTCCACATCTATGATTCCTCATCGTCAATGTTCGTCGCCCATCAGAACAACTTAACCCAGGAGTATATTGACGCTTTATACGCCATGCTCGAAGACGAGAACAACCCGGCTTACGGCGAGGTTCTCACCATCATGGAGAACCATGATTCGCTTAACTTCCACTTCCTTGGGAGCGATGGTCCTGATGGCGACATCGTAGAATATAACCAGTTCCAGCAGGCCGGGATGCTTTCCTCGGCCGTGTCCGCCGTCACCTCGCTTCCGACGACCGTCTTCCATGAGATCTATGGCGACGAAGAGGCGATGGAAGGCCTTTACGACGTCATCTATGGCCGCTTCCCGACTTCCGCCAACGAGATGGTCCTCGTGGTCGATAACTACAATCGCATTGACATGAGCACCATGCAGGCGATTGGCTTGGTCAGCTCGAAAGCCGATTACGATTACATGACCGACGAGCAAAAGCTCATCGATTTCGCCGACATCGTCTATGAAGGCGAGGGGGACTCCTCCTATAAGGAATATAAGTGCTACCGCAACAGCGACTATTTCATGCATTCCGAGCCTCGGGTCATCGAGATGGAAACCTATGACGACGTCAAGCTCGAGATCGACACCTCCGATGTGACCGCCTCGAAATTCATCGGCACCCCCTCGACCAAGCAGATGACGATTTACGATTCCCCCGATCCCGAGGAGGTTTTCGCCGATGACCAGGGGTATGACGCGGTTGACTTAAAGATCGTCGGGGTCCTTCGCCCGAACCCCGATTCGATGCTGGCTTTGATGCCGACTTCGATCGCCTATACCTCCGACCTCACCAACCTGATGGTCGAAGATTACCAAACGGGCCCGGGCGTCAGCCTTGCCCAAGCCCAGTTGGAAAACTGGTACTTGCCTAGGTCGAGCGGGGAGGATTCCGATGTTGTCGATGGGCTTCAACAGCTCAACGAGGCTTTGGCGACCTTAATCGCCTTGGCCGGCGAATCCGATGATCTGACCTCGGCCTTCAATTCCTCGACCATCAACGACCTCTTCGGCTCGGCGCTTACCTACATCCGGGCTTATGGGGACTTTACGGAGGAGGGGACCGTCTATACCTATAGCTCCCATCCGTCGAGTTACCTTAGCTGGTGCGGCTCCCTCGGGTCGGAGTTCCATGCCATCCCCTTAGACGATTTAACCGACTCCTCCGGGATAACCCAACTCTTCCTTTCCTTGGCTTCCGGCGATTTCTTCCTTCAGGAATCCGACCCCAACATCGTCGATGTTTTGGCGGCTGCCAATTCGTATTCGACCATCTCCTCGATCATCATCTTCCCCAAGACATTGGTGGGTAAACCAATCATCACCGATTACCTCGATAGTCTTAATGAAGGCAAAACCGATGCCGACCAGATAATCTATAGCGACGTCATGTCCGACTTCACCGACACCATCGCGACCATGATCGACGTCATCTCGGCGGTCTTGATCGTTTTTGCCTCCATTTCCCTTGTCGTCTCCTCCGTCATGACCTCGATCATCACCTATGTTTCGGTCGTGGAAAGGACGAAGGAAATCGGGGTTTTGCGGGCTTGTGGGGCAAGGAAGCGCGACGTTGGGCGATTGTTTGAGGCTGAATGTGTCCTCATCGGTGCGGTCGCCGGACTTATTGGGATATTGATGACGCTGCTTCTTTGCATCCCCATCAATTTGATAATCGATTCGCTTTTCCCGGGCAATGGGCTTGGTTCCATCGCCTCGCTTGCCTGGTGGCATGCCATCATATTGGTCGCCTTGGCCATTTTGCTGGCCTTCCTTAGCGGCTTCGTTCCATCGCGGATCGCCGCCAAGCGCGATCCCGTCACCTGCTTGAGGGCTGAATGACCATGGGCAAGAGGGCGCGGACCAACAACAAAATCGGGGCGGCCCCGATTTATGAAGCCGACCCGTCTTTTGGGCTCACCGCCGAGCAAGTCGAAAGCCGCAAGGAGGCTGGGCTTGTCAACAAAACGAAAAAGCAAGTCACCAAATCCTATGGGCGGATCGTTTTCGACAACCTCGTCAACTTCCTTAACATCATCCTCTTTTTCCTGTTCGCGATCATGTGGGCGGCCGGGCTTTCCCTTTCCCATTACGTCTTCATGGTCATCCTCATAGCCAACATAACCATCGGCCTCATCCAAGACGTCAAAGCCCGTCTTTTGGTTGATAAGCTGCGCGTTTCCGTCGATCCCCGGGTCAAGGTCATCCGGGGTGGCAAGGCCATCGACCTTTCGGCCAAGGAAATCGTCTTAAGCGACATAATCGAGCTTAAAAGTGGCGACGCCATCCCGGCCGACTGCCTTGTTCTTGAGGGTGAGATCGCCGTCGATGAGTCGATGCTCACCGGCGAATCGGTCGCCATCCCCAAGGGAAAAGGCGATCAAATACTTTCCGGGACTTATTTGACCAAAGGCCTTTGCCGGGCAAGGGTCGAGAAAGTCGGCTCGGCCAATTACGTCGAGTCCATTCAGGCGACGGCCAAGCAATTCAACCGCCCGAGGTCGGAAATAAAGAAGTCCATTTCCGTCATCATGGTCGTCTGCTGCGTCTTGGCCATCGTCTTCGGGATCATGACCACCGTCATCTATTCCTTCCCCCTATTCCAAAACGGGGCGAGCTTTGGCGAGGTCTTCTTCGACAAAAACAACGCCTCTTACGTCGATTTCGTCGAAAGCCTGTCCGGCTCATTGATCGCCATGTTGCCGGCCGGCATGTTCTTGCTCACCAGCCTTTCCCTCACCGTCGGCGTCATCGCCTTGGCCAGGAAGCGGGTTTTGGTTCAGCAGCTTTATTGCATTGAGATGTTAGCCAGGGTCGATGTCCTTTGCCTTGACAAAACCGGGACTTTGACCGATGGGACGATGGCGGTGGCCGACGTCATCGCCCTCAATAGGGCAAGCGAGCTTGATATAAAGAAAGCCGTGGCTTCCGTCTTGCATTTCACCCAGGATTCCAACGCGACCGCCAACGCGCTTAAGGCCTATTTCGGAAGCGACGTATCCGCCATCATGCAAGAGGTCATCCCCTTTGATTCGGAATTAAAGTATTCGGCGGTTACCTTGATGGACGGCGAGACCTATGTCTTCGGGGCTTATGGGTTCGTGCCGGCCCGCGGATCGGAAAGAATTAAGCGTATCATCCATTCGAAAAGCTCGGAAGGGTACCGCTGCTTGGTGGTGGGGCGGAACAAAAAGCCGATATCCGACAAAAAGGTGCCTAACGGCTGCGAACTGCTTGGTATCCTCGTCCTTTCCGACCACATAAAAGACGACGCCAAGGAAAACATCGAGTGGTTCAAGAGCAATGGGGTCGACGTGCGGATCATATCCGGGGACGACCCGATGACGGTAAGCGAGATCGCCAAGCGGGTTGGGGTCGACCATGCCGACCAATTCGTCTCGCTTGAAGGCAAAAGCGTCGAGGAAACCGCCCGCCTCGCCCCGTATTACGCGGTCTTTGGCCGGGTCAATCCCGAGCAAAAGGCGGTATTGGTCGAAACGTTCAAGAAGCAAGGGCATAAAGTCGCCATGACAGGGGATGGGGTCAACGACATCCTGGCTTTGAAGGTCGCCGATTGCTCAATCGCCATGGCCAGCGGCTCCGACGCGGCGAAAAACGTCTCCCACCTCGTGACCCTCGATTCCGATTTTTCCAAATTGCCTGATGTCGTGGCCCAAGGGAGGCGGGTTATCAACAACCTTCAGCGGACTTGCTCCCTTTTCCTAACCAAAACCCTCTTTGCCGTTTTGCTCACCTTCTTCTTCACCTTGCTAAACTATTTCCTCGGGCCGGAGTACCATTACCCGTTCTCGACCGCCAATTTGATAATCTGGGAAATAGTCACCATCGGCGGGTCGGCCTTCTTCTTGGCCCTTCAGCCATCGAAGGACAGGCTGCGCGGATCGTTTTTGAAGAACATTCTTTTAAAAGCGTTCCCGGCCGGCATATGCGCGGTCGTCATCACCTTGATCCCCTATTTGCTTATGATGATCAACCCCAGCCTATTCTGCGCCGACGCCGGGAACGAAGCCGCCGTGATGGAGGTGACCAAAACCTTTGCCGTCTTGAACTTCACCATCTTCTCTTATTTCGTCTTGTTCTGGGTGTGCGTGCCCTTTAACCGTTACCGCATTTCCGTCTTCATCGCCGCCGTGATCGCCGGGATCGGGGTTTTGATGGCCGATGGGTTTACCGGAGGGCACTTCCTGCTCAACCTATATTGGTCTGGGTTCAATTGGGGCGTTTTCATCGCGTTGCCTTTGGCGCTTATCATCGTTGGGGGGATATACTTTGCCCTCAATTATCTTCTTGATATGTTTTTGCCCAAAGAGGCGGAGGTAAGCAAATGAGAATCAAATTTGAAGTCGCGCAGGCGATCGCTGGCAAAAAGCCGGTTGTGGCCCTTGAATCAACCATCATCAGCCATGGCATGCCCTATCCGCGCAACGTCGAAACGGCCCTTCGGGTCGAGAAGACGGTCCGCGATTCGGGCGCCATCCCGGCGACTATTGGCATAATAGACGGGGAAATCGTCATCGGGATGAATGAAGAGGAAATCGAGGAATTCGGCAAAAGGAAAGGGATTTGCAAGGTTTCGAAGCGCGATTTGCCTATCGTCGTCGCCAAAAAGATGTGGGGCGCGACAACGGTTTCCGCCACCATGCTTTGCGCCAACATGGCGGGGATCGACGTCTTTGTGACCGGGGGTATCGGCGGGGTCCACCGCGAGGCTGAGAAGACGTTTGACGTCTCGCGCGACCTCGAGGAGCTTGCCAGCTGCCCCGTCAGCGTCATCTGCTCCGGCGCCAAAGCCATCCTCGACATCCCAAAGACCCTTGAATACCTAGAGACCAA
Source organism: Candidatus Alloenteromonas pullistercoris (assembly GCA_017694295.1). Classification (GTDB taxonomy): domain Bacteria; phylum Bacillota_I; class Bacilli_A; order RFN20; family CAG-826; genus Alloenteromonas; species Alloenteromonas pullistercoris. The sequence goes on along the minus strand of JADINA010000011.1, from coordinate 11,626 downwards.
AGGGGTCACCGTCTTGTCCAATAAAGGCGAATGCTTTGCCTCCTTCTATTCCTCCTCCTCGGGCTGTCCGGTCGATTATGTGTTCTCCACCCCGCAGGAGGCAGCCACCATCATCAAAGCCAAAAAGGATTTAAACCTTTCCGGCGGCATCTTGATTTCCAACCCCGTCCCCGAGGAGTTCTCTCTTCCCCACGAGTTCATCGACAAAATCATCGATCAGGCGGTTAGGGAAGCCGATGAGGCGGGCGTGAAGGGGAAGGACGTCACCCCGTTCCTTCTTAAGCGCGTCGTCGAGCTAAGCGGGGGCAAGTCGCTTGACACCAATATCGATTTGGTTTTGAACAACGCCGTTTTGGGCGCGCAGATCGCACTGGAACTATCAAAACTATAAAATGGTCACCGAAGCTAAATTCAAACACGCCTTGAAGGAGATGATGGCCGAGATGCCCTTAGAGGACATCAACGTCACCTCCCTTTGCAAGCGCTGCGACTGCCACCGCCAGACTTTCTATTACCATTTTCAGGACATTTACGATTTGATCGCCGCCATCTTCCTAAACGAAAGCATGCGGTTGCTCGACAAGGCCAAATCGGCCAAGGAATCGATAAAGGCCCTGCTCAACTACGTGAAGGAGAACTTCGCCTTCCTCCGCTCAACCTACAATTCCGCCGCCCGCGACCTAACCGACGATTTCCTTTTTGGGAAGATAAACGCCAAGCTTCTTAGCCTTTGGGGGAAAGACGAAACGCTTGACCTCAAAATAGAGGGGAAGCGCAGCGTCGCCAGGCGCTTCGCCCATTTCGTGGCCGACGAATTCGGGTATTGCTTCAAAGACCCGAAACTGACCCCCGAGAAGTTTTCACGGAGGATGAGCAAATTCGCCGATTCGGCCGTAACCATCATATTGCCTGAGCTATTCGCCTTATCCAAAAAGGAGGAGGCCAAATGATCGATTTCGATTTTGTGTCCCCAACTAAGATATATTTTGGGCGGGGAAAGGAAGACCTCATCGGGGACATTTTGTCTAAAGAAGGCGCCAAGACGGTTTTGATAGTCTACGGTTCCGACCGCATAAGGCGCGAGGGGCTTTTGCCGAAGGTCGAGGCTTCCATTTTGGCGAAGGGCATAAGCTATCGCGAGCTTAGCGGCATAAGGGCCAACCCGGTTGCCGAGAAAGTCCGCGAAGGCGTCGCCTTATCTAGGAAAGAAGGGGTTGATTTCATCCTCGCCATCGGCGGGGGATCGGTTATCGACACCGCCAAATCCATCGCAGTCGGGTTTTATCATCAAGGCGACCCCTTCGATTTCAATTTGAAGAAGGCGGTTCCTGAGAAGGCGCTTCCCGTTGGGGTCATCCTCACCTTCGGCTCAGCTGGATCCGAGGCTTCCTCCTCTTGCGTCATCCAAGACGACGAGGCGAAGATAAAGCAGGGATTCAATTCCGATCTCGTCCGCCCGCGTTTTGTCATAGAAAACCCGGAGTTGTCCTTTTCTTTGCCCAAATACCAGACTTTTGCCGGGATTTCCGACATCATGATGCATTCGCTTGAACGCTATTTCGATCCTAGCGGGGACAACGAGTTAGCCGACGAATGGGCGCTTGACCTAGTCAAATCGACGATGGAGGCGGCCAAGGTTTTGCTTAATGACCCGCTTAATTATGAGGCTAGGGCCCGCGTCATGCTCAATAGCACCCTTTCCCATAACGGCCTCACCGGCCTTGGAAAGCCGTTTTTCTTCGTGGTCCATCCGCTTGAGCACGCTTTAAGCGGCTACTTGCCATCGATTACCCATGGGGCCGGCGTCGCCTTGCTTTTCCCGGCTTGGGCGAAGGTCAAAAGAAAGGAAAACGAGGCCAAATTGGCCAAGATGGGCCGCCGGCTATTCAATATTCTTTCCCCTTTCGACGAAGAAGCGTCTATAATAGCCATCGAGTCGATAAGGGATTTCTTCTCCTCCATTGGGATGCCAGGCTCCCTAAATGAGCTTGGATTGACTCAAAAAGACATCGAGCCTCTAGTGGCCCTAGCGAGCGGTAACGGAACACGTGTGATTGGCTGTTACCCCCAATCACTGGACACGGAGGATATGAGAAAGATATTTGCGAGTCTATTGACCAAATGAAGGAGAAAAGATGAAAAGAAACGATTTTGCTACATTCTTAACCTATGTCATCATGTTCGTTTTGGCCTTGTGCGCGGGCTTGTTTTGGATCCGCGACCTGGCTGGCGACTATTCCGGCGTCGAAGGCGGCGTGAGCCCGGTGCTCGTCATCATCCTTTCGATCGTCGCGGGCATATTGCTCAATTCGCTTCTTCTTGAGCTTGGGCATTTGCTTGGGGCCAAAATCGGCCATTACCGCGTTTTGACCTTCGTCGTGCTCTATTTCGGCTTTAAGCGGAAAGAGGACGGGAAGAAGAAATTCGGCTTCCAAACCTTCAACGGGCTGACCGGGGAGACCAAAGTCGCCCCGAAAGACGCCGAGAAGTCCTCTTTGGGCTCTTACATCGTCATGCCCTTGCTTTTATTCCTGGTTGAGGTCGTCTTGATGGTCGTCCTCTTCGCTGTCGGGGGCCGCGCCGTCGAATCGGGGCAGGCGACCGCCGGATGGCTGCCTTTATTCGCCGCCTGCTGCCTCGTCGTCGGCGGGATGGTTTACATCTACGATTACATCCCGGCCCACCTCGATTCCCCAACCGACGGCTATTTGATGATCCTCCTTTCCAAGCGGATAAACAAAAAGGCCTACAACGACATCCTTTTGGCCGAGGAGGCCCGCTTCTACGAGAAGCCGCTTCCGGAGCCGGTTGTCTACGATGAACTAACCGATTTGACCTTCACCCTCAACCTCGCCTGCGCCTATTCCCTCCTTAAAAAGGGATCGGAAGCCCAAGCCATCGCCATTTTGAACAAAGCCATCGAGTCGGATAAGCTTTCCAACTCCTCGGTTTGCGAAGCGACTTCGATGAAGCTTTCATTGCTCCTTAGCCGCAGCAACAAGAAAGAGGGCGTCGACATGTATTCCGAACTAAAGGATTCGGCGAAGAAGTACATAAGCAATGTCTCCTCGCCCTCCGCCCTCCGCTGCTACGTCTTAATCTCCGGATTGCTTGAGGAAAGCGAGACCGAAGCCAACTTTGCCCTCGACAAGGTCGAGAAGGTCTATAAGCAGGTCGAGAAGGAAAACCTCGATTACGAACGGAAATCCCTTGAGCTTGCTATTGCCTCCGTTAAGAAAGCCCACCCGACTTGGGAGCTGCCCGATTTGCCTTGGGCCGCCAAAAAGGAGGAGCCCAAAGCAGAAGCAAGCGAAGCTAAGGACGCCTCTGCAAAGCCTACGGAAACTAAGCTAACCGAAGAAAAGCCGGAAGAGCCAAAACAAGGCGAAGACGAATCCAAATAAGGCTATAAAGGCAAAGCAAAACCGGGATTGCTCCCGGTTTTTGTGTCTTATTCCCCGCCAATCGACATCTTCTTGATGTAGACGTTCGGGCAATCGACGCTAGATAACGGATCGCACGATGCGTTATCGAGGTCCTTGACGTCCTTTAGCATCGATAGGAGGTTGCCGGACAAGGTGATGAGGTTAAGCGGCTTGTCGAGGCGTCCGTCTTTGATAAGGTAGCCTTCCGCCTGGCAGGAGAAGTTGCCTGATTTGGCGTTCATCCCAGTCCCCAAGCCGGCGATCTCGGTGATGTAGACCCCTTCCTGAATCGGGGCGATCATCTCGGCAAAGCCCTTCTTCCCCTTCTTTACCCGGGTGAAGAAGACGGCGGTTTTGATCTTACCGCCCTCGCTAGAGCCGTTGCCCGTCGATTCGACCCTATCTTTAAGGGCGGTCGACCGGTTGTAGAGATAGGTTTTGAGGACGCCTTTATCGATGATGGTTTTGTTTTTAGTCGCCACCCCTTCGTCATCGAAGTTGACGAAGCAAGGCCCTTTCTCCAAAGGCAGTTCCTTGATCGTGAGCTTCCTTGAAACGACTCGCTCGTTTAGTTTTCCCTCCAAAAAGCTTGAGTGCCTTTGGACTTCGTCGGCGATGGTGGAGGAGAGGAAATAGGAGATGAAGTCCCCCATGATGTCTTTGTTGATGACGGTTGGGTATTTGCCGGATTTGAGTCCAAGCGGGGTGAACTTCGATACCGCCTTCTTGGCGACCTCTTCGCCAAAGGCTTTGAAGTCCACCGATCCTTTGCCGGTGTAGCTTACGAAATCGGAGAAGGTCTTCGTTTCCCCGTTTTCCTCGGCGATGGCCCCGGCGGTGTAATAGGCGAAGTTGTATTTCCGCTTGAGGTTCAGCCCAAACGAATTGGCGAAGCGGTAGGTCGTTTCCGATTCGGTGTAAGTGGGGCCGTAAGCCTTTTTTATCCTTTCGTCGAAGCCGACGATGCATTGGTTCAAAACTTTGAGGTTGGCGATTTTCTCGCTTAGGCTTTCTTCGGCCAAATCCTTGCAAAAGACGTTTTTGTTAACGTATTTTGGGGAACCGGGGAAGATGCCGACTTCGCTTTTCTCCTCCGACAAAGAGGCGTTCCTTTTTATGTTGGCGACTAGTTCCGGGAAGATGTCGTCTTTGGGCTTGTCGGCGACGGTTGAGCCATATTTCCCCTGGTAGATGCCCGAGGCCCTGATGGTGAAGTTTTCCATGACGTCGAAGGAGTCGATCTCCCCTTCGAAGAGCTTTATCCTCGTCTCTTTGTTGAGGTAATAGCTGATTTGGGCCTGCTCGAGCCCTTGTTTTTCAGCTTCTTGGAAAAATTTGCTGAAGTTCATTCGAGTTTGCCTCCTCTGCCGCCGACGGTGATCTCCTTAATGCGGACCGTTGGCTGCCCAACGTCGACCGGGATTGAGCCGGAAAGGGATCCGCAGTTGCCTTCGCCGAAGGCCAAGTCGTTGCCGACGCGGTCGATGTTCATAAGCACCTCGGCCCCGGTTCCGATGAGGGTGCAGCCTTTGACCGGCTCGCAGATTTTGCCGTCTCTTATGATATAGGCCTCGCTGGCCGAGAAGTTGAATTCCCCGGTCGTCGGCTCAACCGACCCTCCGCCGAAATTGGCGACGTATATGCCTAGCTTCGTGTCTTTGATTATGTCCTCCGGGTCGTCTTTCCCAGGGGCGATGTAGGTGTTGGACATGCGCGAGGTCGGGGCGTAGGAATAGTCTTCCCGCCTCGAGCAGCCGTTTGGCTCCATGCCAAGCCGCCTTCCGCCTAGCTTATCGACGAGGAAGCCGACGCAGATGCCGTCTTTGATCAGCTGGTTCTTCTGTGTCTTGTGGCCTTCGCTGTCGATGTTGTTGCTGCCCCATTCGTTGGGTAGGGTCCCATCGTCATAGGCGGAGACGACCGGCGAGGCGATTTGCTTGCCGATGCTTTTGGAGAAGACACTTAGCCCTTTGGCGGTCGCGGTCGCCTCAAGGGAATGACCGCAGGCTTCGTGGAAGAGCACGCCGCCCCAGCCGTTTTTGACGACGACGGTGAAGCGGCCCGAGGGGCATTCCTTGGCGTCTAATAGCATCAAGGCCTTTTTCGCCGTCTCCTTTGCCTCCTCTTCGACGTTTAGGGTTTGGGTGAACCATTCCCATCCGGCGTAGCGGGCTGGCCCGGTGAAGGCGCTTTCGATTTTCTCGCCTTCCTTGGCGATGCAGACGATGCCGACCCGTCCGCGTTCCTCAACGTTGTCGTATTGGTGCCCGATTTCGTTTTCGGCGACGAAGGTTTGCGTGGTTTTGTATTTGCTTATGAAGGAAGCGGTGACCCTGACGATGCGCGGATCGACCGAGCTTGCCGCCTCGTGGGCTTTCTTCAGGTAGGCGATTTTCTCCTCAGCCGAGACGTCGTTGAGGTGAGTTTCTATTGGGCTTATGGCCTTGACCCGTTCCTTCTTTATCTCCTTAACCTCGAATAGCCTTTCCCCCTCAAAGCTTTTGGCGACTTTTCCGGCTAGGGCAAGCAGGTTCTTCCGGCTTAGGTCGGAGGTGTATCCGTAAGCGGACTTCACTCCTTTTAGAAGCCGGATGCCGGCCCCTTCGCTAATTGGGGTGGAGATCGAATCGACTTTCCCGTTATCGATGGAGATGCTCGAAGGCCGGCTTGATTCGGCGTATATCTCGGCGTAGTCGGCGCCGGTAGACAAAGCGGCGTTCATCACATCGATAGCCAGTTTCTTGCTGATTATCTGACTCATTCGCTATTTCCTTTCTTTTCCCGTCATATTCAAGGAAAACGCTAAATAGTGTATCTTTTAAACGCATCAATACAACCATATTTTGCTTATGTCGGATAATGGGAAGTTAAACGAAAACGCCGCCTTGCTGGAGCTGCTTAAAGGGCAAAACGCCTTTTGGGAGGGGCAAAAGCCCTCGATCGGCGAAGAGGAATGGAAAGCCCTCGCGGGCAAAAAAGGGCATTTGGCCTGGCTGGATGTTTTCACCAAAGCCCGGGCAAAGCGGGAAAAGCTATTGCGGCAAGGCCAATTGGTTTATGGGTATTGTTTTAAGGAATGCCTGATTTCCGGAGGCGATCCGGTCATCCCGACTTGGGTTTTGCTTTCCCCCTCCCTTGCCGATTTCGATTTCGCCGCGGTGAAGGAGGCGGCCGGCAAATTGCTTGATTTGGCCCATGAGCCGGTCAAGCCGAACCGCCATAACCAGCTTTACTGGAAGATGCGCGATTCACTGGCGAAGGCTTCCTATTTCGAAATCCCTCCCGCCTATTCCGGCAAACTGCTCTATCTTTGCATCTTCGAGAGGAGGATCGAGGAGTATCCGGAGTTCCACCTTGGGCTTAATATCTTCTTCGCCTCCAAGTCGATCAGCCCGGAGATATGGCTATTGCCAAAACGCTTTCATTGCAGCGAATGGAGCGCCTATTATTCAAAAAACGAGAAGGAGCAAAAAGATGGCTAAGCTATTTTACCAAGGACACGCTTCGCTAAGGATCACGACCAACGATGATAAGACGATCTTCATCGATCCTTTTGCCGGCGAGGGGTATTCGGTTCCGGCCGACATGGTCCTTATAACCCATGAGCATTACGACCATAACGGCATCAACCTGGTCACCCTTAAGGAGACAAGCGTCGTCATAAGGGCCAAAGACGCGCTTATCAACGGCCAATACCTCGACTTCGATTATTTTGGGGTCCACGTGCAGGCGGTCCCGGCTGCGAACAAAAACCACCCGATATCCGAATGCGTCGGCTATCTCATCACCGTCGATGGGGCTTTGCTTTACGTTGCCGGGGACACCGATTACCTGCCGAGCATGGATAAGCTTTCCGAATTGAATATCGATTATTGCTTTCTCCCAATCGACGGCGTCTTCAACATGGGACCGGAGGAGGCGACGAGGTGCGCGGAGATCATCAAGCCCAAGCACCTCATCCCCTATCACATGAAGCCCGGCTGCCTATTCGACATGCGCCAGGATATGAAGGTGTCCTACATTGGGGCGATGCTGGTAAGGCCAAACGACCTCATCGAATTGGTCGGAAGCCATTGATTGACGTTTTCCTTGTCGCTAGAAAATTGGCTAATAAACCGGGTTGAATTTTCATTGAACGCCAGTCAACGGAAAATACAACGGCCGGTTGCCGCCTCTTTGGGTTTGCATCGGAAAGGTCCAATTTCATTGGAAAGGGAAAACTTTGTTTGCTTTGGGGCGCGCTTTTGTGTATCGTTTGCCTTGGACTCTCTGTGCGAGCGATAGCCGCACGGCGAAAGGAGTGAGAAAAATGAAGAAAGACATCCATCCGGCCTACCACAAGTGCACCGTCACCTGCACCACCTGCGGCTCGACCTTCGAGACTGGATCGACCCTGCCCGAAATCAAGGTCGACACCTGCTCGAACTGCCATCCCTTCTACACCGGGAAGCAGCGCTTCGTCATGGCCGACGGCCGTATCGATCGCTTCAACAAGAAGCTGGCCAAGGTTGCTGCCGAGAGCGACAAAAAGAGCAAATAAAACCTTAGGGAATTTGCTACAATAGCCGCGGATCAGCTGCGGCTTTTCTTTTGCTTGCCACCATTAGGCGTTAGGAGAAGGAAAATGAAGAAGAAGTTCTATATCTCAACCCCAATTTACTATCCATCGGCATCCCCGCACCTCGGGCACGCCTATTGCACGACCATGTGCGACGTCATCGCCCGCATGAAAAGGCTACGGGGGTATGACGTGTTTTTCCTCACTGGGCTTGATGAGCATGGCGAGAAAATAGAGAAGAACGCCGCCGCGAAAGGGGTGACCCCCCAACAATTCGTCGATAACGTCGCCGAAAGCTTCTATTCGCTTTGGGACGCGATGAAGATAAGCAACGACGATTTCATCCGCACCACCCAACCACGCCACGTCAAGACCGTCCAAAGCGTTTTCTCCAAGATGGTCGAAAAAGGCGACATCTACCTTTCGACTTATTCCGGCTGGTATTGCGTCCACGAGGAATCGTATTGGACCGAAACCCAAGTGGGGCCGGAGCATCTTTGTCCTGAATGCCATCGCCCGGTCGAGAAAAAAGACGAGGAAGCCTATTTCTATCGCTGCGGGGCCTATAGCGATTGGCTTTTGGATTTCTATCAGGCCAACCCGTCTTTCATCACCCCGGAAACCCGGAAGAACGAGATGATCAACACCTTCATCAAGCCCGGGCTACTGGATTTGTGCGTTTCCCGGACGAGCTTCGATTGGGGGATCCAGGTTAACGAAAACCCCGAGCACGTCGTCTACGTTTGGCTTGATGCCCTCACCAACTACATATCCGCCCTTGGCTATTTGCAGGAAGACCACTCGAAATTCGACTATTTCTGGGGCGACGAGGAGACAGAGATCGTCCATGTCGTCGGAGCCGACATCACCAGGTTCCACACAATCTACTGGCCGATGTTCCTCAATAGCCTTGGCTTAAGGCAGCCCAACCGAGTCTTCGTCCACGGCTTATTGCTTATGAAAGACGGGAAGATGTCGAAGTCGCGGGGCAACACGATCTCGGCTTATCCGCTTATCGAGAGGTATGGCGTTGATGCTGTCCGTTATTACATGGTCTCGGAAATCGCCTTTGGCTCGGATGGCGTTTTCACCCCGGAGCAGTTTGTCATGCGCATCAATCAGGATTTGGCCAATAACCTCGGCAACCTGCTTAACCGGACCGTCTCGATGATTGCCAAATACTTTGACGGCGTCATCCCCGAATACGTCGGGAGCGTCGGGCCCTTCGATCAAACTCTAAGCGATTTGTGTGTGAAGGCCATCAAGGATTACGAAGTCCTCAACGACGATTTGAAGATCACCGAGGCCTATGCCAAGGTCATGGACTTGGTCTCGGCGGCCAACAAATTCATCGAGGACAACGCCCCTTGGGCCTTGGCTAAAGACGAAACTAAGAAAGAGCAGCTTAAATCCTGCATGGCCCATTTGGCGGCCGTCTTGTTTGCCGCCGGCATCATGCTTAAGCCGGTTTTGGTCACCAAGGCGGAGAAGATATTCGATGCCCTTGGGATCAAGGCGGAGGACAGGGTTTACGAAAACGCCTCGAAGTTCGGCTTGCTAAATGGCTTGAAGACCAACAAAGGGGAGCAGCTTTTCCCTCGTCTTGACGCCGAGAAGGAAGTCGAGGCCATCAAGATGATGATGGCTGCCCCGAAAGAGAAGGCGGCGGCTTAATGAGAAAAGCGCCTTCCAAACAATTAGTGCATGCCCGCTGCGTCGATTTGTCTTTCGAAGGCAAAGGTGTGTGCAAAGCTGGCGGCCTTACCGTTTTCGTCGACGGCATGTTCATCGGCGAGGGAGGCGATATCGAAATTGCCTACAAAAGGAACGGCGCTTATTTTGGCGAACTGCGGAAATTAACGCAAAAGTCCGATAAACGGATCCAACCTTTGTGCAAAATATGCCACAGTTGCGGCGGTTGCTGCTTCCAACAGCTTTCTTATGAAGCTCAGCTTTCCTTCAAAGCGCGGAAGGTGAAGGAGCAATTTAGGAAGATCGCGAAGCTAGACGTCGAGGTCGATGAATGCGTTGGCATGGATGAACCATATTGGTATCGAAACAAAATCCAAATGCCGTTTGCCAAAGATTCCCGCGGGCGCGTTTATTGTGGCTTTTACAAGCCTCAAACCCACGTCATCGTCCCGGTTGAGGAATGCTTCATCGAGGACAAAAGGGCAAAGCCGATCATCGATGAGTGCAAAAGCCTTTTCACCTCGATGCGGATTGAGCCATACCGCGAAGACGAAAGGCGCGGGGTAATTAGGCATGTCCTTATCAAGACCTCCTATTACCGCGAGCAGATAATGGTCGTTTTGGTGACGGCCTGCGATTCTTTTCCTAGACGCGGCGAATTGGTGAAGGAACTGACTAAGCGCCATCCGGAGATCACAACCGTGATCCAAAACGTCAACACCCGGGATACATCGGTTATCCTTGGCGAAAAAGAGCGTGTCCTATTTGGGAAGGGCTATATCGAGGACTGCCTTTGCGGGGTTAGCTTTCAAATTTCGTCGAAGTCCTTTTATCAAACCAACCCCATTATGACGGAGAAGCTTTATTCCTACGCCATGGAAGCGGCGGGGCTAACAGGAAACGAGATTGTGTTCGACGCTTATTCCGGCATCGGCACGATCGGGCTTATCGCTAGCCGAAAAGCCAAGGAAGTCATCTCCGTCGAAATCGTCCCTAGTGCAGTCAAAGACGGAATCAAAAACAGCAAGAGAAACGGCATAACCAACTTCCGGATGTATTGCGACGACGCGACCTCTTTCATAAACAAAATGGCCAAAGCCAACGAGAAAATCGACGTCCTGTTTATGGACCCTCCCCGCAAGGGATCCGATGAAAGGTTTTTAAAAGCCGTTCGGAAGCTTAAACCAACAAAGGTCGTTTACGTATCGTGCGATCCATCGACCTTAGCAAGGGACGTTGCCTTTTTGACTTCCGATTATCAGGTTGATTCCGTGCGCCCTTTCGATATGTTCCCCCAAACCTTCCATGTAGAGACGGTTGCAACTTTGACGCTTAAAAACAACGATAGAATCCTCTAATCTCTAAAACGCTCATTTATTAAAAGAGAGAAAAAAGCAAACGGCGGTGAGCTTTTGAGCGGGCAATAGCATGATTTGCAAGGCAACCATTAATTTTCGGATTCCTCGAAGGCGTTTGATGAAAAAAAAGAAAACAAAACAGAGGCAAACAATTACGACAACAACTATTTAAGAGCCACATAATACATTCGGAAATGAACTTTGAGTGAACTTTGAAATGAACTTTGAGTGAACTTTGAATGAACTTTGAGTGAACTTTGAGTGAACTTTGAATGAACTTTACGTTGTTTGGATGGCGAAATAACAACAAGAAAGGCGAATGCCTATGAACTTGGGGTAGAAGGCGAGACGGAACTTGGTTAATCAACAACGATTGAAACGACCAACGAGAAAAGCGCGGAAACGATTTGGTTTTTAAAGCTGATCGTTCGCCAAAACGTTCTAGCTGATATCAAACTGATTTATGTGGAATTTCAAAAGGCAAAATGCCAGCATTTCAGAGGATGCTTTTTGTTAGGAAAAAAGTAACGAAAAACCATCGATATTTTTTCTTTGGTACTTTTTTGCTTTAAACTTTTTAATAACTACAAATC
>JADINA010000010.1 GCA_017694295.1 Candidatus Alloenteromonas pullistercoris | reverse complement strand
CGATGAAGTCGGGCATCGAGGTCTTTAGAAGCACGGAGTAGACGCCCCACATGAAGGCCCCGGCCATGGCGGTGCTCCGCCTATTGGTGACCGAGATTATCGGGCAGCAGGGGCGGGCCTTGGAGATGCGGATTGTCGATTTCCCGGTTTCGGTGAAGTTGACGATGAGCTTGGCCCCGATTAGCAAGGCGGTGTTGGCGACGGCGTTGGAGATGGCGTCGTTGTTGGAATGCTCGCTGGTCTCATAGGCTTCCCGGCTTAGCTTCTCGTAGTCGAGGTATTGCTCCATCGTTGCGGCGATGCAGGCTTGCATTTTAACGGCTTCCACCGGATAGGCCCCGGAGGCCGATTCGGCCGAAAGCATGACGCAGTCGCTCGATTCGGCGATGGCGGTGGCGACGTCGCTTACCTCGGCCCTGGTCGGGCGGGGGTGGGTGACCATCGAGTCGAGCATCTGGGTCGCGGTTATAACCGGCTTCCCTTTGCGTCTGCAAAGGTCGATGATCCGCTTCTGGATGACCGGCACCTCCTCGGGGGGAACTTCGACCCCGAGGTCGCCCCTAGCGACCATCACGCCCTCGCAGGCGTCGACGATGGCCTCGATTTTCTCAACCCCCTCGGGGTTCTCGATTTTCGCGAAGATGGGGATGGAGGGGTTGCCATGCCGGGCGAGGCAGGTCTTTATCTCGGCGATGTCCTCCGGGCGGCGGACGAAGGAGGCGAAGATGGCGTCGACCCGATGCTCGCAGCCGAAGGCGAGGTCTTTCTCGTCTTGGGGCGAGATAAAAGGCATCGAGAGGCGGCTGAAGGGGGCGTTGACCCCTTTTTGGTCCTTGAGGACGTGGTTGTTTTTCGCCTCCACGGAAAGCTCGCGGGTTTTATCGTCTTTCCCGATTATCTCGAAGTCGAGGTTGCCGTCGTCTATAAGCAAATGGTCGCCGACCTTGACGTCGTCATATAGCCCTGGGTAGGAGACGGAGAACTTCTCCGCGTCCCCCTTTATCGGCTCCATCAAAACCTTCATCTTTTGCCCGGTACTGACCTTGACGGCCCCGTTTTCCATATAGCCGGTCCGGATCTCCGGGCCCTTGGTGTCGAGGGCGACGGGGATGTAGATCCCCTCTTTCTCAAAGCTGCGGGCGATCTCAAGCTTCTTTAGTTGCTCTTCATGCGTCCCGTGGGAGAAGTTGATGCGCATGACGGTCATGCCGGCGTCATAAAGGGAGCGGATCATTTCTTTGTTGTCGCTCGCCGGCCCGATGGTGCAGACGATCTTGGTTTTCTTGGAAATGTTGAAATGCATGGAAGGCGGCTCCTCCTTTATTTGAGTATGTCGATGAGCCGGAGCATCGAGATGTGCTTGTCGCGGGGGAGGGAGAGGGCCTCGTAGATGTCGTAGTCGACGATCTTGTTGTTGACTAACCCAATGCAGATCCCACCTTTGCCCGAGAGCAGGCAATCGACGGCATAGGCCCCCATCCTGGCGGCCAAGACGCGGTCGAAGGCGCTGGGGGCGCCGCCGCGCTGAACCCGGCCGAGGACCTCGGCCTTGCATTCAAACCCGGTCTTCTCGCCGATTTTGGCGGCAAAGGCATGGATGTCGGGGTAGATCTTCTCGCTTACGATGACCACGGCCCGCTTCTTCTTCGAGTCGTGGAGCTTGCGCAGGGATTCGAATATCTCCTCCTCGGGGATTGGGTGGTCGGGGGTGATGATCATCTCCGCCCCCTCGGCGATGCCGGAGAAAAGCGCGAGGTCGCCGCAATGGTTGCCCATGACCTCGATGACGGCGCAGCGCTGATGGGATTCGGTGGTGTCGCGGATTTTGTCGACGCACTCGACGATGGTGTTGAGGCAGGTGTCGAAGCCGATGGTGTAGTCGGTCGAAGCTATGTCGTTATCGATGGTGCCGGGGAGGCCGACGCAGTTGATGCCCATCTCGGTGAGCTTTTTCGCCCCCATGTAGGAGCCGTCGCCGCCGATGACGACCAAGGCCTCGATCCCGCGGCGGCGGAGGTTGTCGACCGCCTTCTGGCGGACGCTTTCCTCCTTGAACTCGCGAAGCCTCGCCGTCTGCAATATGGTCCCGCCCCGGTTGACGATGTCGGAAACCGAGGAGCGGTCCATCTGGAATATGTCGTCCTCGACCAAGCCCTTATAGCCGTCGTTGACGCCGAAAACCTCAAGGCCATAGGCCAGCCCGGCCCTGACGACCGCGCGGATGGCGCAGTTCATGCCCGGGGCATCGCCGCCCGAGGTAAGCACTCCTATTTTGTGGATCATGTCTTTCTCCTAAAACAATCGCGGCCATTATAGCGCGTCTTTCCCACGCGTGTATATGGGGAAAGGCAAGTTGCCGCATTGGTTTGAATAGCCCCCGCCCCGAGTGGTAATATCGCTTGGTATGGAACTAATCGGCGGGAAGGAATGCTATCGGGTCAAGCCCGGCTATAGCCTTGGCGAGGGCGACATCGCTCGCGCCTCCGCCCTTTATCTCCCCTTAATCGGGGCGATGGGGGTCGGGGTGTATTCCGCGCTTTTCCATCTTGCCAAGGAGGGAGACGGGAAAGTCCGCTTCTTCGATGGGCTTTTCTCTTTTTTAGGCGTCAACCCCGGGCCGCTTGTCGATTCGCTTTCCAAGCTTGAGGCGGTGGGGCTACTAAGGACTTTCAAGACCGACGGGGAGCCAAGGCTATTCGACTTCCTGCTCTTCCCTCCGCTTAGCCCGGAATCCTTCTTCGCCTCCTACGCCCTTTCCCATAAGGCCAAGCAGGCCCTTGGGGAGGGATATGGGGCTTGGCGGTCGCTATTGCTATCTAGCGTCTCCGCCGAGGGAAAGGAGATAAGCGCGAGCTTCGGAAGCGTCTATTCGCCCGATCCAAAATCCATCGGGCCCAAAACCGGGTTCAGCCGCGACGAATTCGCCTCCGGGCTTTCCTCGGTGGGCAATAGCATTAGGCAAATTAGCGACGACGAGCTCTCCTATTGCGCCGACGTCGCCGAGTTTTATTCCCTCCCCTCCTCCGTTGCCGGATGCAACGCCGCCGAATGCCTTGACCCGAATGCCAAATTCGGGGAGAGATTAAACCGGGAAAGGTTCGAATACCTTTGCTCGGAAAGCTACCGCTACCCGCACCTAAGGCGGGGCGAGGGGGAAAAGTCCGCGGTCGGGAAGTCGACCAACAAGATGAAGGCCATCCGCCTTTACGAAGAGATGAAGCCGATTACCTTCCTTTCCTACCGCCAAAACGGGGGGAAGATAAGCCCAAGCGACCTTTCATTGCTTAGGACCCTCCGCTTTGACATGGGCCTTTCCGACCCGGTCATCAACGCGTTGCTGGCCTTCACCTTGGACGTGAAGAAAAACACCTTGCCGCCCAAATACGTCACCATGATGGCCGGCATATTGAAGCGAAACGACATCAAGACCTCCCGCGACGCGATCGAATACCTCGTCCAATACCTCAAGCAGCCATATGGGAGGAAAAAGGACGCGGGAGGCGTTCCCCCGGCGGAGAATGAAGCCAAGCCAAAGCCCGTGCCGGCGAAAAAAGAAAAAGAGGGGGAAGAGGAGATAGATGAGGAGCAGGCCAAAGCCGATTTTGAGGCTTTGTTCGGCGATTAGAGCATATGGGAAGCAAAGCGAATTACATTGGTGCCGACCCTGGATTCAAAACCGGGAAGGCCGGGTTAGACGAGGCGACCTCGGGGCTTTCCCTTGAGGTAGCCGAGGACCCCTTTGAGTATTTAAAGTCGGATAAGGCCGTCTACGCCTTCATAAAAAGCCTTGGCTTAACCAAAAACGAGGTTAAGGCCAATCTGACGGTTTTGCTCGAATACCAAGCCGACCAGGCGATATGCTCTTCCTGCCCTGGACGCGACAAATGCCCGAAGGACAATAAGCTAAGCGAGCTTTCGCTTGAGTTAGTCGGCGGGAGGCTTAAGCGCTTCGTCGGCCCCTGCCGGAAGGAGAAGGATCGGATTTCATTAGCCAGCCGCTTCTTCATCGCCTCCTGCCCGGAGGAATGGTTTTTCGGGAAGGCGAATTCGACGAAAAGCCGCAACGACGTCGCCACGCATCTGACCAAGGCCATGAAAGGAACCGGCCATCCTTGGGTTTACGTGACCGGGGGGTCGGGCTCTGGCAAGTCGTTCCTATTGGCTAAGGCCGCCAACAAATACTCCTTGGCCCACCCCGGCTGCGCCTTCGTCTCGACCCCGGATATCGTCGAGGAGCTAAAAGACGAATCGATAAGAGCCAAGGCCAAGTTCAATTCCGACATGAAGCGTCTTCAGGAATGCCCATTGCTCGTCCTCGACGACTTCGGCAACGAGTTCATGTCGGAATACAACTACTCCACCATCCTTTACCCTCTTCTAAACGCTAGGGCAAGAGCCAAGGCCGTTACTTTCTTCTCAAGCGACTTCACCTTCGAGGAGATCGCCTCGATGTATGCAGGCAAAATCGGCGCCATACGGGCCGAGAAGCTTAAAGGCCTATTGTCTTCTTTCGCCGGAAAGGAAAGGGTACTCGATGGGCTTCCCCTCGATTAAAGCGGCAGCTTCTTGAGCTTTTCGATCAACTCTCCCTCATCGCCGTCGTTATCGATGATGTAGGGGGCTTTTCTTTTATACGTCCCATAATGGGCGGCGGAATTGAGCTTAAGGAGGTAGGAGGCGTCCTCCCCCTCGTCTAAAAGCCGCTTCGCTCGGAGGTAGGCGGGGGAATCGAGGAAGAGGACGCAATCGCAAAGCGAATCCATCTTCGCCTGGTATAGAAGCGGGGCATCGATGACGAGCTTCCCCTTTGTGCGCTTTATCCTCTCTTCCGCCTTTAAGCAAACGGCGGCGAAGATGAAGCACTCGGCCTCTTTTCTTTTCCCCCCCAATATCCTTTTGACCTCGCTTTTTGCGAGAACGCCATTAGAAAGCTTGGCGCCGAACTCCTTGGCAAAGCGCTCGGCGAATCCTTTATCGGCGTAAAGGGTCTCGACTTCCTTGTCGCAGTCGAAGACCTCATAGCCCTTGCCTTTGAAGTAGCGCGCGGCGGTCGATTTGCCAGAGTGGATGGGGCCGGTTATGCCAAGGACGAAGGGCCGGCTTGGGTCTATTTGGCAGCTTGGGCAATAGGTCGTCCCCCTTCCGCCGATTTCAATCCTCATCAAAGGCGTGCCGCAGCGGGGGCAGGGGGAGGGCGATTTGCCATAGCAGAGGAGCTCATTTTGCATTTGCCCGCCTTTGCCTTCCTCGCTTTGGAAGGAATGGATGGTCGAACCCCCCAACTTTATGGCTTCCTCCAAGGTCGCTTTGGCCTCCCTTAGGATGGCCTCTGCCTCTTTTTGGCTAATCGAGGAGGCCTTCCTACGCGGGTTGATCTTTGCTTTGAAAAGCGTCTCGTCGACGTAGATGTTGCCTAGCCCGGAAACCCGGCTTTGGTCAAGGAGGGTTTCCTTTATGGTCTTCTGACTGGAGGAGATAGCGAGGAAAAGCTCATCGCCATTCATTTCCAAAGGGCTATCGGCCACGTCTTTAAGCGGGGATAGAAGCAAATATGTATCATCATCGTAAATGCCGAGGACGCCGAACTTCCGCGTGTCGTTATAGATTAGCTTATTGCCGTCGTCCAATTCGAAGACGGCCTCATCCGCTTTTTGCCTTGGAGCCGAGGCGGGTTTTACGAAGTATTTCCCTTCCATCCGGAGGTGGGCGACCAAGACGAGGGAGAGGCTAAGGCGGAAGATGATGAATTTCCCCTTCCTATCGATGCTTTCGAAGGTTTTTCCGATGGTTTCCCCGATTTCCCTATTTGGCGTGATAAGAAGCCGCGGGTAAAGCAATGTGGCGTTTGTTATCGTCCTCCCCAATAGCTTCTGGCGGAGGACCCTAACGAAAGTCTCAACTTCTGGCAGTTCGGGCATAGTCGCTTTCCTCTACGTTTTCCTTTTCTTTATATATTTCCCTATATATTCCTTACTTCGCTTCGTCGTAATTGTTTCCGATCCCGATTTCGGCTTTGAGCTTGACCGGTAGGGGGAGGGCGTTTTCCATTATCGACTTGAGGATGCTGGGCAAGGTCGCCTCCTCCTCCTTATCCAAGGCGAAAAGGAGTTCGTCGTGGATCTGCAGGACCATCTTGGTTTTGCAATTGTGCTCTTTCAAATACTCCCCGACCTTGATCATGGCGACCTTGATCAAATCGGCGGCCGAGCCTTGGACGGGGGCGTTTAAGGCGGCCCGCTTGGCGGTTTCCCTGGTGGCGTAGTTGCTGGAGTTGACATCGTTTAGGTAGCGCCTCCTCCCAAGCAACGTCGAGACGAAGCCATCGCGTTCGGCCTTTTCGATGACCGAATGGAGGTAGGAATCGATTTCCGGGTAGTGGCGGTAGAACTCGCTTATTAGCTCGCTGGCTTGCTTTGGGGTGCAGCCGATTTGGGTGGCGAGCCCGAAGGCGGTGGTCCCGTAGATGATGGCGAAGTTGACGGCCTTGGCCCTTCGCCGGAGGTCTTTGGGGACCGCTTCGCCTTGGCCAAGCTTGAAGATGCGGCGAGCGGTGTCGCTATGGACGTCATCATCGCCCTCGAAAGCCGCTTTGTAGGCCTTCGATCCGCTTAAGGCGGCGAGGATGCGCAGCTCGATTTGCGAATAGTCGATGCTTAATATCTTCCTTCCGTCTGGGTAGGCGAAGGCTTTCTTTATAAGCGACCCCTCCTCGTCGCGCGAGGCGATGTTTTGCAAATTGGGCGAGGAGGAGGAAAGACGTCCGGTCGAGGTGAGGGTTTGGTTGAGGGTGGTGTGGATCTTCCCTTCCTTTATATGGGGCAATAGCCCCTCAACGTAGGTGCCAAGCAGCTTGGCGTATTTCCGGTATTCGAGGATGTGGGGGATGAGGGGGTGGGCGTCTTTTATCTCCTCTAGCGCGCCAACCGAGGTCGAGCGCTTCTTCGTCTCGGGCAGCCCTAGATCGTCAAATAGCACTTCGGCGACCTGCTTTGGCGAAAGCGGGTTCAACTCGGTCCCGGCAAGCTCGTCGATCGCTTGCTTCTCCTCTTTTAGCTTTTCCTTAAACGCCTCCCCGGCCTGTAGAAGCGAGTTTTCGTCGCAGGCGATGCCTTCCTCCTCGATGTCGGCCAATACGCGCGACAAAGGTAGCTCGACGTCGTTTAGTAGCCTCTCGGCCCCGTTTTTCCTTAGTTCCTCTAAGGCCTTCTCTTTTGTAAGAAGCGTCCCCTCGGCGATGCTTAACGCCCGCCTTTCCGGGGCGATTACGGCCCCAAGGGAAAGCAAGGCGGCTTCCGGGGTCGCGGCGGAGTCGGAATCAAGGAGGTAAGCGGAAAGGAGGCTGTCGTAGCTTACGCCCCTTAGCTCGATCCCTATCCTCCTAAGCCCGTTTATCGCCTGCTTGTGGTGGCAGCAGATCTTCTCTAGTGATGCGTCTTCCAACGGCTCTTTGAGCTTTCCCGCCTCTTCAACCGGGTAATAATGGCTTTTCCCGCCTTGGGCGATGGCGATGCCCTTCGGGGGGAGGGTCGGGTAGAGGGGGTCATCGTAATCCAAGTAAAGGGAGAAGGGGCTTTTCAAATCGATCTTTCCGTCATCGAAAAGCCCGAGTATGGCGGGGGAGCGCTCAAACCGGTGCGGCAATTTCCCAAGAAGCTGGCGGAGCCCGCATTTGGCGGAAAAGGCCTCGACCTCGGCCCGGTCGTAACCTTTATAAACAAGCGATTCCATCTCAAAGGGCAAATGGCGGTCTAAAAGGATGTGGGCGAGGCGGTAGGATTCCTCCCCGTCGGCTTTGCCAATGGCGATCTTCTCGCCCATCTTCCCCTTTATCCGCCCTTCCTCGGCGGCTTTGACGATCGAGGGGAAATCCCCGTATTCGGCGATGAGCTTTTTGGCCGTCACGTCCCCGATCCCCCTTATGCCGGGGAGGTTATCGGAGGAATCGCCGCATAGCCCCTTGTAGTCGATGATCTGACGCGGGGCGAATCCCCATTGCTCTTTCATCTTCGCCTCGTCCATCCTCTCCATCGAGGAAAGGCCGGTTTTAAGGAGGTTGATGGCTATTTTGTTGTCGATTAGCTGCAAATAGTCCTTGTCGGAGGTGTAGACCTCGATTTGGCAGCCAAGCTTTTCCTCGGCTTGCTTTGCAAGGGAGCCACAAATGTCATCGGCCTCGATGCCGCTTTCCTCGTAATGGGGGATGCCCAGGCAATCAAGCAATTCCCGGGAAAGGGCGAATTGGGGGATGAGCTCGGGCGGGGCGGGCTTCCTATTGGCTTTGTAGCTTTCGAATTCCTTCCGCCTGAAGGTTTCCGAATCCGAATCGAAGCCGACAAATATCCCATCCCCCTCCTGCAGCGTCCCCAATATCTTCACCATCATGTTCGAGAGGGCGAAGATGGCGTTGGTCGGGGTACCGTCGGGGGCGCGCATGATGGCGCTTGGGTCGCCGGAATAGGTGGCGTAGAAGGCCCGGAACAAAAGCGAGTTCCCGTCGATTATAAGAAGTTTGTTCATGCTTTATTTTCCTTTCATAGGGGCTTGATGGCGGTGGCGACGAAGGAGGGCTTGTTATCGCGCGTCCGAGTTTCCCCGTCGATCTCGAGTTTTTCCCCGACTTTTAGCTTTGGGGCGGCGGAATCGAATAGGTCGGGGAAGACGACGAACTCGGCCTCGTTATCCCCGTCCCCGGCGCTTAGAAAGGCCATCGGCTTCCCTCTAGAGCTTTTGATTTGCCTAAGCCCGCTTACGATGCAGGCCACCTTGAAGTAGCGCGACTGCAATCCGGATAGGTCGCTTAATCCCCTTTCCCTCATAACCTCTTCCTTCCCCTCTAGGGGCGACCCGCTTATCATGGCCCCGAGGGAGCGCTGCTCGGCGAGCAGTTCCTCTTCCCTGTTTTGCGATGCGTCAACTAAGGCGGGCTTAGGCAAGGAGAGGGAAAGGAGGATCCCGCCCCCAAGGAAAAGCGAGGCGTAGTCGATGGCCGAGGGGGCGCTAAGGCGGAGGGCGGTCCTATTCTTATTAAGGCAATCGAGGGCCCCGGCGTCGATTAAGGCGACCAAATCGGTCAGCTCGAGCCCATAGGGGGCGAGGCGCTTGGCAAACTCAAAGATGTCCTCAAACGCCCCCTTGCGGCGCTCGGCGATTATCGAAGAAGGCAAATCGCGCTTCAATCCCTTGATACAGGATAGGCTTAAACGGATGCTCCTTTCCCCCTCGGGGGAGAAGCTTAGGTGGGGCGAGTCGATCGAGGGCGGCAATAGCTTGGCCCCGAGGAAGCGCATCTCCGATTTTATGGCTTTGAAGCGGGCGTCGCCGAGGGCGCAATCCCCGAGGATGGCGGAATAAAACTCAAGGGGGTGATGGGCTTTCAAATAGGCCATTTGGCAGGTGAGGATCGCATAGCAAACCGAATGGGCCTTGTTGAAGCCGTAATTGGCGAAGCGCTCGATGTAGGCGAAGGTTTTCTCACCGTTTTGTCGGCTGACCCCGTTTTTCAAGCAGCCATCGACGAACCTTTCCCTCATCATCGCCATCTTCAGCGGGTCCTTCTTCGAGATGGCCCGGCGGAAATCGTCGGCCTCGGAAAGGTTAAAGCCCGCCATCTTGACGGCTATCGCCATGACCTGCTCCTGGTAGACGATTATGCCATACGTCGGGCGGAGTATCGGCTCGGCCTCTTGGCAAAGCGGCTCGACCGCCTCGCTCCCCGCCTTCCTTTTCGCGTAATGGGGGATGTTCTCCTTTGGGCCAGGACGGTATAAGGCGATGGCCGCCACCACGTCCTCGAAGCAGTCGGGCTTTATTTGGAGTATCGTCCTTTTCATGCCCTCGCTTTCTAACTGGAATAAGCCCATCTCGCGCCCGGAGGCTATAACCGAGATCGCCTCCTTGTCGTCATATGGGATGCTCTCCGCGTCGATGGCGACGCCCTTATGCTCCTTAACGGCCTTTATGGTGTCTTCGATGAGGCGGAGGTTTTTTAGGCTGAGCAAATCCATCTTCAAAAAGCCCTGGTCCTCGAGATAGCCCATCTCGAGCTGGGCGACCTCGGTGCCATCGTCGTTTAGGCAGGGGAGCTTTTCGAATAGGGGTGAGTCGTTTATGACGATTCCGGCGGGGTGAAGCCCGCCAAGCCGGGGCAGCCCTTCGATCTTCAAGGCGAAATGGAGGAGGCGGCGGTAATAGGGGTCAGAGTCGATGAGGGCGGCGAAGCGGCGGTTGGTTTTGTAGGACTCCCTAAGCCCGACGTCGTCTTGGAGGAAGGAGCAGACATAGCTGATGTCCTTTTCCCCATAGCCCAAAGCCTTCCCGACCGAGCGGATGGCAAGTCGCGACTGGAAGTTTTGCAAGGCCAATATCTTCCCGACCCGTTCCTCCCCGTATTTGCGCTTTATGTAGGCCACGACCTCGTCGCGCCGGTAATCGGCGAAGTCGACGTCGATGTCGGGCATGGAGCGGCGGCTTGGGTTTAGGAAGCGCTCAAAGAGCAATCCGTGTTTGATCGGGTCGCTTTTGACGATGCCAAGCGCATAGGCCACCAGCGATGCCCCCGAGCTTCCTCTCCCGGGGCCGACGAGGATGCCCTGGCTTTTGGCGAAGCGGACGTAATCGTCGACGATGAGGAAATAGTCGTCATAGCCCATCGAGTGGATGATGGAAAGCTCTTTCTCCATCCTGTTTGCGTATTCGCTTCCGAAGTTCGGCGATTTGGCTTTCAGCCCGGCATAGGCCTTTTCCCGGAGGTAGGACTCCGAATCGAAGCCCTCGGGGCAATCGAAGCGGGGCAACCCGCCCCGTTTCCTTTTCAAGGTGAAGGAAGAGCAGGCGTTAGCCAGCGATAGGCAGCTGGAAAGTTCCTGCTCCGAGTAATAGGCGGCGGCCTCCCCGTCTTCGAGATAGCATTCGTCGCCTTCAAGCGAATCGATTTCGAGCTTCGCATTGTCCTCGATGGCTTTAAGCAATTCAAGCAGGATGGCGTCTTGCCTTCTTAGGTAGCGGATAAGCGGGAAGGCGATGGTCTCATAGGGATAATCGAGGGAGAAGCGACGGACGAAGTCGCGCAAGGAAGGGTCTTTAGAGGAATAGGGGATGCCAAGGTAAAAACGGGGGAAGGACATCGCGACCCGGCTTAGCTTCCCCGGGAAGGCGGGCGATTCGTATTCCTCCTGCCTCCCAAACTCGAAGCAGAAGACGGCCACCAGCCCCTTGCTATGGGAGGAAAGGGAGGGCAAATCGACCCCGGAGAGGCCGTTTTGGTGCTCTAGCAGCAAAAGGTTTTCGTATCCGTCCTCGTCTTTGGCGAAAAGGGTGAATAGCAGCCCTTCGGCCCTTATGTCCATCCCGATAAGCGGCTTTATTCCGAGCTCAAAGGCCCTTTCGTCGATCTCGGCGATGGCGCTTAGCCGACCCTCATCGGTCACCGAAAGGAAGGGGAATCCCCTTTTCTTCGCCATCCCGGCCATTATCCGCGGCGAAAGGCTCGAGGCGAGGAAGGAGTGGCTTGAGCGGACGTGCAGCGGCAATAGCTTCATGCCACGATTATACTCTTAAGGCTATCGCCTTTTTAACAGAATATGGGGATTGCGAGAATTACAAAACTTAAGTCAACTTTGCCCTGGGAACCTGCTATTAGCCGTTGAATGCCCCGGCGACATAAAGCGGCTTGGGGGTTCGCCGGACGCCGCCTCTTATGAAATCGGATATGGAAATGAGGAAAAAGCCATCAAAGGTAATTTATCGGGATGACCTTATCCGTTTCGGATAGGGATATCAGCTTGTCGTAAAGGCAAACGACGCCGCCGTTACCGCGCTTGATACCCGGGATGTCATCGAGCTTTCGGAAAGAGGAAGTGTCTTTTCTGCGCGGGTCGGCGTGTTTTTTTATTTCGATGGGATAAAGCGTTCCGCCATCTTCTATGATGAGGTCGATTTCGTTTTTGTTCTTATCCCTATAAAAGTAGAGCGGTGGTTTTGCAATTCCCCGGTTATAGTAGCTTTTGACGATCTCCGAGAAGACGAAGTTTTCGAAAAACGCCCCTGCCATCGCGCCGTTTTTGAGCGTCTCGGGAGTGTTCCAGTTGGTGAGATAGGCGGCAAGCCCGGTATCCAGGAAATAGAGCTTTGGGGTTTTGACGGCGCGGCTTAGGATGTTGTTGGAGTAGGGCCGCAGAAGGTAAACGATATTCGAGCAATTGAGGATCGAAAGCCATCTTTCGGCGGTCGGGACGCTTATGCCCACGTCTTTTGCGATCGACGTCAGGTTGAGCAACTGGCCGATGCAGGCGGCCGTCGCCGCCATGAAAGCGGTAAACTTCACCGCATCGCCGATTTCGGAAAGCGCCTTGACGTCCCTTTCGATATAGGCGCTCACGTAGGAGCCGTAATATAGACGCCAATCGTAATCGGGGTTGTCGATAAGCTCGGGCATGCCGCCGCGGTGGATCGTGTTCCACGCGTCCATATAACCGATTTCCCTCAATTCGGCTTTGCGCGCGGCAAAATATTCTTCCGTCGGGATAAATGGCTCATCGAAGGCCAACCCTTGCCTTTCCCTGATCGAAAGCCCAAGCAGGGTCAATAGGCCAATTCGTCCGGCAAGCGATTCGCTTACCCCTTTCATTATTTCGAATTGCTGGGAGCCGCAAAGGTAGAATTGGCCTTTCTTTTTGCTTTTGTCGAGGCATAGCTTGATTTGCTCGAACAGGACCGGGGCTTTTTGCACCTCATCGACGAACACTGGAGGGGGATTGTCCAAAAAGAAGGTGCCGCTATGGGTTTCGGCGGCGGCGCGCATGATGGGATCGTCGAGGGTCGCGCGGCTAAGTCCCTTGGTCAATTGGTCGAGCATCGTCGTTTTACCAACTTGCCTTGGCCCGGCGACAAGTATGGCGCCGAACATTTTCGATAGCTTTTCGACCGTTTTTTCCGCGTGTCGCTTGATGTACATAAGAGGCTCCTTTAGACTAATTTAACATCAGATATTATATTAGACGAAAAGTTGATGCGTCAAAACCTTTTCCCGGCCCCCAATCGCCTTATTTAAACAAAAGGGCATATTTCGGGTTTCCCGCCGGCAAAGACCATTTCCGATTAGGCGACCTAGGCAAGAAAAGCATCGCGGCGGCGTCTTGGAAATTAGGATATTCGGATAAGGAAAAAGC
>JADINA010000009.1 GCA_017694295.1 Candidatus Alloenteromonas pullistercoris | reverse complement strand
GAGTTTGGCCCCGCCCCGGAAGATGCCCGGGGTGTCGACGAAGACGATTTGGGCGTCCTTGAGGTTCAAAATGCCCATTATCGAGTCGCGGGTCGTCTGGGCTTTGGGGGTGACGATCGAGACCTTCTTCGACAAAAGGGCGTTCAAAAGCGTCGATTTCCCGACGTTTGGCCGGCCGAGTATGGCGACGAACCCCGATTTCATAGCGAGGTGTCGTCGAAGGCGAAGGGAAGCAGCTCTTCGATCGTGGTCATCTTGACGTCCCCTTTGAGGTTGCCGAGGATGATCGGCTTATCATGCGGGAAGAGCTCGCTTAGGACCTGGCGGCAGGCCCCGCAGGGGGAAACGGGGGCCGGGGAATCGGCGGCGACGGCCAAAGCGACGAAATCCTCGAGGCTTTTCCCGTCCATCATCGCCGAATAGAGGGCGTTGCGCTCCGCGCACATGCATAGCGGGTAGGAGGCGTTTTCGATGTTGGCGCCGACGTAGAAGGAGCCATCGGCGCATAGCAAGGCCGCCCCAACCGCGAATCCGGAATATGGGGAATAGCTCCTCTCCCGCGCCTCGATGGCGATTTGCAAAAGCTCATCGTGGGTCATATCAATCGTCCTTCCTGTCCTTGTATTCGGATAAAATCCTCTCTTGAAGCGGGAACATGATCTCCTCGTCCTCCTTCTTCATATGGTCGTAGCCAAGAAGGTGGAGCAGCCCATGGACGAAAAGGAAGCGCAGCTCCCTTTCCGGGGTGTTGCCGATCTCCGCGGCCTGGCGAAGCGCCTGGGGGACGCAGATGAAGATCTCCCCCAATAGCCGGGGCACGTCGCCTTTTATGAGGGAAAGGTCGCTTTTATCGTCCTCAAAGGCGAAGGAGATGACGTCGGTCACCCGGTCGACCCCGCGATAATCGCGATTTATCGAATGGATGTCGTCATCGCCGCAAAGCGAGACGTCGACCTCGTAATCGCCTCCCCGCCCAAGTAGGCGCAAGGTCAATGAAAGCAACGAGGCGTATTCGCCTTCAAGGGCATCGTATTCCGCGCCAAGGCGGTTTTCAAAACCGAGTTCCATCCCCGCTATTGTAGCAAGGGGAGGCGGAAAATGCACTATTGGCCGCTTTCCCTGTCTTCCCGGGATGGCCAATAGAAATTCAAAGCGAAGTAATTCTCCTCCTCCTTGACCTTCCTAAGCCCCTCGCTGGCGGCGAAGCAGCGGTCGAGGCAGGTGGAGATGAGGAGAAGGGACATCGCGGCGAAGAGGAACCTCTCGGGCGAGAAGCCGCTTGAGAGGAGGCAAAGGCAGGAAAGGCATAGCGCAAGCAGCGGCCCAAAGGCCTTTTCGGCCAAAACTAGGCGCGAATATGAGTCGGCTCCGCGACGGAGGGAAGCGAGGGCCTCGGCGCTATCGCCATTTGAAGCAAGATAGCTTTCCTCAAGCCTCTCAACCTCCTTTTCCTTGCGCTTGATGTTCGGGTTTACCGCCAGTTGCTTCAGGCAAAGAAGAAGGATCATCGCCCCGATGGAAAGCCCAAGGTGCGGGTCGCCGAAGGAAAGGAAGATGGCGGCGAAGCAAAGCTCAAAAAGCGAGGAGAGCAAAGCCGGCAAACAGGCGAAGGCCGCCCCTTTATAGCGCTGGTAATGGGCGAATTTCTCCTTTCGCCTCTTCGGGTCGGAGCAGGAGGCGTAGCGGATGTAGGAGTCATCGAACCGCCTTAGCGATGATAGGAGGTACGCCCGCCCTCCCATCACCGCCAATAGCGAAGCCAGGAACAGCCCGATAGCCGCATACCCGAACGACGAGGCGAAAGAAAGGACAAGCAAGCCCGCCAGCAAAAGGGATGAAGGCAATATCGATATAAGCGACCCGGCGATGCGGGCCAGGGCTCCGACCGGCTTGGCGCGCCTGAAGCGGGGGGCGATTTCCTCGTAGCCCTCCTCAATGAGGATACGGCCGTCGAAGACGGAAAGGAATTCCGCCTCCCCCATTTTGCGCACGCCTTTGGCGGGGTCGAGCACCTTAAAGCCGCCCCGCTGCCTTTTCACCACGTATACCGCGTGAAGTAGCCCATCTTCCTTGATGATCGCGATAAACGGGTAATAGCTCCGGTGGATGAGAACGGCCCTTGGATCCCAAACCTTATATCCGCTTAGCTTCAGCCCTAAATTGGCCGCGTAGGCGGAAAGGTCTGCGAAGGAAGGGGCCTGACCCGCGATTGGCCTTTCCGGGGCGAAGGCGAAGTCGCGCCTTTTGGAAGAATGGATAAGCGCCATCTTCACGCAAGCGTAACCGCAGCCATTGCCCTGCGACTGATAGACCAATTCGGTTCCCATGCCTACATATAGGGGGAAAAGGGGCAATAGGCTACAAAAAATCGTCAAATTCCTTTAAGGCAAAAGAAAAACCCCGATTGCTCGGGGCTATTTTGCCTTTTGCTTTTCCCTTACCACTTCTTGCGGCGGGTGAGCTTGGCCTTCATCTTGCGATAAAGGGCGGGCTTGAGGAAGGCTTCGCGCATCCTGGCTTCGTAGAGGATGCCGGATTTGTTGACTCCCCGTTTGAAGCGGCGGAGCGCGTCATCGACGGTTTCGCCTTCGCGGACGACGGTTTTGACGGCCATTGCAATTCACTTCCTTCCTGCTTCGTGCGGGTTAAATGATACCCATAGGGGGAGGCGAAAGCAAATGTTTTTTGGCCTATTTCGGCTCTTTGAGGATTGAGACGGTCGCCGAGGCCCCGATCCTGGTGGCCCCGGCCTCGATCATGGCCAAAGCTTCCTGCCTGGTATGGACGCCGCCGCTGGCCTTCACGCCCATCTCCGGACCGACCGTTTCCCTCATCAGCTTCACGTCCTCGACGGTCGCCCCGCCTTTGGAGAATCCGGTCGAGGTCTTGACGAAATCGGCTTTGGCCCTTTTGGCGGCCAAGCAGCATTCGGCGATCTCTTCTTTTGTGAGCAAACAGGTTTCGAGGATGACTTTGAGGATGGCGTTGGGAACCGCCTCGCGGACCATCCTGATGTCTTTCTCGACCTCGGAGTAGCGATGGTCTTTGGCGGCTGAGATGTTGATGACCATGTCGACCTCATCGGCCCCTTCCGCCACGGCATAAGCGGCTTCGTCGGCCTTTATCTTGGAGGCCGAAGCCCCAAGCGGGAAGCCGATGACCGTGCAGGTTTTGACCCCCGAGCCCTCGAGCAGGTTGTGGCAAAGGGGGACGAAATCGGGGTTGACGCACACCGAGGCCGTCCCGTAATAGGCCGCCTCCTCGCATAGGCGGCGCACATCGGCTTCCCGGGCGTCGGGCTTAAGGAGGGTGTGGTCGAAGTATTTGGCAAGTTCCATAGGCATTTTCTCCAGTTGCCCCCATTATAGGGCAAAGCAATGAAAAAGCCCATCTTTCCGCTAGGGCGATGGGCGATTTCCGCGTCCTTACTTCTTGGAAGGCTCGTCATCCTCTTTGGCGAGGTGGAGGACTTCCTTGCCGGCGTAATAGCCGCATTTCGGGCAAACGTGGTGGCTTCTTATCATCTCTCCGCAGTGCGGGCAGGCGACGAGGCCGACGACGTTGAGCTTGAAGTGGGTCCGGCGCAGCCGCTTGCGGGTCTTGCTGGTTCTTCTTTGTGGGACCACCATTGCTTTTCTCCTTTCCCCGTCTTGCGACGGTTTGCTCTTTTCTAGCGTGTCGAATTATAGGCCAATCGGGGAGCAAGGCAAGGAAAATAGTTGAACAATGTCAAAAAAATTTCAAATAGTTTCGATTGCATCTATGTCGACTTGTCAATCGGCCGCGACATCCGGGCCGAAGACGACCTCGACTATCTCGCCTACGGAAGCTTCAGAGCGGAAGCGGCAAAGCAAATAGTTTTCGCTATGGCCAAGGCAATATCCGCCCTCCTTCTCCTCGATTAGGACGGGGAGCTTCCTCCCGTAGAAGGCTTTCTCGTATTCTGTCCGCATCGCCTTGGAGAGTGAAAGCATCGCGTGGACCCTCTTTGATTTGGTAGCCGAGTCGACTTGGTTAGGCATGGCGGCGGCCGGGGTGCCGGGGCGCGATGAGAAGGGGAAGACGTGGACTTCGGCGAAGCGGGCCTTTTCGCAGGTGGCGAGGGTTTCCTCCCATTCGGCTTCGCTTTCCCCGGGGAAGCCGGCAATCAGATCGGTCGTGATGGCGGCCTCTGGCCTTATTTCCCGGATTTTCTCGATTGTTTGCAGGTAGGTGGCGCTGTCATAGCGGCGACCCATCTGCCGAAGCGTCGCGTCCGAGCCCGATTGCAGCGGGACGTGGAAATGGCTGACGATCTGGGGATAGGCGGAAAGCAGGTTTAGGAAGCGGATGTCAAGCTCGCCCTGCTCGATTGAGGAGATGCGAAGCCTCGGCAAGGAAGGGTTTTTCCGCAATATCGCCTCGAGCAAATCGGCGATCCCAAAGCTTCCATCGCCCAAATCGCGCCCGTAATAGCCGATGTGGACGCCGGTGATGACGATTTCCTTATACCCAAGTTCGCAAAGCCTCGTCACCTCGGCCACCGCTTCCCTGGGGTCGCGCGAGCGCGAATTGCCGCGTAGGCGCGGGATATAGCAATAGGAGCAAAAGGAATCGCAGCCGTCTTGAACCTTCAAGTAGGCCCTTTGCTTCTCCTCAAGCACGGCCGTGCCGAATTCCTCATAGCCCTGCTTCCGCACCTCCTTGGCGACGGAGACGACCTTCTTCCCGGTTTTGGCGAATTCCTCGATCAATCCCACCGCTTCCTTCCTTTTCCCGGTTCCCAAGACGATGTCGGCGCCCCGCTCAAGGCATTTTTCGGCGTCAATCTGAGAATAGCATCCCATGGCGACGAGAATGGCTTCCCTATTGGCTTCGCGATAGGAGGATATATGCTGCCTTGATTTCTTCGAGGCGGTTTGAGTGACGGCGCACGTATTGAGGATTATCACCTTAGCTGACCTTGGGTCATCCACCCTGGTGTAGCCTTGTTCCTTAAGCAACGTCGCTAAGGCCTCGGTTTCGTAGGCATTGACCTTGCAGCCAAGCGAATGAGTGAAAAAAGTTTTATTGTCCATGCTTATCAACCCGCGATGCTAAATTCGCATAAAATTTCTTCTCATCTTCATAAATCCGATAGGCCAAACTACTAGATATTAACTTATTGTCTACCAAGGACTTTATAAATCCCTTTTTGTCGTCCTTATAGTAGCAGCTCACCGCCTCCGCCACTCTCGACTGGAGATGGTTATAGGAAGGACGGTCGAGGAAGCGGTCGAACAAAGCGCACTCCACATCAAGGCGGCCTTGTTCGTTGACGAAATACAAAGAGAACGAATCGTAATCGAGGAAAGCCCGATAGCCGCCCTTTCCCCCTACTTTGAGCAAGCGGGTGAAATAGGAATCGAACAAATCGGGGCCGTAATAGTCAAAAGGGTCAATCAACGCCGCGTCGTAATCTTTTAGAAGCGAGGAATACGGCCGCTCGTCGAGCTTGGTGTATTCCGATTCGTAGATGGAATTGAAGCTTAAGGGCAATATGGGGACGTAGATCCGGCGTCCGTTAAGCTCAAAATAGGGAAGCCGGGACTTAGCCCGCCCCATCGCCTCCGCAAGCAACGGGCTATTGGGGTCGATCTTGGTGCCGGGGATGGTCTGCTGCTTGACGCAAAGCCGATACGCCGATTCGATGATCTCTTTATTGGAAAGGGCGCGCAATATGACGTTGCCCCGGATGACGTCGAACCCGCTTGAGGCTTTTTTGAACTTCCTAAACAACGGGAAATAAGTCAACACGTCGGCGTTTTCGAGGAAAAAACGCATCTCCGAGGACGATTCGAAGTCGTTCCGGAGCCGGTTTTTCCTAAGCGTTTCAAACAAATCCATCCTACGACCCGCTTCTTGCTATGAGCACCGAACAGCCGAAGATGGCGGCTGTCTCGGCCCGCAATATCCTTTTCCCGAGGCTAATGGGGGCAAAGCCCTTTTCTAGGAGATAGGAGGCTTCCTCTTTGGCAAAACCGCCCTCTGGGCCGACTATAAGCAGGCAATCGCCCTCCAATTGGCATGAAAGCAGGCTTTGCCCCGCCATCGCCATCTCCTCGTAGGCGAAAAGCTTGGTCGGATAGGCGGAGAAATCGAGCTCGCGGAGCGTTTTCGCCTCTTTTACCTCGGGAATAAGCCCCCGACGGCATTGCTCAGCCCCCTCTTTGGCGATTTTGCGAAGCCTCGCGACCTTTTTGTTTGCCGCCTCAATCGGAAGGATCGTCCTTTTCGAAACGAAAGGGAGGAACTCGCTTACCCCGATTTCCGTCCCCTTAAGGACGATAAGCTCGTTGTAATCGCTTTTTAGCATGGAGAAAGCCAAAGAAAGGCGGATCGATGGCTCGCGGCTTTCTAGTTCCCTAAGCAAGGCAAACCGCAGCGGATGCAAACTAGAGACGCGGCAAAGATAGGTCTTTCCGCCCTCGCTTATCTCAACCTCCTCGTCGAGGCGGAGCCTATTGACGTTGAGGGCGTGATGCTCGTCCTCCTTGCTCAAATAGGCGACACCAGACGAGAACGCGCCGAAATAATGCTGCATATCAGCGGAGCAATTCCCCTTTTCCGTCTTTGGCGGATTCGTAGGTCAGGTAAAAGACGCCGAATCCCACGTAAACCGCGTAATCGATGATGGCGAAGATCAAAAACGCCCAAACCGAGCGGAAGGCGAACCAATATACCAACGTCCCGAGCCCGGCGATGCCAAAGCAGGTGGCAAGCAAGGCCAAAATCCCGGCGATGGGCTTGCGCAAATAGAAGAAATGGAAGCCAAATGGCCCAAGGAAGAAGGAAAGCAAGGCCGCCGAGAGGCGGGAACGGGATTTGTAAAGCTCCTTGGGCAATTTCAAATCGCCGATGGTCTTGGTGACGTCCATCGTCTTGTATCCCTCCTCTATCGGCGAGGCGGTGCCGCAATATGGGCAGACGTCGACGTCGAAGCGGCTTATCTGGTTATGGCAATGCCGGCAAGTAGGCATGTTGGGAGTCGCCCCCTTTCCTTTCGCCCTCAATAGGCGGTTTTGTTGGTTTTCCTCATGTATTCGGCGTAAAGCTTGAGGCATTCGTCACGGTCTAGCTCGGCGAGGAACTTCTTTTTGTTCTCTGGCTTGGAGAGCTCATAGAATTTGTCGTCGCGGAAGCCGATGGCCTCGGTGTCCTTGACGTCGCATCCGTAATAGACCTTTTCGATGTTGGCCCACATGATGGCCCCAAGGCACATCGGGCAGGGTTCGCCGGTGGTATAGATGGTGGAGCCGGAGAGGTCGAAGGTCCCGAGCCTTCTGCAGGCGTCGCGGATGGCCTCCATCTCGCCATGGCAAGTCGGGTCGGCGTTTTTCACGACCCGGTTATGCCCTTTTCCGATCACCTTTCCGTCTTTGACGATGACGGCCCCGAAAGGGCCCCCGTCGCCGTTTTCTATGCCTTCGTATGCCTCATCCAAGGCAATTTTCATGTATTGGTCCATATCCGGTCTCCCCAGCCGCGTTGATTTTACCATAAAGCGCCTTTCCTTAAAGGAAACAATGAAAGAAAAAACCCGGCGAACCGGGTTAGGCGTCCCATTTCGACTTCCACTTGGCGAACGGGCTTTCCTTTTTGCTGCTTTTGGCGAATTCCTCGAGCAGCTGCTTTTGGGCTTTGGATAGCTTGGTCGGGGTCTGCACCTTGACGTGGAGGTATTCGTCCCCCGGGGCCTGGGTCCTTAAATCCTTGACACCCCGGCCCTTGATTTTGAGTATTTGGTCGGGCTGGGTCCCCTCGGGGATGTTGACCGAAACCTCGCCATAGACCGTCGGGACGACGATTGAGGTCCCAAGGGCGCAGTCGACGAAGCTTAAGGGCACCTCGAGGTGGATGTCGTTGCCATCGCGCCGGAAATAGGGATGCTCGGCCACGAGCACCTCGACGTAAAGATCGCCGTTGGGCCCGCCGTTAACGCCCCTTTCGCCTTTTCCGGCGACCCGGATCTGCTGCCCGGAATTGATTCCAGGGGGCACGTTGACCGGGATGTCGCGCCTTACATGCTTATACCCGGCCCCGCCGCATTCGTGGCATTTGTTGCGGACTATCCGCCCGCTTCCGCCGCAGCGGGAGCAGACGCTTTGCGACTGCATGACGCCGAAGATGGTCCGCTGCTGGGTGAGCTCGACGCCCGATCCCCCGCATTGGGGGCAGGTGTCGACGTCGCCGGGGTTTTCCGCCCCGGTGCCGTGGCAATGGCCGCAAGGCTCGTCGTAGCTGACATTTAGCTTTATCTGGGTGCCGTGGACCGCGTCCATGAAATCGATGCGGACCCGGGTGAATTTGTTTTCGCCCTTGCTCGGCTCCCGGCTCGCCCTCCGGCTTTGCCGCCTCGCCCCTCCCCCGAAGAAGGAGGAGAAGATGTCGTTGAGGTTGATGTCCCCGAATCCGGCGGAGCTAAAGCCCTCGCCAAACGGGTTGCCGGCCCCGCCCATCGAGGCCCCCTGCTCGAAGGCCGCCATCCCGAATTGGTCGTATTGGCGGCGCTTGGCGTCGTCGCTTAGGACGTCATAGGCCTCCTGGACCTCCTCGAACATCTTCGGGGCGTCCGGGTCGTGGTTGATGTCGGGGTGGTATTTCTTGGCCAGCTTGCGGTAGGCGGAGCGGATCTCGTCCTTGCTGGCGGACTTATTGACGCCAAGCACTTCGTAATAATCCCTTTTGGCCATGAATAGCCCTCCTTTCAATGTCATAAGGGGGAGGTTTTCAAGCCTCCCCCGAGCGATTATTTCTTGTCGGTGAAGTCGGCGTCGACGACGTCATCGGCCGTCTGGTTGCCCTCTTGCGAATCCGTCGAGGCGGCTCCCGGGTTCGGCGCTTGGCCCATCGAGGCGGCCTTGGCGGCCAAATCCTCGAGGCGCCCGACGATCTCGCGGAGCTTGTCGATGTTGTCCGACTCGATGGCCCCTTGGGCCTCGTCGCGGATCTTCGTCAATTGCTCCTTTTGCTCGGCGGGTATCGAATCGCCCTTCTCGGTCAAGACGGAGTTGATCTGGTCAACGTAGCTTTGGGCCTTGTTTTTGACCTCAACGTCGTCTTTCCGCTTCTGGTCGGCGGCCTTGTTCTCCTCGGCGTCCTTGATCATGCGGTCGATGTCCTCCTTGGAGAGGCCGTTGGAGCCGGAGATGGTGATGTCCTGGCTCTTCTGAGTGTCGAGGTCCTTGGCGGAAACCTTGACGATGCCGTTGACATCGATGGAGAAGGTGACCTCGATGCGGGGCTGGCCGCGGCGGGCCGGCTTGATGCCGGAGAGCTGGAAGTGGCCGAGAAGCTTGTTGTCGTGGGCCATCGGGCGCTCGCCCTGGTAGACCATGATGTCGACGGCCGGCTGGTTGTCCTCGGCGGTCGAGAAGATCTGGCTCTTGGTGGTCGGGATGGTGGTGTTGCGCGGGATAAGCGGCGTCATGACCCCGCCAAGGGTCTCGATGCCGAGGGTGAGCGGGGTGACGTCAAGCAAGACGACGTCTTTGACGTCCCCGGCGATGACCCCGCCTTGGATGGCGGCGCCGATGCTGACGGCCTCATCGGGGTTGACCGAGAGGTTGATGGGCTTGCCGGTGACCGACTTGACCATCTCCTGGACGGCCGGCATGCGGGTGGAGCCGCCGATCATGAGGATGGTGCCGATGTCGGAATAGCTTAAGCCCGAATCGGAGAGGGCTTGGCTCATCGGGGTCTTGCACCGCTCAAGCAAAGCCTTGGTCAGATCCTGGAATTTGGCGCGGGTGAGCTTGGCTTCGAAGTTGATCGGGCCGTTTTTGCCCATGCCGATGAAGGGGAGGGAGATGGTGGTCTCAAGCGAGCTCGAGAGCTCGATCTTCGCCCTTTCGGCCGCGTCGACGAAGCGCTGCCTGGCCATTTTGTCGGTCAGGTCGACGCCGAATTCGATTTTGATCTGGGCTTGGATCCAATCGGCGAGGACGTGGTCCCAGTCGTCGCCGCCTAAATGGGTGTCGCCGTTGGTGGAGAGGACTTGGAAGGTGCCGTCGCCGATGTCGAGGATCGAGACGTCGAGCGTCCCGCCGCCGAGGTCGAAGACCATGACCTTCTCGCTCTTGTCGGTGTCAAGGCCATAGGCCAAGCAGGCGGCAGTGGGCTCGTTGATGATGCGAACGACGTCGAGCCCGGCGATCGTGCCGGCGTCTTTGGTGGCCTGGCGCTGGGCGTCGTTGAAGT
>JADINA010000008.1 GCA_017694295.1 Candidatus Alloenteromonas pullistercoris | reverse complement strand
CCTCCATTTCCCTTCCCGTACATATCGAGTTCGACGAGCTTTCAAAGAAGGAGATACTCGACTCGCTTTCCTCCTTCAACTTCCAAAGCCTCCGGTTCCTCAAGCAGGATTTCGCCAACCTCAAATCGTTTTTGAAGCTAAGCGCCCGCGAATACCCTAGCCAAGCCGATTTCCTCTCGGTTGAGCCGATATCCTCCCTTACCCATTACACGGCTAAATACCACCATGACTATTTTGAGTTCCTTTCCGCCATCGCTCAGGAGGATCTGCCTTATTTCAGCCAGGGGCAAAAGGATTTCCTAAGGCGGGTCAGTTCCTTCCTCCCCCTTGTCCGGGAAGACGAGTTTGCCTTGCTCTACGCCCTTCTTGAGGGCCCAAAATCCATCGATGAGCTTGCTCCGATCGGCTCTTCCCACGCTTTAGCGGTGCTTGGCAATGGGCAGGAGGGGCTGGTGAGGAAGACGATGGCTAAAAACCTCGTTAGGCGCGAACGTGGACTTTATTCGCTTGACGTTGAGCTTACGTCCTCTTTCTCGGCTTGGCTAAAAGACGAGCTCGAGTACGGGCTTGGCCGCTTCAAAAAGGAATTCGGGGTTTTTGAGGGCCCTTGCCGGCTTCTTGGCCATTACCGGCCCGAACAGGTGTTTTTAGTGCTCAATAACGATACCGATTTTTACATGAGCGGGGTCAATTACATCAAAGGCCGGCTCGTCTTGTTCGTCAACTTGAACAAGGACGAGGTGGAGAACGAATCGCTCCGTTATGAGGACCGCTTCCTTTCGCCTTCCTATCTCCAATGGGAATCGGCGACCGGGACCACCTTGGACAATGGGGCCGGGGGGCGGCTCCTCTCCACGGGGAAGGCGATGGTATTCGTCAGGAAGATGAAAAAGGAAAACGGGGTGAGCCTCCCTTACGTCTATTGCGGGCAGGGAACATTGCTCAATCCGCGGGAAAGCCGCAACAGGGCCAAAACCCTTCTATTCGACATAAAGCTTGAAAAGCCCCTCCCCAGTTATTTGTATAAGGAGTTCTACATCGATGCCAACCCCGCCTAAGAAAACCGTTAAAGCCGTATGCGCCGCCATCTTCGACGATGAGGGACGCTTTTTCGCCGCCAAGCGCGATTATGGCTTCCTAAGGGGCTATTTTGAGTTCCCCGGCGGGAAGATAGAGGCGGGGGAGACAAGCTTTCGGGCCATCGAAAGGGAAATAGAGGAGGAGCTTTCGACCGCGGTTAAGGCCATAAGGTCATTGGGGAAGGTCGAATACGATTACCCGGATTTCCGCTTGGACATGGAGGTGATCGAATGCAAGGTCGAATCGGGGCGGCTTTCCCTTCATGAGCATATCCATAGCGAGGAGCGCTTCTTCCGCCTGGATGAGGCCGACAAAGCCCTTTTCTGCCCGGCTGATTGCCTTGTTATCGATTTGCTTGGAAGCAAGTGATGGCCCTTTTCCCGATTTTGGTTTACCCTAATGGGGTTGAAAGGGAGAATGGGGCGATGGAAGAAAGAGGAAATGAGCATTTCCCGCGCCTATTGGCGACGATGGACGCTTTGCTAAGCGCCTATTTCGCGCAGGAGCTAGAGGCCTTGTCGGAAAGGGAATCGCTTCTTCTTTCCGCCTATTTGCTACTTAGCCCGCTTCATGGGGATGAGCAAACGGAGTGCGTCATCCGCGACTTGGACAAGATATTGGAAAGCGGCGTTTCCGAGGTTTTCCGGATAAGCTTCCCCGATAAGGGGGAGATGCTTCCAAATTTGGCCTACGCCTTGGCTATCGGCGAGGGGCCGCTTGACCTTGATGCATTCTACAAAATAAGCCGGGAAACCAAGGAAGCGCAGGAAAAACCCGAGCCTTCTTTCGTCGATGTTTGCCTCGATGTGTTGGAAAATCGCGATTTGCTTAAGGATTTAGAGACTATCGGGCGCATTTTGGGTTAGAATAGCCTAAGTTCATTAACGGGGTGTACACATGGTCTTGAAGAGTAGCGAAACCGATAAGAAGCTGCAGCGGCATATCGGAGGGGCCGAATGCCAAGGTTATTTTGATGCTGTGGCCTTAAGCCTAAGCCAGGATGCCCCGGTTTCCTTCAAAAGGGACCTCCGCTGCCTCGTCGAGGCTTTGTCCCGCTACATCGACGCCTCGGTTGCCTCGCCCCGGCTTTCCTACCCCCAAAGGGTCGACGCCCTCACCTATCTTTGCCTTTGTATCGGCCAAGACCCGGAGCTCGACGGCCGCCTCCGTTATTACTTCGACACCCCCGAATACCTTTGCTTCGACGTCGGCATCAATTATTACAACGCCCTCGTCAAGCGCCTTTCCTTGGCTTTGGACGCCCCCTATTTGACTAGGCTTTACCTCCGCTGCCCCTCCCCTTGTGGCGGGCTTGAGTTCGCCTATGCCTCTGGCAAATTGCTTGAGGCCAAGGTCACCGTCGCCGTCAAGCAGCTAGCCAAGCTCGACATGAAGGCGAAGCGGGCCTACATCAAGATCAACGTCGAGATCGAGGGCATCGAGGATAGGGAAGCCGTCTATGGGTTGTTGCTTTTAAACACCAAGCGGAACATCAAAAGCCAGCGCTTCGCCCTCGCCCCAGAGAATTCCAATCACATCCAGAAAACCTATGAGCTGTCCTACCCCCTCGCCGACCTTGGCCCCTATAAGCGGGCCGACCTCGGCTTGCTAATCCAGGTTAGGGGCCACCAATCCGAACTCGGGGAAAATGGGAAGACGGCGGTCAAGGAAAAGATCGCCCAGCTCGTCCTCCCCGTTTCCGCCAACCTCGTCTTCGAAAAATGAGCGGCCTTGAAGGCATAGCCGCCTCCTGCCTAGGCTGCCAAAAACCTAACTGCGAAGCCCATTGCCCCCTCCATAACCCGATCCGCGATTGCCTTAGGCTTTTCCGCGAGGGGAAAAAGGAGCAGGCCGCCGAATTGCTGTATTCCCATAACCCCTTCCCGGAACTGACTGGATCGCTTTGCGAGGGTTTTTGCGCCGCTTCCTGCATAAAAAGGTTCCGCGGGGAGGGGATTTCCTTTGCGGAGGTAGAAAGGCAAATCGCGCAATACCCGCGCAAAATTACCAAAGAAAAGCCAAATGGGCGCAAAATCGCCATAATAGGCGCCGGGCCCGCCGGACTTGCCTGCGCCTATTCGCTTGCCATTTCCGGGTTCTCAGTCGAGGTGTTTGAAAGGGAAAGGGAAATCGGGGGCTGCCTATATTGCTTCATCCCGGAGTTCCGCTTCGATCTTTCCCTTCTTTCCCGAATAAGGAAGTCGCTTGAGCTGCTTGGCGTCAAGTTCCATCTAGGCGTCGAGGCCTCCTACCCCCTCCAAGGATTCGACGAAACCGTATTGGCCGTCGGGGCGCTTGAGCCCCGCATCGGGGGCTTTGCGCTTTCTAGCAAAATCCAAACCGGGCTTTCCTTCCTATACGGGCTCCGCCACCAAGGGCTAAAGGTCGAAAAGGGGGAGCGATATTACGTCTATGGCGGCGGGAACGTCGCCCTCGACGCCCTTCGCAGCATCGCTAGGGATGGCGGGGAGGCCACCTTGGTTTATCGCCGCAGCCAAGCGGAGATGCCTGGCGATCATCGGATGCTTTCCTTGGCCCTTGAGGAGGGGGCGAAGGCAAACTTCCTGCACTGCATCGTTTCCGCTTCCGAGGACTATTTGTCCATTGCCCCCACCCATCTAGGGGAAGTCGGCGAAGACGGGAGGCGCAATTTTGAGGTCGACGAATCTAAGGCCGCCCCTTTCCCTTACGACCACCTCATCCTTTGCCTTGGCCAAACCAGCCGCCACTTAGGAGAGGAAAACGCCATCGGGGACGCCAAGGAAGGGGCCAAAGACGTCGCGAGCGCCATTGCTTCCGGGCTTGAATTTGCCTCTTCGGCAAAACGGCGTTTTTCTTAACCCTTTTTGCCTTTTCCGGTTTAATTAAGACGAATGTGTTTGCAACAATCCTATTCTTTCATAGAATAGCCTAAAACGGAGGTGCGGGTATGGACGAGATCATGGTCGCCAAGAAAATGCGGAAGGTCTTCGGCTCTGGCGAATCGGAAGTGGTGGCCGTCAACGACGTCTCCTTTTCGATAAGGCGCGGCGAGCTCACCATCATCCTTGGTCCCTCCGGGGCGGGCAAGTCCACTTTGCTTAACCTCATCGGCGGGATGGACACCATCACGGGCGGGAGCCTGCTTGTCGATGGGCAGGAGCTTTTCGAGGCGACAAGGCGCGAGCTTACCGAATACCGCCGCAACAAAATCGGCTTCGTCTTCCAGTTTTATAACCTCATGCCCAACCTCACGGCCAAGGAAAACGTCGAATTGGCCACCGAGCTTAAAAAAGACGCCCTTGAGCCCGAGAGGATATTGAAGGCCGTGGGGCTAGCCGATCGGCTCGACAACTTCCCCAGCCAGCTTAGCGGGGGCGAGCAGCAGCGCGTCTCCTTGGCCCGGGCCATCGCCAAAAACCCGGAGATCATCCTTTGCGACGAGCCGACCGGGGCCCTTGATTACGAAACGGGGAAGGAGATCCTCTCCCTTCTTTCCGACGCCGCCAGGCAAAAGGGAAAAACCGTCATCATCGTCACCCACAACAGCGCCCTCAAGGACATGGGCGACCATCTATTGCGCCTTAAAAACGGGGAGATCGTCTTGGATGAGCATAACGACCATCCAATGAATATTAAGGACATCGAGTGGTAAACTGACATGAAACCGTATTCGAAGACCATATGGAGGACCATCGGCCATAACAAAGGACGCTTCCTGGCCAACTTTTTCATTTGCCTCCTTTCGGTTTTCGTCTCCAGCGGGCTGGCCGCCTGCCCCGATTCGTTTCAGGAGTCGTTTTCCAATGGCTACGTCGGCAACCCGCCGGATATCATCGTCAAAGGCGCGAGTGAGGATGGGCTTAGCCAAGATCAGATAGATTCGATATCCTCTTTTGGCGAGGTCTTTGCCTTTTCCTCCTTTGACTTCACGCCCAACGAGGGCGAAAGCTATTACCGGGTTTACCTAGTCGACCTAACGGCAATGGACATGGCCAAGCCCGTCATAAGCGAGGGCGAGGCGCCCTCTTCTTTATCCGAGGCCATCGCCATTTCGGAGCTCGGCGAATTCGCGGTGGGGGAGAGTCTATCCTTCGACCTCCTTTACCCGATTTCCTCGGAGGTTCCCGATTCGATGAAGGGGATGCTTGGGCTTCCTAGCGAATATAAGGTCGTTTGCCTATCCGAGGACGATTTGTACCGTTCCCACGCCCCGGAGACGGCGATGGTTGAGCTTGAAGGGGACGAAACCGCCTACCTAGACGGCGTCTTCTATTTGGATTCCTCTTTTTTGGACAACCCGCTTTTGTCATCGATGCTCCCGACCACCGATTGCTACCTCCGCCTTCATTTGGATAACCGCGAGTATTTCTCCTCCGATTACTCAGATGCCTTGGCTAGGGCCAAGGAAGAACTCGAGGGGGAATTCGGGGACGACGCCGTCATCCTCACCATGGAGGACAACACCTCCTACGCCATCTTTGATTACTATAACGACAAGGTCGAGAAGATCTCCTTCATCATCCCGCTTTTCTTCGTCTTGATTTGCGCCCTTATTAATCTCATCACCATGCAGCGGCTCATGAAGGATGAGCGGAGCGAGATCGGCTGCTATTCCTCCCTCGGATTCCATAAATCCTCAATCGCCTTCAAGTTCCTTTTCTTCGCCTTTCTCTCCGCCTTCTTCGGATGCCTAGGCGGGTATTTGCTGGGGACTCCCCTGGTGGCTTTA
Source organism: Candidatus Alloenteromonas pullistercoris (assembly GCA_017694295.1). Taxonomy (GTDB): domain Bacteria; phylum Bacillota_I; class Bacilli_A; order RFN20; family CAG-826; genus Alloenteromonas; species Alloenteromonas pullistercoris. The sequence continues at coordinate 39,792 of JADINA010000008.1, read as the reverse complement.
CTTATCTTCCCGGCCTATGATCAGGTTTTCGCCATGGGCGAATTGGCCATCACCTTCTCATCCGTAACCGGGATACTAATCGCCACCGGCATCGTCTTGGTCTCGCTTGCCGTCACCGGGTTTATTTGCCTTAGTTACCTCAAAGAAGCCCCCTCCGAGCTATTGAAGGATAAATCGCCTAAGCCCGGGAAAAAGATATTGCTTGAGCGGATTTCCTTCCTTTGGAAGCGGATATCCTTCTCCTGGAAATCGAGCCTCCGCAACATATTCAGGCAAAAGAAAAACCTCGTTTTAACCGGGGCCTCGGTCATCGGGGGGACGGTCATCGTCTTCCTCGGCTTCGCCTTAAACGACGCCTCCGCCGCCTTAGTCGACGATCCGCTTTTCGGCTCGGTCGCCGATTCGATGGGGCAGATAAGCGCCGTCATCATCCTTTTGGCCATCGCCCTCGCCGTCACCGTCATCTATTCGCTGGCCAACATGAACATCGAGGACAGGAAAAGGGAGATCGCGACCTTGAAGGTCCTTGGCTACCATAACGTCGAATGCTCGCTTTACACCTTCCGCGAGATCATCTTCATCGTCTGCCTTTCCTCGATCATCGGGGTCGGGGTCGGGGCCTTGGTCACCTATTGGGCCTTCGATTACCTTTCCTTTGGGACCCTGGGGGACGTGCAATGGTATTCGTATTTGGCTTCGCCTTTATTGATCATCGTCTCGACGATCCTCGTCAACCTGGCCCTCTCCCCCCATATCGCCGGGATCGACATGAACTCAAGCCTCAAATCGGTTGATTGATGTTCTCGCCGTCATGGATGGCGATTTGCCCGCGACCTTTTTCCTTGGCTTTCAATAAGGCCGCGTCGGCCAAAGCGAAATATTCCTTCGCGTCTTTTAAGGGCGGGACCTTGGATATCCCAAAGCAGGCGGAGATGTCTAGCTCGGCGAGGCTTTGCTGGGCTTGCTTGATCCGGTAGATGACCTCGTCCGGGCTAAGCTTGGAGAGGATGGCGAACTCGTCCCCGCCATAGCGGTAGACGTGCTTAAACGATTCCTTTAGGCAATTGGCGTATTGTCTCAATACCCGGTCCCCGGCCAAATGGCCCTCGCCGTCGTTTTTCCCTTTGAACCCGTCGATGTCACTTATGACGATGACGTAGTTCCCCTTGTAGTGGTGAAGATATGCAAGCTGCCTTTCGAAGTCGCGCCGATTGGATGCTTTGGTGAGCTCGTCGGTTAAGGAGCTTCTTAAGGCCGCGTCGTATTCGGTGGTGGTTTTGGCGCTTAGCCGGTATAAGGCGATGGAACCAAGGGAGATGATGAAGGCGAAGACGAAGAAGTTGATGCAGGGGAGATAGCTGTAATCGGCTTGGGTGATGAGGACACAGGAGATGATGATGGCCCCGCCAAGCTCATAGCAAAACACCTGGATCGGCTCATGGACGAGCAGAAGCGGGATGATCGACATGATGATGAAATAGGCTAGCGGGAAGGAATCGCCGTAAGTGCAGTCGGCATAGGAAAGCCCGATCGCGGCTGTCGTGAGGTAGAGGGAGAAGGCGGTGAAGTAGGCGTAATAGATGTTCTCCCTTTTCCTTTCCCCCTCCATGTTCTCGGTCTTCTTTATGAGGATCGCCCCGCCGGCGCAAAAGAGAATGACCATGAAATAGGAGGCCGCGGTGTGGATGGAAGCTCCCTTTAGCTCTGGCAGGTACTCGATAAGCATGAAAACGCAGGCGAATACCGAGATCGCGATCCCAACGAGGCAGGCGACGAAAATCGGCTTGCGGCGGAGGACGAGGGAGTAGGCGACCGCGTGGATGCACCGCTTAAGATAGCCCATCATAGGTTAGCTCCTCCCCGTTATATAGCCCTTTTCCTCGGGCCTTGGATTCGTAAAGGTGGCGGTCGACTCCCTCGATGACCTCTTCCCGGGTTGCGCCCGGGACGTGGGGGTGGGAACCGAAGCTTAGCGATCCGCCGAGGCGGTCAACGGCCTCCTTTATCTCAAGAAGGTACTTCTTAAGCCGCTTCTGCTCATGGGGGTTGGCAATGATGATGAACTCGTCCCCGCCATAGCGGTATACCTGCTCGAATCTCTTCCCCAAGGCCGAAGCCGTCTCCTTGATGAGCTCATCGCCGGCTAGATGCCCGCGTTCGTCGTTTAACGACTTCAACCCGTCCAAATCGGCCATGACGAGGGAAAAGGGCAAGCCGGAATGGATGGCCTGCTCGAGGTCGAGCTCGAATTTGCGCCGGTTACCGAGGCCAGTCAAGTCGTCTTTTAGGGACAGCCTATTGGCCGAAAGCCGCTTTTCCCGGCTATCGGCGATGAATTGATAACGAGCCCAGGCGGCTATGATGAGGAAAAGGCCGAAGAGGGCGAAGTTGTAGATGTCGTCGTTGGTTATGAGACCCAGCACATGGCCGAAGATGACGATGCTTAGGCAGCCGAGGGCGGAGAGGGCGCTTGAGAGCCAAGGGTCGGTGAGGAAAAGGAAAAGCAAGGACACCGAGACGATGAAAAAGCAAACCGGGATCGTGGCCCCGATGTAAAGCTCGAGGCAGGTGGCGGCCGAGGAAAGCGAGGCTCCCAAAACCTGGAACGGGATGGAGAAGCCGATGTAAAGTTTGACGGTTTTCCCGTCTAGGGGGAAGCCCTTTGTCAAATACACGAAAAGCGACCCGCCAAGCGACAAAAGCGATAACGCCAAATAGATGGCGGCGAGGGCGTAGCGGTATGCGTCATGGCCATAGGAAAAAAGGATGCCGGCGTAGAGGGCGGAGACGACCATGTAGGCGAGGAAGGTCCATAGGACCGGTCGGCGGTTTTCGAAGATGGACTCCCCGAGCAGACGGTGGTCGATTGACAGGAACTTCCGATAAGGTCGTTTTTTGCCTTCTTTCATAAAACCAGTAATCGCCTTGGATAAGCGATATTCTTAGTTAACGTGAAAAACGTGTCAATAGGGTTTTCCTAGAAACCCGTTTCCCCAAATTGTTTAGGCCCCGCCGACTCTTTTTTCATTGACCATCAAATAGAGAAAACGTCAATTGAAAATCTCGCCATTGGAATGGAGATAGGCAAGAAAAAACAAGCGGTTTTTTTTCAGATGGTGGGGATTTTTTGCCTTTTCCGTTGACTGAGGAAGAGCTTAAATAGATGTTATTTGTAAAATTTATTCCAATATCCGCAAAGCCAGCCTCGGGTTTACTTCTTCGTTTCACCGCCTTCCGTTTCCCTTTATCATGGGGCGGGAAACCCATCCTTTTGCCTGCTTTTCCGCGTCCTCTTGGGCAATTTTAGGTTGACGAGGTTATTCGCCGTCATGTTTCCTTCCCCCCTTTCCTTTAGGGCTCATTTAGGTGGGAAAGCGGTTGAATTTAGGCATTGCAAAAAGCAAAATCGCCGATTTTGCCTTCTTTTTGCCTGATTGGTCCCTAAATCAGGGGAAAATTATGGACGAAAACCGCATTTGGGTATAGTTTTCTTATATGGAAGAAAACACCGGGAAAAGAATGGAAAAAGCCGATGTTTTGGTTTTCAGCCACCGATTCGGGACCATAGTCAGGCTCGTGGAGGATTATTATTTCCCACTTTGCCGGGGCAAGAGGGAGCATTCCCCGGGTTTTGCCGAGATCTTCGCCTTCCTTTATTTGCTTTTGCCCTATATCAAGCTTGACCCGACGGTTTTAGGCGATTATGGCGAGCTGGCCATCTCAGCCTACGACAAAGGGCGGATCGAGGTTAACGGCTATGTCTACGTCTTCCCCGAGGCTGCCGACCACCTGGTGCGGCTTGCCTTGCTTGGGGCTTGCCTGTATTTCGGCTTTGAAAACCGCGACGAGCCCTTCTCCCATCTCGAATACGCCTTCTGCTTGGCCTATGAGGCATCCAACGAGGCCAAAAAGGGCTTTTCCCTCGATGACGGGGAATACGCCGCCCTCGCCAAAAAGGCCCTTTCCCCCTATATGGAAGGAGATGGGGCGATCTTCCTCTCCTTCGACGAAAAAATCTTTGCCATAAGGCAAAAAGACATCTGATCAAACAATTTTTAGCACTCTCCCCTTGCGACTGCTAATTTTCTTGTTATTATTTATCTGCGCCGAAAGGAGGTGGCAGGAATATGAACATGCAGGAACAAGGACCGATTGATTACGCCAATGATCCCGAGGTGCTCAAGCGCTTCGGCCGCGACGTCAACGAGGCGGTGCGCGAGGGCAAGCTCGACCCGGTCATCGGGCGGGATGACGAGATAAGGAAGGTCATCCAGGTATTATCGCGCAAAACGAAGAACAACGTCGTCTTGCTCGGCGAGCCGGGTGTAGGCAAAACCGCCATCGTCGAGGGGCTAGCCGAGAGGATCGTCAAAAACGACGTTCCGGCGTCGCTGCAAAGCAAAACCGTCTATGAGCTCGACATGGGCGCCCTTTTGGCTGGGGCCAAATACCGGGGCGAATTCGAGGAAAGGCTAAAAGCCGTCCTCAACAAGATTAAGGAAAGCAACGGCAAGATCATCCTCTTCATCGATGAGATCCACCTCATCGTCGGGGCCGGGAAAGCCGATGGGGCAATGGACGCCTCCAACATGCTTAAGCCGATGCTCGCCCGTGGGGAGATCATGTGCATCGGGGCCACAACTTTGAATGAATACCGCGAATACATCGAGAAGGATAGGGCGCTTGAACGGCGCTTCCAGCCGGTTATGGTCGCTGAGCCGACCGTGGAGGATACCATTTCCATACTCCGCGGATTGAAGGAGCGCTTTGAGTCGTTCCATGGCGTCAGGATCACCGATGGGGCGCTTGTAGCCGCCGCCACGCTAAGCAACCGCTACATCACCAACCGTTTCCTCCCCGACAAAGCCATCGATCTGCTCGATGAGGCTTGCGCCTCGATAAAAGTCGAGATCGAGTCGATGCCGACCGAGCTAGACGAATGCAATCGCAAGATCCGCCAGCTTGAGATCGAGCGGGTGGCGCTAAGCAAGGAAAAGGACGAGTCGAGCCAAAAAAGGCTTTTGGCCCTTGAAGGCGAACTTAAGGAGGAAAAACAAAAATTCGATTCCCTTTCCAAGGAATGGGAAAAGGAAAAGAAGGAGGTCGCCAAGGCCAAGGACATAAAAAAGGAACTTGAGAAGGCCCGCTTCGAGCTTGGCAACAAGTTCTCCGAAGGCGATTACCAATCCGCCTCGCGCCTCCAGTACCAAGTTATCCCCGACCTTGAGAAGCAGCTTGACTCCGTGTTGATGCAAAGCAAGGACAATGAGCGGCTCGTCAACGAGGTCGTCGATGAGCAGGAAATAAGCGCCATCGTCTCAAGGATGACCGGGATCCCGGTGAACCGGATAAGCAAAGGCGACCGCGAGAAGGTGCTTGAGCTTAAATCCACCTTGCAAAAGCGCGTCATTGGGCAGGATGAGGCGATAAGGCTCGTGAGCAACGCCATCTTGCGTCAGCGGGCTGGCATCAAAAACCCCAATCGCCCGATCGGCTCCTTCCTATTCCTCGGCCCAACCGGGGTCGGGAAGACCGAGGTCAGCAAAGCCTTGGCCGAGGCCTTGTTCGATAACGAGAACAACATCATCCGCATCGACATGTCCGAGTACATGGAGAAATACTCCGTCTCGCGCCTAATCGGGGCGCCGCCTGGATATGTCGGCTATGAGGAAGGGGGCCAGCTGACCGAGAAGGTGCGCCGCAACCCGTATTCCATCGTTTTGTTCGACGAGGCGGAGAAAGCCAACCCCGAGGTGTTTAACCTCCTCCTCCAAGTCCTTGACGAAGGAAGGCTCACCGATTCACAGGGGCGTCTTGTCGACTTCAAGAACACCGTCATCATCATGACCAGCAACCTCGGGAGTGAGTACCTTCTTAAAGGCGATAGGGAGGCGGTCAAAACCTTGTTGGCCCATACCTTCAAGCCTGAGTTCCTCAACCGGATCGACGAGATCGTCTACTTCAACCCGCTTGGCAAGGACGTGCAGCTGCAGATCGTCTCGAAGATGCTTTCTGAGCTAGGCAAGCGGCTGGAAGGGCAATACTATTCGGTCAGCTTCACCGATAGGTTAAGGCAGCACATCATCGACGCCGCCTATTCCCCCGAATATGGGGCGAGGCCGCTGAAGAGGTTTATCCAAGACGAGGTCGAGACCGAGCTCGCGACCGCGATCATCGAGGGTAGGCTTTCCACCAAGCGATCCTATTTGGTCGATTATGACGGCTCAAGGATAACGATAGCCGAAAAAGCTTAACGTAGGGGCCGCGCTTACTGGGCGCGGCCTTTTTGTGTGCCTTTAATACACGCCAAATTGGCTATTAAGCGCGTTTTTGCTTACACTGCTGACATTTGAGCGGGGTTTTGCCGTGATTTTTCTAGTGCAAACCGGAGTTTGTTAAGACAAAAGGAAATCGATGAGGTTTACGATCTTTATGCCGTTGGCGTTGCTTACGTATGTCTTGTCGGCGGTTATTATGGTCTTCTCGAAAAAATCGTTGGTGGAGTAAAAAGGCGCTACCTCCCTTTGTAGCGTCGCCTTGTCAAAAAGGGTTTCCGTCACCTGGAAGTAGCGGGTCTCCTTTTTGCCAATCGCGACGAAATCTATCTCCTTGGTTTCGCTTTTGCCAACGTAAACCCGATACCCGCGGCGGAGCAATTCCAAATAGACGACGTTTTCTATCGATTGCCCATAGTTTTCGAGTGCATAGCCGACGAGCGCGTTTTTAAGTCCGGTGTCGGCAACGTAGTATTTCTCAAGGGATTTTAAGACCTCCTTTCCCTTGACGTCGTAACGTTCTGCCCGGTAGACGATGAAGGCGTTTTCCAGCATTTGCAGGATCTTGGCGATGGTAGCGGGGCGAATGGACGAATCGAGCTTTGCTTCGTTTGCCAAATATTTGGCTAGTTTGTTGGCTGAGGTTATGCTGCCGACATTCCCGCATACGAAAGCGAAAACCCGTTTTAGCAAATCGATATCCCTGAATTTGTTTCTCTCAAGGACGTCTTTCAGAATTATTGTGTCGTAAACGCTCGATAAATAGGCGTCAATCGTTTCTTCATCTTGCGGCAGCGACAGAAGGGAAGGCAAGCCGCCATATTTGAGGTATTCGTCGAAAAGCTCTTCCTTGCTCTTTCCCGAATTGGCGTAATATCCATAGTATTCCTTGAAAGATAGCGGCAGCATTTTGATCTCCACATATCTTCCAGAAATCAAAGTAGCGAGTTCGGAGGAAAGCAAATAGGCATTGGAACCGGTGATGTATATGTCCGCATCGTATTCGAGGGAAAGCGAGTTTATGGCCTTTTCCCAACCGGATACCTGTTGTATCTCGTCGAAGAAAAGATAATTCTTTCTGCCCTTTATCGCGTTTTGTTTCACAAAATCGTATAGTTCCCGATAGCCGCGGATGGCGTCATATTTCATCAGTTCGAAATTGATGTATTGAATTTGCTTCTTCGGGACGCCGCTTTGGATTAACTCGTCTTTGAACATTTGAAGCAGCGTCGATTTTCCCGCTCGGCGCAGCCCGGTGACGACTTTGATTATCTTGCTGTCTTTGAACGCTTTTAAGCGCTGCATGTATTCGCTTCGATATATCATTTGCCTTCCCCCCCCTTTTTTTTCCTTTATGCAATTACTTTATAGTCGGAAGTCTAAAGATATCAATACTTTTTACCAATTTTTGCAAAAAGTCTTAATCACAATGAAGTTTTTGCAAAATTTCGTAAAAACTTTTTTGATGATTGCTCAAAGCAACGGCTTCGTCATGGTTGGGAGTAGTCGAAACCTCGACCATAACCTGGGAATCGACAACACGGTCTCTTCCGCTTGTTCGTAGATGCTTTAACCAATCTATAGGCGCAGCTAACCGCATATAGCCATTTAACACGTGGATACGCTCATAGCGGCAGGGTCTTTGGAGAATGGGATTGCCTTGATTGCCATCCGCTTAGCGAGGACATCGGGAAATGATAGCCGACTTAGTGCAAATTTTTGCCAAAAGTGGCAATTTTTTGCATTAAAAAGGAAAAGCTTCGTTTTCCAAAAAGTTATATAAACCCATGTGCAAAACGCCGTTGTCGTCATAATGAGGCTCTGTTCTTTGCCCTATAATCAATATTTTCCTAAAAGCATCTTCGATTTTTTGGAATGGTCTTATCTCCTGGTCTAATTTCGCAAGATCACCGATTCTATATGCCGATTGTATGTAAATCCTTTGGCTTCCTAAATTGCAAACGAAATCAACTTCAAAACGCTTTCTCTCGCCCGTATTGGGAACTCTTGTTTCGACAAGGCCGACATCAACCGAATAACCTCGGCAAAGCAATTCGTTATAAATTACTTGCTCCATCAAATGGGTTGGTTCCGTTTGCCTAAAGTTCAAAATCGCGTTTCTGATTCCGCAATCGGAAAAATAGTATTTGTCGTTGGCTCCGATGTATTTACGCCCTTTAATGTCGTATCTTCTCGCTTTATGCAATACGAAAGCATCCTCTAAAAAACCCAAATAGTCGGCTATCGTATGGTCTGAAATTTGCTTTTTGGCGACCGAGGAAAACGTCGATGCGATTTTATGCACGTTGGTAAAACAACCGATGTTGGAAGCAATGATAGCCAAAACATCCTCAATGGCCTCATCGTTTCGCAATTTATTCCTATCGACGATATCTTTTAAATACGTTTCCTTGTAGAGGTTCTTCAAATATTTGATTTTGTCGTTTGAGGAGCTCAATCCCGCGACAAAAGGCATCCCCCCATAGGTGAAGTACTCCTCGAAAGCTCCTTCATCGCTTAGGCTTGGCTTAACGGATTTGAATTCCGCGAAAGACAATGGGAAAACATCGATTAGCCATCCTCGCCCGCGAAATTCGGTCGCAATATCGCTAGAAAGCATTTTCGAATTCGATCCGGTGACGTAAATATCAACATTTCGATTTAGGAAGCTATTGAGAATGGATTCAAATTTTTCAAGCAATTGTATTTCGTCCAATAGGAAAAAGTACCTTTCCCGGTCTTTTATCTTGGAGATTAAATATCGGTAGCATTCGTCGGCTTTCGTGAGTTTGGAATTTTCAAAAGCATCGAAATTGATTTCGATTATATGCTCTTCATCGGTTACGGATTTTAAAAGATAGTCTTTGAACAGGTGAAACAAAAGATAGGATTTCCCGCATCTCCTTGCGCCTACAATGACTTTTACCAATCCGTTTCCTATTGCGGAAGTCAGCTTATCTAAGTACTTGTCTCTTTTGATTTCCATGGCTCTTGTTGATCAGATTTTACAGCGTTTTGCCACCTACTGCAAATTTTTGCCAAAAGTGGCAATTTTTTGCATTATGAATCTCAACAAACCTTATAAAGCATTTAGATGGAAAAATTCCGGATCAAAAGGTTCGGGAAAACCCTTTTTACCGTTATATGCCCATCTCAGCCGGATTTAGTTGACTGGACATAGAAAAACTCCCTTCCCCGGGAGGTTGAGAGGCGGCCTGGGAAGAGAGTTGCTAATCAATCGACCTTGGCCGCCTCACAACCTCCTCGATTGATCAGCGAGCCAATTATAACATCCAATGCCATCCCTAATTTGCACCTATATTCGGCAATTAGATGGTTTTTTCTGAATTGCGGGATACTATATAAAGGGGGATAGCTTATGAAAAAGATGTTTGGTGCCCTCATATCTAGTTGCATTGCGCTAGTTTCACTTGGGTGTTCTGAAAACGAATCCGAGACTGGTTTGATGCTTTCTACCGGCTCCGCCAAGCTTTTGCTTCGGGCCAACGCAAAGCAATCGCAGTCCCTCCCCCTCGCCCATTTCGACGTCGACGTCGCCTTATCCCCCCTTTTCGTTCAATTCTGGGAATCCGGGCATTGGGCCAGCGTTGCCTCTAGCGGTTCCAACGCCGAGTTCAAGGCGGTCATTTTCGATGAACTCGGAAACTACGAGGGCAAATTCGATTTGCCATTGCAGGTCAACCTGGATGAGTCGTTTGCATTGGATTATATCCCCCCAGAGGAGCCGATGCCCGATTATCCGGGCGACCCGGTATATCCCAAAACCTTCTCCTTCGATTTGAACCTAAGCCAAATAGACGCAATATCGGGCTATATCAAATTCGACGCCTACCTCCCCGCGATCGACGGCCGGCTTCCCTATTCGCTTGTTTCGGTGGAAGGGCTGGCCATGAAACACGTTCATTTCATTAAAGACGGCGATTCCGTTGCTTTTAACGCCTCCCCCGAGGCCCTTAACCTTATCGACCCCAACTGCCGTTATATGCCCGTCATCGATGAGGGCGGATACATTATGTAGGGCAAATCGCCCCTTCATGGTGTAGACTATCCTCGATATGGTTACTAAAGACCTTTTGCATATGGCCAGGCGGAGCCGGCCAAAAGCCGCCATCCCGGTTTTCGGCTTTCTTTTTCTCCTGCTTTTCCTGCTTGGCCCAATCGCCAAATTGCTTTTGGGGCAGGTCGAATACCTCGATTCGCTCTATCGCAGTTTTACATTGAACATCCATATCGAGGGGTTCATCGAGCATAGCTACAACATTTACGACCTCATGCCGGATTATGGGTATATCGTCATCTCCGCCCCCGGGGCCTTCCTCTTATTCGTCTTTAGCTGCTTTTTGGCTTATCGGAAGGCACCCTATGGCTTTTTGATCGCCCTCGAGGTGCTTTCTAGCCTTGCCGTCTATGGGCTAATGGCGACTATCCTCCTCGCCCCGGACGGGATGATCAACGCCGACGTCATGGAGCTGCTTTCTCGCATCTACCTATATTGCACCTACGCCTATTTGGGGACGTTCCTCCTCCTTGCCTTGATTTCGCTTTTCGATCCCCTTCTCATCGCCCCGAGGTATCAAGAGATCTACAAGCTCCGCCGCCTCCTTTTAAACGTCTCCCCTAAGCCCTCGGCGGCCAAGAAAGCCTACAATCGGCTTTATAGAAAGAAGAAATACGCCGAATTGCTTGAGCTGCTATATTCGCCATACCTCGATTCCACCTCTTCCCGCCCATTGACCCCCGGGGCGGCCGAGTACATCGCCTATTCGGGGGCTTTGGCCGCGAAGGAAAACGAGCAACACCGGCTTCTTGAGATGATTAAGACCGGCCAGGTCGCCTCGGCTAAGGAGGAGGCGAGGAGAAACAAGGAGGAGGCCGCCAAGCGGCTAGAAGACGTCTATTACGTCGACCCCGAAACCGTCCCCGCCTTCCTCGACGACGTTAAGAGGAAGCGCCTCGAAGCGAAAAACCCCATCTCCAACATCCCCGACAAAAAAGCCCTCTCCATCTCCAAAAAATCGGAAAGGAAGGCGGCCAAGGAGGCGAGGAAGCTTCGGGAAAGGACATATAGGAAGGCGAAAGCGGACTAAAAAAAGGCGGAAGGCCAAGCCGGCCCCCGCCTTTTCTTATTGCCCAAGCAGGTCTTTTAGCTTTTCGACCAATTGCTCCATTCGCCTTATGACGGCCAAGAACGGCTCTTTACTCGTCAAATCGACCCCGGCTTTCCTAACCTGCTCCACCGGGTAATCCGACCCGCCCGACCTAAGCAATCCGATGTAGCGGCCAAACGCGCCTTCCTCGCCGTTATTGACCTTCTCATATAGCAAGAGGCTCGAGGTGAAACTGGTCGCATATTGGTAGACGTAGAAGGGGGTGTAGAAGAGGTGGGGGATATAGGCCCAGACCAATGGCTTAAGCCTCTCCTCCTCGATGTCGATGCCGTAGTAAGAAAGGTAGAGCTCACGCATCTTCGCGTTTAGCACCGCGTAGTTGATCGGCTTCCCCTGCTCGGCGAGCAAGGCGATGTCGCGCTCAAAATGGGCGAAGAGGGTTTGCCGATAGAAAGTCGAGCAAATCTCGTCGATTGACTTCTGCAGCAGGAAGATCTTGTCGTCTTTGCTCAAATCATCTTGCTTAAGCAAATAGTCGAGGAGGTTATGCTCATTGAAGGTCGAGGCGATCTCGGCGACGAAGATGGTGTAGTCCTGATCCATGATCGGCTGGGACTCCTCGCTATAGAGGGTGTGGATCGAATGGCCGGATTCGTGGGCGAGGGTGAAGACGTCGTTAAGCTCGCCGTTGAAGTTCAACAGGATATAGGGGTGGAGGCCGTATCCGCCGTTGCTATAGGCCCCCGTCCTTTTGCCAGAGGAGGGGTAAACGTCGACGAAGCCGTCTTTTAGCACCTCATGCGCCTTTTCCTGGAAGTCGGCGTCAAAGCGCTTAATCGAGTCGAAGAAGGTTTCCTTGGCCTCCTCGTAGGTGTAGTTCCTATTCGATTCGGCAAGGGGCAGGAAGCGGTCGTAGCTCCGATGCTTAGCTAGCCCAAGGGCCTTGCGCCTGATTTCGTAGTATTCCTTAAGCGGGGCGGTGTTGGTAGATGCCACCTCGATAAGGGTCTCAAACACCCCCTCGGGGATGGCGTCGCCATGGAGGTGGGTGTCGAGTATCGACTTATAGCCCCGGCTTTTCTTGACGGCCAATTGGCTTTGCAGCGAGAGGTTGTATATCCCGGCGTAGGCCGTTTTGTGCTTATCGTAGTAGGAATAGAGGGCCTCGAAGACCTTTTGCCTTCCCTCGGCCGTTTTGGCTTTCTTAATTAGGCTCGTCCAATTGGCCATCGTGACCTTGGTCTTCTCCCCGTCGAGGACGATCTCCTCATCCTCCCTATCGGCGACGGTAAGCTGGCTATAAAGGTCGGCGGCGCTTCCAAGCAAGGTGGAGTAGGCGCTTAGTAGCCTTTCCTTGTCCTCGCTTAGGACGTGGTCGGCCCCTTTGAAGAGCTTGTCGAAGAAGAAGGAGAACTCCTTGAATTCGGGGTTGGAGACGATGAAGGAGTCGATTTTTTCCTTCCCCAAAGCCAATAACTCAGGCGAATCGAAGCTCGTGGCCTCGGAAAGCTCGGAGATGGCGTATTCGACTTTCGATAGCCTCTCTGAGCGCTTCACGTCCTTTTTGTCGAGGTCGGAATCCATCGAGGCGTAGTAATAAAGATGGGCGAGCTCGACGTTGGTTTGCTTGTATAGGCGAAGATATTCGGCTAGCTTGGCTTCCTCGCCTAGTTTTTCTTTGTAGGAGGATAGCTCATCCTTCCTTTTCCTGAATTTGCTAAGATCGGCCTCAAAGGAAGGCTCGTCTTTGTAGAAGTAGGTCAGATCCCAATTTGTTTTGCCCATTGTCTGCTATTCCTTTCTTTCGGAGACTAGGGTAGACGCAAAAAAGGGTTTAGGCAACCTTTTTGCCTTCTTAGGCAATTTAGATTAGCCAAGGATGGCGATCAATGGACGAAGATTGTGTTGAACAGGACTTTGTCGAGCTTGCGCTCCGGCGAGCTTGGGCTTTCTTTTGCCTCACCCCAGAAAAGGGCATGCCAATAGGCCCTTTCCGCTTTCCTTTTGCCTTCCTTCCCGTCGTCGATTGAGCTGATTCTAAGTATTTCCTGGGCCATCTCCTCAACCCCGTAATCCTTATATTCGCTTAGCCCGAAGATGTGGGCCGCCCGTTCTAAGTTCAATAGGAAATAGCCTTCCTCCGAATAAGGGGAGAGGCGGGAGGAGGATTTGGCCATCTTCTCGATGGATTTGGCGGTGAACTCGGCCCCGAATAGGGATAGCGATTCCCTTAAGTGGCGGCGGCTAAGCTCGGAAAGCGATTTGTTGGGGTGGAAGCAATAGTCTTCGCCCAATCTTTTCTTCAAGGCGATAAGGGCGTCGAGGTAACCCATTTTGGCGTTGCGCTCCAAATGGGCTTTTTCGAAGTTAAGGAAGTTGCCCTGCCTTTTGCTTGGGGCGATGAGGGTGACGTTAGGCAAACGGAAGTATTCCCTTTTCTGGGCCGGGGGGAAGGATTCGAGGAGGACGGCGTAAACCCTATCGGCCCCAAGCTCAAGGCAATAGTCGATGGGCAGGTTGTTCTTCCATCCCCCGTCGACATAGCTTTTCCCGTCGATGTCGCAGATGGGGAAGGCCGGGAAGCAGGAGCAGGAGGCGAGGAGGTAGTCCTTCACCTTCTCCTGGGGAAGGTCGTTGACCAGGTAATGCTCCTCGACCAAGCCAGGATATGTGCAGGCGACGATGCCAAGCAGGCAACTAAGCTTGCTTACCTCTATCCCCTCGAGGTTTCTTTCTATAAGCTCCTTCAAAGGCGAGACATCGGCCCCGAAGTCGTCCTTCAAATAGCTTTTGACGAACTTCTGGAAAGGGCTATTGGGGTTGAGGGAAAAGGATTTCGACAAAGGTTTGGAAAGATCGAGCCCGTCTTTTATGACGTCATGGACGGTGACGTTTTCCCAAACCTCCTTCATCCTGTCCATCCTATTGGCGGCCAATAGGGTCCCGTTAAGCGAGCCGATCGAGGTCCCGGTCACCACGTCGAAGGTTATCCCCTGCTCAAGCAAGGCCTTGATGGCGCCGTATTCATAAGACCCTAAGCTGCCGCCTCCGCAAAGGGCAATGCCATTTTTCATACGGTTAAGATTATGAACCGGTTTTCTGTTTTTGGGAAATCGGCAGTGGCCGAAAGCTGCCAGAAAGGCTTAACATAGGGGCGTTATGGAAATCGATTTGGGCGAGAGCCTAGAGGGGACGAAGCTGCTAGTAAGGGCGAGGGAAATCGCCTCTAGCGGCGGGATACTAAACTGCCATATCGATGGCTATTCCGCTTCTGGCCGGGTAGAAGGCAAAAGCAAAGCCTCCTATTATTGCGGGTTCACCCTTGACCAAAATGGCCACCTCGCCTCCTACTATTGCGATTGCGAGGCCTCGCGCCGCTACGTTGGGCCTTGCAAGCACGCGCTTGCCTTGCTTTTATATTGCGCCCCTTCCATTGAGAGAAAAGAAAAGCCTTCGGAGGTCGAAGGCTATTTCGGCGATGGGGACAACTCGGATTTCGGCTGCTAATTGTCTTTTTTCTTCTTTAGGTTTCGTATCAGCAAGACGATTATCTGAATCGGGATCCCGACGACGAGCAAAAGGCAAAGGTCGCTTCGCCTCATGACGATCGGGAAAGCCGCCAGCAGGGTCCAAAGGAAGCAGGATGATAAGACTGTCGTCCCGATGCTGTTATGGTAGAAAAGATGGGTTTCGGCCGCAAGAAGGGCAAAGGCGACCGGGACCATCCAGACGAACACCGGCCAAAGGGCGGTTGGGTCCTCGCCTTCGTCGTGGAATAGGTAACGGGAGAAGAAGATGCACACCGCGACCAAGATGATGACCGTGATGGTGAGGGCCATGATGGTCGGGCGGTTGGGGTCGAGCTTAGGCTGGACCTCGGTCGTCTTCTTTATTTCCTCCTCCTGGTGCTCGGTGACCAGGAAATCAAGCGACACCCCGTAATAGGAGGCGAAATCGAGCAATATGTCGACGCTTGGCAGGGCGTAGCCAAGCTCCCATTTCGATATCGATTTGTCGCTGTAATTGACTTGCTTGGCCAATTCCTGCTGCGTCATCCCCTTCGATTTGCGGAGGGTTTGCAGGTTTTTGCCAACCGTCTGGGGGAGGTTTTCCATACGTTACGTATTCTATGTAGTAACGCTTCCGTTTTCTAGTTTTTTAAGCGTAATTGGTTCCCGGCTCGGTGGTGTCGGAGATGCTATTGAAGGTCGAGGAGAAGTTGTAGTAACGGGTCCCGTCATCCCCAATGCCCGTATCGAGGAAACGCGTATTGAAGAACTCCTCGACCGAATACTCCTCGTAATGGACTTCGTTCATGCCAAACCAGCCCGTGCCCTCTAGGTGGGTTGGCATGGTCACCACGTCGTCAAAGGCGTAGTCATAGGAGCCGGATGAGGCGTTTTCGAGGGCTCCGGAGAAGGTCACCGTGCAGAAATTGAGCGGCTCCAGGCTCCCGGAGAAGGACTGTAGCGTCAAGGTGCCGTCGTCTAAGGTAATCCCGGAAATGGAGGCGGCGATATCGCCAAGCTGCTCCAAACCCGGGATCGCCCCCATCCCGAGGTTAAGATCCCAACTTGGGGCGGCGGGATTTTGGTTATAGGAGAATGAATTGAATAGGTCTTCGCCGTGAATTGCCTTCGAGGTGTCGATTTTCATCATGTTGATGATGGTGTTCATGAAGTCGTTGAAGCCCAAGACGTTTTTAAAGGCGAAGCCGAAGATGTCGGTTTTGAAGACCTCACCCGGGATTTTGAAGAACTGCTCGGTGTCCGACATGGCGTTTTTGTCGTCGTAGCGTTCCAAATACACATAGCCGTCCTTGTATTCCGAGCCGTCTTCGTAATAGAAGAAATTGACGTGGCGGGTCCCGGTGGCGATTTTGCTTGACATGATCGCGTTCATCGGGACCTCAAACATGGCGAATATCTTAAGCTCGGACCCGACGAGGCGGACGAAGAAATCAAATTTGATTTCCATCGTTATCGCGCTGCCCAAGCCGATGAAGTCATCGAGGACGATGCTCCCTTTGAGGCGGTAGGTCGAAAGATAGCTATCCGCGGTCGTGCCCAACGTCAAAGCCCCGTTAAGGCAATCGAACAAGACTCCAAGCGAGGTGAAGTCG
The DNA here is from genome assembly GCA_017694295.1 of Candidatus Alloenteromonas pullistercoris. GTDB lineage: Bacteria > Bacillota_I > Bacilli_A > RFN20 > CAG-826 > Alloenteromonas > Alloenteromonas pullistercoris. Next base: position 23,266 of record JADINA010000008.1, on the reverse strand, counting down.
ATATAGCTTCCTGCATCGGGATTCTCCCCGAATTGCGCGTAAACCGCCTCCTTAATCTCCTGTTTTGGCTTCGAGCTCATTGAATCGATGCGAAGATAGACGTTCTGCGTCGTTCCCGCGGATTCGAAGGAGGTTTGCAAGGTTATGTAGTCGACTTTTTCCACGCCTGAGGTATTGGCATAGCCGACGGTCAAGACGACTTCGTGGTCATTGCCAAGCATCTCCCCGGAGAAGGTGAAGACGTCTTTGCCTTCGCCTAAACTCGCCCCGATGAGGATGTCGGTGGACAAAGCCTCGAGGAAATGCGAGTTGGAAAGCTGATAGATGAGCCCGGAGCTTAACACCGCCCCAAACATCGAAGTGATCCTTTCGAAACGGGGGTCGGGGGAGGTTAGGAACTCCCTGGCGACGGAGAAAAGGGAAAGGAAGGTCGAATTCTCCATCCTCCCGTTTAGCCCGGTGGTCTTGCTTGGGTTGGTCCTGGTCCCGTTATCGACCAGCTCCTGGTTGTCGTTTATCGAGTCGTAATGGAATAGAAGCGAGTTTTCCGGTGCCCCGTAATCGGCATAACTCAGATTCAGGTGGTGATCGTTTTTGTAAAGCTCATGGTGGTCATAGACCGTGAGGTTGGCGGCCCCCATCTTCGAATCCAAATCGAAGTCGGCCGTCCCTTGGAAGCCAAAGCCGACCTTGAGGTTATTGAGCTCCTCAATCGTGGCCGGCCCGCCAGAGGAAGAGGCATCCCCTTCCTCCCCGTAATAGCCAAAGACGGAGAAGGAGCCGGTCCTGCTCTCGGCGAAGGAAGCGAGGCCGTTAAGGATGGTCGGGAGGTGGGTGAGTTCGGCATAGGCAAGCGGATCGAACTCGGAGGGCTCATGGTAATCGACGAGCTCGACGGTTCCGTCGAATTTGACGTTGCTGGGCCCGCAGTTGTCGAAGCGCAAGCTCATCAAGGGCCCGGAGTTTCCGTCTAAGGTCAAATAAAGGCTTCCCTCCATCCCGACTTTGCCTAGATCCAGCTCAACCTCAAGCCGCCCATCTTCGTTATGAATCTTCCCAAGCAAGGGGATGAGGTATTCGAAGTTGCCGCTAAGCAGGCCATTGACCAGCTCGCTTGAAAGGATGGGGGAAAGGAAGTTATTCAGCCCAAGGAAGGAGAAGACGACGTCGAAGCTTGAGGCGTCGGTCCCTCCGAATATCGCCCCAAAGGCGTCGAATACCTGCTCGATTATCGAAAGTCCGCCATAGACCTTAACCCCTTCGTTTAGGGCGAAATAGGCGTTGCCCTGCTCGACATCGAAACGGAGGCTTTGCCTTTTTTGGTTGCAGCTGGTCGAGGCTTGCAAGGTGAGGGCGTTGGTTTTGCCGCCGCTAAGGTCGGCGGTCGCGTCCAGGGTCAAAACGGCCTCTTCCTCCACCGGGTCGCGGGCGAATCCGTAGTCCCCGCCGTCGAAGGCGGCCTCAGTGTGGGTGACCTTCAGCCCTTCCCCAATCGTCTTTATGCCGAATTTGGGGGAGGAGGCAAGCGAGGCGAGCTTGGTGAAGAGGGAAAGGGAGTTTTGCAACTCGACGAAGGAATCGGCCCCCTCTGGCTTATCAAAACTCGGCTCATTGGCGTTTATGCTGGCTTTTAGTGATAGCTTGAACTTGCCTAGGTCGGCTTCCCCGCTTCGGGGGAACTCGATGCCGGAAAGCTCGCTTTGCCCGTTGCCAACTAGCCCGATTTGCAGGCTTTGGCCATTTAAGGACAAAGGCAAAACGTAATATTCGCCTTCCTCCGTATCGTCTAGATAAACCGAGTTAAGCGAATCGATGAGCGAGGAGAAGTCCCAGTTTGGGGCGCCAAGGGAGGAAAAGGCATATTCCCCGTCGGTGATGGCGTTCAATATCATGTCGATCGCGTAATCGAGGTTGCCGTATTCGTAATAGAGTATCCCGCCGGTTTCATCGTCGACTATGGGTTTCCCGTCCTCGCCGATTATGTCTTGGCTATTTAGATCGACTTTGTAACTTAGCTTAACCTCCTCTGGCCTCGTGGGTTCGAATAGGCTCACGTAAAGCCAATCGGATAGCAAGGCCCCCTGCAGCTGCATCTTCTTGCCGTTGTAGTCTAGGGGCAAGTCGAAGCTAAGGGAGAGGCCATGGATGGAAAGCGAGGAAACGGCGAGCTCGATTTTGGCCCCGGCGAAGGAGATGACGTTATCCTCCCCGCCAAGGTCGAGGTAGCCTTCGCTCACGTCTAACCTAATCCCGGAAGAGGCCTTCGAAAGGACGTCGATCTTGAAATGGTCGAGGTCGAAAGAAGGGGCAGTCTCCCCGCTTTGCCCGCTTTCCTCCGCCTCCGGCATTTCAGTTTCCGGTCTTGCGGGCAAACTAGAAAGCAAAAGGGAGGGCAGGAAAAGGAGGAAGGGGGCTATTTGGGCGCGAAGCTTGCTCTTCAAGATTCGCTCCTTTTAGTAGAGGCTGGAGGCGAAGACGGACTCTTCGAGGCGGTAATCGTGTCCGTATTGCCCGGCGAAAGTGGTCGAGACGTCTTCCCCTTCCTCGTTTATGAAGTTGGTGCGGTAAATCGATTCGGCGGAGGCAAAGCCATCGGTGTAGACGCCTCCGGCGACGTTGTTTAGCTTGGCCTCGAGGCTAAGCCCGATGACGTTAAGGCTCCCGCCGAGCGCTATCCCGGCGTCGAGGGTGATCTTCTCGATGGCCTTAAAGGAATTGGATTGGCCATCCATGGCGGTGGTGCCATAAATCCCAAGCTTCGCATCGCCAAGGAAATTCATCCCGGTGAGGGCGCTTAGGCTTAGCCCAACCTCTAGCGCGGGGGCGGCTTCGTCGTTGGTTAATGAGAACGAGGAAATGAGGTCCTCGAGGTGAAGCGGGGCGCCGATCATACCGGTGGAGGTGGCCGCGACGCCTTCTTCGCCAGATTCAAAGAAGGACTCGTTGACGCCAAGGAGGTATTTCAAAACCCAGTTGATCGGGTCTTGGCCAAACTGAGCCCCGGTTAGGCGGACCGAGTTTTTGACGTTGCGGAGCCTCCCATAGCTTGAGTCGCGGGTCAATAGGACCTCGCCGGAGGGGTTAAGCCCATCGGCATAGTAATAGAAGGCGACGTCGCGCGTTCCCTCGTATTCGTGGGGGCGGAAATAGGGCATCCCCTCGGGGGCGTTGACCCCTTTGATCAAAGGCATGTCCTTAAGCTCGGCGTAAACCTCGGTCTTGGCCCCTTCGACGCGGATGGCGGCGTTAATGGTCAAGGCGGAGAAGCGATATTCCCCGATGCTTAGGTCAAGCATAGCGGAAATCGAATAGGTCGAGACCCCTTTGTGGTCGACCGCCCCAAGGGTGAGGGTGTCAAGCAGGCTCGAGCCCAAATAGCTGATCCCGGAAAGGTCGGTGAATTCGGAGTCCGCGACATCCCCTAAGGGGGCGAGGTCGGCTTCGCTTGCATTTGTCGCTTCCAATCCGATGGTGAAGATCAAATCCTTCCCGCCTAGCTGCCCTTTTATGGAAAGCGACTCAAAGCCGCCTTCCTGGAAGGGATCGCCTTCAACCGGGTTGGCCGCGTAATCGACTTCGATCGTCATTTTGCCCTCTAGGCCTATGGCGGCGCCATTGAGGGTGAAGACGTGGGTGTCGCCCTCCAATGAGGCGTCTTCGATGACGTGGAGGCGAAGAAGCGAGAAGTAGTTGCCCGAGGCGATCTGCCCAAGCAACGAGGAGGCGCTGACGGAGGAGAAGGATTGCAATAGCCTGCCGAAGCGGTCATCGGCTTGGGTTAGCCCGGTCAGCGATTCCATAAGAGGCGAAAGCGAGGCGAAGGGCAATTTGGCCTTAAGCCCATCTTTGTTGACCGGGTTGGTCATGTTGTAGGGATTTTCGCCGTCGATTTCCCCGTTATCCGAGGAATAGGAAAGCCTGGCGCCGGTTAGGTCGGTTTCCCCATATAGATCGGCTTTGATGGCGTGGGTATTGCGGTAATTCTCGTTAAGCTCGCTTATGGCGAGGTCAAGCCCGCCTTTGACATCGTTGACATCGAAGGCCATGATCCCGTCGAAGCTGATTCCGGCTTTGCCCCCGCCGATCTCGGTCTTGACCGGGTCAAGCAAGGAACCGGACAAAGACAAGGTGGCGGATTTGGAATTGGCGATCTCCCCGATTTGCCCGATGGTTCCGCTTAGGTGGGTCAACTCGTCATAGCCCTCTTTCTCCTCGTCGGATAGCGTCGGGGCGACGAAGGAGACGGTCTTCAAGGAGCCGGAAAGGGTGAAGGAGGAATAGGAGACGGATTCGAATTCGATGTTAAGAAGAGAATTGCCCTCATTCCCGTCTAAGGTCAAGACGACGTGGCCTCTAATCCCAATCGGGTCGAGGTTAAGCCTGACCAAAAGCCTGTTGTCCTCGTTTTTGATGGTTTGCAGGCAATCGAGGGCGGCCTCGTAATGGCCTTCCTCGGCGCCGGTGATCAAATCGCCTTGCAAATAGGAGGCGACTTTCGAAATGACATTGCCCGTCCTCCCGATCTGGGCTTCGGTGACCTGCCCTTGGCTATCAGAGGAAAGCATCTCGGCGATTTGGCCGATGATGGCGTCGTTGGTCGCTTTGCTCGTCTTGGCCTTCATGACGTCGTTTAGGTTGACGTAGGCCTCATGCCCGCCGTTGCTAGGCAAAATGGCGGTGCTTAGGGTTTGGGCCGCCTCCTCGTCGTCATCGACGTAGAGGCCAAGCGAGGCCTCGGCGGCGTTGAATTTCCTAAGATCCATGTCGACCTGGGCGTCGAGGGTGAGGCGGAGGTTCTCGTCGATTTCGTTTTTGCCGATGGTGGTGGTGGAAGCCGGGATTGCCTCCTCGTGGTGGTTGAGGGTCAAATCGGCGTCGATGCCGAATTGGGGATGGGCCACCATCTCGGCGATGCCTTCGAATAGGCCAAGGGAGTTCTCAAGCCGGCGGTAGGAGGAGTAATCCTCGGGATAGGACCAATCGATGGCGTTTGCCGCAATGCTTGCGGATAGCTGCAGCGACAATCCGCTCCCTAGGTCGATGGAATCCTCGCCTCCGACTGCCGGGAGGTCGATGCCGACGAGGTTGTAGTCGCTATCGCCTTTTAGGCCGATGGGGAGCTTAAGTTCCCCAAGCTTAAGGTTCCAGGTGAAATAGGGGGAGCCGTCGACTTGGCTTTCGGTCATCGAGTTCATCGAGCTCAATATCGCGTTGGCGTCAAATCCCGATGATCCACTCGAGGATCCGCTCGAGGATCCGATCAAATCGGCGATGTTGGGGAAAGGGACGTCGATTTCGCCGTCGCTAAGAATGGAGAGGACGTCGCTTATGACCCAGTCGAGGTCGCCATATTCATATTGGAGGGTGCCGCCGGTTTCCCCGTCGACTATCGACCCGCCGTCATCGACGATGTCGTAGGCTTCGGTGCTTACCTTGTATTTAAGGTCGTAGACGTTGCCGTCGTCTTCGAGGTTGCCGATGGAGAAATAGAGTTCATCGTCGATTAAGCCAAGCTCAAGCGAGCGTTCCCGCCCGTTGTAGTCGATGGGGGCGTCGAGCTTTAGGTCGATTCCGTGCAACGAAAGGCCGCCAATGGCAAGGCTAAGGTCGGCGCCGTCGAGGGTGATGACATTAACCGCGGTTTCCGCTTCCCCTTTATGGGTGAGGCTCGCCTCATCTAGGTGGAGGGAAAGCCCCTCGCCCATGGCCGAGGAAACCAGCCCGTTGATGATCTTGTCCTTCCCGGTTTCTTCCGGGGTCGGGGTGACCGGGCCATCGTTGTTGCCCCCGTTTTCGATGACGGTCCTGGTCTTTTGCGGGGTCAAATAATAGGCCAGCCCGCCGGCGAGCCCGCCGATGGCGAGGAATATGAATCCGTTAAGCAAAAGGGCCTTTTGACGTTCTTTCATTGCGTTTCTCCTTAGGCGTGGTAAGCCGAGTAGTCGATTTTCTCGCTAAGCGAAGGAATGGCGGCTTCGCCATCGAGGTAGTAGGTGGTCATGGTGCCGATGCAGGTGGCGTTGATTATCCCCATGGCGGCCTCGTATTTCTCATCGTTTGTGAACTCGATGGGCAATAGGTCCTCGCTGAATAGGAAGGTCAGGTGGCAATATTCGAAGTTCGGATAGCCGCTTAACCCGGAGATCTGCTTCATCTGCTTTTGGTAGTTGGAAACGCCGGGCATGACTTTGCTGCCGTTAGAATCCTTGACGTCAAGCTCGATGTAGACGGTGTAGGTGCCGTCTTCGTTTTTCTTAGCCCCGGTCGGTTCCATCCCCGAGAGGGTTTCGCCCTCTCGGACGGTTTTCGGGGAGACGATATATGAAAGCGGCGTCGAGACAGTCCGCCCCATGAGCTCGGCGTATTCCTCATTGGTCATCGCATCCTCGGGATGGGAGACGTAATCGCTATCAGACCCCCAGTAGGTGGTGGTGGTGTCGCCTTCCTCGTACATCCGGTTGTAGATCTTGACCATGCCGATGGAGTTGGATTCCTCGAAGTATTTGTCGCCTTCTTTGATGGAGCAGGATTGGATTTCCTGGTCGACGATGCCCATGGCCTTCGATGAGCCGACCCCGACGGCCTTGGCCGATTCCTTTTCCGAATAGAAGGAGTAGGCCAGGTTGACCATCTGGTCCGGGGTGAGGGCCTCGTTAAGCGGGGTCCCGCTTTCCTTGGCCCCGTCATAAAGGGCCTTGGCCTCTTTCATGTAAAGCTCGTTGACGGCATAACTCGCTCCGTCGGCGATCGTCTGGACGCGGGCGGGCTTTAACCCAAAGCCCATGCCGAGGCCAACGCCGGCCCCGACGACGATGGCGCTTAAGCCGAGGCAAATGTATTTAAAGGGGCGGCTATGGAGGAAGCGATGCATCCTGCCGGCCTTCTTGACGTTTTCCTTATTGAGGTTGTTTTCGTTTGCGATTTCTTTCATTTTCATGACCTCGCAGCGTCCATTCTATAGAATGGGCTTGTCAAGTCACTCTATTTAGGCCTTTCCAAGGCAGAGAGAAGCCTTCTACGATTTGGAGAAACCTGAATTTCTTAGACTACATCTAGTGAAAATGTATGAAAAGAAAATGAAAGAGAACGGAGGCAAGGCAGGAAAAAGCCAAGTAGTTTTTATAACTAGATGTCAGCATCGAGGCAAAAAGGGCTGGAAAAAAAGGCTATTTGGGTTGTAAGGCCGCATTTAGGCAAAATGAGGCAGAAGAAAAAGGGGTTTTGCCACCGTTTTGGACGCAAAACCCCATTGGAATGTCTATTTAGGCGACGTATTGATCGAGGAAATCGGATAAGGGCACTTCAAGTTTTGCAAAGCCCCCGTAATAGACGTCGGAGATGTCGTCTTGGCGCGTTGGGTTGGAATAGAAATCGACCCCGAGGAACATGTTGGTTATTTCATTGCATTTCTCTTCCAGGTCGATGTCGGAATAAAGCTCGGGATAAGCAGTCACCCCCGTCCAATAGGCGTCGCAATAAGCGATCTCGAGGTTGGTGTAATAGGAGTTGTAGGGCATGGAAAGGTAGACTTCGTTGTTCTTGACGGCATCAATCGCCTCAATCGCCTCTTTCTTCTCCTCGATTTGGAAATCGGCTTTGAGCATCGCGAGGCTGCTTGCGTCTAGGTATATCTTGTCCGGGGAGGGGACGATGAGGTTCTCGAGGTTGACCGAACCCTGATATCCAACCAAACCCATCTCGTCGAGGGGATTGATGACCCCGACCGCGTCGAAGATGGCGTATTGGGCGGTTGAGGATTCAAAACTCCTTAGTCCATAACGGGCTTGCCCGGCGAGATAGGCCGTTACCTCGCTCCCTTCCTCTATTTGGCTGGCTCTAGAAGTTAAATCCTCCTCTATGCCGTTAATATAGGAGATAAGTTCGTTTGCCCTTTCCTCCTTCCCTAACGCCTTTCCAAGTGTATCCAAGGAATTGATCAACGCCTCATCGAAGGCTTCGGTTTCCCCATAGCTTAAAGTCAATACCGGCACCCCCAAGAGGGTTTGGAGATCGTCCATCCCCTGCTTATCCTGGTCATAGGCTGAGATGATGAGGTCGGGGATGCATAAGGCAATGGCCTCGGTCTCAACGACCTGGGCCCTGGGCCCGCCCATGCCGCAGGAGGGGAGATCGGCCCAATTGGATCCGAAGACCTTTTGGTAGGGCCTTAAAGCATAAGGGGAGTTCAAGTAGCCGAATTTGCCATCTTCCCCAGGATCGACCTCAATCCTTTCAACGCCAGCCAGCCTGTCCTGATCCCCGATATAGGAATATAGCCGCAAGGCCCCGGCCCCGATGCAGACGATTCTTTCGGCTTCCCCGGGGACGAGGGTGACGTTTCGCCCAAGGGCATCGGTTAAGGTGATTTGTCCTTCTATCGAAGAGGAAGAGACGGCGTTGTTGCAGCTAGAGGCCAACGCCCCCAAAGCCAATATGAGCAATGTCTTTTTCATGTTTTCTCCTATTAATGGTAAGAGACGAATAACTCGTTTCCTTCTTTGACCAATTTAAGCTCCTCGCCATAGGCGACCTTTAAGGCCTCTTCGGTGAGGTTTTCCTTTTCTTTAATCTCCATTAGCCCGGTGGAATGGAGCAAATAGAAGGAATCCGCCAGTTCATAGGCTAGATGGATGTCATGGAGGCTGACCAAGATGGACTTTCCCTGTTTAGCGAGGGAAAGAAGAAGGTCTTTCGCCATTTTGGTTGAGGCGACGTCGAGGGCGCTTGTGGGCTCATCGAGGATGAGGTTATCGGCCTTTGAGGCCAATAGCCTGGCCAAGGCGATCTTTTGCCTTTCGCCCCCGCTAAGCCGATTACAGGCGGCGAAGGCCAATCCCTCCATGCCGACGGTACTCAATGCCTCAATTGCCGCCTGCTCGTCTTTTGCATCGTAAATGAAGGGGGAATAGGGCAAACGGCCCATCAAGACGGCCTCGATGGCGGATTCGGAGGCGAAGTCGATCGCTTGGGGCAAATAGGCGACCATCCTCGATACCTCCTTCCGCCTTAGCTTATCGATGGGCTTACCGTCTATCTCTATCGTCCCCTTATTGGGTTTAAGTAAACCAAGCAGCAAGCGAATTATCGTGGTTTTCCCCGCCCCATTTGGCCCAAGTAGGGCGGCGATCTTCCCGTTTTCGGCGCGAAGCGAGGCGTTTTCCAAAATGAGCTTGGCTTTTTTATAGGCGAAGCTAATACCTTCCATGCGCATGCTCATCGCCTTACCCTCCTTTGGCTTAGAAGGATGTAAATGAATATCGGGGCCCCGATGATCGAGGTGATGGCCCCAACGGGAAGGTTGGTCCCCTCCATCAGCAGCCTAGAAAGCAAATCGCAAAGGATGAGGGAAAGCGATCCGACCAAAGCCGAGATTGGGATGAGGAAGCGGTTGTCGCTGCCTAAAAGTTGCTTCATCATCTGTGGGATTACTAGCCCAATGAATCCGATTATGCCCACGAAGGAGACGCATACGGCGGTTATAAGCGAGGCCAAGATGAGTCCGGAAAACCTAGTGAGCTCGACGTTGACCCCAAGGCTTTTGGCCACTTCATCGCCCTCCTCTATCGCGTTTAGCCCCGGGGCGAGGAAGAAAAAGGTGACTAGGCTCACCAAGACCACGACCCCCATGATGGCGATTTGCCCAAAGCTGGCCCGGGTAAGGTCACCAAAGGTCCAATAGACGGAGCTGGCGAGGGCGTTATCGGAGGAGAAATACTGGATGAGGTTGGTGAGGGCTTGGAAAAGCATGCCGAGGGCGATGCCGCTTAAGGCGACGATCTCAGGGGCGAATCTCCTTATCTTCGAAAGCATGAGGACGAGCAAAGTCGAGACCAAGGCGAAGATGAAGGCAAAGGAGCTGACGGCATAGGGATTGGATATGGAAAGGCCGGCTTGGGTAAAGGAGCCGGTTGAAAGGAAAAGAATCGAGAGGTTGGCCCCAAAAGTCGCGGCCTCGGATACCCCCAAAGTCGAGGGGGAGGCCATCTCGTTCCTGAGGCTGCTTTGCATTATGGCCCCCGAGGCGGTTAAACCAGCCCCGGCTATAAGGGCGGCCAATACCCGCCTAAGGCGGATGTTACCGACGATGATGTTGGCTTGCCCGCTGCCCAAACCGAATATGCCGAGGAACATATCGCCTAGATGCATTCCATGGGCTTGCGCCAGCAGCGAAAGGATCATGGCAAGCAATATGGCAAAAGCCAACGCGATGATTAGGATGAAGCGGTTTCTGGCGATTTTCCGCCTTTTCCCTTTTATGTCGATTATCGCAGTTTCCCTGTTCACGGGCATATTGATACCTATGAGCCAACTCCAAGTTCAATAGGTTTAGGAAGGATATTCGCCAATGGGTGAAAATGTTTCCGAACTTGGGTTCGAAAAGTATATAATTGGGCCATGGATAACCGCAGGGCCAGGACAAAGCAAAGGATATTCAACGCCTATAGATCGCTGCTAATTGAGGTCGGATATGAGAACATCGCGATCGAGGATATCCTAGAGAAAGCGCCATGCGCGCGCTCGACGTTCTATTCGCATTTCCGCAGCGCCGACGATATCCTCATCGAGTTTTGCGACCGGCAGTTTGACCATATATTCGCCTCTGAGCATGAAAAGGAAATAGACCACGACTATTCCCCTTATAACGGGACCTTCGCCCCCAATCAGGACATGGCCCATATCTTCTACCACGCACAAGCCGACCAGTCATTGCTCCGTAACGTCTTTAATAGCCCTGGCTCTAACATCATTTCGAAACGGATCAGGGAAAGGCTTACCCCCTTCTTTGATAAGCTATCGCGTACCGAGGAGTATTCCATTGAATCGGTGCCGCCGCGGATCATATCGATAATGATGACAGAGTCTTTTGTCGCGCTTATAAGGCACTGGCTGGATATGGGATGCATCTCGAAACCAGAGCACGTGGCGCATTTCTTCATCAAGACGTTTAGAAGCGTTAATTGAACTTCGCCTTGAGCCAATTTTCGAGGCAGGGAGCGCGAAATGTTACGTCCTGAATGATCGATTTTGGCAAACAAAAAAGGAATGTTGAAGTGTTGCGCTAGGTGAAAAGATTGGTTACTAGCGTAACGAAGATTTAAGGATTTTGTGGATACCTTAAAAGTGAATCACCCAGGTCAATATTCGAGGACTTGGTCCGGCGTCAGTTTCACGGGCTTTGCATTATTTAGATAAAATTCAATGGCACGCTTTTGCCATCCCTCCGATTTATCGGCGATAGCCTTTTTGACCTGTTCCATTTCCTTCGATTCCATTGCGGTTTTCGGTTTGATTTCAATCATTATTCGTTACTTTCTCTTTGCGTATTATAGGTCGCTGGACTTACAAACGCGATGTCCTGTTCTGGGTTTCTTGCGAAAGCTGCGCCTGTCGGGGCAAAAACGCTACGTCTTGCTGCTCAACCGAATGGAGGTTTTCAATGAGCAAATTTAAAAGACTCAAGAAGGCGGACGCCGCCTTTCGCCGAGAGCTGAGCAACTGTACGCCAACTTATTGACGTAAGAGTTTGCGCTTGGGTCTTTCCTGAGGGCGAGAAAAAGGGCGTTGTTGGCATTCGGGAAGCCCGGAGAATATCCTGCGGTTGGCAGTCGGAGGGCACCATAGCGAAATCCAGGAGTTTTCTGTCGGTTCACAACTATGAAACCAACAAAGCTCGTAGAACAAAAAACTCACCCGAAGGTGAGTTTTTTAACCCCATATAGGGTTAATTCCGAGTCCTTTAGAACTCAGACCTGATTGCCCTTCCGACAAGGGCAGTAATATAATAACACAAAATAGGGAGGCGGAAAGTATTTATGCCAAAAACTTTGGGACTAGACCTTGGAATTGCATCTATTGGGTGGTGCTTATATGAAAGCGAGGCCGTCAAATTTGACGTTGATGAGAACGGCGTGGCTTCTCGGATTTCCTATGCGCCAACCCATATCATTGATTTAGGTTCGTTTGTTTTCAACCAAATAGAAAACGAAAAAGGGAAAACCGAAAACGTCGTTCGAAGGGGAAAACGCCTTATGAGGAGGCAAAGGCGGAGAAAAGCCTTTAAAAAGAAACTTATTAGAAAGCTTTTCAAAGATGCTTTCGGAGTTGACTTTTTGGATAACGTCATTGCCGCTAAAGCGGTAAAAGAGAATCCTTTCGAAATCAAAAAGCGAGGTTTGTCGGAAAAACTGACTCCGAACGAATTGATGGTCGCACTTTATCATTATGTGAAATGGCGCGGGTTCAAGTCGAATCGGAAGTCGATTGACGGAAAAGGCAAGGGAGGCGATTCCGACACTAAAAAAATGCTTAAAGGCATAAGCTTGCTAAAGGAAAAGCTTGCCGAGGAAGCTGTAAATGGCAACTCGCCCTATGTCACCCCATATTTGCTATCTCAGTCTGTTAAGGCTCCCGGCCGCCCTGATTTAAATGAGCATATTCACAATAGGGAAAAGGAGTTTTCACTAACGGTTGATAGGGAAACGTATCAAAAGGAAATCGAGGCGCTTCTCGACAAGCAAATTTCGTTTGGAGTTATAAACGAGAATTTCAAAAAGTCATATCTTAGTATTTGGTCTTATCAAAGAAACTTCTCCGACGGCCCGAATCGGGGGCCATATGTACTTGATATGGACAAAATTATTGGTCGATGCAGTTTCGATGATCAGCCAAGGGCCCCGAAAAACAGCATTAGCGCACGGAAATTCATACTTGCGTCCGCTTTGGTGAACATGCGTTATAAAGTCGAAGGCGACACGGCGTATAGACAATTGACCCCTGAGCAAATTTCCTCTTTCTTAGCCAGCGATAAAATCTATTCCGCAAGCATAAAGTATTCGACAATTTTATCCTTTTTAAAAATCAAGGATTGTGTGGCGATTAAGTCCTTGGATTTAAGTCGCCGTCAATATATTGATCTTCTAAATAAATTTAAGCGGGATAACGGCATTGATTTAAGCGAACAGCTTGATCAAAGCCAAGAGGTGGAATTTAAGAAGTTGGTGAAGAGCAAAACGTTTGATAAAAATATCGTCCCGCAATCCGCGTTCATTGCCCAAGCCAAGAAGATCGGCGAAGACAAACGCTTAACCGAAAGAGAAAGTGCGTTCGCGAAAACCGATGAGTTTTTCGATGTTTTAGCGAATGTTTTGCTTAGGAAAAAAGATGATGAAGCAATAAAAAAGGAATTAGCTAAAACCGAAGGATTTGGCGAAAATCTTATCAATGCGATTTTGGATACCGACATCGACTCCAAGCAAGTTATTGACCTTTCTCTTGATATTTGCCGAAAGCTTTTGCCTTATCTGACAAGGGGCAAGACTTACGACAAAGCGATGCAGGAAATTGGCTACAAGCATACTGGTGAGGACGACAGGGCGGAAATTAGAGGGAAGATTCCTCCAATTGATGAAGCGCTTGCCGAGATGGGCGTTGTTTTGACCAACCCTGTTGTAAAGCATACTCTTGCCAATTTGCGAAAGATTCTTGTTGCCATTGTTGATGTTTATGGCCAAATCGACGATTGTGTCGTCGAATTGGCGAGGGAACTTAAGAAAAGCTTTGAAGAACGGAAAACTATCAGGGCAAGCCAGATAGACAATCAATATCAAAATAACTTGCTCAGAAACCGGATGATGGAAGATTTCCCAGATACCTTTAGATCGTATTCAAAGATTTCGAAAACGGATCTTCTTCGCTTGAAGCTTTATCATGAACAACGTGGCATCAGCCCTTATACCAATAAGCCCATTCCCTATCGCGAGATTTTTTCGAACTCCTATCAAGTCGATCACATAATGCCATTCTCTAAGAGCTTTGACGACTCTTTCACCAACAAAGTTTTGGTTGAGACAAAGGCAAATGCGGACAAAGGTGATAATCTACCCCGCATGTTTTTGGAAAACATCAAGATCTTTTTGGCCAACAATAAGTCTATCTCCGATAAGAAGCGGGAAAATCTTCTTAGAAGCGAGATCCCCGACGATTTTATCGCCAAAGACCTTGTCGACACCGGATATCTTTCCAAATTGGCCCGAAAGTTCATTACGTTCTATATGCTTCCTTCGGGCGTTTCGTGCCGTTCGACAAGTGGCGGTGTGACTTCCTTGATGAGAAAACATTGGAAACTTTCCGGAAAAACTCATACCTATTACAAATTAGATTCTTCGAATTATGTTTCTTTTGAAAACAACCTTTATCAAGTAAAATTCTTTGAAGATTTTGCATTCAAATCGGTTTCCTATGAAAAGGAGTCGCTGATTTTCACCTTCTCAACTAAAAGTAACGGCTTCGATGAAGATAACGAGATTCCTCTTAAGAAAAAGTCAAACAAGAGACAAGATGGCAAAGAAAAGGAATTATCCGCAGAAGATCAAGCTCTTAACAATGCAATTGATTATTATCTTGCTAATGAGGCTCTTTTCGTTGGTCGTTTTAGGAACGCTTATAATTTGCCGTTCGACAAACTTCAAGAGACGGTGTCTGGGAGAAGATTGTTCCCCAATGTGGATGCTGGCTCAATAAACGTCAGCGAAAGCGAATTCTTTGACCATGCAATGACGTTGTTGAATTTTGTTCGTATCGGAATACAGAAAATCATCGATAAGAAAAACCGCGACAACCATCTACACCACGCTTTGGATGCCGCGGTCATCGGAGCAGTAACTCCTTCAGTTATTTATAATATTTCCAACGCCAACAAGGAGGGGTTTGCGGATCGCCTTGTTTTCCCGGAACCATATGCTGGATTCAAAGAGGAAGTACTTGCCCGTGTTTATGAAAGAGACCCTGGAAAGCTGCTGGATATTTTGAACAACTTGCCCCAGTATAAATGCAGGCCGCTTACGAAATACGATGTGCACGTGTTAATTCCAGTTAGACAGCCTAATCACGTTAATAATGGTCCTCTCTCGAAAGAAACAATCAAGGGTGTGAGGGACGTTTATAATGAAGAAACAAAAGTAGTTGAAAGAAGGCTTGTCAAAACTATCTCTGTTGAGAAGATTAAAATGGAGAATGTATCAGATATAGTTGATGCAAAACGCGGCAACAAAGAAGTCGCTTCAGCAATTTCTGATTGGTTGCGTTCTCATAAAAAAACCAAATACCCGGTTTTACCGAAAAAAGGGACTTTCATAAAGAAAGTAAAGATTTATGAAGGGGTTCCCGAAGGTGCTGTTCCTTTGTCGAGCAGTGGCGACAGGTATGCCGACAACGAAGACTGCATAAGAGTTGATGTCTATAAGAAGACTGGTTCGCCAAAATTGTTTTTTGTTCCGGTCTTCTTGTATCAAAAGTTTAATCAAAAGCGTGGGGTAAAGAATACGTTTGCGATTTGGAGCAGTCAGAAAGATTTTTCGTTAGTTGATGAAGACTCGCTTAACAAGCACTATGTTTGCGTTGCGAGGCTGCCAAGATACTCGTTGATCGAAGTGGTGTGCAATAATCAAAAAGTTATTTGCTATTCAGGTGGATTTTCCGCCGGAAAACTAGAAGTGTATTCTTGCCTTGGCGACTTTGTTGACATCAAGAACTTGTTGGGTTCCAAGCAAAAAGACAGACAATATATGACTTGCTCGACTATTGCTTCTTTAAAAGTTCGCAGTATTTCCGTTCTTGGGAAACTTAGTTAATGGGATTTCGCCAGCTCTATATTAAAGAAGCAAAGAAATTGTCGGTCAGCGACAATTGTCTTCGAATTGATAAGGGCCAGGATCAACAACTTATTTCATTTCCTCTCGAGGACCTTGATCTTATTTTCGTGGAAGATCCGAATGTAGTCATTACTGCTAGATTGCTTTCCGAAATCTCTGATTTTGGTATTTCGATAATCTTTTGCGGGAAAAACTACTTGCCAGCATCTATTACCGCGCCAATTAATTCCCATTATTTGCAATCGAATCTTTTGGAGAGGCAAATAGGCCTTTTGCCTTCAAAAAAGAACAAGTTTTGGGAAACGATTATCAAGGCTAAGATTTCAAATCAAATGGCTGTTTTGGAGGCGACAACAAACCAGTCCGAGATTTATTTGCATCTTAAGGATTATGTTCAGCAGGTTAAGTTCGGCGACGAAAAAAATATGGAGGGGATCGCTGCCAGAGAATATTTCCGCGGTGTGTTCGGAGAAGATTTTATCCGTTTTAGTAATTCTCCTATAAGCTCAGCTTTGAATTACGGTTATTCGGTCATTACCGGTGCGGTTATTCGCAGCGTTGCTTTCGCTGGACTAAACGATAATTTGGGCATTTGGCATCACGGCGCGCAAAACGCAAACAATCTGAGTTGTGATTTAGTTGAACCATTTAGGCCCATTGTAGATTATTTCGTATATCACCATCTGAATTCTCTAGCGATTCCTTTACCAATGGAAATTCGAAAAGGGATGGTTAACCTTCTAAACTATTATGTGATGATCGATGATAAAAAGTATCAGGTTTCTTATGCAATCAATTTGCTTGTTGATGCTTTTGTTGATTATTTGAAAAATGGAGATATCGGCAGAGTGAGGATGCCTTCGTTCTTCGTCAACGAGGCGTCGGCAAATGAGTGATAGCTCTTACAAGAATATGAGGCTCCTTGTTCTATTCGATATGCCGGTCGAGAAAGCAGCCCAAAGAAAAGAGTATGTTCGCTTTAGGAAGAAAATAATGGACGACGGGTTCATGATGCTTCAGTTTTCCGTTTATAGCCGTTATTGCAACAATGATTCCGATGCCGAAAAACATATCAAGAGAGTAAAAGAATTAAAGCCTAAGTATGGTAACATTCGTATTTTGAAGGTAACCGAAAATCAATTTGAAAGCATGATTTTGGTTCAGGGCGAGAAAACTGCTCAGGAAAGGCTTGAAACCGACGAGCAGCTTACGGTTATTTGATTGGTTCGATCCCCAAAAGCTCAAACAACTTCATATATAGCGCGTTCTCCTCTTTTGTTTTTGGGATTATGCAAACCTTGTTTTCAATTTGTTTTTGGCAAAGAACGGGGTTTCTGGCGGTAAGTATTCTAAGAACATTTGCTACTTCATCGTTCTTTATATAGTTTTCAAAAATGCTTGATAGGCCAGAATTGTCGGTGTATGCAGAGGAAATCATGAATTCCTCGAACGTTTTGGGCTCCTTTCCTTCGTTAAGAGTAATGTTGATTAGATTCTTGAGTGGGGGAATTGCTATTATGTTTCCGTTTCTCATCGCAAAGATAGAGCCTGATTCCGGTATGGCGTTCTGGGGCACTGGCTTCTTTGATGTTAGAAAATAGTAGGCCGGCGAGTTCTTTATTTGGGAAAAGAAAGAAAGCGTATCTTCCTCGTCGAAATCCTTTGCAAAATCGTCGATTAAAACGACGGTTTTGCTATCGGTCATTTTCGTTAATGCCTGTACCAAGGAGAATACCCCCTCTTTTTCATCGGTGCTTGAATCCATTTGCAGAGAGATCTCCATATTGTCGATAAGTAAATCAAGAGGAGAGTCTAAACCTTGAATTTCAATTTTTGCATTTGGCAAGACGTTTTTGACTTGAGACTCCAGCTCTGATTGTGCCCCCGAAATCCCTTTGCTAATAAAATCGCAAAACGAAGGGAACGTATCGGAATATTTGGTTTGGGTTAGTAGCCGTCTAAGGAGACTTTTCGACGAAAGCTTCAGATGATCTCTTATGCCTTCCGATGTTGAAATCGAGAATAAATTGAAATCCCCAGGAACGGTTTGGGTCCCATTAACCAAATGGTGTTTATCTTTTCCGGACAAAATTTGATGCAGTTCTTCCAAAAAGGTCGTTTTACCAGATTTTGCATACCCAAAAATCAAATTCAACTTCGAAAAATGCCGAATATTTTTGTTGTCTTTGTTAAAAATCGATAGGTTCTGGCTCATGTTTTAGTAATTTTATCATGGAAAAAGTCCGTGTATAAGCCGGAAATTGTGCTAAAATTCGCGCATAGGATTCCGACTCCTAAGAAATTAGACCTGATACAATCTGAGCAATACTGATTTTAAGCATAAAGGAGGATTCCGACTCCTAAGAAATTAGACCTGATACAATCTGGGCCTGCGTTGTCAACCTGCCTGAAGGTGATTCCGACTCCTAAGAAATTAGACCTGATACAATCAACCCCGCAAGCGGGGCTCAAGTTGTCATTGATTCCGACTCCTAAGAAATTAGACCTGATACAATCAGAGGCGCAAGGGGCGAGCCGAGGCGACGGATTCCGACTCCTAAGAAATTAGACCTGATACAATCTAAGATACCCGAGTACATAGCCGATGGCGAGATTCCGACTCCTAAGAAATTAGACCTGATACAATCAAGGCTTCGGCCCCCTTGTTGGCCGTCAAAGATTCCGACTCCTAAGAAATTAGACCTGATACAATCCGATATCGAGTATCGCCATCGCAACGCATCGATTCCGACTCCTAAGAAATTAGACCTGATACAATCTTTAGGAAATTAGCACTATGTTAAAGGAACGATTCCGACTCCTAAGAAATTAGACCTGATACAATCACGGCCTAGAAGAGGTTGTGGCCTCCTCTAGATTCCGACTCCTAAGAAATTAGACCTGATACAATCCTTCCACGCCGTCTTATCGTTTGAGAACGCGATTCCGACTCCTAAGAAATTAGACCTGATACAATCTGGGGGATACCCTCAACAATCTATGGGCCTGATTCCGACTCCTAAGAAATTAGACCTGATACAATCTTCAAGGGTTTTGGACCCCTCCTTGCCCCGATTCCGACTCCTAAGAAATTAGACCTGATACAATCTATCTCCTCCACCTCGACAACCCGGAAAAGGATTCCGACTCCTAAGAAATTAGACCTGATACAATCTCGCGCGTGCGTAGTATTACCCTGTGTGTCGATTCCGACTCCTAAGAAATTAGACCTGATACAATCGAAGCCTTTGACAACTTCCCTATGCTCGTTGATTCCGACTCCTAAGAAATTAGACCTGATACAATCTTGCGGGAATGGTCAGCGCTGATGCACTCGAGATTCCGACTCCTAAGAAATTAGACCTGATACAATCATATCGAGTATCGCCATCTAAATGCATGAGGATTCCGACTCCTAAGAAATTAGACCTGATACAATCAGAGCCACAAGCGAACAAGGAAGACGATTAGATTCCGACTCCTAAGAAATTAGACCTGATACAATCGGCTCCGTATGCCATCTAAGAGAGGAGCAAGATTCCGACTCCTAAGAAATTAGACCTGATACAATCTCATGTTGCCCGGAAGATTCTCGACCCGCGATTCCGACTCCTAAGAAATTAGACCTGATACAATCGAAGCGACTTTTGAAAATTGTCTGTATGTCGATTCCGACTCCTAAGAAATTAGACCTGACACAATCCCGTTTGGATAAATCTGGGTCGCTCGCTCTGATTCCGACTCCTAAGAAATTAGACCTGATACAATCAAATCACGCTGCAGCTGCGACTGCTGAGCAGATTCCGACTCCTAAGAAATTAGACCTGATACAATCGTTTCGATCCTTCAGATAATGAAACGTGGAGATTCCGACTCCTAAGAAATTAGACCTGATACAATCTCCTTTCCCTATCTATATAAAGGCTTTCGCGATTCCGACTCCTAAGAAATTAGACCTGATACAATCAATTCAAAGAGCTTGGGAAACTTCTTCATAGATTCCGACTCCTAAGAAATTAGACCTGATACAATCATCACGCCGTCCTTGGTTTTGCCATAGCGGGATTCCGACTCCTAAGAAATTAGACCTGATACAATCATACCGTTGAACAACTCAAAGAACTCGCCGATTCCGACTCCTAAGAAATTAGACCTGATACAATCACACCGGCTGGAGAGACATCGAAGAAACCAGATTCCGACTCCTAAGAAATTAGACCTGATACAATCTCAACGAAACGAGATTAAACGGCATCGCCTGATTCCGACTCCTAAGAAATTAGACCTGATACAATCCGATCCACGGAATATCGGATAGGCGGCTGTGATTCCGACTCCTAAGAAATTAGACCTGATACAATCGCGTATTGACCGAGTGCGATGCCGACGGCAGATTCCGACTCCTAAGAAATTAGACCTGATACAATCCGCCACGAAAAGCGCGACTATAATATCGGGGATTCCGACTCCTAAGAAATTAGACCTGATACAATCAACGCACGTTGAAATTGAGCCTGCTCCGCAGATTCCGACTCCTAAGAAATTAGACCTGATACAATCGGATCCTTATTGTATTCGCGTGCGTAAACTGATTCCGACTCCTAAGAAATTAGACCTGATACAATCGTAGTTATTCAACATACCGCGCCTTCCCTGGATTCCGACTCCTAAGAAATTAGACCTGATACAATCCGCTTAAGGAGATCGTTAGCCTTTTCGCGCGATTCCGACTCCTAAGAAATTAGACCTGATACAATCGGTATATCAATTATCTTGGCCGCAAAGACCGATTCCGACTCCTAAGAAATTAGACCTGATACAATCTCTTAAAGTCATACATTATCGATAAGTTAAGATTCCGACTCCTAAGAAATTAGACCTGATACAATCTATATGGGGAAGACTGACAGCGAATGCTGGGATTCCGACTCCTAAGAAATTAGACCTGATACAATCGAAGGCAACGTATGAAGCGAAGCAAAGACAGATTCCGACTCCTAAGAAATTAGACCTGATACAATCCTTCATTTGCTTTTCTCCCTTTCGTCTATCGATTCCGACTCCTAAGAAATTAGACCTGATACAATCTAGTGCGCAGCAAGGCGGACGTTATGATAGGATTCCGACTCCTAAGAAATTAGACCTGATACAATCTCGGGCGCTTCGGGGACCGCGACTTCGGGCGATTCCGACTCCTAAGAAATTAGACCTGATACAATCTTGAAAACCATTAACGGCGACGACCTCCTGATTCCGACTCCTAAGAAATTAGACCTGATACAATCGAACATGCCTTCCTCCTGTGCTTTTGCACAGATTCCGACTCCTAAGAAATTAGACCTGATACAATCCCATTGCTCCTCCTTTTGCCCTTTTAAGAGGATTCCGACTCCTAAGAAATTAGACCTGATACAATCGGAGGCGTTGTAGACGGGGAAGCCGCACACGATTCCGACTCCTAAGAAATTAGACCTGATACAATCTATTACTGTTGAGGCTTATTTTGTTCCGAAGATTCCGACTCCTAAGAAATTAGACCTGATACAATCCAAGGTGTAATTAGTCCGAGGCCAAGAAGTGATTCCGACTCCTAAGAAATTAGACCTGATACAATCAACTCCCGTTGCAACTGAGCCTGCTGCGCAGATTCCGACTCCTAAGAAATTAGACCTGATACAATCAACGCCCGGGCGATGAATCGAATGAACGCCGATTCCGACTCCTAAGAAATTAGACCTGATACAATCGCATCCACCCCGGCGACGGCGAGGGGGATGGATTCCGACTCCTAAGAAATTAGACCTGATACAATCTATCAAGCGGGCTATTCATGGTCCCACCATGATTCCGACTCCTAAGAAATTAGACCTGATACAATCTGACCCCAAGCCCCAAAGTGGCAAGTCCAAGATTCCGACTCCTAAGAAATTAGACCTGATACAATCCCGGGATAATGTTGATAGGACTTTGTCTAGGATTCCGACTCCTAAGAAATTAGACCTGATACAATCTGATCATGATGAGAAGAATCATGTCGCTTAGATTCCGACTCCTAAGAAATTAGACCTGATACAATCCGAAGGCTTCCCGATAGGTCATTAGATCCGATTCCGACTCCTAAGAAATTAGACCTGATACAATCAAAGGACAGGTTGAGAGAAAAAGAGATCGGATTCCGACTCCTAAGAAATTAGACCTGATACAATCATTGATGCGCGTCACCCTGGAGGAATGGCAGATTCCGACTCCTAAGAAATTAGACCTGATACAATCCTAGTTTCGCAAATCGCCGACCCGTATGATGATTCCGACTCCTAAGAAATTAGACCTGATACAATCGCTTGCACTCAATCGGCTGGTCTCCGCCTCGATTCCGACTCCTAAGAAATTAGACCTGATACAATCCTCACCAAGGAAGAGCGGAAGCAAATCGCGATTCCGACTCCTAAGAAATTAGACCTGATACAATCAATATATACTCGTTTGATTATGGAGCGCAAGATTCCGACTCCTAAGAAATTAGACCTGATACAATCCTTGGACGAGGGGGCATACGCCAACCTCATGATTCCGACTCCTAAGAAATTAGACCTGATACAATCCGCAACGAAAAGCGCGACTATCAGATCGGGGATTCCGACTCCTAAGAAATTAGACCTGATACAATCCCGACCTCGGGCGAGGCATACGACTCCTGGGATTCCGACTCCTAAGAAATTAGACCTGATACAATCACCTGCATGCTGGACGAAACGAACGAATAGATTCCGACTCCTAAGAAATTAGACCTGATACAATCCCCCGAATACGTGGGAAGGCGTTCTCAACGGATTCCGACTCCTAAGAAATTAGACCTGATACAATCAAGGTAAGCGCGGTATCTTGAATAACTATGATTCCGACTCCTAAGAAATTAGACCTGATACAATCAGATAGCCAAGCCCCGGGCTTCACCTGGTTGATTCCGACTCCTAAGAAATTAGACCTGATACAATCCAAAACCCCGGGCGGGGGGGGATAAACCCGGATTCCGACTCCTAAGAAATTAGACCTGATACAATCAACATTGATTACGGTGGGAAGAACGGAAGAGATTCCGACTCCTAAGAAATTAGACCTGATACAATCCGTAGGAATAAAACCCTCTACAACAACTGTGATTCCGACTCCTAAGAAATTAGACCTGATACAATCTTACTTTTTTTCCACCCATAGTATGGCGGATTCCGACTCCTAAGAAATTAGACCTGATACAATCACCCGGGGGCTTCCACGTGTTCCGCATAGTGATTCCGACTCCTAAGAAATTAGACCTGATACAATCAGGGCATATAAGAGACCCTACCCATAAGATGATTCCGACTCCTAAGAAATTAGACCTGATACAATCTATTCGTTTCTATTTGCTTATCAATCGTAAAATTCCGACTCCTAAGAAATTAGACCTGATACAATCACACCGGCTGGAGAGATGTAAAGGAGACAAGATTCCGACTCCTAAGAAATTAGACCTGATACAATCTCCACGAATAGGTCAGTGAGCTCCGGCTCGGATTCCGACTCCTAAGAAATTAGACCTGATACAATCGATGCAAAGACCTGCTCGTCTTCGCCAG
>JADINA010000040.1 GCA_017694295.1 Candidatus Alloenteromonas pullistercoris | reverse complement strand
CCAGAAAGCGAGCTCGGCTCGCGGTCGAGGAAATCCTCCATCCCCGAAAGGGAGGCGAATTCGCGGATGATCGAATCCATCTGCTTGGGGTCGACCTGCCTATTTTCCAGCCCAAAGGCAATGTCGTCGGCCACCGTTGAGCCGACGAACTGGTTGTCGGGGTTTTGGAAGACGATGCCGATTCGGGAACGGAGCGATTTGAGGTTTTTCCTATCAAGCTTCTCACCGAAAAGGCGGATCTCCCCCTCATATCCCCCAAGCAAGCCCATGATCAATTTGGCGAGGGTCGATTTGCCTGAGCCGTTATGCCCGATGATGGCGACATATTGCCCGGGATAGACGGAAAAGGAGACGTTTTGGAGCGTCTTCTCTCCCCCTTCCTCGTAGGAAAAGGAAAGGTTATCGACTTGTAGCAGGGGGGCGCTCATTCCTTTTCCTTCCCCTCCTTCTTTGCTTTTTTGGATTTGAGGTGGATGTATATCTCGTTGAAGACGCAAAGCCCGACGTAAAGGAAAAGGAACACCCCGAGGATCGAATAAAACAAAGCCGGGTTATCGCTAGATAAAGGCGACAATGGGATGAAGACAAAAGCCCCAAGGATCGCGAAGCAGATGGTTATAACGACGATCCTATAAAAGGCGTTGCGCTTAACGAACATCGAAGCTGATCTTCCTTCCTTGGTAGGGGCGATAGCTGACCCCGGCCATTTCGAGTATCCTCCTTGAGGCTTGCTGCTCGAGGCCGTCGTGGTATTTGTCGGAGGCGAATATGACTTCCTTTATCCCGACCTGGACGATGGCTTTGGCGCATTCGTTGCAGGGGAAGAGGGTGACGTAGATGCGACACCCGTTTAAAGCCGAGCCGTCGCGGGTATTGAGGATGGAGTTGAACTCGGCGTGGCAGACGTAAAGGTATTTGGAATCGAGGCCTTCCCCATGCCCCCAGGGGATCGAATCGTCGTCGACGCCCCGCGGCATCCCGTTATAGCCGATCGAGACGACCTTGTTTTGGCCGTCGACTATGCAGGCCCCAACTTGGGTCGAGGGGTCTTTCGAGCGAAGGGCGCTCATTTGGGCTATGCCCATGAAGTATTCTTCCCAGCTTAGGTTGTCGGTGCGATGAGTTTCCATTGCCTTCCTCCGTGCCCCACAATGATACACGCCAAAAGGGATGTTCTAAATAGAAACTATTTAGCCTCAATTCAAATCGAAGATATCGGCTTCGTAAGGGGAAAGCAAGCCCATCTGATAGGCGGGCTTATGAAGGGAGGAAAGGAGCAATTTGGCTTGGGAAAGGTAAATGTGACGCGGAATCTTAACCGCCTTGCCCCGGAGGTTTATTAGGACAAACCGCCTTTTCCCATTGAATTCGCGCTGGAAGGCGATCAAATCGCCCCCGACTTTTATCGGAAGGAAGGATCCTTCCTGGAAAACGGGATCTTCTTTACGCAGCTTCGTAAGCTTTTTATAGAAATTAAGCAACGAGGAAGGGTCAGCAAGCTCGTTTTTGACGTTGACGGAAGGATAATTGGAGTTGACCGGGAGCCAGGTTTCCGGGTTGGTCGAGAAGCCGGCGGAAACCCCATCGTCCCATTGGACCGGGGTCCGGGCGTTATCGCGGTTGATGTTATGGCACCACCTCTTCCGCAAGGGTTTGGGGATAAGGAGACGGCGCATTAACTTATCGACGGTCCGACAGCTCACGTCGAGGCTTTTCTTTGGATCGACGGGCGGGAGGTCGCTCATCCCGATTTCCTGGCCTTGGTAGATGAAAGGGGTGCCCCGGAGGGTGAAGAGGAAGGCGGCGAGGGCCTTGCCCGAATCGAGGTTATCCGGATTGCCGTAACGCGATATGGAGCGGAGCTGATCATGGTTTTCGAGGTAGTTGGCGTTCCAGCTCACCCCGTTTTGCCATTTGTAGAAGGCTTCGCGGAGGTCGCGGGGCTTGAAGCGCTTGCTGAAAATCGGAATGAGGCGCTTGCCGACGTTGGCCGTCTCGAACTGGAAGAACATGTCGAGCTCGTGGTTTTCCAAATACTGCCGCCCATTTTTCAAATCGATGCCGAAGGTCTCGCCGATGACGATGCAATCGTAATGACTGAAGACGTCGTCATAGAAGCGGCGGAGCAATCGGTGGTTGCCCGGGGTGCATAGGTAATGCTCAATGCCCCTGGCATAGGGGGAGAAGCCCCGCCCGTTGTCAAGGCTTTCCTTGAAGCACTGGTTGATGACGTCGCAGCGGAACCCGTATACCCCCTTATCCAAATAGAAGCGGAGTATCCTCTCGACCTCCTCCACCACTTTCTCGTTGTGGAAGTTGAGGTCGGGCTGGCCTTCCGAATATAGGTGGAGGTAATAGCCTTTCCCCTCCTCATCCTTCTTCCACGCCTCCCCGACGAACATCGAGGTCCAATTATTGGGCGGTTTGGTTCCGTTTTTGCGGCCTTCCCGCCAATAATAGTAGTCGCGATACGGGCTAGAGGGGTCTTTGGACTTTATAAACCACGGATGCTCGGAGGAGGTGTGGTTGACGACGAGGTCCATGACCATGCGGATATCGCGTTTCCTGGCTTCCTCAAGAAGGCTATCGAAATCCTCCATCGTCCCGTAATCGGGGTGGATGGAATAGTAGTCGCTTATGTCATAGCCCATGTCGAGCAATGGGCTTTGGTAAATCGGCGAAAGCCAGATGACGTCGACGCCGAGATCATGGAGGTAATCGAGTTTGGAGATGATGCCTTGGATGTCACCGATGCCGTCGCCATTTGAATCGCAGAAAGACCGCGGATAGATTTGATAGATGACCTTATCGTGGAAAGAAGATTGTTTGCCCATAGGCGCATTTTAACCCCAATTGCCGATTTGTGGAATATATGCCCATGCAATCCAAATTCAATCTCTCTTTAGGCAAAAAGCCGCATAAAGGGGGATGGACTTTATGCCGTTAGATCCTCGTAAATATTGATGGGGTATTTGCCTTCGCTTATTGGCCCGCATTTCAAAACCATTGGCATAGTGTTCTTTTCCAAAACAAAGCATTGAATAGGTTTTCCCGATTTGCCGGGCCCCAAAAATAAAAAATGGCTTCTGGTTAGGGGAGTCTTCCAATCACATAGGCGTTTTTTCCACAGGCCTTTTCATACCGTTGCCCTCCTATTGCTTGGGATCGCTATTTATCAATTAAGTAGGAAAAATGTCAGGTTAAAGTACATTTTTCATACCAAAAACGTGGTAAATAACAACGAAAATGGCACGAATGGTTTACTTAACGGTTAACATCGGGCACAAACCCCGCTTATCCCCTCTCCCTAACAAAGGGCAAAATAAAAAAGGGCCTAAGGCCAAGGGGAAAAGCTATGCCCTATTTCTCCTCCGATGCCCTCTCGAGGGCGAATTGGACTTCCGGCGAATCCGAGCTCAAAGCCAGTTCGAGGTATTCCTCCATCTCCTGCTTCGACATCTTCTTGCCGTATTCGGCTTCGTCGCCTATGAATCTCTCTTCGCTTGACATCCCCGTTATTTTACCCCAAGGCGGCCATTCCGTAACCCGGGTTTCCTTTACATCGTCTAGGAAAATCCCTCTATCACCGATGGGGACTTAGGAAGAGGAAGAAAACTTTCAATTTAGCCAAGGAAACAAATCACTCAGTCGGTCCGCCGAGGGAAAAGATGACGATGATGCAAATGGCGATAAGGATGGCCATCACCAGGCAAAACAGCCAAAAGCCCTTATGGCTGGGCTTGCTTCGGTATTCCTCTAGCTGCTCCGGGGTCAATAGGCTTGGATCGACCTCGGGTGAGGGCTCGTTCTCATCCGATTTCCTTTTCGGCATGGAAGACAAAGCCTTTCTCCCCGACTATAAGGTAGGTTCCGGGGTGGGAAGCGATATGGGATTTGATGTCGGAAACAAAGGGATGGTCGGCGACGAAGAGGGCGAAGTCATCCTCATCCCAATACGACGAATCGCCGGGAACGGTGCTTAGGAAAACCTCTGCGAAGGCGTTATCGAGAAGCGGCAAGATGGCGGAGACGTTGCTTCCCTTCCTGGCCCCGTAAATGACGGATACCGGGCCGTTTTTTGCTAGGGTTTGGGCGCTTCTAGAAAGCCCATATGCCTGCTCGGGGGAAGAGGCCAAATCGAAATAGACATCCCCTTTTTTGGAAAGATGATAGGGAAGCGGAGAGATGGCCAAACCGGATTTGACGTCCTCCTCCTTTAGATCGGGAAGCAAAATCCTCGCCGCCTCAATGGCGAGCCCGGCGTCCTCAACGGCGATCCGCCCGATATAGGGGATATGCAAATCCTTATAGGGGAAATACTCAAAGACGAAATCATCGCCCTCAAGATGTGGGTAATGGCAAAGGTCGGCCTTGGTCCAGGTCACGTCGTTGGCCTCGCAGTATTCCTTGACTGGCGGCAAGGTGAGCTCCCCCAAATCGTAGGAAAGCAGCCGCGAGGAGACCGGGCAAAGGGAGACGCAATCTAAGGCAATCCCGCTTTCGGTGGTCCCAAGAAGCTCAACGTGGTCAAGCCCGGTTGAGGTCAAAACGGTCAAGTCGCTATAAAGGTCATCGAAATAGCAGGAGGAGGAAAGCCCGCCGATATCGTGCTCAATGATGAAAAAGTCGCAATCCTCGGCTGCTTTGAAAGATAAAAGGAATTGGGCCTGCCCCAAGGAAAGGCCGCATTTCGAGGCTATCTTCAAAAGCGATTCGTCAAATCTGGGGTAATCCTTATAAGACAAAAGGAGGTTTGAAGGGAAACCGGGGAAGCAATTAAGATATGCGGCGGTTTTATAGCCGGAGGCGGAAAGGATCCCATAAAGGAAATGGGCGGTAAGGGATTTGCCGCTTGAGCCGGTAATCGAGACTATCCTCCCTTTGAAGGATATCCCGGCTTTCCTTATGGCCTTGTTCAAATCGCCCATCTCGTTTCCAAATTGCTCAAACATCGGCTTTCCTCCCTTCCTTCATCCCGCGGTCCATCGCCCTTTGGTCGTCCCGCTTCTTGATGGCTTCCCGCTTATCGTGGGCTTGCTTGCCCTTAGCGAGGGCGATCTCGACTTTGGCAAAGCCGTTTTTGAGGAATACCTTGGTCGGGACGCAGGTGCAGGAAGACCCTTTTAGGTGGCTGTCGAGCTTATCGATCTCGCGCCTATTAAGAAGCAATTTCCGATCGCGGAGATGGTCGACGTTATACACCGTCCCGTCTTTGTAGGGGGCGATATGCATGTTGGCGATGTAGGCTTCGCGGTTGCGGACATAGACGTAGGAATCGGAAAGCGAGGCGTTCCTCGCCCTTAGCGACTTTATCTCCGTCCCGGTCAAAACAAGCCCGGCGACCATGAAGTCGCTAAGAAAATAGAGGAAATGGGCTTTCCGGTTTTCAAGCAATGTCGAGGAATCCCGCTTCTTAGCCATTGACCCTCCTGAAGGACAAGGTGGCTTGGTCGGCGCTTAGCGAATCGACGGAGATCACGAAATCGATGCTTGCCCCATTGTTGAACTTCTCGTTTTTGAAGAAGTCGGAATGGGTGCCGATCGAGAATTCGTCCCCTTCGTGGAATAGATCGTCGTCGGTCATGTGGGCCCCAAGGGAGCCGAAGGTGTAATCCCCGCCGGCTTGGATGAGCTGAAGGGCGTTGAACTGGTTTTCGATGGCGGAAAGGCTGCGCATGTAATTGGAGTTGGAGGCCGAGACGCAGAGGGCGGACTTATAGGGGGTGCCGTTATAGATGCAGTATTCGGGGTATTCCCCGGCCGCGGTCTGCTCATCGGTCAAATAATCGACGTCCATGAAGTTGGAGCCTTGGAATCCCGGGCCATAGGCAAGGCGGAAATCGACATGCCACATCCTAATGCCGGGCTCACTTGGCAAAGCGTGCCCATAGCCCTCGTAGACGGTTTCGGCGTCTTGCCGGTTAAGCCCATCGGGGGTGTAGAGCTCGATGAGGATGTATTCATCGAATCCGGTGCCGTTCCAGGAATCGGCGAGGAGGATGCAATCCCCGTTTTCCTGACTCGGGTTGATGGTGATGGT
>JADINA010000007.1 GCA_017694295.1 Candidatus Alloenteromonas pullistercoris | reverse complement strand
TTTGTCGACCAGGGCCCAATACCTTTGCGAGCATTGCCGCGACGAGGAAGGGGGGCGCATCAAGCCGACCAACCTCCTCGTCCTCACCTTCACCGAGAAGGCCGCGAGCGAGATGAAGTCGCGCATCAAGGAAGAAATCGCCGCCTCAGATGACAAAGAGGTCGCTTCGATGGCCTACGAGGTCGATAACGCCTCGATCTGCACCTTCGATTCCTTCGCTTATTCGATAGTCCGGGAATATGCCAGCGAGCTTAACCTCTCCTGCTCCCCCCAAATCGGGGATGAGGCCTATTTCGATTACCTCCGGCAAACCCTCTTCGACGAGATCGTGCAGCGGAGGTCGGGCCTTGCTCTTCAGGGGAAAGACGAGGAGTTTCTTCGCTTCGCCTCGCTATATTGCCGCCAAGGCTTCTCCCCCTTGTCCGATTATGTGGGGGCTTTGGACCGCCTCGCCTCGCTTTATGGCGACAAAGAGGCTTTCTTTAAGGGATATAGGGAACGCTATTTTGGGCAAGATTCGCTTAAAACGATCGAAGGCGAGCTTGAATCCTATTGCCGCCAATACCTGCGCCAAGCCTATTCCATTTGCTCCAATTACGAAGACGCCGATTTGGCCAGTTTGGATTGCGAAGCCATCGAGGGCTACCTTTCCGAGCCAATCGAAAAGCTTATCGGAGCCAAGTTATCGTTACCAAGTAGGAGTAGCTCTCAGGGGACCGAGTCCGACAAGGTCGCCCGGAAGTGGGTTAAGGAAAAGCTGCTCTTTAAAGCCGCGAAATTCGCCTCATTCTTGTCCAAGGAAAAGCTCGAGCAGATCCTTCCTTGCCTAAAAGAAGGCGAAATTCCTTTGCAAATCGCGAGCGAAATCAACGAAAGGCTTTCGAAATTCAAATTCGAAAACGGCATCTTCAACTTCGATGACATCGCCTCGCTCGCCACCAAAGCCTGCCATAACCCGGATATCGTCGCCGCCTTGAAGAAGAAATACCGCTACATCATGGTCGACGAGTTCCAGGACACGACCAACCTGCAGATGAATCTCCTCTCCGAGCTGCGCGACCATAACTTCTTCGCCGTCGGCGACGTCAAGCAGTCGATATACGGCTTCCGCAACGCCAACCCCGAGCTGTTTCTTTCGATGCTGGGGGAATGCGATGACAAGGATTGCTACCTCATCCGCCTTTCGGACAACTACCGTTCCCGCCAAGCCGTCCTTGATAACGTCAACCGCCTTTTCCATTCCTGCATGAGCTTATCTTTCGGCGGGGTCGATTACCAAAGCGGGGAGGCGCTCCGCTATGGGCTTACATCCTATGGGAAGGACGACGATGACGCCCATGGATTCGCCAAAATCACCTTCATCCCAAAACCCGGCGAAACCGAGCTGGAAACGGCTGGGAAAGCCATTGCCCGCGACATCGCCTATGCGGTCGCCCATAAACGGCAGGTTTACGATAAGGAAATCAGGAGCTTCCGCGACGCCCGTTATGGGGATTTCGCCATCCTCGCCCCGAAAAACCAGATGCTCCAGGACCTGGTGAGGGTGTTCAACGAATGCGGCATCCCCTATGTTCCAAGCGTCGACGAGCTGGCCGTCGACGTCATGGCCTTCAATGACTTCCGCTCGCTTATAAAGCTCGCCGATTGCCTAATGAAAGGCGATTCCTCCTCCTACGAGTTCCGCCTATCCCTTATTGGGATTGAGCGCAGCTTCCTTTTCCCAGGTTTCTCCGACGATTCTATTTTGTCCAACGTCAAAAAAGATCCCGCCTGCTTTGAGTCGTATAGGCGGATGAAGGAAATCGCCGATAGGGCCGAGGGGCTTTCGAACAAGGCGGTCCTTGAGTTGATAAAGGAACGCTTCGGAATAATCCGCTCTCTTTACGCGATGCCGAAGCAGCGGGCCGTGATGCAGACTTTCCTGAAGCTCGAGGAATTCGCCTCGACCTTCGATTACCTAGGGAAGGGCTTTGGGGAGTTCGCCGAATTCGTCGCCCGCCTCGATCCCTCCTCGCTTAAGCTCAAAGTCGACACCGGGGTCGACGCGGAGGGGGCGGTGAAGGGCTTCACCATCCACCGCTCCAAAGGGCTTGAGTACCCCTACGTTTATTTGCTTGGGAACGAAAAGGACATCGAGAGGGCCCCGAAAAGCGAATCCTTCGTCTGCACGCTTGACCACGGCCTCGTTTTGCCTTTCCCCGGGACCGGGGAGAAATGCGGCCTTGACGCGCTTGGCCGGGAAAAGGAAAGGCAAGAGCGCCGCAGCGAGAAGCTCCGCCTCTTCTACGTCGCTATCACCAGGGCCAGGGAGCGGTGCACCTTCCTATTGCGTGGTGAAAGCGATCCAAGCGAGCAAAAGGACGAACCCGCAAAGCCGCCGTTTCTATGCAAAACCCATGCGGATTTGCTTCGCCAAGCCTCCAATATCGAATACATCCACCTCCATTACGATGGGGAAACCGCCCTTCCAAAGCTTAGCAAACAGGAGGTTGAGGTCGAGTTTAAGGAGCTTAAGACGATGCCCGATTTCACTTTGGACGCAAAACCACGACCTTCCTATTCCGACCAAGACGTCCATTCAAACGAGCAATCCATCGCCTATGGCGAGAGGATCCACCGCCTATTGGAGCTCACCGATTTCAAGCGCCGCCTGATTCCCGAAGCCTGCCTTGAGGCGGAGAGAAAGCGGATAGCGGCGATATTGGCTAATCCCCTGTTCGATGGCATTGAGCGCGAATACCACGAATACCGTTTCCAGGGTGAGCGGGGCGAAGGGTGCATCGACCTGTTTTTCATCAAATCAGGCCGGATTTACGTCGTCGACTTCAAATCTTCCGATCTCGAAAACCCGCTTTACGCCGCCCAGGTAAAGGGCTATTGCGATTACCTTTCCGCCGCCTTTAAGATGCCTTGCGAGGGCTATTTGCTTTCCTTCCACGGCAACCAGTTGAGGAAAGTCGCCTGAAGCAGGCGTATGATGGAAGAAGATAGGAGGCGCGACATGGGCGAAAGCAATCCGGAATCCCGCTACCCCCTTCTTTTGT
Source organism: Candidatus Alloenteromonas pullistercoris (assembly GCA_017694295.1). GTDB lineage: Bacteria > Bacillota_I > Bacilli_A > RFN20 > CAG-826 > Alloenteromonas > Alloenteromonas pullistercoris. The sequence goes on along the minus strand of JADINA010000007.1, from coordinate 98,106 downwards.
CGGCTTTGAAGATACCCGAGTCTTTGGGCTATTCCTTTCTCGAGGAGGTTTTTAAGCTCTCGCTAGAGACGAGCAAGGCGATGGGGGAGGCCAACCCGGCGATCGCGAGGTTTGGCATCAACGCCGCCTCTTTGACCCTCTATATCGCCTCCGAGCACGCTTTTTATCTCCAATGCCACCCCGAGGTCGATAAAGAGGAAAAGGAGAAGGACGAATCCTATAAGTCGTATTTGGCCTCGGTCTCCCTCGATAAGTACTTCACCAACGAGAAACTCGCCTTCCGGATGGGCTCGCTTACCTCGCGTTATTCCCCCTTAACCTCAACCCTCGACCTGTATTTGAACTTCATCCTCGGCATGCTTTCCCGCTACAAGAGGAACGACCCCTCGCAAACGCTTATAGTCGACGTCATGAACAAGGGCTTCCAAATGGCCAAATGCGTTTCCTCGCTGCTCGAAAACGGCTTTGAGACCGAGGCCTTCTCCACCTGGCGGACGCTCCATGAGAACGAATGCATCCTCCATTGCCTGCTTAAATACGGCAAGCCGGCCATCGACGCCTATTTGAAGCACATGCGCTACGCCCTTGCTTTCCGGGGCGGGATAAAAAGCAAGGAGGAGACCGACGAGGTTTTCGCCAACATAAAATCCGAGATGAAGTCCCACGACCTCAAAAGCAAGGACATGAAGCGCTTCATCGAATACGGCTGGCTTTACCTCCCTGGCGTCGAAGCGGATTCCTTCAAGCTGAATTTCCGCGATGGGGTCGAGAAGCTCGCCGGGCTTTCGAGCTACTCCAAGGTTTACGAGATGAGCTCGGAAATCGCCCATTCGAGCCCATTGCTCATCTACTCGAAGAAGGATTATTTCTTCACCTTGACCCTTCTTTCCCTTTACGAGTCCTTCTTCCGCCTTGAAAAGGTTTTCACCACCCTTTACATGTCAACCGTCCCCGAGGAGGAAAGGGCGCGCTACGTCAAGATGCGCTCCCTCTACCATCCCCTTTTGCTTTCGGCATACGGGCTTTCCAAGCGCCGCTTCTCCCACAAAAAGGAAAGGAAGGCCGATGAAGAGCCAAACCCCGACGCTTAAATCGCTTTTCGAGGCCGATCCCCTCTTTTATAGGTGCCGTCACCTGTTTTTCTCCGTCCCCGAATCCTATTACAAAGCCCACCCGGATGTGGGGCTAAGGCGCATCGCCTCCGATTCACTTTTCTGCGACCCCCAATCGGTCGAATTCGCCCTTTCCTTCCTTCGCGAAACTAGCGCCGAGGCCATGCCATATCCCTCTTTCCCCGAATACTCCCTTATCCATCTTAAATCGGAGAATCCGAAAGGGGCGGTTTTGGTGTTGCCTGGCGGCGGATATGAGGGCCTTTCCTTCCTAAACGAGGGCATATTGGCCGCCAAAGCCATCCTTTCGCTTGGCTTTGACGCCTACATCGCCACCTATGGCGTTGGTGAAAGCGCCGCCTTTCCCACCCCCGTCGCCCAAATAGCCGAGGCCATGGGCATGATAAGGAAGGAGCAGAAAAAGCTTTTTCTCCTTGGCTTTTCCGCCGGTGGGCACCTAGCCGGGGTGAGCTCCCTAAAATGGGTTTGCGACCGCTTTTCCTCCTCTCGGCCCGACGGCCTTATCCTCGCTTACCCGGTGGTCAGTTTCCTTCTTCCGACCCATGAGCCCTCAAAAGCCCATTTCCTCGCCTTGCATCGCGATGCGGCCAAGGATTTCTCTTTGGAGGAGAACATCGACCCCGAATTCCCCAAAACCTACCTTTGGCGAGCCTTTGCCGACCCGATAGTCCCGACCATTGGGGCCGATCGGCTTGATGAAAATCTCACTAAGTTTGGCATATCCCATCTTTACCGCGTCTACGAAGGCGAAGGCCATGGCTGGGGCGTCGACCCCTCTTTCCCAAGCGGATGCTGGCTTAACGAGGCTTTGGCCTTCTTGGGGCGATAGGGCAAAAGGACATGCAAAAAGCCGGGACCTCGTGATCCCGGCTTTTGTCTTGGTTTAGGCAACCACGCAGTGGAGGACGATGGTCGAGCCGTTGGGGTTGTTGATGGTGAGGTCGTTGGTTCCGGCGGCCATGCCCATTATCTCCATATAGGGCATCGAGCCGTCGAGATAGAGATAGACCATAAGCGAGTTTGCCGGGGTGACGGTGTAATCGATCGCGTCGAGCTGGGCTTGGGTGGCGGTGTCGAAGCCCTCCCAGTAGGGCATGAAGATGGCGATGTCCCAAAGAGGAACGTCGATGGTGTATTCGTTGGTCGTGCCATCGTCGGGGGTCAAAAGGGTCCCGAAATCGTTGAGGATGCCGGTGATGATTGGGGCGTCGCCGGTGGTGGCGCTTCCGGTAACGACGATGTCCTCGATGACGTAGAGGTCGGGGCGGAATTCATTGCCGATGACGACGTCGAAGGTGCCCGGCTTTGCCCAAGCCTGGCCAAAGCCATAGGCGCCGGCCCCGATGGCGTCGGGATCCTCTTCGCCGGTGGCGTTATCGATGACGGAGGTGATCACGATGGTGCTCGCGTCCTTGGCGGTGGTCGGCAGGTAGTCCTTGACTTCGTTTAGCCACACCGTGTCGCCGACTTTGAAGGCGCCGTCGACGGCTTCGCTCATGTCAAGGCTGGCCGAGTTGATGGTCGAGATGAAGTAGGGGGAGACGTCGAATATCGGGGCTTCCGGGTCGGTGGCGGGGAGCTCTTCGGCGTATTCGATGTCGGAAAGCTCATAAATGGTCTTATTCGCGGGCGCGTCCTCGGAGGGGGCGTGGGTCTCATAGTCCCAATCATCCGGATTGGCCTTCCTGATCTCGGATTCAAATGACGTCAAATCGCCGTTATCGACGGTGGCGATGAGGAAATAGGTCTCCAGATATTCCCAGCTTTCGGCCTCGAGGTTCTCGTAATAACCCTCAAGGGTGTATTCGACTTTCTCGCCGGTTTTGATGGCGGTCAATTCGAGGTGGAGGTTGTCGGCGTCTTCGACCGGCTCAAGGGCGGCGAGGGCCTCATCATAGGCCAAGACGCCGGAGAGCATGGTTTCGGCCTGGGCCAAACTGAGCATCTGCTGCGCGACCGCCTCCGAGAACTCGATTTCCGAATCCCCGGCGACGATTTTCTGGCGGCTCGCGTTGCCATACTTCGAGGTGTCGATGCTGTAATATACGTCGCCGATGATGGCGTCGTAGTATTTGGTGGTGGCGGTGCCGCTGGAAGTGGTGGTGGTGACGGTTTCAAGCGACTCGAGCGAGGCGTTGGTGCCCTCCGAGACGGTGGTTTCGGCGCCGTCGTAGGCGTTTTCCGAGCTGGTCGTGAGGGTCCGGCTGACTACCGGCCTTGCGGCTTTGTCGAGCAATAACTCGCGAAGCTCCTCGACGGTGACGTCGATTTCAGTCGGGGTGTCCTCTGAGCTCGAATCCTCAGAACTTGACGTTTCTGAGCTTCCGGTTTCTGAGCTCTCCTGGGCCGACGAATCGGGGGCGGAGGAGCTGGATGTGGTCGTCTCGCAAGAGGCGAGTCCGAGCGCCAATGCGATGGCGGCGGCGGCGATGAACTTTTTCTTCATTTTGTCCTTTCTCCTTCCAATTTTTGGTTTGGCAGATGGGTCAATTAAAAAGCCCGTGTGAAAAAAGTAAACAAAAATTTTTCCCAAATCGCCACGCCCCATCGCCTTGAAAGCGCTTTCAAAGATTTCCGCTATACAAAAAGCGTTTTTTTGTTATCTTTATTGCGCCTTATGCGTAGGAGCTAAGGATTTTTAGCTAAAGGAGATTAGAAAATGCCAAAAACACCAAAGAAATGCTCTTTGGCCTTGTTCCCCTTGGCGTTGGCCGCCTTGGCCTTGGGCGGGTGCAGCGATCCGACCACAAGCCAGTCAAGCCAATCCGGGGAATCAAGCTCGCCCGATTCGTCGTCTGGACAATCAGGCGATTCCGCCTCCGGTGAGTTGCTGCGCGGCTTGCGTCAATCCCAAGGATTGGACGTCTTGGACTCCCATGGCACGACCAAAGCCCTCGTCGTCCCGTTCAACTTCCTGCTAGACGATGCCCCCTTCCAGTTCGCCGGGCTTGATTCGATGCAGATGAACACCCAGATCTTCGGCTCGGAGACCGCGGGCACCGCCGCCTATTACCTTAGTGCCGCCTCCTCCGGGGCCTTTGGGATCGAAGGGACCGTGACCCTCCCAGCCCAAAGCGAGACCGCTTGGCTCGACTTCTTCCAGGATGCCTACAATTCCTCGGCCGAGGAAGCCTATGCCAACCTCGTTTCTGAGCTGCTTCCCTCCGTTTTGGAAGAGTCACCGTTGTCCGAATACGACCAAGACGGGGACGGGAACATCGATTGCCTGATCCTAGTCAACCCCTTCCCGGAGTTCAACGGATATTGGACCTTCGGCGACGAGACCATCGATAGGCTTGGGGCCGCCTTGTTGACCACCAACGTCCTAAGCGACGTCGAAGGCGCCAACCGCGTCGGCATCATCACCGGCAACACCTCTTCCTCCTATTATCAGGATAAGGATGTCACCAACCGGGTCATCAACCTCATCACCTCGATGCTCGGGCTGCCCGATTACACCGACCAAACCGGAAGCCTTGAGGGCTCGAGCAGGGCGCCGCTAGGCTATAGCGACCCAAGCGAGGGCGTCTACGCCGACCTCAACCCCTTCTCCAAATACCTCCTTGGCTGGAGCAAGCCAACCGTCGTCTACGCCGATGAGCTCTCCGGCTCGACCACCGTTTCGCTTACCTCCAACGGGGCTCCCCTTCTAGTCGCCCCAAGCGAAACCGGGATATTTGGCGAATACCTCCTCATCGATTCCTTCGCCCCGAGCGGCCTAAACGCCTCTAGCAACTTCACCGCCCCTGGCGTGAGGATCTACAAGATCGATTCCCGCCTCGTCAGCGGCAACGGCGACTATTTCTACCTAGATGACTTCGCCTCCGGGGAATTCGCGGACGGCCTGGTCTACGACTTCGCCTATTCCAATTCCTCCTATAACCTATATTCGATTTACGGCATCGGCGACAACTTCGCCCTTTGCGAGCTTCTCGACGCCACCGGGGCCAACCGCCACATGGCCAACCCCATCGTCCTCGGTGACGACGCCCTCTTCCACGAAGGCGACGTCTTCGGCGGGGAAAGCGAGTTCGCCGGCTTCTACGAGGACTTCCGCTTTGACGGCAACGGGGTCAACGGCCCCGAGCTTGGCCTCACCATCGAGGTCAAAAGCGTTAGCGCTGACGGCGCCTCGCTGCTTCTAACGGCCAAATAAGGAGGTTGATTAAAGATGAAAAAGATCAAATATTGCCTATTGGCCGCCTTGCCCCTAGCTTCGTGCGCCTTTACCTCGGTCAACGCCGAGGGTGGGGCGAGCCTTAGTGCGGAGCAGGCTAAGACCATGGCCGATTTCTTCGCCTCCCCCCTTCGCTCAACCGCGACCATCACCCCGACCTACAAGCTGCTCACCGTCCCAAGCGTCACCGCCATCGAGGAAGTGAGCGACACCGCCCGCCATAGCCGCCTATTGGCCGGTGGCGAGGTTCTTCTGGCCAACGACTTCGCTTCCGATCCCTCGGGCAATGCCTTGCTCCAGACCATCAACATCTCCAACGAGGTCGAGTCCTCGGCTTTGCGTGATGATGATTCCAACGCCATCCCCTTCGCCGATTACGGCTCGGGCTATGCGCCCCTTGCCGGGCTTTCCGCGGATGACATATCGACCTATTTCGAGGTAAGCGAGTCCGAAACCGGCTACACCCTGACCGGGAACCAGAAGGCCACCGCCTTGCTTACTCCCTCCCTCACGGCCTTCCAATACAACATCAACCCCTATTCCTTCGACACCGTCTCCGCCACCCAATACGTCGACAAGATCGTCTTGGAGCTTTCTTCTGACGGCACGCCGGTATCGATGAGCTACCGGAGCGTCAACGCCGACCGCTTCGGGGCGATGGGCGAGTACTACGAGGTCGAGTTCGAGGCCATCGACGAGGTTTCCGCCCTCTCCCCGCTTGAAAGCTCAATGGGCATAGAGGACAAGCAAGCCCTCCAAAGCGCCCTCGACGGCCTTGCCGCCTCCTTGCTTGGCGGCAACTTCACCGCCCACATCTCCCTCGACGCCTATTCCAACGGCGTCCATGTCGGCGAAAAGCCGGCGATGGAATACAACGCCTACTACGATTACTTCGGGCCGCGCGAGGTTATGCTCACCGACATGGCCCTCGAGGATTCGAGCTATGGAAAGACCTACACCGGCATGGCCCATTTCGAATTCGACACCGGCGTCTCCGAGGGCGAAACCGAGCACGTCGACGGCTATGCCATGATCGGCGTCTCCCCCGAGTCGAACTTCGCCTCCAACATCACCGAGGACATCGTCTCGCTGCAGGAGGCCGTCCCCAACGTCGGGCTGCTTGACGCCGAGCTGTTCGAGAAAGACGAGGAGGGCTACTATTTCGACCTCGCCGGCTTCCTCTATAACGACTACTACTTCTGCCTCGACGTCATGGAGTCGATCCTCGGGGCTGGCGATTACCTATCCCGCGTCGCCTCCTTCTACCTTGGCTCGACCACGAGCTTCACCTTCGATTTCGACTCCCTCAGGGTCGAGCTCGTCGAAGGCGGGCTACCGGTCTTCCGTCTCTCCTTCTTCTCGGACATGCTCGGCTATGACATCGTCACGACCGTCTCCTTCTCAAACGTCGGGACCACCGACCTCGACAGCGTCCCCGCTCTCAAGAGCGTCCTCGCGACCTACGACCTATATTTCCAGACTTCCGCCACGGAGGATAACCAATGAAAAAGAACGCGCTTCCGCTACTGGGATTGCTTTCCCTTCCCCTGTTCGCCTTGGCCCCGCAAACCCTTTCCGCGGTCAACGCCGACGAGCAGGTCGACTATTCGGCCGCCTTCCGCCTCCCCTACAACGTGACCGGGACCGCCACCCTCACCACTGAGTACCCCACCGGGCTCGAGTCACTTAACACGGTCGTCGAATACTCCGTCAACCGCGACTATGGCCAAATCGAGGTCGATGGCACCATCCGCGACGCCGTCCGCGACAACTCCGGGGCCTCCTCGACCATCCATTACGAGGGATTAGACGGCACGAGCTACCACGACACCCTCAATTACCTAAACGTCCTCGAGTCGATAAGCGATTCCGCGCTCGCCATGGACGTCGTCTTCTCATCGACCTATGGCGATCCTTGGGACTACATTGACGTCTTTGACTTCTCCGGGACCACGCTATCGTCAGCCAAGGCCGAATATCTGCTTGGGCGCTATTTCGGGCTCGATTTCCCGGTCGTCTCGGCCACGGTCGTCCCCAATGAGGAATATCCCGAGTTCATCGACGGGATCGAATTCGTCTGCGGCGTCCGCCCCGAGGGCATCGAGATCGACGGCACCGGCAACCTCGTCAACGCCGAATCCAGCTTGGAGGTCAGCCTTTCCTTCGCCTTCACCTCCGAATCCTTCGAGCGGCTTTCCCCGGGCTCGGAAGACAACCCCGAGCTTGAGCAGGCCGTCGCCGCCCTTGGCGAGAACTACACCGCCGTCGTCTACGAAAGCGACCTCGACATCTCCATCGCCTATTATTACGTCGGCGACGCCCTCTACATCCATAACGACGCCAACGCCCTTTACCCGGTCGAAGGCGACGTCTACATCGAGACGATGAGTGAGACCCGCGACCGCAGCTACACCTACACCGGCGGAAGGTGGGTAAGCGGGGGCTATTCGAACACGATCGCCTCGCTTCTGCCCAAGTTCTCCGCCATCGCCCCCGAGCTATTCGAGAAGGTGAGCAACTCGACCTACGCCCTCTCCTCCAACGCCTACGGGTTCATCTCCCGCGACGTCGTCCCCGAAAAATACGGGCTTAGCGAGATCGAGCCTTATTACGCCTCCTGCCACATCGAAGGCGGGATTTATTCCTCGATGAGCCTTGGCTATTACGACGCCAACTTCGGCCCCTATTCGATCACCGCCTCCTACGGTGAGGTCGGGACGACCGAGATGCCCCTCTGGCTGGTGGCCCCGGGGAACTAAGAAAGGAGCTAGCCTACCATGAAACGCAATTTAGCCTATCTATTGCCGCTATTGGCCCTTGGGCTCGCCGGATGCGGCCCTTCCTCGTCCTCCTCCGAGCAATCTAGCGAATCCTCCTCTTCCTCCAAGCCCTCCTCCGATTACGGGGACCTTGAGATCCCCGATGCCCCGGGGACGAGCGAGAAGGCCAGGACCGCCCTCGCCTCGCTTAAGGGCGCCAACCATTCGGCCCACATCGAGACCTCGACCGACGTCTACCGGACCTCGGCCCTCGAGGTTGGCATCCATCAGGGCAAGATAATGGATTTGACCCACCAATACGGGGACGTGCGCGCCTACCGCGAGGAGTTCTCCTATTCGTATTGGGACTACCAGCTCCAGGACAAGGTCGAATCGACCGAGTGGGGCTATTCCGAGCCGGTCTCCTATTATTACGAGGACCCGGAAACCGGGCTGGCCTTAGTCGAGAACATCACCCTCGACAACGAAGTCACCACCTCCTGGCTATCGGCCTATAACGAAAACAGCGGGTCCTACACCCCCTATTCCTTCGATTCGCTTTTCCGCAACCCCTGGGATTACATTTCCTATAGCGACATCGTCGAGCAGGAGGACGGCTCGCTCCACCTCCGGGGCGGCAAGGCCCAGTTCCTCGTCGAATGCTATGGCGGGACCTCGATCAACTATGTTGAGGACATCGAGCTCGTCTTGGGCGAGGATGGGGGGATCGATTCGCTTGAGTTTACCATCCCCAACCTCGACGACGATGAGCGCTACGTCCGGGTCAACACCATGACCGTCACCTACGACCGCAACGTCGGGGAGAGCCCGCTTCCGCACCTCACCCCCTACGAAAACGACAACCCCGAATTGGCCGTTGCCCTCTCTTGCCTCGAAGGCGTCGATTCCTACACCTATCTGAAGGAATTCTTCACCGACTCGACCAGGGAGACCGCCTCGACCTGGACCAAGGGCTACTTCGTCCGCGACGACATGGCCTTCTTCCACCAGATGGACACCCCGGAGGACAAGGCCCCCTATACCGGCGGCTATGATTACGACTACCGGGCCGTCTACCAGGAGGACACCGACGACTACCTCGTCGAGGACTATGTCTACCGGACCCTTGGCTATGAGTGGGGCATGGTCATGCTCTCGGGCACCCAGCCCTACATCATCGATACCTTTGAGGAGATCGGACCTTCCTTTGGCGACCTCAACCCGGCCATCTTCCGCAAAACGGGCGAATTGACCTACGAGGCCGAGGAGCTCATCATGCCCAGCGTCGGCCACCTCTTCGACAACGGCATGGCCGGGGCCCAATCCGGGGCCTTGGAGAGCACGACGATCGAATGCGAGATCACCTTGACCGCGGATAAAACCGCCATCGACCACGTCGACTGCGCCTTCACCGTCCAAGGCAGCGCCACCTACCTTCGCTTCACCCTAAGCGACATCGGGACGACCGTCATCCCGAGCTTCGCCTACTAAGCCAAATCAAAAAGCGGGGCCCCCTAAGCGAGGCTCCGCTTTTTCGTATCTTCGCGGCCCAATATGCCGTTAAGAACCTACATTAGACGTCCGCGTAGCACGAGCCGCCGATGAATTCGCGCATCAGCGAGTTGCTCGGCACCCATTCGTCGGGCATGTCGATGAAGAACTTGAGCATCCTTATAAGCCTTAGGGCGGTGGGGAAGCAAGGCGAGGACTCCTCGATCTGCTTAAGCAGCGGCAAGGCGTATTTCTTCATGACCGGGAGCTCGTAGCTAAGCATCGAGTTGTAGACGTAATCCGACCCTTCCTGGGTGTCGTAGATCCATTTGAATTCGCCGGCCCTGACGCTTGGCCACATGCCGATCGTCTCCTCGGCGGAGGCGTTGCGGAACTTATAGTCGCGCACGATGCGCCGAAGCAACCTGAGGTCGGTCAGGGAGACGGGGTTATGGTCATCGAGGTTCATCTGGGCCTGGGGGGCGATGAAGATTTTGAATTTCGCCGACTTCGGGATGTCGGAGGTCAGCCGGTCGTTGAGGGCGTGGATGCCTTCGATGATGATGGGCTGGCCATGGGCGACCTTAAGGGTCCTCCCCGGCACCCTTTTGCCAAGCTGGAAGTCGAATTTGGGAAGCGTGACCTCCTCCCCGGCGATGAGGTCGACCATGTTTTGGTTGAACAAAGGGATGTCGAGGGCCTCGATCGACTCGAGGTCGACGTTGCCTTGCTCATCCTTCGGGATTTGGTTTTTCTCGAGGTAATAGTCGTCGATGGAGATGCGGATGGGCTTGATGCCGCGGCTGAGCAATTCGATGCGCAGGCGGTTGGCAAAAGTCGTCTTCCCCGAGGATGAGGGCCCGGCGATGCAGATGAGGGAAACCTCGTCGATCGAATCCTCGAGGAGCTGCCCAAGCTCGCAAAGCATCCGGTTGTGGCGGGCCTCGCAGATGTTGATGAACTCGATGGGCCCGGCGGCCTTAATCTGGTCATTTATGCCGGCGACCGTGTCGGAATTGACGATTTTGGCCCAGTCGTGGCTTTCCTTTAGCGTCCTCCCAAATGTCGGGGCGTCTTTGAACTCGGGGATCTTGCCGCCGCATTCGGCCCGCGGGTATTGAAGAAGGAACCCCGGGGCGTAAAGGCGAAGCTTATACGACTTGATATAGCCGGTGGAGGGCACCATGTGGTTGTACATGTAGTCGTAAAAGCCATCGCATTCGTAAAGGTGGACGGTTTTCTCCGGGCGGTAGGGCAATAGGCCCATCTTGTCCTCGTAGCCGAGCTTCTCGTAAACCGATTTGGCCTCCTCGATGGGGACGAGCATCCTTTTAAGCGGGTAATCGGCATCGATGATCTTCTCAAGCTCATGGGTGACCTTAAGCAGCATCGCCGTGTTGGCGGTGTAGCCCGGGGTGAGAAGATGGATGGAGAGGCAGCGGGAGACGTTGTAGGCGAAGCGGATCTTTAGCTCCGGGTAGGCCCGGCGGAAGGCCATGGCCACGAGGAAGCGAAGGCTCGCTTCATACGATTTGACGGCGTCCCCGTCTTTGACGCTCAGCCATTCGATTTGGCAGTCGTAATTGACTTCGTAGGTTAACTCCCTCACTCGGTTATTGACCCGGGCGGCTATTATGGATTTGTCTGGGTTGGCGTCGCCAAGGATGTCGAGTAGGCGGGTTTTGCGCCCATATTCCCTGGTTTCGTCATTTATGGTCACTTTAAACGGCATTGATGCGGCTCCTGAATTCCCTAGCCGGCTATTTTAGTATGTAAGCCCTTACATTACAAACCTTTTGCCAGCCTCGGCCCTTCCATTTTTGCCTTTTCCGTTTATCGGAAAACAGATTTGCTTTCCTTGGGGCATAAGAACCCTTTCTTGAAAAAAAGGCAGCGAGGGGGCAACATTATCGCGAGTCGGGGCAATATTCGCCCCAATGTGGAGGAAATGCCGATGCAGAAGCGTTCCCGTGCCTTGGTCGTCGTCGACATGCAGGTCGATTTCGTTTCCGGCGGGCTTGGGTTTGAGCAGGCTAAGCCCCTACCCGAAAAAATCGCCTCCTTGATAAAGGAAAACATCGGCTTGGCCGACCTTTACTTCACCCTCGATACCCATGAAGGCGATTATCTTTCTACCCAGGAGGGGAAGTGGCTTCCGATCCCCCATTGCATTAAGGGGAGTGCGGGGCACTGCCTTTGCGAGGAGCTAGAGCCCTTTGCCAAGGAGGGCACGCTCATCGAGAAACCGGGCTTCGGCTCGCTTGAATTGGCCCTCGCCCTTAGGGAAAACGGCTATTCGGAGGTCGCTTTCTGCGGCATCGATTCCTCCATCTGCGTATTTTCTAACGCCATCCTCGCCAAAGCCGCCCTGCCAAACGCTAAGATATGCGTGCTAAGGGAATATAGCCTTTCAAGCGACCTCGAGGCCCAGGAAAGGGCTTTTGCCGCGCTTAAGCTGGTCCATATCGACGTAATTTAGAAAGGGGATAACCATGAAAAACCTCGTCTACCTCCAATCGGGCGGCCCGACCGCCGTCATCAACTCCTCCCTCTATGGGGCCTATAAGGCATCGCTTGAAGAGGGCGTCCCCCATATTTACGGCTCGCTTCACGGGGTCGAGGGCCTTCTTAACGACGAACTCGCCGATCTTCGCCTTGAGGACATAGCGGAAATGGAATTGCTCTTACAAACCCCCGGGGCTGTCTTGGGCTCGACCCGTTATAAGCTCCCAAGCGACCTTTCCGACGACCGTTACGAGAGGATAGTCAAAACCATCGAGGGCCGCGACATCGGCTTCGTCTTGGTAAACGGCGGCAACGACTCGATGGACACCTGCGACAAGCTAACCCGCCTTTTCGCCTCACGCGGGCTTGACGTCAAGGTCATCGGCGTCCCCAAAACCGTCGACAACGATTTAAGCGGGACTGACCATTGCATCGGCTTCGGCTCGGCCGCCAAATACGTCATCAACACCGTCAAATCCGTCTGCGTCGACGCCAGCTGCTACAAAAAGGGGAAGGTGTTCGTCGTCGAGATTATGGGGCGCAACGCCGGCTGGCTCACCGCCTCCGTCGATATGCTAGAAGCCCCCTATCGGCCCGATCTGATTTACCTCCCCGAGGATTCCTTCGACATCGAGGAGTTCTTCAAATCGGTTAAGAAGGTCCACGAAAGCAAGGGCCACGCGGTCGTCGCCATAAGCGAGGGCATCGTCTTCCCCCGCGACACCTCCTCGGCTCGGGTCGACGCCTTTGGCCACATCCAGCTTGGCGGGGCGGCCGACGCGCTTTCTAGGCGGGTGGAGAAGACATTAGGCCTCCCAACCCGCTCCATCGAGCTTTCCCTTCCCCAGCGGGCCGACCCGATCCTTATTTCCGGCGTTGACCGCGAGGAGGCCATCGAATGCGGGAAGCGGGCCGCCAAAGCCGCGTTTGACGGCGAGTCGGGGAAGATGGTGGCCATTAGGCGACTTTCCTCCTCCCCCTATAAGGCCGAATACGTCCTGCTGCCTGTTTCCGGGATCGCCAACGTCGAGAAGAAGATCCCGCCCGAGTTCATGCATTCCGTCTCGAGGATGTCGGAACTCTTCCGCGAATACCTCCGCCCCCTCATCCAGGGTGAGGTGAAGGTCGAGTTTGAAGGGGGCGTCTATAAGGTCGCCAAGCTTCGCCTTGGGAAATGATTTATCCGCAAAAAAGCCCTTTTTGCCTCTTGGTTACCCCGGTTTTTGCGCAAAAAAGGGCTTTTTGCTTTCCCACCCTTTGATAAAATCAACCCTCCCCCTTGCCAAAAGATAATAGAAGGCTACAATAGTGGCGCTCGGCTTAAAAGCCGGGGTAAGAAAGATGAAACGCCTCCGCGACTATTCCGAATCGACCCGCACCGCCTTGCTGATCCTGCTTCTAGTTGGGGTCGGTTTTTTGGCTTTGGTTTGCTTTTTCTTCCTCGGCAACCCCGGGGTCCCCTTGGGCTTCCTTGGCGGCGGGGCCGTCGGCTTATTGACCTACCTAAGCATCGTCTACTCGTCCTCGGCCATCCTTTCGGGCGACTCCAAGCCCGGGAAGGTCGCCCTTTCGATACTCATGATGCTCTTCCGCTTCATCATCCTGGTCGCCGTCGTGGCGGTGGCCGGGTTGGTCACGTATATGCTTGAATCCCCCTGGTTCAACGTCTGGGCCGTCATCGGTGGCTATTTCCCATTTCCCATCTCGGTTTACGTCGGCTCGATATTGACCAAGCGCCGGGCCAAGAGGGAAGAAAGGGAAAAAGGGGGAGACGGCAATGCCTAACTCACCGATTGAGGAAATGCTCCAAGGCTTCTTCGACCTCGACATCTCGGGGCCGATCATCTCGAGCCTTTCCGTTATGGCCGTCGTCTTAATCCTCGCCATAATAGTCGGCATTAAGGCCAGGCGGGCCGACCCCAAACTCGCCCCTAGGGGCATATTGCTTTTAGCCGAGATGGGCGTGGGCTACGTCGACGAATGGACCTCCTCGATGATGGGGCGAAGAAACGTCGGCAACTGGCCCGGGTATTTCTGCGGCCTTTGGGTTTATCTTTTCCTTTCCTTCAACTGGTCTCTGCTCGGCTTCCCAAGCGTCATCGACTACCTCGTCGTCCCCTTTTCGCTATCGCTGGTGATGTTCATTCTCATTCAGGCCACCGCCCTCCGTTACCAAAGGTGGGGCTATTTCCACCGCTATATCGAGCCGCTGAAGATCTGGCTCCCCATCAACCTCGTGACGATGTGGACCCCGATCATCTCCACTTGCCTTCGTATGTTCGGCAATTGCCTTTCCGGCTCGGTCATCATCGGGATCGTCAGCTGGGTCTTGAAGCTTCTAAGCTACCAGATCTTCTCCTTCATAGGGCCCTGGGGCCAGGTTTTCCTCGCCCCCTTCGCCATCGGGGTCCTCAACCTTTACTTCAGCCTTTTCTCCGGGTTTGTCCAAACCTTGGTTTTCGCCTCATTGAACGCCGTCTGGATCGGGGCCGAGATGCCCGAGGAAGACGAGATCATGGGGACCCAGGGGCAAATAACCCGGGGGAAGGAAAGCCCAATAGAAGCCTAAAAGAGCATTAAGGAGGCAAAACAATGGGATTCTTAGCAAACCTGCTGCCGATATTGGCGGCCGATCCGTCCCAGCTTGGCTTAGTCGCCATCGGGGCCGGCATCTGCGCTTGCACCGGCACCTTCTCCGCCATCGGGGAAGCGCTCATCTGCTCCCACGCCATCGACGGGATGGCGCGGAACCCGGAAATGTATGGGAAGCTGCGCTCGACCATGATTTTGGCCGTCGCCCTCGACGAATCCACCGGCATCTACGCCCTTATCGTCGCGATCCTCATCATCTTCGCCTTGCCGAGCATGTTCTAAGGGGGCCTTTGCCATGACTTGGCTCGATTATCTCCTCTTCCTCTCCGATTCCGGGCCCGACGATAGGCCCTTCGACGGGAGCGATTTCACCTCGAAGATCTTCCCCAACGGGATCATCGATTTCGTCGTGCAGCTGCTCGGGTTCGTGGTTCTTTTGGTCATCGTTTTCTTCATCGCCTATAAGCCGGTTCATAAGCTTCTCGCGAAAAGGCGCGAATACATCGAGACCAACCTCCGCGAATCGGAGAAGAAGCTATCCGAGGCCAAAATGGCCGCGGAAAGGAAGGAGCAGACGATCGAGGAAGGGCGGAAAGAGGCCCTCCGCATCGTCGAAGAGGGAAGGAAGCAAGCCGAGAAGGAGGCGAGCGAAAGCCGCCTCGCCTTGCAAAAGGAAATCGAGGCCAAGCGGATCAGGGCCGACGAGGACATCGAGCTGGAGAGGAAGAAGGCGGCCGAGGAACTCAAAAAAGAGGCCATCGACATGGCCATCGCGGCTTCGGGGCAATTGCTTTCCCGCAACGTCGACTCAAAGGACGAAAGGAAGATGCTAAGCGACTTCCTCGACAAGCTGGAGGATAAGGCATGAACGGGCTCGCCGAAGCCTATGCCTTAGGGCTATTCGCCTCATTGAGCGGCGCGGAGCTATCCGAATGCGCCAAGGAGGCCGAATCGCTTTCCCTTCTATTCGAAGACGAAAGGAATTGGAGCCATCTGCTTTCCTCGCCCATCGCCAAAAAGGGGCAAAAGGAGCTTTCGGCAAAGATAACCGAATCGCTATCTTCGCCAAAGCTGAAGGCCTTCGTTTTGATACTCGGCGATAAAACGGAGTTGGCCCTGTTGCCCGAGGCCTTGCGCCGGTTTTGCGAGCTAAGCGACGAACAAAGCGGCGTTTTGCGTGGCTACGTCTATTCCGTTTCCTTCCTCGATAAAGCCGATTTGCGGAAAATCGAGTCGGCTTTGTCCAAGAAGCTAAACCAAACAATAAAGCTCCACAACGTCATCGATTCCTCGCTTTTAGGCGGGATAAAGGTGGCGGTCGGCGGGAAAAGCTACGACTACACGTTGGCCGGCCAGCTAAAAGATCTGCGCCGGGCCATGGAAAACTCCTAAGGAGGCAATAAGCATGAAAATCGACACCGCGGGCCTCGCGGCCTTGCTCAAGGCCCAAATAGAGAACTACTCCAAGGAAATCAAAACCGATTCGGTCGGGACGGTCGTGACCGTCGGCGACGGCATCGCCTCCATCTACGGATTGGATGAGGCGATGCTTGGCGAATTGCTCCTTTTCCCGCATGGGGTCTACGGCATGGCCATGAACCTCAATAGCGAGGACGTCGGGGCCGTTTTGCTAGGCAACGACGAGGACATCAAGGAAGGCGACGAAATCAAGCGGACCGGAAAAGTCGTCGAAGTCCCGGTCGGCGACGAGCTTTTGGGAAGGGTCGTCAATGCTTTAGGCGCCCCAATAGACGGCAAAGGTCCGATCAAAGCCAAGGCCAGCCGGCCGATTGAGAGGATCGCCCCCGGCGTCATGAAGCGGAAATCGGTCGATACCCCGCTTATGACCGGCATAAAGGCGATCGACGCCATGATCCCCATCGGCCGCGGGCAGCGCGAGCTCATCATCGGCGACCGGCAAACCGGGAAGACCGCGATCGCGTTAGATGCCATCATCAACCAGAAAAACGCCATCGGCAAAAAGATTAAATGCGTTTACTGCGCCATCGGGCAGAAAAACTCAAGCGTCGCCTCCTTAGTCGAGAAGCTCCGCGAATCCGATTGCCTTTCCTATTGCACGGTCGTCAGCGCCTCCTCAAGCGAGCCCGCGCCCCTTCTTTACATCGCCCCCTTCGCCGCCATGGCCATGGCCGAGGAATGGATGGAGAAGGGCGAGGACGTGCTCATCGTCTTCGATGACCTTTCCAAGCACGCGGTCGCTTACCGCGCCTTGTCGCTTTTGCTTAAGCGCTCCCCGGGACGCGAAGCCTATCCCGGCGACATCTTCTATTTGCATTCGCGGTTGCTCGAAAGGGCCTGCCGGCTAAACGAGGAAAACGGCTCTGGATCGATAACCGCCCTTCCGATCGTCGAGACCCAAGCCGGCGACATCTCGGCCTACATCCCGACCAACGTCATCTCCATCACCGACGGCCAGATATTCCTATTAACCGATTACTTCAACGCCGGCCAGCGCCCGGCCATCGATTCCGGCTTCTCGGTGTCGCGCGTCGGCTCCTCGGCCCAATTCAAGGCCATGAAGAAAGTCGCAGCCTCGCTTAAAATCGAGCTCGCCTCCTACCGCGAGATGCTTTCCTTCTCCCAGTTCGGTTCCGACCTCGATTCCTCGACCAAGAAGATTCTTTCCCACGGCGCCGTCTTGATGGAGGCGCTTAAGCAGCCGCAGTATTCGCCCTTTGGGCTATCGAAACAGGTCATCGCCCTCAGCTGCGTGAAAACCGGTTTGCTCGACGATTTGGATTTACCCAAGGTGAACCCGCTTCTTGATGATTTCTACGCAAGGCTTAGGAGCCTGCGCCCGGAAATCGTCGAATCGATCGATTCCACCTTTGACCTGACGAACGAAAACGCCGAGGCCATCAAGGAGGAGCTTTCCGCGTATCTGCAAAGCGCGAAGGAGTGAGCTAGATGGCGGCCGGATTAGAGAAGACCAAGCGGCGGATCGTTTCCATCTCCTCGACCAAGAAGATAACCAAGGCCATGGGGATGATCGCCTCCGTCAAGTTGCTTGGGGCCAAAAGGAAAGTCGAGCAGGCGGGCTATGCCTACGATTGCTCGTCTTCCATTTTGTCTTCCCTTTGCCATTTTCTGCCGCCCGAATCCCCGTATTTCCAAAAGAAGGAGGGCAAACGCCTCCTCATCTGCTTCGGCAGCGACCTCGGATTGTGCGGGGCCTATAACTCGGAAGCCTACAAGGAGGCGATCTCCTTGCTTAAGGAAGGCGACGTCATCTGCCCGATCGGGAAGAAGATGGAAAACCGCCTTGGCAAGTTGGGCCATGAGATCGTTTCCCTTGACCTAAATAGCCCGCGAGCCCTGCAGAAGACGGCATCCAAGCTGCTCGAATCCTTCCTTAACGGCGAATACGCCGAGATCGGGGTGGTCGCCACCCATTACGTCAACTCGCTTAAGTTCAAGCCGGGTTATGCGAGGCTATTGCCCTTGGAATACAAAAAGCCGCCGTGTGAGGTCGTCCCATTAAGGGCCGACGCATCGGGGGAACTAGAGAAACGGGCCGCCTTGCTTAGCTTGCTCAGCTGCCTAAACTACCTGAAAGAAGATTCATCCCTATCGGAGCAAAACAGCCGGCGGAACGCGATGGACGAAGCCAAAGACAACGCCGATGAGTTGCTTAGGAAGCTCCAAGTCGAATACAACAAGGCCCGCCAAGGGGCCATCACCCAGGAAATAGTCGAAGTCGTATCGGGCTCAAAAGGGGCCTAAAGGAGGACGTTAGCCATGGAAAAGAAGAAAGACAGCTCGCGCATCGGGCGCATCGTCTCGGCCATCGGGCCGGTCGTCGACGTCAAGTTCGAAGACCGCCACCTGCCCGAGATTTTGTCGGCCCTTGAAACCGAGAACAACGGGAAGCGTTTGATCTTAGAGGTCATGCAACACGTGGGCGACGACGTCGTCCGCTCGGTCGCGATGGGCCCAACCGATGGGCTTGTAAGGGGCCAAGAGGTCGTTAACCTCGGCCACCCGATAGAGGTCCCGGTGGGCGAGAAGACGCTTGGGCGCATGTTCAACGTCCTCGGCGAGACCATCGACGGCCTTGACGAGGAAGGCCTCAAGGATTCCAAGAAGGAGCCGATCCACCGTCTGCCCCCGAGCTTCGAGGAGCAAGTCGTGCAGAAAGAGATACTCGAAACCGGCATCAAGGTCATCGATTTGCTTTGCCCCTACGTCAAAGGCGGGAAGATCGGCCTTTTCGGCGGGGCCGGGGTCGGCAAGACCGTCCTCATCCAGGAGCTTATCTTCAATATAGCCAAGGAGCATTCCGGCACCTCGGTCTTCGCCGGTGTCGGGGAACGCAGCCGCGAAGGCAACGACCTTTACTTCGAGATGAAGGAGTCCGGGGTACTTAAGAACACCGCCCTCGTCTTCGGGCAGATGAACGAACCCCCGGGAGCCCGTATGCGGGTCGCCCTCTCCGCCCTTACGATGGCCGAGCATTTCCGCGACGTCGACCACAAAGACGTCCTCCTATTCATCGATAACATCTTCCGCTTCACCCAAGCCGGCAGCGAGGTCAGCGCCCTTCTAGGCCGGATGCCCTCGGCCGTCGGCTATCAACCGACCCTCGCCACCGAGATGGGCCAGCTTCAGGAAAGGATCACCTCGACCAAAAACGGCTCGATCACCTCGGTCCAGGCCGTCTACGTCCCGGCCGACGATTTGACCGACCCGGCCCCGGCGACGACCTTCTCCCATCTAGACGCCAAGACGTTATTGGACCGCAACACGGCCTCTTTAGGCATCTTCCCGGCCGTCGATCCTCTTGAGAGCAGCTCAAGCGCCCTCGACCCGAACGTCATCGGGGAGGAGCATTACCAGGTGGCCCGCGAGGTGCAAAAGCTATTGCAGCGATACAAAGAGCTCCAGGACATCATCGCGATCCTAGGCATCGATGAGCTTTCCGACGAGGACAAGGCCATCGTCAATAGGGCGAGGCGGGTCCGCAACTTCCTTTCCCAGCCATTCCACGTGGCTGAGGCCTATTCGGG
The DNA here is from genome assembly GCA_017694295.1 of Candidatus Alloenteromonas pullistercoris. Lineage (GTDB taxonomy): Bacteria > Bacillota_I > Bacilli_A > RFN20 > CAG-826 > Alloenteromonas > Alloenteromonas pullistercoris. The sequence goes on along the minus strand of JADINA010000007.1, from coordinate 78,422 downwards.
CTATAAAGGCATCTACGTCCCCTTGAAGGAGACGATCAGAAGCTTCAAGGAGCTTTTATCGGGGGCCTACGATTCCTATCCCGAATCCGCCTTCCTTTACTGCGGGACGATCGAAGACGTCAAGAAGCACGCGGAGGGCCTTAAGTGATTAGGCTGACCCTGCTTAGCCAAAACGGGCTCGACTACGACGGGGAGGCGGAACGCTTCCAAGTCGAGACCTCGCTTGGCCCTTTGGAAGTGTCGGGGGGCTATGCCAATTGCTATGAGCTATTGGCCCCTGACGCGATAGTTAAGATATCCGAGACCCTAGGGGTTAAGGCCTATGCCGTCCATTCGGGCATCCTCGAGGTGAAGAAGGGACGGGCCAGGATACTTTGCTCCTACGCCGAAGAAGGGAACAAAATCGACGTCGGGCGGGCATCTAGCAGCAAAGAGAGAGCCGACAAACGCCTTTCCGAGAAAGACCCGGACCTCGACTGGGAACGGGCAAGCGCTTCCCTTTCCCGGGCCCTTTCCCGTCTTAAGGCGGCAAAGATCGCCTCTGGCGGAAAATAAAATATAATTGCAAGAAATCTTCCAATTCGCCTGAGAAATCAGGCGTTTTCTTTTTCCATTGGTTGACAAACGGGCTTTCAGTCAACGGAAAAAGTTTGAAATACCGGCGACACAAGGCATATAGTGACTTTTAGGATGAATTGCCTAATCCCCTTGCATACGATGCCCCTAAGAAGCCAACTTTTGTTGATGCCTTGATTGGCGGGGTGTTTTGAGGTCTGGGCTTTTTATCCGATACGTTCGTTGATAAAACGTCCGCGCAAGGACTTGGAAAGCAAATAAGCCGTCTCAATCCTTTTCTTAGAGCCGCCTTTAGCTTTGTTTCCCTTTCAATATGGGACAAACCCGTGCAAAATGGCTTAGCAAGCAAGGAGAAAAGCAAATGGACAAAGTCAAAGGGAAATTCGGGTTCGGCATGATGAGGCTGCCGATGAATGGGAATGAGGTCGACATCGAGCAAACGAAGAAGATGGTCGATCTTTTCCTAGAAAGCGGCTTCAACTACTTCGATACGGCCCATGGCTACATCGACGGGAAAAGCGAGATAGCCGTGAGGGAAGCCCTCACTTCCCGTTACCCGCGCGATTCCTATATCCTAACCGATAAGCTGACCTCCAACTTCTTCTCCAAACAAGAAGACATTAAGCCGGTCATCGAGGAACAGCTAAAAGCCTGCGGGGTCGAGTATTTCGATTACCTTCTGATGCATGCCCAGGGCTCCAATAACTACGAGCAGTATCAACGCTGCCGCGCCTACGAGACGGCCTTGGAGTTAAAAAAGGAGGGCAAGATCCGCCACCTTGGCATCTCCTTCCACGATTCCGCCGCCTTCCTCGACAAGATACTCACCGACCACCCGGAGGTCGAGGTCGTCCAGCTCCAGCTCAATTACCTCGATTGGGACGATAAGGGCGTCCAAAGCGGGCCTTGCTACGAAGTCGCCAGCAAACACGGCAAGGAAGTCATCGTCATGGAGCCGGTTAAAGGCGGCCGCCTCGCCATATTGCCCAAAGCCGCCTCCAAGGGGCTAGTCGGCTCCCCGGCCTCCTACGCCCTCCGCTTCTGCGCCTCACTAGACAACGTGAAGATGATCCTCTCGGGCATGAGCAGCCTCGAACAGATGGAGGATAACGTTAAGACGATGGGGCAAGCGCTCCCGCTAAGCGAGGCGGAAAAGGAAAAGCTAGAGGAGATAAAGGCCTATTTAAGGGCCGAGAAGCTCATCGAATGCACCCATTGCTCATATTGCGAGCCCGTTTGCCCAGTCTCAATGCCCATTCCCGATCTTTTCGCCAAAGAGAATAAGCGCCGCGCCTCCTTAGGGACTCTTGAGGCCTCCGATAAGGGGCAAGCCGCCTCCTGCCTGCGTTGCGGGGCCTGCGAGGAAAAATGCCCCCAGCATCTCCCTATCCGCGAATTGCTTTCATCCATCGCCGAATAAAGGGGCGTCAACAAAAACCTTTTGGCGGTTGTTCTTTTCGCGCGCGAGGCTATAATTCCTTCTTGGCCGAAGAAGGAGGCCGCCAAACATGAACTTCATATTCATTTCCCCAAATTTCCCTAGGAATTACTACCTTTGGGCCGAGAGCTTGAAAAAGCACGGGGTCAACGTCCTCGGCATCGGCGACTCCCCCTATTGGGACCTTGAGGGGAGGTTAAAGGATTCCCTTACCGAATATTATTACGCCAACCTCTCCGACATCGCTGAGCTGGAGAGGGCGGTTGCGTATTATAAAGACAAATACGGCGATATCGACTACATCGAATCCGACAACGAGTGGTGGCTTTACACCGACGCGATATTACGCGAGAAATTCGGCGTCAACACCGGCTTCCACCCCGCCGAGATGGAGAAGATCAAGGCCAAAAGCGCCATGAAGGAGTACTTCCAAAAAGGCGGGGCCAAGACGATGCGCTACATCCTAGTCGATGGGGCCAAGGACAAGGAGAAGGCCAAAAAGTTCCTTGGGGAAGTCGGCTATCCCCTTTTCGTCAAGCCTAACGTCGGCGTCGGGGCCGTCGATTCCTACGCCCTCCATAACGACGAGGAATTCGACGAGTTCTTCAAGAAGCGCCTCCCCGAGACCTACATCATGGAGGAATACGTCGAGGGCTTCATCGTGAGCTACGACGGCATCTGTGATTCGCGTTCCAACGTCGTCTTCGACACCGCCGACCATTTCATGACCCCCATCGCCGACATCGTCAACGAAAAGGAAGACTACTATTATTACAACACCCCCTTCGAGCTTCCCTTCTTCGATTTGGATAAGGAAGCGTTCCGGAAAGTGGGGCGCAACGTCGTCAAAAGCTTCGGCATCAAGAAGCGCTTCTTCCACATCGAGTTCTTCGTTCTTACCAAGGATAAGCCCGGGCTTGCCAAAAAAGGCGAGTTTGTCGCCCTTGAGTGCAACATGCGCCCGGCCGGAGGCTATACCCCCGACCTCATGGACTACGGCTCAAGCTGCTCGGTTTACGACATCTACGCCGACGTCATCTGCTTCGACGAGAACCGCCAGGACATGAATAAGCCCAAGTACTACGCCTTCGCCTCGGCTAGGCGCGACGAGGTGAGCTATCTCCACTCCGAGGAGGAGATCCTCTCTGTTTACCATGACCACATCTGCCTCCATGGCCGTTACCCGGCCCATATGGCGGTGACGATGGGGGATAGCTTCTATTACGCCAAGTTCGATTCCTTCGAGGAGGGGAGGCAATTCGACGCCTTCGTCAGGAAGCGGAGCTGACGGCCAAGACGAATTGGCTTTCGCTCGATGATGTTCCATCGACTAGATAACGCCCGCCCTGGGCGTTTTTCTCTTCCTTTTGGCTTTCTGACCAACTCGAGATGTCGACCAAGTTGCACCCCGTGCCCTTTTTGGCGTAGGGCAAGGTGGAGGAGTAGAAATAGGCGAGTTCTTCATCGTTTTCGTAAAAATAAGTCGGCTTCTGCGCCGCTTTTTCGTAGGCCTCGTAGCTTGAGATATTGTAAATCTGGGCGAAATTGCCGGCATTTGCCAACGTTTTAGAAAGCCCGGATTCACTTCGATACTCCCCGACTATGTCGATCGATAAAGGCGATTCATCTGGGGTGATGGCGAAAAGCAACGGGGTGTAGATCTCGGCGAATTCCTTTGCGTATTCCCCGTTTATGCCGCGAAGGTCATCCAAATCCGAATAAAGGGCGCTTGACCCCTCTAGGTCATCGATGGAATAGACGAGAAGCCGGTTGGCGTTTACGACCGCGCTGAAAGAGGGCTCAAGGGTGAGACAATGCGAGCAGGAGGCGGTGTGGATGAGGACGAAGGAGGAAAGCCCGGCCTCCCGCCTTTTGTTTATCTCGTCGATATCGAAATCGCGCAGGTTGTATTCGTAATTGCCCTCGGTTACGTCTAAAAGGTCGTAATCGAAGTCGAAGTAGGGCAGGCCTTCTTCCTTAAAGGAGAAGGAGGCGCTTTGGCAGGAGAGGCAAAGCGGGAGGATGGATAACGTCAATAAGGGGGAAAACCTTTTCATACCTGGCTATTATATAGGCCGCGTCGACCCCATCAATCACCAAAATCGCCCGCTTATTTGCTATAATCGCCTAGGGAAAAAGAAAAGGGGGAAGCGACCATGAACCTGATCCACGCCGTGAAAAAGGAATTCCAGACGCCGGAGGAGTTTTACGCCGTCGTCGAGATAAGCGCTCTCAGCAGCGCCAAATACGAGATCGACCACGAATCGGGGGCCCTTATCCTCGACCGCTTCCTCTACACCTCAACCCATTACCCCCATAACTACGGTTTCATCCCGAAGACCTGGGCCGATGACGGCGACCCACTCGACGTCTTAATCGTCTCCAGCGGTCCGATCGTCCCTTTGGCCATGGTGCGCTGCCACCCCATTGGTTTGCTTACGATGCTCGATTCGGGGAAAAAGGACACGAAGATCATCGCCGTCCCGGTAAACGATCCCTTCTACGGCGGCTTCCATTCGGTCGATGAGCTCCCCGACCACGTCGAGGAGGAAATCAGCCATTTCTTCACGGTTTACAAGGAACTTGAGCACGATAAGCAAACCGAGGTCAAGGGCTATGGCGACCCCGAGGCCGCCAAAGAGGCCATAAAGGAAGGCTTAAGGAAATACGTTTCGCTCTTCCCCGACCACGATTATTGAAAAAGCCTTTTGAAGCGCTCGATTTTGGCTTGCTCGATCGAAAGCATCTCCCCATCGCCCTCATCCTCATACCGGGCTTTGGCCCAATACCCCCAGATGGCGTCGAGGGCAAAGCTTAGCCGATATAGCCTTTCCCCGTCCCCAAAGGAGGAGAGGAAGCGCTTGGCTATATCCTCGCTTACGTCGTTTTCCTCGATTAGGCTAAGCCAATCGAAGACGCTTGGGGCGCCGCCGGCGAATTCGAAGTCCAATAGCCTCGCCCCTTGACTCCCGATTATGATGTTGCCCGCCCAAAGGTCGTTATGGGAAAGGCAATAAGGGAAGCTTTCGATCTCGGCTAGGGCTTCAACGAGGAAGCGCTTGGCTGCCGATGTCTCAAATTCCCTTATCCCCGAGCAGCGCGATCTATAATGGGAAAGCCTGAGGCTAGGGACGAATGACTTCTCGAAGCGGCGCGAATGCAAAGACGATATCGGTTTTTCGATTTTCCTAAGCGTTTCCTCGTCGAAGCGCTTGGGCGATTCCCCGATTATCCTTTCCTCGGCTTTGTCACCGTTGTCGTTGAACATGATTAGCCTTGGGGCGATGTTTTCGTCGATTGATGAAAGCACCCGCTTTTCCCTTTCCGGGGGGTCGAGGGCGATGTCGACGCGGTGGGGGCGCTTTATCCGGATGAACAAGGTGGGGGTGAAAAAGGAATGGTTGCTTTTGCCGTTTTTCGCCTCTTCCAGCCTATCCCCCTTTTCCCCAAGCGAGGCGGCGATTTCCTTTGCCTGCTCTAGTGGGCTCATAGCTTTTTCTTCGTTTGGAATAGCCTTTTCGCCTTTTCCCCGATTTTCGGGAAATAGGCCGATTCGTAGGAGTTGACCCTCACTTGGCCCTTTTCCTTCCCCTTCCTTATCTCCCGGTGGGGGCAATACATGACCTCCCCCGACTGCAGTCCCGATGCCAATAGGGTGAGCTCGCAGCCAAGGCTAAGCTCCTCCTTGCTTGGGCTGGCCTTCTTTATGATGAGGTGGGCCCCGTGGGTGAGCTTGGCATGCATCCAGACGTGGTCTTTGTCGGTGTCGTAGACGAAGCTTAGGAAATCGTTGGAGGCGGCGTTTCTCCCAAATAGGTAAGCCGTCCCCCCGTCGTCGACGCGATAAGGGTAGAGTGAACTTTCAAACCGTTGCTTCCTCTTTTCCCCTTTGCTCGGAGAGAGCTCGTAGGAGGATTCAAGCTCCTTTAACGCCTCTTCGGGGGCGTTTTGCGCGAGTTCGCATAGTTTCCTGGCATCTGAAAGTTCCTGCTTTGCCTGCTCAAGGAAGCGATGGGAGTTCTCGATTGCCCCCTTGGCCTTTTTGGCCGATTTGTAAAAGGATTGGGCGAAATGGGGCAGGCTTTTGCTTTTGTCTATCGTTATCTCCCTGCCCTCAAAAAGGAAGGAAGGGGCATCGGAGAGGGTCTCAAGGTTGGTGAGGATGTAATCGCCTATTTCCCCGTCGTTAAGGTGGGCCTTGGCTTGGGTTATGTCGCGCTCGAGGGCCTCGATTTTCCTTTCAAGCGACTTCTCCTTCTTTTTCGCCTTCGAAAGAAGCGACTTCCTTAGCCCCTTGGAGGAGGAGTTAAGCATCTCTTCCTCCTTGGCTATCTGAGAGGCTGAATACTCCGCCAAATCGAATGGGGTGGGGTCATCTTCCTCCTCAAACCCCTTTTCCGGGGGGAGGTAGGCGGCCCCGGGGAGGAGGAGGCGCCTTTCCTCGTAATGGAGGGCGCTTAGTATTTTGTCTCCCTCATCGGTTAAGACGATGTTGCCTCTTCCGGGGATGAATTCGAGGTAGAGGCGGTAGCAGACGCGGTGGTAAACCTCGTTTAGCCCGGAAAGGCTAAGGCAAAGGATCCGGTCGCCGCCTACTTGGCTTATTGAGCTAACCTCGGCCTCGGAAAGGCGTTTGCGCAAACTGAAGGCGAATTGGGAGGACCCGACGGAGGGGAAGGAAGTGGGGCTGATGTAAGCTCCCATCTCCCCTTTGGCCTTGACCACGAGGCCGCTTTTGCCAGGGAGCATAAAATAAAAGCAAAAGGGGGCGATTTCCCTTATCCCCCGCATCCTTTTTCCCTTTAGGGCCTCTTGCAGGGCTTTGGCGTATTCTTTGTAGCGGCTGGCCTTGATCATCGGGGCAAGATTATAGCATAGCCCCGGCTTTGGGTTTTACTTCCCTTCCTCCCTCTAGTAATATTCGCCATATGCATAGCTTCAACTACAACCAATTGACCCCCGAGAACGCCCGCATCGCCAAAAAGCGCTTCATCGCCCTCGACTTCGAGACGACGGGCTTTAGTTCTTCGCGTGACCGCATCATCGAGATCGGGGCGGTTTTGTTCGAAGATGGGGAGCCATCGAAAGTCCTTTCCACCCTCGTCAACCCCTCAATGGACATAAATCCCGCCGCCATGGCCGTAAACGGCATTACGATGCAGATGGTCCGCAACTCCCCAAGCCAGGAGGAGGCCGCCGAGCTGCTCGACGCGTTTTTGTCCGAGGCGAAATCGGGGCAAGTGCCGATAGTCGGGCATAACGTCAAGTTCGACCTCGGGTTTTTGGAGGCGCTTTGGCGCCGCCACCTCGGCTGTTCCTATTCGATTGAGGCTTTCGACACCTGCCAAATCTCCAGGCGCTTCCTTTGCCTTCCGGGGTATAAGCAATCCGAAGTCGCCTCATATTATGGGATAGTCAACGAAAAGGCCCATCGGGCCTACGAGGACGCGGTTTGCTGTGGGCGGATATTCCTGCGCCTATGCGAAGAGGTTGAGCAAACCTATTGACCTTGGAGTTCGCTTTAAGTTTACAATCCGATTCGCCGATACTGAGGTCGCTAGAATATGGAAAAGAAAATCATCGAAAACGCTAGCTTTGGGCAGGAACGGGCCCTTTATGCCGCCAAGGGGGTAAAGCTCATCGGTTGCCGTTTCGAGGGGATAGAAGACGGGGAGTCGGCTTTGAAGGAGTCGTCCTCCGTCGAGCTCGAAAACTGCTACATGGACCTCCGCTACCCCTTTTGGCACGTTAAGGGCATCAGCGTATCCAGTAGCGAATTGACCCCCAATTGCCGGGCCGCCCTTTGGTATTCCTCCTCCATCGACGTGAAACAGAGCAAGATGTTTGGAATCAAGGCGATAAGGGAATGCCAAAACGTCAATCTCGAGGGGGTTGAGGTCCTTTCCCCCGAATTCGGCTGGAGGTCGCATTCGATTTCGATTAAGGACTCCCGCATCGAATCCGAATACGCCTTCTTCGAATCAGACGGCATCAAAGCCGATAACCTCCGCTTCAATGGCAAATACTCCTTCCAATACACCCGCGGCTTGCATTTAAGCCATTGCATCCTCGACACCAAGGACGCCTTCTGGCATTGCGAGGGCGCGGTCATCGAGGATTGCGAGGTCAACGGCGAATACCTGGCCTGGTATTCGAAGGACCTGACCTTCATCAATTGCCGCATAAAGGGGACGCAGCCGTTTTGCTATTGCCAGAACCTCCGTCTCGTCGACTGCGTCTTCGAAGGATCCGACCTCGCCTTTGAGTATAGCGAGGCCAACGGCAATTGCCTTGGGCATATTGCCTCGATAAAGAATTTCCGCTTGGGAGAACTTTCATGCGAACAAGTCGACCAAATAATCAAGACAGAGGATTCCGTCTATCCGTGCCTTGGAAAAGTCTTGCCTTTCGGACGTGGATAAAGGGGTTCTGCGCCCCTAAAGGCAGCCATAAGGAAGGCAACAAGGCCTAAGTTGCCTTTTCTTTTTCCTTTAAAAAAGCCGAAGTTTGCGCGGATAAGAAAGAAAGGGTTTCTCAAGTTGAGGTCGATATTATGTCGGTGTGCCGATATAATCATGCCATGACTTTCCTGGATTTGCTTTCAGAAAGGGGTCTTACGATTTACGCGTTTTCCCGCAAAGGGAAAATCCCAAAGACCACTTTGGCGGATATCGCCTATTCGAAGACGGATTTGCTTGAATGCTCCGGCAGAACCCTTTTGGCGATATCCAAAGCCTTGGAAATTTCGATAGAGGAATTGCTCGCGCTTGAACATGAAGAGCCAAAAGGATCGCTTCCACAATTCTTATATGATGCGATTTGCGACTATAGAAAATCAGTTCGCGATGGCAGCACTTTGGTCGATTGCTATAGCGACCAATTGAACAGCTCAATCAACGTCGCCGAAATCGAAGGTTTGATTTCGGCTGAGCAGGCCAGACGGTTAAGGGCAAGATATTTCGGGGAGTGAAAGCGATCATCGGCTTAAGATGCTTGATATGGATAAAGGGGCGGATGCTGCGCCAATCGGGTGATCGCCTTCTTGAGTCATGATATCGTAACCGCCCCTTTTATTTACCGGCAAAGGCCGGTTTAAGGCTCTAACCCTTGATTATCTTTGTCCATAGGTAATAATATTTGTTTCATATAACCCAAGGAAACAATGGAAAGAAAAGGCTTGCTCATAATCCTCTCCGGCCCATCTGGCGTCGGCAAGGGGACGGTGCGCGCCGAATTGATGAAGCGGCCGGGCCTCAACCTTTTCTATTCCATATCGATGACCACCCGCCCGATGCGCCAAGGCGAGGTTAGCGGCCGCGAATACTATTTCGTCACCCGCGAGCAATTCAAGGACAACATCGCCAAAGGCAACCTGCTCGAGTATGCCGAGTTCGTCGGCAACTATTACGGCACCCCGAAGGACAAGGTCGCCAAGATGCTCGAGGAGGGTAAAAACGTCTTGCTCGAAATCGAGGTTTCCGGCACCTTGAAGGTCCTTAAGCAATGCCCCGACGCGGTCTCGATATTCCTAATGCCCCCTTCGATTCAGGAACTCGAGGAGCGGATAAGGGGAAGGAAGACCGAAAGCGAGGAGGCGATCGCCGAAAGGCTTGCGAAAGCCAGAAGCGAGCTCACCATGTCCCATTTTTATAGATACGTCGTCTTAAACGATTCCGTCACCCGGGCCGCCGACGAGATCGAGCAGATCATCAAAAAAGCCCAATAGGAATGCGCGCCCCCTCTAAAAAAGACGGGGGCTTTTGTTTTACAATTTGGCCATGAAACTAGTCGAGGTCCTCATCGAATTGCCTTCCTCCGCCCTTGACCGCCCCTTTGACTATCTCGTCAAAGACGGAATCGAGGTCGGGGTCGGCTTCCGCGTGCTGGTCAAATTCGGCTCCAACCCAAAGCCGCTGATGGGCTTCGTGACCAAGGTGTCCGAGACCTCGCTAAGCCAAGAGGAACTCTCCAAGGCCCGGGGCTATCCCATTTCCTACGTCGAGGAGGTTATCGACCGGGAAAGGCTGCTTAGCGAAGACCTCTATGCCCTAAGCGAGTCGCTTTCCTCCTATTACCTATGTCCCCGCATCCAAATGCTCCAGGCCATGCTCCCGAGCTCGCTAAAGCCGCGCCGCTCCTCGCTTAAGGGGCCGAAGATCGCCTATGAGCGCTACGTCGACCTCATCCGCTTCGACGAGGAGGGGCTTACCCCGAAGCAAAAGGAGGCCGTAAGGCTCCTTAAGGAGGCGAAGACCGCCAAGAAGAAGGAGGCGGGGAGCCCAAGCGTCGTCAAATCGCTTATCGAGAAAGGCTATCTGCGGCAGCGGCTGGTCGAGGTCAACCGCCTTGACCTCGGCTCAATTAAGCCAAGCGCCCCCCTCCCTTTGACCTCGGCCCAGCAAAGCGTCTATGAGGCGATAATCGAGGGGGACAAGGAGGTTTATCTCCTCCAGGGGGTGACGGGCTCAGGGAAAACCGAGGTCTACCTTCATCTATCCTCCTATTACCTAAGCAAAGGGAAAAACATCCTCATGCTCGTCCCCGAGATCTCCCTCACCCCGGCCATGGTCGCCTATTTCCGTTCGCGCTTCGGCGAGCAGGTCGCCATCCTCCATAGCTCCCTCACCCCCGGGGAGAAATACGACGAATACCGCCGCATCGCCAGGGGCGAGGCCAAAGTCGTCGTCGGGGCCAGAAGCGCCGTCTTCGCCCCCCTAAGCGACATCGGACTCATCATCCTCGACGAGGAGCACGTCGAATCCTATAAGCAAGATGTCTCCCCCTTCTACCACGCCCGGGAAGCCGCCATCTTCCGCGGAAAAAGCCACCATTGCAAAGTCGTTTTGGGCTCGGCCACCCCAAGCCTTGAGACCCGGGCGAGGGCGGAAAAAGGAGTCTATGGCTTCTGCCGGCTTGACGAGCGGGTCAACAAAAAGCCGCTTCCGAAGACGGAAATCGTTGATTTGGGAAGGCGCGGTGCAGTCTATAGCCAAGCCCCGATGTTCTCCAAACTATTGCTTACGAAGATCAAAGACCGCCTAGCGAAAAAGGAGCAGACGGTATTGCTGCTCAATCGGCGGGGCTATGCCTCCTATTCGACCTGCACCTCCTGCGGGCACGTCTTCGTTTGCCCTAGTTGCGGCGCCCACCTCACCCTCCATAAGGCCGACATGCTGCTTAAATGCCACCATTGCGGCTACGTCGACGACTTCGACGGCACCTGCCCCGAATGCCATGGGGACAGGATCGCGAGGGCCGGGTATGGGACGGAGAGGGTGTGCAAGACCCTCGAGGAGCTTTTCCCCGAGGCCAAAGTCGCCAGGCTCGACTCCGACGTCTCGAAAATAAAGGAAAACGGGGAAAGGATAACCGCCTCCTTCAAGCAGGGGGATTTCGACATCCTCGTCGGGACGCAGATGATCGCCAAAGGGCACGATTTCCCCTTGGTGACTTTGGTCGGCGTCCTTTTAGCCGACGTCGGGCTTTCGATACCGACATACCGAAGCGGAGAGTCGACCTTCGACCTCATCGCCCAGGCGGTGGGGCGGGCCGGCCGGGGCGAGCGCGAGGGGGAGGCCGTCATCCAGACCTTCAACCCGACCAACCCGGCCATCACCCTCGGGGCCAAGCAGGATTACGACGCCTTCTTTAGGGTCGAGATGCAATCCCGCCGCCTATCCGGCTACCCCCCTTATAGCTTTTTGGCCAACCTCATCTTCTCCGCCTCCAGCCCAGAGAAGGCCAACGCGGCCGCCGCCGGGGTCAAAGCCGATTTGTGCTCGCGCCGCTATGAGGGGGTCGACGCCCTCGGGCCCCTCATCCCCTATTACGAATCGCTTAACGGCGTCTACCGCCGCGAATTGCTCATCAAGTTCCGGCAAAATGAGCCGGTGAAGAGCTATATCCGCGATTTGCTTGGCTCGCTTTCCGGCAAAGGCGGGGTGAGGATAAGCTGCGACGTCAACCCGCTTGAGTACTGATCGACCCCCATTTTTTGGGCAAAATCCGGTTTTTAGGCAAACGCCCTTTTCCGGTTTCGCTTTGTTTCCCTTTTCTTTCCTAGCGATGGCATCGGGGTTTCGCTTTTTTGGCGAATCGATTTGAGAAACCGCTTTCTTAATAGTTTTGACCTTTCCTTTGACCCTCAATACAATACTTATGAAAGCGGTTTCACAAGTTGAACCGGAAAGGAAAGCGATGAAAAATAAATCCCTTGTCTTAGCCTTGGCTTTGACCGGGCTGGCCCTCGCGGGCTGCGGTGAAAAGACCTCCCAAGTCCCCGATTCGGAAGAAAGCGAATCGTCTTTGCCAAGCCAATCCACCCCCTCAGGCGACACGGAGTCCTCGGAAAGCTCCCCGATCGAGTCCTCGGAAACCGATTCGGATAGCCAAACCTCCTCTTCCTCCTCATCGGAAAGCGAAGTCGAAAGCGGCGATTCCACCGAATCGAGCGATTCCTCAAGCGACTCCTCCTCGGAAGATTCGACTGATTCCTCCTCCTCTTCCTCCGACTCCACCTCCTCCTCAAGCGAGGAGCCCGATGAGCCGGTGGTCGTGGGGGATGTGACCTTCGATGGGGTAGGCAACGCCACGATTAAGGCGGGGCAGTATTTCGACGTCTTCGAAGGCGTGACGGCCCATGACACCAACGAGGCCGATTTGACCGATAGGATCGTCTGCAAAGGCCATGTCGATTACGGCGTCCCCGGGTCGTATGAGCTCGTTTACGAGATAGCGACCTCCGGCGAGCCCGCCATCGCGAGGCGGACCGTCTTGGTCGAATCCGGGCCCATCCCCGCGGAAGAGGCCCGCAATAGGGCCTATGGCGCGGAAAAGACCAACGTCCTCGGCGAAGCCTCCTACCTCCAGGGCGGGGCCAATCCGACGGTCGCCTACAACGACCCCCAGACCGGGCAAAGCTCCGTCAAGCCGATAGCCCGCTCCCCGGAGGCCACCAACCTTTCCAATTCCGCCTTCAACGACGGCCCGGTGCCGACCAACACCTGGTATTCGGGCTTCTTCTACGGCAATTACGGCGGGGAGACCAGGGCGGCGGCCAACCCGCTGGTTTTTGGAGCCAACGCCAACGGCATCACCATGACCGAGATAAATCGCGGCGGGGCGGAGTCGTTCAAGAAGGCCATCGACACCGTCACTGGTGTGGAGGGCCCGACCATGTCCAACTTCACCCCGACCTTCGCCGATTTGACCATCAAGCCCTCCACCTTGCCTAGCGCCCCCCAAACCGAGGTCGTCTCTTACTCGGAGAACTCGGTTAAGCTCGCCATGGTAGACCAAAACACGGGCAAGGCCAACATGGTGGCGACCATGGTCCAGGGTTCGCCTTTTGGCTTCTATGAGTTCGACACCAACCAAATTAGCATCGCCCTCGCCCGCGGCGGGGTCACCCAGCCATTCGAGGTCTATGACCTTTCCGGCAACAAGATCGATTGGCGCAGCTCCTCCGTCTCCACCGGCTTCGTCCTCCATTGCCCGAAAAAGCACATCGGATATCAGCCCAATTGGCCTAACCCCGGCGTTGGCCAGCCAATCTACGAGGAGCAGAACTTCATCGTCCTCGCCCCCGAGGGGTCCTCATTCACCTTCGCCCCCGACTTCTCCGATCCGGGCCACATCGGGACGATAACCGGCGCCTTGGAAGGCAACTACATGAGCGTCGGCACCCTCGCCTCGGTCAGCGAAACCGCCTTCTACGCCAAAGCAAAGGGGACCTTCATCGACTCCACCTATTATTCCTATGAGGTCGACCATTCGACCAATGAGGTCAAGACGACCCTCGGCTACAAAGTCCACGTCATGGAGAAAGAGGGCGAGGCCAACCCGATCATCGGATTGCTCCCGCACCAATGGAAAAACTCCGACTCGGCGATAGGGCAGGAGCATACCCTTTCGACCATCCGCGGCACCATGAAGATGACCGAGGGTAGCGAGATCAGAACCACCATGAGCTTCGCCGGCTTGCTGCCTAGCTTCACCAAGCCCTCCGACGCCTCCTTCGACGAGGCGACGATGGGGGAATACCTCGATTCGCTTCTTGAGCACAACACCCCGAGCGACGAGGCCTTCACCGAGGCCAACCAAAACTTCATCGACGCCCCCGGGCCCTATTGGAACGCCAAAGCCATCTACCCGCTGGCGCAGGGTCTAATCATCGCCGACCAGATCGGGGATGAGGAGGCTAAGAGCGACATCATGGGCATCCTCCGCGGTGATTTGGTCGACTGGTGGACCTATTCCGGGACGACCGATGAGCGCTACATGTATTACGACGAGGTCGCCGGCTCCCTCATTTGGAGCAACGACGACTTCTCCACCGCCTCGCGGCTTTCCGACCATCACTTCACCGGCGGCTACTTAACCTTCGCCTCGGCCGTCCTCTCCTATTACGACCCGACCTTCAAGGAAGGTTATGGCGAGATGGCAATGACCATGGTGAAGGACTACATGAATTACGACGAGGAGGATGGGAGGTTCCCGTTATTTAGGACCTTCGACCCCTACGCTGGCCATTCCTGGGCCGACGGGAAGGGCGATGCGTCCGACGGCAACAACCAGGAGTCCTCGGGCGAAGCGCTCAATTCCTGGGTCGGCGGCTATTTGATGGGCCTCGTCATGGAGGACCAACAGGCCATCGACGCCGCGATTTACGGCTTCACCACCGAGCTTGAGGCCATCAAGCAATACTGGTTCAACTACGACGGCGACAACTGGATCGACGCGTTTGAGGACAACGTCGGGGCCGTCGGCATCGTCTGGGGGACCAAAAACGAATACCAGACCTGGTTCGGGCCCAACCCCGAGTTCATCTACGGCATCCACTGGCTCCCGACCGGGGAATACCTGAATTCCTACGCCCTCGGCTCGGAGGAGCTAACGATCCTCGAGGGGATTTACGAGCAGATGTGCGAGGCCACCGGGACCGGGGCGCCGCGGGTGTGGCATTCCTACCTCTGGGCCATCGAGTCGATCTTCGATCCCGATTCCGCCATCTCCTCCTTCGACGCCTCCACCATCTTGTCCGAGCAATACCCAAGCGAGCTTAGCCTCTCCTACTACATGGTGCACGCCAACAAGACCTTGGGTTCCCGCAGCGCCTCTGATTACGTCGAATCCGGCGATATGGTCGCCGGGATGGTGTATGAGAATGGCGGAAGCAAGGTCGCTGTCATCTGGAATCCGGGCGAGGCCAAAACGGTTACCGTCCACCACGATGGGACCGAAACCGAGGTCCAAGTCGCGGCCAATAGCTTCCAAACCTACGCCCTCTGATTGATGTAAACCCCCAACTCGGCCTTCCTTTTGGAAGGCCTTTTGCTTTTTTTGACAAATCGCCCCCAGGGCGGCCCTCTCTTTGTCCGAGGATGGTTATGGTGATTACGGGCTTTCCTGGTTTGCCATCCAATCCTATATGCCGGATGCCATGGATCCCTTAAACGGCTATCGGACCCCGGGCGTCACGCGGCTTGATCGGGGGCCGAGTTCGTTTCAGAAGACCTACTGCCACGGCTATCCAGACGGGTATTGCTATACCTTGGACCCGGTCTTCTCTTCGCAGATGACCCGGGGGAACGACGGCTTTTCCTGGAACATAGAGTTCCTCCACTCCCCGGAGAAGGCGAGTTTCGCCTTCGATTGCTATGCCCTTTATGAGCTTGACCCTTCCATTGCGGTCGGCTTCGATCCATTCAGCTTCCGGCTAGAAGTCAAAACCGACGCCTGCTTCGCCTCGGAAGAGGGCGAAAACGCCCGCTTTGGCGAAACTTTCGCCCTCGATTACAACCTCGGCTATATGCCCGAATCCCTCCAAACCATATCATAATCCGCCTCAAAACCCGCTTTTGCTGGGCGCATAGGCCATAAAATGGTTCCCCATCGCATTTTTATTCGCCTTGCCTAAGGCAAATGGTGTATATTTGTTTTCCGGAAAGGCAATATCGATGATCACCATCTCCATCCTCGGCCTCGACCAATTCGTGGTCGGCCACTATTCGAAGGACCACACCCCGAAGATCGCCGGGCTTTACGGCGTCCCCGAGGACGCGGTCAATTTCTACGCCCCGAACTCCATGGTCTTCCATTCCGGGGCGGAGCAGACAAGCTGGAACACGATCGTGGTCGTCAAAGCCCCGAACACCGAAAAAGCCCGGGAAGAGGCGGTCGCCGATTACATAATGGACACCCTCTCCCTTTTCTCGATCCACGTCGTAGTCGAGTTCGAGTATTACGAGCCCGGGTCCCATTACGAGCGGATCAACCCCCAATACCCGCGCTACCTAAGCGGGGACAACATCAAGGAAGCCGACGTCTCCTTCACCTATGGCGAGGAGGAGGGCGAAGGCGAGGATGCGGAAGAGGTCGAGGACAACGACGCCCCCAACCCAGCCGATCGGGCCGATCTCGACCCCAATGACCCAAATCAGATATTCCTCGGCAACGCCTTCGAGGGCTTCGAGGAAGCGCTGAAGAAGAAAGAGGGCAAGTAAGCCCGAGGAGGATTCACCATGAAGGAATTCGAACTGTCGATGCAGATCCTTGAGAGGATCGAGGGCGAAAACGTCTATTTCGCCGACGCCCTCAAGGACATGTTCCAGAAAGACCCCGACATCAGGCCCTATCGGCGCGAGGTCGCCGGGCTGGTCGGCTGTGCCTTGCGCCATGACCTCCTTTTCACCAAATTGCTTTCGCCTTTGCCTGAGCTCCCCGCCTCGGAGAAGCGGGCGATGTGCTTGGGATTGGCCAATGCCTACTATTTCCGCCATTTCGACCGCTCCGAGTTCGATTCGGAGGTCAAAAAGGCCATCGATCCGGCCAACCACGCCTTCTACGACGAGCTTTCCGCGAAGGCGGGGCATAGTGAGGAATACATACCCGCCGACGTCGACCATTCGAAGCTTGAATACCTATCGCTTCGCTACAACATCCCGGTCTTCGCCCTCAAGATAATGCACCATTACGGGTATTCGAACATGTTCAAGACCGCCAAGCGGCTCATCCGGCCCTATGTCCAATACGTCCGCTTCCGCGATCTCCCCGAGCTCGATGAGCTCCGCCAATCCCCCGACTTCCTCCCAACCCCGGTCAAAGACGTCTATTCCTATCTCGGGAAGCAGGCCATCCGCCGCCTCCCCCAATATCGCGACAGGAAGCTATTCGACGTCCGCCCGGCCGTCAAGCAGTTGCTTAGCGACAACAAGGTTTCCGCCCCCTGCACCGTCTTGGCATATTTAGGCGAGAGCAACGGCGGGGCCGATTGCGAGCTCGTCGCCGAATACGGAAACGAGGTTTCCTGCTACATCGCCACCCCAAAAGCCGAGAAGCTGCTTGAATGCAACCGGCTTATCTCGAACCTGAATCTGCGCAATTTCAAGGTATTCGACTACAACGACAAGGTTTCGCTTGAGGCCAACGTCTCCTCCAAATGCGACCTCGTCATCTGCCTTCCCTCCTCCACCGGCTTCGATTCCATCGCCACGACCCCGGATTTCTTCCTCCATTTCGACAAGGAGGCGATGGACGCGCGGCTCAAGGAGCAGGCGGAATCGCTTGATTCCTGCGCCGAATACGTCGAAGACGGCGGGATGCTGCTATATGGCGTTTTGACCATCTCGAAGAAGGAAGGCGCGCAAAACGTCGCCGAATTCCTCAAAAAGCATCCCGAGTTCACCTTGGAGCAGGAGAAGCAGTGCTTCCCCTTCGAGGAGCTTGGGACCGCCTTCTATTTCGCCAAACTCAAAAAAGGCAACAAACTCGCCACCATTGAGGTTCCGGTCTCCGAGCTTGGGGCCATGCAGGCCCCCGAGGCCCATTTGGCGAGCGCCAAGCAATAAAAGGAGCCTCTTCCTGTGGAGAACCTCCTCGGCTTCACCCTGGAGAGGATGAGGGAGGAATTCCTCAAAAGGGGCCAAAGCCAATATCGCGCCAAGCAGGTATTCAATTGGATTTATCAGCGCGGCATCCTTTCCTTCGACGCCATGACCGACGTCTCGAAGGCCTTCCGCGAGGAGCTTAAGCGCGATTTTTGCCTTGCCCTCCCCACCGTTTTCGCCAAGCAGGAGGGGAACGATGGGACCATCAAGCTACTTCTACAGATGGATGACGGATCGAAGGTCGAGGAGGTCATGATGCCTTATGACTACGGCTCCCCGATCTGCGTCTCCTCCGAGGTCGGCTGCTCGATGGGCTGCGCCTTCTGCGCCTCCGGGCTATTGAAGAAGAAGCGGGGCCTAAGTGCCTCTGAGATGGTGGGCGAGCTGCTCGTCATGAACCAGGTTTTATCCCCCTATGGGCTGCGTGCCACCCACATCAACGTCATGGGGACGGGCGAGCCTTTTGATAACTACGAGGCCGTGATGGATTTCATAAGGATCGCCAACGCCCAGGAGGGGCTTGCCATCGGGGCCCGCCACATCACCGTCTCCACCTGCGGGTTGCCAGATGGGATAAGGCGTTATGGGAAGGAGGGGCTGCAAACCAACCTCGCCATCTCCCTCCACGCCCCAAACGACGCGATAAGGAATAGGATAATGCCGATATCGCGCGCCTTCCCCCTCGACAAACTCATCGACGCGATAAAAGACTACCTTTCCTCCTCCGGGAGGCGGGTCACCTTCGAATACATCCTCCTCGACGGGCTAAACGACTCCGACGAATGCGCCGACGAGCTTTCCTCGCTCATCCGGGACAATGGCCTATTCGCCTACGTCAACCTAATACCATATAATGAGGTCAAGGAGATGCCCTTTAGGCGGAGCAAGCGGGTCAAGCAATTCCATGACCGCCTGCTAAGAAAAGGGATAAACGCCACCGTCAGGAAGGAATTCGGCGGCGGGATCGACGCCGCCTGCGGGCAGCTCCGGGTCAAAGTCGAAAGGGGCAATGGTGGATGAAAAGCTACAAAGGGGCCTTCGCCTCGCTTACCGACGTCGGCAAGGTCCGCATATCCAACGAGGACCAGGCGGCCGCCCTCACCAATTCCGAAGGCGAGGTGTTTTTGCTTATTTGCGACGGCATGGGCGGGCAAAACAAGGGCGATTGCGCCTCCAAGCTCGCCCGCGACTATCTAGTCGAGAGCTTTTTGTCCAAGCGGGGCGTCCCCGCCTTCCTTTTGCCATTTTGGATATCGCGTTCCGTCAAGAAGGCCAATAAGCTCATCTATGAGCAGGGGAGCGCCAACCCAACCTACAAGGACATGGGCACGACCTGCTGTCTCGCCCTCATCTCCAAATCGCGCCTATACGTCTGCAACGTCGGGGATTCGCGGGCCTATTGGCTCCATGACGGCGAGCTTTCCCAGCTAACCCAAGACCAAACCTACGTCGATTATCTTTACCGGACCGGGAAGATAAGCAAGGACGAAACCGCCAAGCGGCCCGACCGCCACGTCCTGCTTAACGCCCTCGGCATCTACCCTTCCTCCTCCTCCGACATCCGCGTATACCGTTACCAGGGGGAGAAGGTGCTGCTTTGCTCCGACGGGCTTTACAACAATTTGGAGATCGAGGAGATGCGCGCCATCCTCCTAGGCGAGGAGCGCCCTGACGAGAAGGTCGCCTCCCTCATCGAGGAGGCCAACGCCTCCGGCGGGTCGGACAACATCGCCGTCGCCTATTTCGAGGCCTACGGATCATGATCAAGATCGGCGACCGCATCGATTCCCGTTATCGGATCGTCTCCCGGATCGCCTCCGGCGGCATGGCCGACATCTACGAAGCCAACGATTTGGTGAGCCGCCGGATCGTCTCAATCAAGGTCATGAAGGAGGAGCTGCTCAAAAACCCGGCCAATTTGGCCCGTTTTAACAACGAAACCGCGGCCGCGGCCTCTTTAAACCACCCCAACATCGTCAAAGTTTACGGAAGGGGGATGGTCGATGGGCGGCCCTATATGGCCAATGAGTACATAAAGGGGCAGACGCTTCGCGATAAGCTGAGTTTCTCCCTTTCCCTTTCCCTCACCGACTGCTGCGATGTCATGCTCCAGCTCACCTCGGGGATCGACTATATCCACCGGCACGGGATAATCCATCGCGACATAAAGCCCGACAACCTCTTTTACCTAAGCGACGGCACCATCAAGATAACCGATTTCGGCATCGCCGCCCCGATCGGCTATTCCTCCAGCGGGGATTCGATCCAGGGGACCATCTACTATTGCGCCCCCGAGGTCCTCACCGGGGCCCCGGCCTCAATCGCCAATGACGTCTACTCCATGGGGGTCGTATTCTATGAGTGCCTCACCGGCCAATTGCCCTTTGAGGGCAATAGCCTTGAGGAAGTGGCGCTTAAGCAAATAAAGAAGCGCTTCCCCGAGCCAAGCAAGCTCGTGCCCTCCTTGCCCAAATCGATTGAGCGGATCGTCATCACGGCGTGCCGGAAAAGGCCTGAGGAGCGTTACCTCACCTCCTCCTCCATGCACGAGGCCATCCTCGAGGCCATGAAGGAGAAGGAATCCTGGAAAGGGGAAAGGAAAGGTCTGCTTTCGCGGATCTTCGGCTTCAAATGAGGAAGGTCATCGTCGCCCCAAGCGTCCTTAGCTGCGACAAATCGGATTTCCGCGGCGAGGTAGAGAAGGTCGTCGAGGCCGGGGCCAAGTTCATCCACCTCGACATCATGGACGGGAAATTCGTGCAAAACTCGACTTCCCTTATCGAATATCTGCCATTAATTTCGGATCTAAGGGTTTTCCGCGACACCCACATAATGGTCCGCGACATCAAATTCTACGTCGATGTCTACGCCCCCTATAGCGATTGCCTCACCTTCCACCTCGAGGCTTCTAATGACGTAAGGGGCGATATAGCCTATATCAGATCTAAAGGGGTAAAGGTTGGGATCTCGATTAAGCCCGATACCCCAGCTAGCGCCCTTTTCCCCTATTTAGGCGACATCGACTTGGCTTTGGTCATGTCGGTTGAGCCCGGGAAAGGGGGGCAGGGGTACATCCCCTCCTCAACCGGCAAAATCGGCGCTTTAAGGGAGGCGATCGATGCGGGAGGATATTCTTGCCTGCTTTCGGTCGACGGCGGGATAAACGGCCTCACCGGCGCCTTGGCCCGTGAAAGCGGGGCCGACGTCTTGGTCGCCGGAAGTTACATTTACGGCCATCCCGACTTCCGCGAGCGCATCAAGGCCCTTTTGGGGGATTGAATATGGATTCCATCAGCATCTTAATCGCCAGTTTGTCCGTCATGGCCGTCGGCTTTGCCTTCTTTATGCTCCTTGGGGCCCTCGATTGCCGGGAAAGGAAAAAGAAATACGATTACCTTTCCGGCTTCATCTTCGAATACGGGGACGCCGGGACGACGCTGGGGATCGCCTCGCGGACGTTCCTTTCTTTGTATTTCGTCGGCGGGGTTTTCGGCTCCTTCTCCTTGCTTTTCGAAAGCGGCTTCTCCTCCTTCATGGGGCTAATCATCTTCCTTGGGGTGCTCGCCTTCCTTTCATCCGCGAGCGCCATCTCGATGTCGCTTATCCCGACTTACCATTTCGGGCCGCATCTGCTTTCCACGGTCGTCTTCTTCTTCTCCTCGATCATGGTCGACGCGGTGGGGGGGATCGTCTTGCTTAACGCCTATTCGGCCTCTGCCGGCTCAATCTGGGTCATGGTCATCGCCATCGCGCTTTTTGTCCTCGCCCTGTTCTTAGTCGCGCTTTTGTTCAACCCGAAGCTTTCCCGCTGGACGGAGCTAAGCTCCTACATGGATGAGGATGGGGCGATCTCAACCTGCCGCCCTCGGCCTTTCGTCTTGGCCTTCAGCGAGTGGCTTGGGCTTTACGCTGGGGTCATCTCTTTCGCCCTCATCGCGATCGGCTCGTTTCTGCTCACCTACTAAGAAGGATATAAAAAAATCCCCGTCGCCGGGGAGTTTTTTGCTTTGGGGCTTATTTGCCCTTCACGGTCTTGTTGAGGGTGCGGAAGGCCCTGGCGGACATCCTGACCTCGACGATTTGGCCGTTGATGTTGATCTTGTACTTCTGGAGATTGACGTTCCAGCGGCGGCGGGTCGCCCTTTCCGAGTGGCTCCTGGCGTTCCCGGACATCGGTCCCTTGCCGGTTATGGGGCAGTATCTTGACATCTCAAATCACCTCTCTCGCTATTGCGCAGGGGTGAATATAGCATAAACCAAAGCGACCTGGCAAAGTTTTTTTGGCCTATTGAGGAATATGGAAAGGGGAAGGGGGCGTTTGACTTTATTGCCGCGTGCGCTTCTAGGCCCCTTGTTCTTCCCCTGTTTCCCCGCATTTCCTTGGCCAAAAGGGGCGAAATGACGATTTCCTTTCCCACTTGCGCGCCTCGCGCCTATAATGAGTTGGAAATCCCCATAACAACAATTACAAGGAGGGCATATGGGCATAAAAATCGCCGCGATGATCCTCGCCGGGGGCAAAGGCACCCGGCTGAAGGCTTTGACGCGCAAGACGGCTAAGCCAGCCGTCAGCTATGGCGGGAAATACCGGATAATCGACTTTCCCCTTTCCAACTGCGCCAATTCGGCCATCAACCACGTCGCCGTCTTGACCCAATACGAGTCGGGCGACCTCAACACCTACGTCGGAAACGGCAAAAACTGGGGCCTAAACGGCGTCAACTGCCTTACCGCCGTCTTGACCCCGAAGGAAACCGAGGAGGGGTCGAACTGGTATAAGGGGACGGCCGACGCCATCTTCCAGAACATCGATTGGCTCGATAACCTCGACCCCGAATACGTCCTCATCCTCTCTGGCGACCACATATACGCCACGACCTACGACGCCATGCTTGAGCGCCACGTCTCCTCATCGGCCGAATGCACGATCTCCGTCTACCCCGTCCCGATGGAGGAGGCGAGCCGCTTTGGCATATTGGAAACCGACGAGGAAGGCGTCATCACCGCCTTCAAGGAGAAGCCCAAGGTCCCCAAGAGCAACCTCGCCTCGATGGGCATCTACATCTTCAACTACAAAACATTGCGCGCCGCCTTGGTCGAGGATAGCAAGGACGAGAAAAGCGACCACGACTTCGGCAAGAACATCATCCCGATGCTCATGGAGCGGGGCAAGAAGCTCGTCGCCTACACCTACAAGGGCTATTGGAAGGACGTCGGGACCATTTCCTCCCTCCACCAGGCCAACATGGACCTCCTCCTCTCCGGCGACCCCAACGTCAACCTTTTCCTAATCCAAGGGAAGAACAAAATCTACACCGAGGACAACCACGCCACCCCCCAATACATCGGCCCGATCGGGACCGTCAAGGATAGCCTAGTCAACCAAGGGGCCGTCATCCGCGGGGAGGCCGACCACTGCGTGATCTCTAGCGACGTCCTAATCGAAGACGGGGCCAAGGCCGTCAACTGCGTCCTCATGAACGGGGCCGCAATAAAGAAGGGGGCGCGGGTGTTCGACGCCATCGTCGGCGAGGGGGCCGTCGTCCCCGAGTCAACCGTGATTAACGCCGAAAGGAAGGAAATCGCCCTCGTCACCGGGAAAGGAGAGATAAAATGAACAACGTCATCGGCATCGTCAACCTCCACGCCGACCCCGAGATCCCCCAGCTCACCGATTCGCGGCCGCTTGGGACCTTCTCCTTCTTGGGCCGCTACGCCTTCTGCGACTTCCCCCTCTCGGCCTTCTGCAACGCCGGCATCGAGACCGTCGGCATCCTGGTCAAAGACCATCTCCGCTCGGTCATGAAGCACTTAGGCTCGATGGACGCCTGGGTCAACAACACCAAGATCGGGCAGATGATCGTCATGTACAACGAGCCGGCCCATCGCCTGCCCGAGACCAACACCGACATCAACAACATCCGGGAGAACGACTGGGTCCTCTACGACTCAGACGCCTCCTACATCGTCATCGCCCCCTCCCACATCGTCGGCTCGATCGACGTGAGGCCGATATTAGCCGAGCATATTAGGCGCAAGGACAAGGTGACGGTCGTCGGCACCAAATGCCGCGACCCGAAAAGCGAGTTCCTCACCGAGAGCATCCTCTCCGTCGGCGCCGGGGGATACGTCGAGGACGTCCGCGACAACGACGGGACGATCGAGGGCTCAAGCCTCGTGAGCCTTGGCATCTACATCGTCAATAGGACCGTCCTCGCCGACATGATCCACCGCTATGCCCCGAAAAACCCGACCCTCTCCCTCGATTCGCTTATCTACGCGGTGGGGCGGGAAGGCGGGACCAGGCCTCATGTCTACGTCTACGACGGCTTCGTCCGCTCCATCGATTCGTTTAAGCACTACATGGACTATTCCTTCGAGCTTTTCGACCGGAGCAAATCCGCTGAGCTCTTCCGTTCCGATTGGCCGATTTACACCCTCACCCATGACACCCCGCCGGCGATGTATGGGAAGGAGGCGGTCGTCTCCAACTCCTTCGTGGCCAACGGGGCCATCGTCGAGGGGACGGTCATCAACTCGATCGTCGCCCGCAACGTCAGGGTCGCCAAGACCGCGGTCGTCAAGGACTCGATAATCTTCTCCTCCTCGATGATCGGCGATGGGGCGGTGGTGAGCCACGCCCTCATCGACAAATACTCGATCATAACGCGCTCCCACAAGGTCACCGGCACCCCCAATAGCCCGGTTTACGTCCAGCAGGGCGCCATTTTGTGAGTAGAGGTCAAAACATGAATATCGCCATGATCGCGAGCGAGATCAATCCGCTTGCCAAATCCGGGGGGCTGGCCGACGTCGTCTACTCCCTTTCCAAGGAGCTTTCCAAGCTCGGACACGAGGTCATCTGCATCCTCCCCTTCTACCAGTCGATAAGGGCCAAAGGCGGCAAGTTCGCCTACCGCGGCTCCTACGGGGTGAGCCTAAGCTGGCGCCACGCCAACTGCGACGTTTACTCCACCCAGATCGACGGCATCTCCTATTACTTATTGGACAACCGCTACTACTTTGGGCGCAGCTCGCTTTACGGCTATATGGACGATGGCGAGCGCTTCGCCTTCTTCCAAACCGCCGCTAGGGGGCTATTCGGCTACATCGGCTTTGTCCCCGACGTCATCCATTGCCATGACTGGCAAACCGGGATGATCCCCTGCTTGGTGAGGGAGCAAAACGGCTTCGACCCGACTTTTTCGAAGGCCAAGTTCGTCTTCACCATCCATAACCCGGCCTTCAAGGGCATAATCGACCGTTACTTCCTCCGCGATTTCTACGAGCTCCCCGACGAGCTTTACTTTAACGGCAAAGTCCGCTTCGAGGGGATGGTCTCGACCCTTAAGACCGGCATCGTCTATAGCGATTACGTGACGACCGTCTCCCCCAACCACGCCAAGGAGCTTTTGACCCCCGAAGGCGGGTTCGGCCTAGATGGCGTGTTGCGGATGAAGGGAGAGGCCTTCTCCGGGATCGTTAACGGCATCGACTACGACGAATGGGATCCCCTCCGCGACCCGCTTATATACAAAAACTTCTCCTATACCAACGTCACCTCGGGCAAAAGGGAATGCCGGAAGAGGCTATTCGACGTCGCCCTCTTCCCCGATAACGGGGGCCCGGTATTCGGGCTGGTGAGCCGCCTCACCTACCAAAAGGGCATCGACCTCGTGCTCTCCCTTGGCCGCGAGATTGCCGAAGCCGGGGGGTATCTATTCGTCCTTGGCTCTGGCGAATACGGCTTGGAGCAGGGGCTTGAGGCCCTTAGGCGGGACTATCCCGAATCGGTTTGCATCTACATCGGCTATTCCAACGAAAGGGCCCACCTCATCTACTCCGGGGCCGATTTCTTCCTGATGCCGAGCCTGTTCGAGCCTTGCGGCATCGGGCAGATGGTCGCGATGCGCTACGGGACCCTGCCGATAGTAAGGCGGGTCGGCGGGCTGCCCGACACGGTCGAGGATCCCTCCTCCTCCAAGGAGCCGACCGGCTTCATCTTCAACGATTACGACCTCGGCGGGCTCCGATACGGCGTGAGCCGGGCCTATGAGGTATATGAGGACAAGGGGAAGCTGCTCAAGATGCGGCGCAACGCCATGAAAGCCGACCATTCATGGAAGAAGGCCGCCGCCGAGTACCTCGACATCTATAGCCGCTAAAAGGCAATTGGCCCCTTCGCCTGCTTAGGCGGGGGGCTTTTGTCTTTTGCCTTAACTCCCCCTTTAGCAAATTAGCCTTAAAGGCTATAATCGCCACGTATGAGCTACGATTTCGCCTCCATTGAGAACAAGTGGAAGCGGGTTTGGGAGGAAAAGGACGCCTTCCATTGCGACACCCGCGACTTCTCCAAACCCAAATACTACGTCCTCGACATGTTTCCCTATCCCTCGGGGCAGGGGCTCCACGTCGGCCACCCGGAGGGCTACACCGCGACAGACGTCATCGCCAGGATGAAGAGGATGCAGGGCTTTAACGTCCTCCACCCGATGGGCTGGGACGCCTTTGGGCTGCCGGCGGAGCAATTCGCCATCAAAAACAACGTCCACCCCGAGGAGTTCACCAGGAAGAACATCGCCCATTTCAAAAAGCAGATCCAGGACCTTGGCTTTTCCTACGACTGGAGCAAGGAATTCGCCACCATCGACCCCTCCTATTACAAGTGGACCCAGTGGATATTCACCAAGATGCTAGAAAGCGATCTGGCCTACGTCTCCGACGTCCCGGTCAACTATTGCCCCGAGCTTGGGACCGTACTAGCCAACGAGGAGGTCAAAGACGGGCTTTCCGAGCGGGGCGGCTACCCGGTCATCCGGATGCCGATGAGGCAATGGATGCTTAGAATCACCGCCTACGCCGACCGCCTCGAGGAGGACCTTAAGCTGTTGGATTGGCCCGCCTCGACCCTCGACATGCAGAAAAACTGGATCGGCAAGTCGATCGGGGCCGAAATCGAATTCTCCGTCAAAGGGACGGATGCCTCCTTCAAGGTCTTCACCACCCGGGCCGACACCCTCTTCGGCTGCACTTATTGCTGCCTCGCCCCCGAGCATCCCCTTCTTTCCTCCATAGTCGGGGAAAAGGAGGAGGAGGCGGTAAGCGCCTATATCGAAAAGGCCAAATCGAGAAGCGACCTCAATAGGAGCAAGGAGGCCATAAAGGAGAAGACCGGCGTCTTCACCGGGGCCTACGCCATCAACCCGATAAACGGGAGGGAAGTGCCAATCTACGTCGCCGATTACGTGTTGGGCGGATATGGCTCGGGGGCTGTCATGGCCGTCCCGGCCCATGATAGTCGCGATTACGAATTCGCCAAAAAGCATGGCCTCCCCTTAATCCAAGTCGTCGAGGGCGACATCTCCACCTCGGCTTATGAAGGCGATGGGAGGCATATGAATTCCTCCTTTGCCGATGGGCTAAGCAATGAGCAGGCCAAAGCCGCGGTCGTCAAAAAGCTCGAGGAGCTTGGCAAAGGGAGGAAGGTCACCAACTACAAGCTGCGCGACTGGATATTCTCCAGGCAGCGTTATTGGGGCGAGCCGATCCCGGTGGTGAGGCTAGAGGATGGGACCGAATACCCCCTTCCCGAGGATGAGCTCCCCCTCACCCTCCCTGCCTTGGATTCCTATACCCCAAGCAAAGACGGCAAGCCGCCGCTAAGCAAAGCGCCGAAAGAATGGCTCGATTACGTCGCCAAAGACGGAAGGCGCGGGGAAAGGGAAACCAACACCATGCCCCAATGGGCCGGCTCTTGCTGGTATTACATCCGCTACATCGATCCCCATAACGATTCCTGCCTAGGCGACAAGGAATTGCTCGACCACTGGCTTCCCGTCGATCTTTACGTCGGCGGGGCCGAGCACGCCGTCTTGCATCTTCTTTATGCCCGCTTCTGGCACAAATTCCTCTTTGACCTTGGAATAGTCAATTGCCCTGAGCCCTTCAAGCGTCTTTTCCACCAGGGGATGATACTCGGGGCCAACGGGGAGAAGATGTCGAAGTCGCGGGGCAACGTCGTCAACCCAGACGACATAGTCAAGTCCCACGGGGCCGATTCGCTCCGCCTTTTCGAGATGTTCGCCGGGCCGCTAGAGGAGGCCAAGCCCTGGTCGACCTCCGGGCTAGACGGGAGCAAGCGCTTCATCGAGCGGTGCTTCCGCTTCGTCGATGACCCCGAGCTTTCCTCTAAGCTAGCCGAGGAAAACGACGGCAAGCTCGATTTTGCCTACGCGGCGATGGTCAAAAAATGCACCGAGGACTACGAATCCCTTGCCTTCAACACGGCCGTAAGCGCCCTTATGGTCTTCATCAACGAATGCTATAAATCCGAGAAGGTTTATAAGCCCTATTTCGAGGGCTTCGTCAAGATATTCTCCTGCCTTTGCCCGTTCGTGGGCGAGGAGATGTGGAATCGGCTTGGGCATGAGGGCCTATTGACCTACGAGCCCTGGCCTTCCTTTGACCCGGCTAATCTTCAGGTTAAGGCCAAGAAGGTCGCCGTCTCGATAAACGGGAAGACCCGCGACGTCATCGTCTTGCCCGTCGACGCCACCGAGGAAGAGGCGGTGAAACTGGCTTCCTCCTCTTCCAAGATCGCCCCATATCTAACGGGGAAATCCATAAAGAAGGTCATCTACGTCAAGGGGCGGATCCTCAACCTCGTCCTCGCTTGACCCTTTCCCTCCCCTTGGTTTATGCTTTGCCCGCTAGGCACCCAAAGCGATGGGGCCGAAGCCGGAGAAAGCGCATATGATTTTGACATTAGACGTGGGGAACACCCTCACCGACATGGGCTTCCACGAACCGGGGAAGCCTTTTAAAGTCGCCCGGTTCAAGGAAAAGGGGAGGACGGAGGACGAGGCCAAAGCCTCACTCTCCCTTTTGCTTGGGCAGTTAGGCATAGAAAAGTCCGATATTACCGGGGCCATCCTTTGCTCCGTCGTCCCGCCTCTAACCGAGGTTTATTCCAAAGCCATCCCCGCCCTATTCGGGGTGAGCCCTTTGGTGATGGGGCAAAAGCTCAAAACCGGGGTCAGGATCGACGTCCCGGTCCCAAGCGAGGTCGGCAACGACTTAGTCGCCTCCTGCGCCGGAGCCAAAGCCAAATACGATCGCGACTGCGTCATCGCCGATTTGGGGACCGCGACCAAGGTGATCGGCTTTTCTTTGCAGCGCGGCTTCATCGGGGTATCGATCTTCCCCGGGGTTGGGATGTCGGCCGAGTCGCTTAGCCTGCAGACGGCCGCTTTGCCCCTAGTCGGGCTTACTCTCCCCCCCGATCCGCTTGGCCGCAATACGGTTGACGCCATCGATTCCGGCATCCTTTATGGGACCGCCGCCGCCATCAAGGAGATCGGCGCGAAGATCGCGGCTCACCTCCAAGACCCTTTGTTTCTTCTCACCGGGGGATATGCGGAGAAGGTCGATGGCCTTCTGCCCGATTATCTTTTCGACCGCGACCTTGTCTTAACCGGCCTTTATTCGATATATAGGAGGAACAAAGGTGAATAACGCCTTAGAAGTCGCCGGGCTCGTCTTGCTTTGCCTGCTTTTGCTTTCGACCTTCGCCATCTTTTCCGCCTTCTTCCCCGCCAAGCGGGAGGGCCACGCTTTTGTCCGCCAAATGGCCTACGATGCCGTCATCATCGCTCTCCTCATCATCATGACCTTCGTGCCCAACATGGGCTTCATCTTCGTCACCCCCTTCATCTCCTTCACCCTGCTTCACATCCCCGTCCTCGTGGGCGCTTGCCTATTCGGGGCCAAGCGCGGGGCCATCTATGGCTTGGTGTTCGGGCTATGCTCGTATTTGCAGGCATTGCTGCAGGGAAGCGGGTTCAACCTCCTTTTCGCCGTCCCCTGGACCGCCATCCCGCCCCGGGTCCTTTTCGGCTTTTTCGCCGGGCTCGCCTTTTCCTTTATAAGGAAAGTTTCAAAAAGCCGGGCCAAAGGCCTATACTTAGGCTTGGCATCGTGCGGGCTCACCCTGTTCCACACCTTGCTCGTCTTCCTCACCCTCTACATCTTCTACCCCAACGAGGTAACCGGCTTCCTCTCCTCCACCTCCCCGGTGGCCCAGGGGACGGCCCTCACCTTCCTCGCCTGCATCGGCTTGGGGGCGCTTGGGGAGATGGCGCTGGCTGGGGCCATCACGCCCTCGCTTTGCCTCGCCATAAGCAAAGCTACTGGGGGAAGGAAGGAAAGCGCCGCGCGCTAAAGGACATCGTTTATGCCGAATTTCAAAAAGTTAGCCAGGAATTACGAAAAAAACGCCATTCTCACCCTCCAAGAGCTTGTCAAGATCGACTCAACCTTCGACCCAAAGACCGTTTCGCCCAATACCCCCTATGGCAAAGGGGTCGATAGGGCTCTTGACGCCTTGCTTAAGCTTTCCAAGGAGCATGGCTTCAAAGTCGAGAAGACATTAAACCGCTGCGCCGAGGTGAGCTTTGGCGAGCAAGGCCCCCTAGTCGGGGTTTACGCCCACCTCGACGTCGTCCCGGCCACCGGGAAATGGGATTACCCGCCTTTTGGGGCCAAAATAGAGGGTGAGGGGAAGGAAAGGAAGCTTTACGGACGTGGGGCCAGCGACGACAAAGGCCCGCTTGTGGCCGCCTATTACGCGATCAAGCTCCTCAAAGACGCCGGGCTCATCGACGGGTACCGGGTGAGGTTAGTCGCCGGCGGGGATGAGGAGCGCGGCTCCTCCTGTTTGGAAAGCTATTTCGCAAAAGGGAAGAAGGAGCAGGCCGATTACGGCTTCACCCCCGACGCCGATTTCCCCCTCATCTACGCCGAAAAGGCCATCATCCACGGATATTTGGAAAAGAAAGTCGACCTTTCCCCGATCGTCGCCATCGAAGGGGGGAGCGCCCTTAACGCCGTCTGCGACAAGGTTTACGTAACCTTGCCGAAGTCCGACCGCCTCAAAAAGATGTTCGAAGCCGACAAAACCCTTGGCGACTACTCGGAGGCTGGGGACATCGCTATCGCCTGCTTCAAGGGCAAAAGCGCCCACGCCTCAACTCCGGAACTTGGCGTCTCGGCGGCTTCGAAGGCATTTACGGCCTTGGGAGAAGCGCTCGATAAGCCCTTGCTTAGCAAGCTCGGGTTGCTTTGCGCTTGCCATGACGGGTCGCTTTGGGGGGCCGCTTCCTGCTCGAAGGAACTCGGGAAGGGTACGTATTGCTTCGGGGTCGTCAAATACGATTCAAAGCAAAATCTCTCCATCTCGGTCGATTACCGCTATGGCGAAGGGGTCGATGGGGAGGCCTCGACCAAGAAACTCGCTGATTACGCCACCATGGATTTCAAATCCTCCTCGAAAGCCGACTGCCTATTGTTCGACAAGAAGTCGCCGCTTGTCTCAACTCTAATGAAGAGCTATAAGCACATGACCCATCGCTACTTCGATAAGCCGCTAGCCATCGGCGGCGGGACTTATGCCAAGGAAGCGAAAAACACCGTCGCCTACGGCTCGGCCTTTAAAGGCCATCCCGGCGACATCCACGCGCCCAACGAATATATTTACATAAGCGATTTCCTCGCCCAGATCGCCATCTACGCCGACGCGATCTACCGCCTAGGGCAGCTAAAGGAGAACAAGGGCAAGTAAGATGCGCTCGCGGAAGAAGAAGTGGGCCGAGCCCTTCATGGCGGCCCACGCCGAATATTTCCCCGCCGATTTCGCCTTCTTAAAAGGCCAAAGCCCTTTGTATCTTGAAATCGGCTGCGGCAAAGGCGACTTCGCCTTAGCCATGCATTCCAAATTGCCTGGATGCTACCTCGCCATCGACCGCGACCATTCGGTCCTCGCGACCGCTGGAAGGAAGGCTTTCGACGCCAAAGCAACGGGCATTTACTTCGCCCCCGGCGACTTCGACTTCCTTGGCCCAAAGTTCGCCGAGGAGGGCTTGAGGTTTAAGACCATCTTCGTCAATTTCCCTGACCCCTGGCCGAAGAAAAGGCATCACAAAAGGCGCCTTACCTTCGCCCCAAGGCTAAAGGCCATGGCTTCCTTGCTTTCTGAAGGCGGGGCCATCGCCTTTAAGACCGACAACGCCGATTTATTCGAATTCAGCCTCGAGCAAGCTAGGCAAGCCGGGCTGGAGGAGGCGTTTGTCTGCTTGGATTACCAGGTCGGCGAAGAAGACGCCGTAAGCGAATACGAAGCCAATTTCCGCCGTTATGGGATCCCCATAAGGAAGGCGGTGTTCGCCCCTAAAAAGGAGGAAGGCAAATGAAATCCGTGTTCTACAATTCTTCCCTTGACGAGGCCTTCTTGGCCGATTCGTCGTTTAGCCTAACTAAGCCTAAGGAAATCAAAGACCTTGGCGATGGCCTATTTGCTTTGCTTGATGGCGATAAAGCCATTGGCTTCAACCTGAAGCATCCTTCGGAGCATGGGCTTGAGCTATCCGAGGGCCTTAACCCCGTTTTGAAAGGGGATAATAAAGCCGCGTTGGAGAAGCTGCTTTCCTCCAAAGGCTATGCCGGCTTCGGATATGGCGAATCATCGCATTTCCTGGTCGCCAAGATCGTCAAGGAGGAGGAGCATCCCGTTTTCGAATCCTCACGGATATTGACCTTGTCGATTGGGGGCAAAACCCTCTCGACCGTCACCCGTTACGCCAATTGCCATGTAGGCGACAAGATCGTGGTGAAGACGGAGGGGTACCGCTTTGACGGGACGGTCTTCGAGGCTAGGGTTGAGAAGAACATCCCAATCGACTGCGAAGTATGCTCGCCTTTGGAGCTGAAGGCATCGGATGAGGGCAAGCAAGCCTATATCGAAAACAGCAAGGAGGAAGGCGAGGATTACTTCGCCTAGAGAGCCTATGGAAGAGGAACTTGAGATAAAACTGAAGGAGGAGGGCAAAATCGCCCGCCTCACCGACAAGACCTTCAAGCTCGATCCGCGGATCGGGGAAGGGTATTACTCGGCCAACTATTTCCTTAAATCGCGCGAGATCGTCGCCAAGTTCGCCCCCGGCCACATCGTCACCGAGCAATGGTTTCAGCGGACCGATGACGCGATGGTGTGCGGGCTCGACGAATGCATCGCCATATTGAAGAAGTTTGCGGTAAACCCCGATAAACTTGAGGTGTACGCCCTCAACGACGGGGATCATATCGACGCGAACGAGCCGGTGCTCAAGGTCAAAGGGCGTTATGAGGACTTCGGGTTCCTTGAGTCGCTTATCGACGCCGTCTTGGCTAGGCGCAGCTCGGTCGCGACCAACACGATGCGGACCGTCAGGGCCCTCCGGGGGGCGAGAACCTTCTCGATGGCCGATAGGCAAGACGATTACCTCACCCAGCCCGGGGACGGCTACGCCACCTACGTCGGGGGCATCAAGGCCTTCTCCACCGACGCCCAAGGGGCCTGGGTCGGTATAAAGGGGATGGGCACCATGCCCCATGCCCTCATCGAGGTGTGCGGGGGCGATGTCTGCGCAGCCGCCGATTTGTATTTAAAGGCCTACCCCGACGCCCCGGTTACCTGCCTCATCG
The DNA here is from genome assembly GCA_017694295.1 of Candidatus Alloenteromonas pullistercoris. Classification (GTDB taxonomy): domain Bacteria; phylum Bacillota_I; class Bacilli_A; order RFN20; family CAG-826; genus Alloenteromonas; species Alloenteromonas pullistercoris. The sequence goes on along the minus strand of JADINA010000007.1, from coordinate 45,005 downwards.
ATTACCATAATAACGTCACGGTCGACGCCATTACGCTGGCCAAGCACCTTGGAAGGAAGCTTAAGGCCATCCGGGTCGACACCTCGAAATCGCTTATCGACCATTATTTCGACGATAAGGATACCAGCGGATTCGATCCCCACGGGGTTTGCAAGGAGCTCATCTTTGCGCTTAGGAAGGCGCTTGACGACCATGGCTTCGATTACGTCGAGATCGTCGTGAGCTCCGGCTTTACCCCGGAGAAGATCGAGGAATGGACGAGGCTCGGGGTGCCGGTGGATATGTACGGCATCGGGACTTTCCTCACCAAAAACGACACCTGCGGCTTCACCGGCGACCTCGTCGAGCTTGATGGCCGCCCCGAAGCCAAGGAAGGAAGGCATAACATCCCCTCTTCCAGGCTGAAGAAGGTCGACATGAATTGAATAGAAGCCCGCCTTGCGGCGGGTTTTCTTTTATCCTTCTTAATTGGGATAGTGGGGCGAAGGCGTGAGGGGAGTTTTAAATAGTGGCTGGGCTTTTGCAAGTGTTTTTGGCACTAGCCAACGTATATTGACTATGAAACGGCTGAGGCTTTTTTGCGAATTGCTATTGACTAGGAGGTGATTTTTGGTAAGTTTAAAAAGTCAAGAAAGGAGTAGGCGAATATGCTTTTCAGCCTTTTTCCTTTAAAGACATCGCCAATGTATAAGGCCGAAACGCCAAATTCCGGTTATTTGGTCGGATGGATGCAAGGCAAATATAGGCAATGTTCCGGCGGCGTTTCTAGGAGGATGTGCGGATGCGGTTATTGTTTCGATTGCTAAGCTTTGTGCTTATCGGAACATTCCTGGCAAGCTGCGATGGTCTAAGCGCCCCTTCGGTCGCCTACGATCCGCTCAGCCGCCCATTTGAGGGCACGTTTGCCTACGTCGGCTGCGAAGGGAATGGCGTGAACTGCACGGCTAATGACGCGGCCTGGGCAGACTCGAGCATCGTCATCGAGAAATTCGAGGGCGTGTTCGTTATCGACGAGGTCATGTCTGAGCTTGGAGCCAATCAGCTTTTCATCGGCGAAAAATACTATGGCAGTCCCGAGGGTTCGGTGACCGGTTATTACTTGATAAACGTTCTTGGGCCGGACATCGGGGGGCCATATTCCTTTTGGCAAATCGCAGGCAGCCTCGTGTTCTGCCTCTATGGCTATGAGGGGAGGGACCCATGGGACGCCAGCATTGAGATGTACTTTTTGCAGCGGAAGTTCACCAAGGAAAAGCGCGTGGATCTGGGGTTTCTAGACTCAAATACGCGATTGGTGTTCATGCCGAAGGGGTAGCGGGATGGAAGAGGCTTTTCCAATTGAACAACCCTCCACCCTCGGATTTAGGGCCTTGCCTTTTGTTGAACTTGGATAAGCCATTCTCCGAAGATGGGAGACGATGGAATTGTAAATGTCATTGAAAGGAGCAAACCATGGAAAAGGTCGAAAGCGAATGCGAAAAGCCCCCAATCCCATCCCCTTTTAAGTCGGCTTTGAAGTCGGTCGCCCCGTATTTGGCTTTCGCCTGTTTGATTTACCTTGTCTTATCCATCCTTCTCTTCCAACCCAGCCAAGGATATATGAGCACCGGATGGGTCAGCTTGCCCATCCTCTTCCTTGCCTCGTTTGCCCCCTTTTACGCCAAATGGCCTTTGCTATTCAAAAAGGAAAAGGACAAATTCGAAGGCGATGGGGCAAGGCGGTTTTCTTTCTTCCGCCACCTCAATATGGCAGTTGGGCTATTGGTCGCCTTTTGGCTTTTCTTCCCGCTTATCGGGGGGCTATGCTCAACCAATCCCGCGGGCGACCTTTACTATTTCGCCCTTGGCCCATTCGCCTCCGTTTTCATCTTCTCCCAATACGCCATTTCCGCCGCCATAACCGAGGTTTCGGATAGGCGAAGCGCGGCCCTCCTTGCCTATCTTTCCTTGGTCGTGGGCGCGAGTCTTTCCTATTACGTCCTCCTCGAATTGCCTCTTGTCAGGTGGGCGCCTTCCTACCGCGGGGCGTCGCAAGTGTATTTCGGGCTTTCGCCTTTCACGCCCTTTTCTCTTATGGAGCACACCCTTTATGGCGGGATAAACGGCGTCGTCACCCTTCCCCTATTCCCCGGGGATATCATCTCAATCGTCTTTTATTGCCTTATTTGCGCACTTTCCGGCGCCCTTTTCGCCCTTTCCCTGCTTGGGAAGATCAAAGCCGTTCCCTCATTCCTTTTTCTCTTTCCCCCTTGCCTGCTTGGGCTGGTCCTTTCCGCTCTTCTCCCCTTGCCTGGGCAATACCTCAACTCGCTTTGGCTTTTTGCGGTAATCCCGGGCTGCTATTTAATCGCGGCAGTCATGAAAAAGAGGCTATTCATCGGCGTTATGCCAAGCATCGCCGTATCGGTTTCCTGCGTGCTAGGCTATTTGTATTCCCTGCTCGCCAATTACCCGTATTGAAATTGAAAAATATTTTCACCGCTACCAATTATTTCGGAGTCGAACGAATTTCTCCCACCAAACTATCGATTTTCGCTAAAATACAAATACAAATATTGTGTAAATTAAATGAAAAAAATTGAAAATTTTCATTTACAAAAACGAGTCGATATGTAAGATTGCCCTTTGGGGGTACCAAAATGAAAAATCTCAAAGACCGGGTCACGATCTACCAAGTGGCCCAAGCGGCGGGGGTGTCGCTCGCGACCGTCTCCCGCGTCATCAACAAATCGGGTTCCGTCACCGAATCGACCAGGCGGAAAGTCGAGGAGACCATCGCCTCGCTTGGCTATAAGCCGAGCGCTTTGGCCCAGGCCCTCGCCACCAACCGCTCAACCAACGTCGGCGTCATCATCCCAAGCGCCAACTACGTATATATATCCAATTTCCTCAACGGCCTTACCGGGGTGGGGAGGGAGAAGGGCTATACCCTCACCCTCTTCTCGACCTCGCATTCCCGCGAGGAGGCTTTGTCGATGATGGAGAAGGTCATCACCTCCCACGTCGACGGGGCCATCATCTTCGACGACCAGCTCGGCCAGGAAGACGTCGACCGCATCGCTTCCTACAACGTCCCAAGCGTCGTCATCGACGCGAAAGTCAAAGGCGAGAAGATCGGGGACGTCCTCCTCGATTACGATTCCAACGTCTCGCGGCTCGTCGAGGCCTATTACGCAAGGCAATCCGCCCCGGAGATGACCTTCCTCCACGTCCATAACGGCGGCCGCCTCCTCGATCGGTGCGAACGCTCGTTCATCAACATGCACAATAAGCTCGGCAAAGCCTATAACGTCGTCAACTGCGACGACTCCTACAACAGGACCTACGCCGACTTCATCAAATACTTCAAAACCGTCAAGCAGGGCGTCTTCCTCTGCTACCGCGACTCCATCGCGGCCGCGGTCATGAACGCCGCCACCGATTCGGGGCTCAAGATCCCCGACGACGTCCAGGTCGTTTCCATCGTCGGCACCAAATACGCCTCCATCGTCCGCCCGACCCTCTCTAGCTTCCACATCGACATGTCCGAGGTCGGGAAGAGGGCGATGTACATGCTAACCGACCTTCTCAATTCGAACCTGGTCGACAAAACCTATAGGTTTGAGGCCTCCTTCGTCAAAGGCGCCTCCACCAAATAAAGGCATCCTTAAAGCCCCTCCAGCAACCTTGGCGGGGCTTTTTTAGCGTTCGGTTTCCATTATTTCGCCTCTTTTTAGCACTCTCCACTTGACAGTGCCAAAATACTTATTAATATTTAAGCCGGTCAAGCAAAGGAGCAAACAAAAAAATGATCAAACCACTGCATGATTACGTCTTGCTTGAGAAAGTCCCAAGCGAAAAGAAAGTCGGCTCGATCGTCCTAACAACCGAGAAGAAAACCGGCAACGTCGCCACCGTCGTCGCCATCGGCCCCGGGAAGAAGGACGAGAAGGGCAACCTCGTCGAGGTCAACGCCAAGGTGGGCGAGAAAGTCGTCTACCGCGAATACTCCGGCACCGACGTCGAGGACGAGGGGAAGAAATACATCCTGCTCAAAGACGAGGACATCCTCGCCACCATCGAATAGAAAGGAAGGCAAAACAAAATGGCAAAGGAAATCAAAATGGGTAAATCGGCCCGCGACGCGATGCTAAAAGGCGTCGACGAATTGGCCGACACCGTCAAGCTCACCATCGGCCCGAAAGGACGCAACGTCGTCTTGGACAAGGGCTATGGCTCACCCCTTATCACCAATGACGGGGTCACCATCGCCAAGGAAATCGAACTCAAGGACGGCTACGCCAACATGGGCGCCAAGCTCGTCTACGAAGTCGCAAACAAAACCAACGACGCGGCCGGCGACGGGACGACCACCGCGACCTTGCTCGCCCAGTCCATCATCCACCGCGGCATCGATTACGTCGAAAAGGGCGCCAACCCGGTCTTCGTCCGCCAAGGCATAGAGAAAGCCGGCAAGGCGGTGGCCGAGCATCTTCTTTCCGCTTCCCGCCCGATTGACACCAACGAGGATATCGAATCGGTCGCGACTATCTCCAGCGGCTCCGCCGAGATCGGCAAGCTCATCGCCTCGGCGATGGAGAAGGTCGGGAAAAACGGCGTCATCACCGTCGATGACTCCAAAGGCGTCGACGACGAGCTCGCCATCACCCAGGGCATGGAGTTCGACAAGGGCTACATCTCCCCCTATATGGTCACCGACAGGGAGAAGATGGTCGCCGAGCTCGACGACGCCTTCGTCATGGTCACCGACCAAAAGGTCAGCAATATTAACGACATCGTCCCGCTTCTGCAAGCCATCGTCGATAGCCATAAGCCGCTTCTTATCATCGCCGATGACCTCGATGCCGACGTCACCTCGACCATCGTCGTCAACAAGCTCCGCGGCACCTTCAACGTCGTGGCCGTCAAGGCCCCGGAATTCGGCGACGCCCAGAAAGCCGCCCTCCAGGACATCGCCATCATGACCGGCGCGAAGTTCTACTCCAAAGACCTCTCGATGGAGCTTAAGGACATCACCATCGAGGACCTTGGCCGCGTCAAGAAGGCGACGGTCAAGAAGGATAAGACCCTCCTCGTCGGCGGGGAGGGGAGCAAGAAGGAGATCAACGACCGCATCTCCGAGCTCTCCCACCAGCACGACGTCGCCACCTCCGAATACGACAAGAAGGCCCTCGCCAAGCGGATCGCCAAGCTTAGCGACGGGGTCGCCGTCTTGAAGGTCGGGGCCCTCACCGAAAGTGAGCTCAAGGACAAGAAGCTGCGCATCGAAGATGCCCTCAACGCCACCAAAGCCGCGGTCGCCGAAGGCATCGTCGTCGGCGGCGGGGCGGCCCTCGCCGAGTGCTATAAGGCGCTTAAGGGCAAGCTGCTCGATGAAAACGCCGACGTCCAAAAGGGCATCAACGCCGTCTTGGATTCCCTCTTCGACCCGCTTAAGCAAATCGCCGAGAACGCCGGGTATGAGCCCGAGGAGATCGCCGAGAAGCAGAAAGCGGCCAAGGAAGGCTATGGCTTCGACGCCAAAACAGGCGAGTGGGTTGACATGATCAAGGAAGGGATCGTCGATCCGACCAAGGTCACCCGCAGCGCCATCCTCAACTCCTCCTCGATCGCGAGCCTATTCGTCACCACCGAAGCGGCCGTCACCGAGATAAAGGAGGAGAAGGCCTCTCCCGCCCCCGCCGGGGACATGTATTGATGGCCCAAGAAGCCTTAACCGCCCAACCCAGCCGGATGGGCGGTTTTTTTGTTGACGGAATCTTGGGGTAGATTATTAGAGTGAGCACCAAGATTTTCCTAGCAATCCTCATTCTCTTTCTCCTTTTTGGCTGCGGGGAAAAAACCCAACCGTCCCTTCCTCCAGCCAAACCCACGATCCGGAGATGGTCGAGGCGGTCGAAGCCAATTGCACCGAGCCCGGCAACATTGAGTATTGGCTTTGCCGCGACTGCGGGGAGGCTTTCCATTTGGCTATTAGAATTATCGTTATCTAACGCGAAAATGGTTGAAGCGGGGCAAGGCAAAGGAAAACCCCGGGGGGTTCCCGGGGGTTAATCCTGCTCTTCCTCGTCAAGGACCTTGACCTCAAGCTTATCGATGGCCGTGCCCTCGACGTGGAGGACGTGGAAGAGGAGGTTTTTGTATTTTATCTCATCCCCTTGCTTGGCGAAGCGGTCGCCCAAAAGCTCGACCAAGAACCCGCCGATGGTGTCGTATTCGGTGTCGATTGAGTCGAAATCGAGGTCGAATTCGCCACAGAACTCACGCAAGGTGACCGATCCGTCGACGATGTAGGTGTTTTCCCCAGCCTCTTCAATCGGCTCGTCGGCCTTATCGGTCTCATCCCATATCTCGCCGACGATCTCCTCGACGATGTCCTCCATCGTGATGATGCCCTCGACCGCCCCGTATTCGTCCATGACGACGGCCATTTGGGCTTTCTCCTTCTTCATCCGCTGGAAGAGGTCGTTGATCTCAACGGTCCGGGGGATGAACAAAACCGGGAGGATCGATTGTTCGGGGATAAGCTGCTTCCCCTCGAGGTGGAGGCGGATGAGGTCCTTGCTTTTGACGAACCCCTGGATCGAGTCGAAGTCGTCCTCGTATACCGGGAGGCGGCTATGCCGGAAGGTCTCCTCGTCCTCGAAGATGTCCTTCAAGGTGTCCTCAAGGCAAATCGCGTATACCTTGGCCCGCGGGGTCATGATTTCGTAGGCTTCGGTGGTCGCGTAGTCGATGGTGCCCCGGAGCAAGTCGGCGGCCTGCTCGTCGATGGCCCCCTTCTCCTCGAGCTCGTCGGTCATCTCATGGAGCTCGTCGTCGGAGGTCGCGAAGTCCTTGACGCTTTTGGTGATGGGGTAGGTGGCAAGTGAGCCAAAGCCCCCGACGAGGAAGGTGATGGGGTAGGTGACGTAGTAGCAGGCCACGATGATATAGGCGTAGGCCTTGACCAGCCCGCGGTTATAGACCTTCCCAAGCGATTTGGCGATTATCTCGCCGAAGATTATCTTCAAGACGAGGAAGATGAGCGAGCAGATAAGGCCATAGGTTTCCTGGACGTCGGGGTTTAAGACGTTGAACCATTCCTTGGCGATGAGTATGCCTAAGAGGGTTGAGACGGTGTCGAGGGCGGCGTTGACGGTGTCGTTGAAAAGCAAAATGGTCGAAATCGTCTTGTCGTATCCCCTCGACAGTTTGATGGCCAAGTCGCGTTTCTTGGTCTTTTTCTCGCTTTCAAGCCGGTAAAGCGAGACCGACCCGAAGGCCATGTCGGCGCTACTAAAGAACATCGATAGGCCGATGAGCAGGACCAGGATGATCGAATACACGGCGATGGTCATAAGGCCTTGCCCCTCCTTTTGGGCGGGATCTCGTCGAGGTGGCCAACGAGTTCGCTAAGGATGTCATCCATCGTCACAAGCCCGGTGATGGCCCCTTCTTTGTTTTTCACCAACGCCATATGGGTTTGCTCGTTGTTTAGGATGTCGAAGCAGTCGTCGAGGGTTTCCTCCTCATCGACGTAGACGGGCGGGAGCAAGGTCGAAAGGATCGAGAGATGCTCGTCTTTGTTGTATTCCTGGAAGTAGACGTTGGAGGAGAGGATGCCGATGCATTCCCCGTCTTCGCCCATAACCGGGAAGCGGGAGTAGGGGGAGGAGAGGAGGAGGGCGTTGACTTTGGCGATGCTAAGCGACTTCCCCTCGATATAGGATATGTCCTCCCTTTTGGTGAAGACGTCCTTCACCGGGATCGAGTCGAAGACGAAGGCCTTGGAGATGAGAGCCTGCTCGTTTTCCTCGAAGAGGGTCTCCTCCTCCTTTTCCCCGGTCTCCTCGGAATCCTCGACGTTTTTCGCCTCCTTCGCCCTTTCTAGGAAATCCTCTTTGGTGAGCATGTTCTCGTCTTTTATGCGGAAGATGCGGTGGACCCCCTTTAAAAGGAAGCGGAAGATGAATATAAGCGGGAAAAGGAGAATGCCGACAAGGAAATCGGGCCAAGCCAAGACGATGGCCATCCTATTGGGGATGGCTTTGGAGAGGATCTTGGGGCAGGTGTCGCTTATCAAATACACCAAAAAGCCCATGACGACGGTCGAGAGGATGGCGTCAAGCCCGGCAAAGCCAAGCTCGGTGCATACCTCGTAGAAGATGACGGCCGAAATCGAGGACATGAGGGTCTGGACGATGTTGTTGCCGACCAATACGGCGACCAAAGTGTCCTCGAACCTCTCGGTGAGGCGGACGATGATCTTCGAGGTCAGCTTCCCTTTGTCGGCTTCGATCTTGAAGTGGTATTTGTCGCAGTTGGAAAAGGCGTTTTCCGAAGCCGAAAACAACCCGGAAATCAAAAGCAAGGCGGCGATTAGGACGATCGCCCCCCATAGGGGCATCCCGTATACCGTCAAAGGCGCGTCGGCGCCGTTTAGGATGTTTAAGGGCAAATAGCTACTACAGTCAGGATCGAGTGTCTCGGCAAGAGGAACGTTCATAAACGGAGGAATGATACTATTGCTGTGGGCTTATTGCAAATCAGCCGCCTTTTCGCCTTTTATTTTGCCCCGAATCAGGGGAAGGGCGTTTATGGCGGCGATGATGGCAGAAAGCACCAACAACCCGATTTGGTTTATATAGGTGAAGATGGGCGCCTCGTCCGCGAAGTAGGAGTAGGGCACGGAGACGAAGACGATGTTAACGACGGCGTAGGCGGCTAAGACGCTGGCGGCGGCAAAGCCGAAATAGGGGGTCTTGCCCGCAAGGCCATCATCGAAGAAGAGCCTTCCGGCTATATACCCGCATAAGACGAGGTAAGCGAGAAGCAAAGGTATTAAAAGCGAAACCAAGGCCACCGAAGTCCAATAGGCGGTCTCGTAGCCTCTTCGCCCTTCGAAGATCGCGACATCCCCCCAAATGGCGGCAAAGCCGCCTTCGGCGACGCTGCCGCTGTCTAGGCTGACTTTGCACAATCCGCTGGAGAAGATGAATAGGGGAGCGAACAAGGCGACGCAAAGTAAGAGCGCGGGGATAAGATGGCGCAACATTGACCCCACCCCGATTTCCAATGCCTCCTTGGCCTTAAAGCAGGCAAGCGAGGCCAATAGCGATACCCCGGCGATGGCGAGCCCGGCGATGCTTGGGCCGCTGGGGATCAAAAGAGCGGTCATGCCATCATCATAGACACTTTGGCCGATCAGCCACATGAATAGCGTCATCGCGGCGCCGTAGAAGACATAGGCCCATATTGCGGGCTTAAGGAAGTTCGTCTCCTTTTTATTCAGCCAATCGAGCAGGGTTTTGCATAGATAAACGGCGATTGCCGCGATTCCCAATAACGTCAAGGCGGAGATGGCCGTGCCTAGGCCAATCGCAAACTTGTCTGATGCGGCCATCGACTCATAGGCCTCGCCGAAGAAGAAATAGAGGTCGCAGATGGCTATTTGCGAGGTGGAGGATTCGCTTTCGATTAATTGGTCGGCGCCGATGAAGAAGGCGAAGATGATCGAGGAGAAGGCGGAGATGAGCGCGAGTAAAGAGGAAACGGCACTTAGCCTTGCGGCGGCTTTTTCCTTCTTTTCCGCGCCGCTTTCCTTTTTGGCTCCGCAATGGATGCAGTATTCGCTTCCCTCCGGGGTCTTCTTCTTGCATTTGCGGCACACCCTCATCCCATCGATCCGGGCGCCGCAACTAGGACAAAAGGCGGCGTCTAAACCGCATTCGGCGTTGCAGTTGGGGCAAAGTCGTTTGTTTTCCTGAGCTTCCATTTTCGGAAACCTCCTTGGAATAATTATAAAACCCCTCTTATCGGTTGACAACCTGGCCTGTCCCGTTTTGCAGAGGCGATGCCTATTTTTCCAAAGCCGATTGGTAATCGGCGATGATCCGCTTGATGTCATCGATATCGGATGGCATGTTGACCGGGGCGGGCAGGTCATCGGATTCGATGGCGCTTAGCATGCGGATTTCCTTCTCCTTTAGACGTTTGAGAATGAAGGCATCCAGCGACGCGGCGCCGCATTCCCTCTTTCCGGAGATGGCGAAATAATAGAAGGTCTTTTCCCCGTCTTTCAAACCGACCCTGTTTATGCGGTCTTTGGATTGAAGGAGGTAGGTAAGGTTGAAGCCGTATTCGAGATAGACCGCCTCGTGGCAGACGGTATGGAGGGATACCGACTCCGCCAGTGTGTTTGGGTTGGTGAGCAAAACCATCGGCCCGCCATGCTTGAATCGGTTGATTTTTGCTTGTCTATCCGCCTGAGTGTCGCGGCCGCAGATGGTGATTGCCTCTATTCCCCTTTCCCGCAATAGCCTTGCCGCCAGATCAATCGTATCGATGAACAGGCACCAAACGATTATCTTTTTCCCGATGCCAATTTCGGAAACGAGGAAGTCGATCGTCTTTCGCATTTTGCCGGATAACGGGATGGCGGAGGCTATTTCGGCTATTTCCGATTTGGCCTCAAGCTCGGAAAAGTTGATTTCGAGCGGGTCATCGACTATCCCCGAGAAGTCGTCGAGGGATAAGGATTTCTTAAGCAAAGGCGGATTCGAACTCGCCTGGATGAGACGGATGTATTTGGCGAGCGGGTCAAGTCCGCTATTCCAAATGGCCTTATATAGGTTTGCCTCCTTTCCGCTTGGGACGCAGGAAAGGGAGTTGCAATCATCGGGCTCAGGAGGCGGGACGCGAAGATCGGATTTCGTCGTCCTGACAAATAAAGGATATAAGGCTTCCCGAACCTTGGTTGCAGCCTCCCCGTCTTTGTCGGCCTGCTTAAGCGAAAGGGGCGAGAGGCCGGCCAAATCGCCTTCCATGTCATCAGGGAAAAGGTAGTTTAGGCAATTGGAGAGATCGGAGTAGGAATTCGGCAATGGGGTACCGGTAAGAGCCAATCGATATATCGGCGGATCATCTACTTCCTTGAGGAAACTTAGAAACATATTCGATCGAAAACCGTCGATGGCCTTTAGCTTATGGATTTCGTCAAATACCAAAAGGGTTCTCTTGGTTAGGACATATTTGGAGAGAAGCTCACATTTAGCAGGACTATTTAGCCATTCGTAATTGAACAGATAGCAGTCGCATACCCTTTGCTTAATCTCGTTTTGCCAGTTGGCTTGGTGTTCGCTGATGTCGAAGAAGGAGAGGGTTTGCTTACCCTCGTATATTTTGTTTGCTTCCTCCTTCCAAGCCAAAAAGCAATTGAGAGGGCCGAATACGACGATTCGATTGGCTAGACGGCAATGTTGCAAATATGCGTATAGGCCATAGGAAATGAAGGTTTTGCCGGTTCCCGGAACCGAGAAGTCCGCCGAGCTTTTCATGACGGAATGGAAGAAGGCGTTATGCATTTGCCTTTCTTTAAGTGGATATTTTGGCGAAGTTCTGCTGTTGACGATTTCTTTAAAGTCAATGTATTGCCTTAGCCAAAGGTCTTGCCCTTGATTGGATTTGATGGCTGAGGCCAACTTGACACGCTGCCTTAACTTGTAATCGTATTGTTCGAGGAACAGCCTTGCCCGCAGGCTTAGATGGAAGTTGACGCCTGAGTCTTTTAGATTTCCGATTATGACGTCGCGGATAAGATGCGCGTTCGCCTTCCCGCAGTCATACGCATCGGGCCCAACGGCCTCGAAATGGGATAAGTAGGAGGAAAGAACGGCGCTTATCCGCAATTGCCGCCTTGACGTTCTATCGGTCAATAGCACCCTCCCTTTGTCGACGTCTATGAGCACTGAGTCGTCTTGCTCGCATAAATCTTCCTCCGATTCGACAACCCGGTGCCTGGAATAAGACATCAACGTGTCGAATAATCTGCCATCCGGGTAGACTGCCACCATGGTGGCGGGGCTATAGGTGTTGTCCCATATGCTTTCGAACATCCTCACGGCGTCTTCAAGGTGTGGGTCAACGCCTTCGAAGTTGTTGAAGACGGAGAAGATCTCGGCATTGCGCAGCAAACCGGCCTCGGTTTCGTTTCCGGATCCGGTGAAGGCGATGATGCCGCCACAATTGTCTTTGAAAACCCCAAGTTTCGTATGGCAGATGGAGGAGGCGGTGTTGAGCATGAAGGCTATTTTGACTTCCGCGAGCCCAGACTCGATAAGATAGGAGAGGTTGGCGACCTCAAAGTCGTCGTTTAGCGAAGGATCGTTTTTTAGTTCTTCGGCCATCCCGTCCATTTTGCGATGGTAGGCCTCGCGGATTTGCCGCATCTCGCTTTCCTCGATCTGCGAGGAGAAGATGAAGCGGATCTTTCCGCCGTTGCCAATTAGCTCCTTTATCCCTTTGGAGGCGACCTTTAAGGCGGCTGAGGAGAAATAGGCGCTTAGGCGGTCATAGGAAACGGAGCGCTTTAGGCAGGGCAGAAGAAAACCATCCACCGTGTTTTGCCCGTCTCTTGCCGGGTCGTATGTCGCTTTAAGCGTCAGTTCCCGAAGCGAAGGCATCTTTGACCTTTTGCAGTACTTTCTCCAATTCCAAAAGCTCTTTGCGGGCTTTTTCCTTGGTTTGCTCATCTAAGCTGGAAACGGCGGCTGTATTGATTTTATGCAGGCTTTTGCGGCTGTTTTCGATTGCCTGAAGCGGTTCAAGCGCGGTTTTCTCCTGCTTCTCGACCATCGATCCGGCGTCGAAAGACTTCTTAATGTCTGCGACGATGGCGTCGCTTATCCTTTGCGTTTCCCTTTTCCTGGTTTCGTCTTTTTCCCCGATTCCCGAAATGGCGTTTATGATATCCGCCCTTTTCTCCTTGGCGGTTTTTTCAACCCGATTGAATAACGTCCCGCTATCCTTGGCGGATTTTATTAGCTCGCGCATTTCCCTGGTCGTGTCCCCTTTACTGTGGAATTTGAGATATGAGAAGAAGGCGAATTTCTTCTCGTTCCAGGCGTTTGACCCGATACTTGACCTAAATTTGTAAAGCTCCTCGAAAGGACCGTCGAGGCGGTTTTGCTTAATAATGTAAAAGGCCTCCGGCTGATTAAGCCAGGTTAGGTATTCAAGCATCGTCTCGACGAGGTTCTTTAGATTTTTCATCTCGGGGTCGGTGCGGTTGGTGGCATACTGGTATTCGGCTTCGGAGATGATGTGGTTTTTCATGACGTCAAGGTAAAAGCCGGCGCATTGCTCGACCTTGTTGTATTCCTTCGGGGGATCGATGAAGGTGAGGGCTAACTCAAGCCGCTTGATTGTCTTGGCGTCGACCTTGCTTGCGTCCAGCACGGCGGCTTCGAAATATCCGAAGTCCGCCTTCCCGGTTTCCTTGAACAGCTCCCTAATGCAGGTGAAGCGGCGGTTGCCGTCGACTATCCTCCCGTCTGTAAGGATGACGCCGGGCTCCCTTTGCCCTTTTTCCCTTATGTCTTCCTTGGTGGCGCGGAAGGAGGCGCCCCCGTCGGCCGCGGATTCCTTTATGTAGCCGGATACGACGTCGTTGTATCTCTCCTTGTCCCTTCCCAAAAGTGAGGAAAGCGACTCCCCGTATTCTTTTCTGTAGCTTTCCGAATAGGTGGCGATGCGGGAATTCAAGTCATTGAAGAATAGCTTCTCAACGGGAATGAGATACGTATCTACTTCCTCGGTTCTCCCATTTAGGGGTAGCCTTTTCTTTATCCCTTTTTTGAATAGCCCGGAATTGACGTCAATCATTGTATATCATGCCTCCAAATTTAGATTGGCTTTTGCGATTTCCTCGATGAAGCCTTTGTTAAGCCAAAAGCAATGCTTTGGTATGTCGGTTATGCCGGTTTTGATGTCCCTTACCGGCAAATGGTCGACGTCGAATTGGTTGCGGCCATGGGGGCGGACATGGGCGATCCGCTGCTCGCTTTCGCGCGGGAAGTTGAGGATGAGGCGGTTGTCCTTTCGGCATTTGACTACGTCCCCGCTTCGAATGACCTTCCGGGTTTTCTCGTAAACCTCCTTTACCTCCCCGTCCAAGTAGGCTTTCGGGAGGCGGTAGATGAAAGCGCCGACGAATACCTCGCGCCCGCTATCTTTGGTGGCGAAGAAAAGGAAATCCCCATCGAGGGTTTTCCTGATTTCCGAATGGGCGAAGTCGTTATTCGCAATATCGGCGCAGCGGAAGGTCGGGAAGGCGCAAGATTCCTTGGGCCGGTTGTTTTTGTCTAGCCTTATCGTTTTTAACTGCCATGGGGCATTTGAAACCGAAAATCCATGTCCCAAATAGGCTTCCAAAAGCTTTTCGGCCAGCATTCGGTTCCTGTTTTTTGCCTTTGTGGCCAGATTGACGTAGGAAAAGAGCTCTTCGATGCTTTTCCCGGCAAAACCGTTGAGGTAAGCGAGTATCTCCTCAATCCCCCGTTCCATCTTTCCCCTCCTCCTTGAAAATGAGCTCTATCTCATCGCCGATTCTCTCTATAAGCCCGCATACCAAAGCGTTGCCCATCATGAAGTAGCGGCGATTTTTCGGCATGGTCGCGGTCCAGTCGTCGGGGAAGGTGTTGAGCCGTTCGCATTCCCGCGGGCTAAGCAAGCGGGGCCTTCCCGTCTGCTTATCGAGGACGACGTGGGTTGAGCGGTTTATGGTCCCTTCGCTTGTCAGCATCGTCCGCGATGGGCGGTCGAGGTAGTCCGGGTTGGCGATCGGCCCTTCCGAATAGACGTATTCATGACCGTTTTTCGCCTTTCGCCTTATTTTCTTTGCCCCTTTAAGGTAAGCGAATTTTCTGATTTGCCTTTCGTTTAGGAAAAGACTTTGGTCATCAACGAGGTCTTCGAGAATCTCCCCAAGGGCAATCGGCTTTTCCTGAATCGGCGTCGTCTTTTCCGTATATATATGGCCATTTGCCATCATCCCCGCATCCTCGAAGCGAAACGCGAACCCCTCTTGCAAAGCCAATAGACCACCATAGGCAGTCAAGTCAGCTTCCTTGAGTTTCCCTTCGGGCTTTATTGGGAACTTCTTGCCGAATATCCCCTTTTCCTCGATGGCTTGCTTAGCCGGAATCGAGGACATCTTTTTCCCATAGGCGGTGTCGAGGCGGAAGGCGAATATGTAAACGCGACGCCTCCTTTGAGGGAAACCGTAATCGGCGGCGTTGATCACCTTATACAAAACCCCGTATCCGGCTTGGTTTAGGCAATGGAGGATAATTCCGAAATCGCGGCCCCTTTGCTTAGAGGGGGCCTTAATGAGGCGGTCGACGTTTTCCAAAAGGGCGAACTTCGGCTTCTTGGTCAGCAGGATATCGTTTATCTCCCACCAAAGGACGCCTTTCTTCCCCTCGATTCCTTTCTCGTTGGCCAGGCTTCTGGCGACCGAATAGTCTTGGCAGGGGAAGCCGGCCGTCAGCAAGTCGAAATCGGGGATTGACGCTTTGTCGACTTTGGCGATGTCGAGGTTTGAGTTCTCGCCGTCGGGGAAATGGGTTTGGTAGCAGATGAAGGCGTCTTGCCTTTTGGTCGACGGCTCAAATTGGTTGGCGAAGACGAAATTAAATCTCTCTCTCTCTCTCTCTCTTAGCGTGTTCTCAAGGGAGCGAATGCGGTTTAAGCCGACCCGAAAGCCGCCTACTCCGGCAAATAGCTCAATCGCGCGTGGCAGCTGCTTGGCCCGCCTGTTTTTCGCCTTTGGTTTGCTTTCCATAATCAACAAACCGGATTATATCAAGATCTGATCGGCGTTTTTCAACAATTCGAAATGCCTTCCTATTTACTTTGTCTCTTTCCTCGGGGATATGATTTTTTGGAACTGGGTTATGGAACTTGGACTTGCAAAGGGAAAGGTGGCGCTAGGTGAATGCCATCTGCAGGCAAAGGAACTAGCCAACAAGGTCATCGAAAGACTCAAACCGGTTTTTCCTGGCGCCGAGTTCGCCCATGTTGGGAGCACGGCGATCCAAAGCATCAAAGCCAAGCCGATCGCCGATATCGCGGTTTGCCTAACCGATATTTCGCAAGCCAAGGCGAAAAGGGACGAACTTGAGCTACTAGGACTTATTTTACGCGGCGAGGACGTCCCCAATCAGATCCTTTACGCAATGGAAAACGAAAAGGGGGAATCCATCGCCTTTGTCCATTTCTGCCAAAAAGGTGATGGCCGCTTCGAGGATTACCTTTTCTTCCGCGACTTTCTCTCCTCCCACCTCGAGAAGGCCAAGGAATACGAAGAGCTCAAGGAAAGCCTCGCCAAGCGCTTTCCAAACGAAAGGAAAAACTACACCGCGGGCAAGTCGGAGTTCGTCGATTCGATACTTTCGCTTAGGGTTAGATGAGGGAAAGCCCCTCTTCCTCCTTGTTTTAAATACCCTTTAGGGTAGAATAGCCTCGGTTCCGCTAAAGCGGACGTCCGAGGTGTTTTTATGGATTTATTGGAAGATTTGACTTACCGCGATCTTATTGAGCAGTTCTCCGACAAGGAGCGGATCGCCGAGTTGCTGAAGCAGAAGGCCCCCGTCTACTGCGGGTTTGACCCCTCTGCCTCATCGATGCATTTAGGCAATTACGTCATGATCTCCCTTTTGCGGCGCTTCCAGATGGCCGGGCACAAGGTCATCGCCCTCGTAGGCGGGGCGACCGGGATGATCGGCGACCCTTCGGGGAAGAGCAAGGAACGCAACCTCCAAAGCCTTGAGCAGCTTGAAAGGAACACCGCCTCGATAAAATCGCAGCTTGAGCGCTACATCGATTTAAGCGATCCCGACAAAGGCGAGGTCATCTCCAACTACGATTGGCTCGGAGGGATGACCGTCATCGAGTTCCTCCGCGACTATGGCAAATACTTCCCCATCAACTACATGCTCTCGAAGGAAATAGTCAAATCGCGTTTGGAGTCGGGCATCTCCTTCACCGAGTTCGCCTATCAGATACTCCAAGCCGCCGACTTCCTCCATCTATATAGGGAAAAGGGCGTGAAGCTTCAGCTAGGCGGCAACGACCAGTGGGGCAATTTGACCTCGGGCCTTGAGCTTATAAGGAAGATCGAGGGCGATGACGCCCCCGTCGGGGCCATGACCGCCCACCTCATCCTTAGAAGCGACGGCAAGAAGTTCGGCAAATCGGAGAAAGGGGCCCTCTTCCTCGATTCGGCCCTTACCTCCCCATACGCCCTTTACCAGTACTTCATGAACGTCACCGACGAGGACGCCATCCGCTTCCTCAAGGTGTTTTCCTTCCTTGGCAAGGAGGAGATCGAAGAGGTCGCCAAGGAGCATTTCGCCGCCCCCGGGGCGCGGATTGGCCAAAAGAGGGTCGCCTACGAGGTCACCAAGGACATCCATGGCGAGGAGGCGGCCAAAGAGGCCATCAGGATGAGCGAAGCGCTCTTCTCGGGCGAAGTCGCCTCGCTTTCGGAAAAGGAGATCGAGGAGATATTCGGGGAATTCAAGGTCAAAGCCTCCCCGATGATGCTTGAGGATCTTTTGATTGAGCTTGGCGCCGCCACCTCGAAAAGGGAGGCTAGGACCTTCATAACCGGGAACTCGGTCTCGCTTAACGGGACCAAGGTCACCGACCCGAAGGCGATGGTCGATTCCTCCTATTTGCTCCATGGCCGTTATGTGGTGGTGAAGCGGGGCAAGAAAAACTACTACCTCGCCGAATTCTAGTTTGCTTTAACCAAAAAAAGGCCGCAGCGATGCGGCTTTTCTTTTGCATTGAAAGCAAAAAAAGCCCCAGCGGTTGGCTGAGGCTAAGCTTGGCTTTTGGATTAAAGCTTGCGGTTGTAGTACTCGATGATGGCCGACTCGTTGATGTCGCTCGGGAGCTCGTTGCGCTCGGGCTGACGGGTGAAGACGCCTTCGAACTTCTCGGCGTTGACCTCGACGTAGCCGACGGAGGCGGGGCGGGAGTCAAGGGCTTCCTTGACGACCTTAAGCTGCTTCTCGCCTTTGATCGAGATCTTGTCCCCGACCTTGCAAAGGGCGGAGGGGATGTCGCACTTCTTGCCGTTGACGAGGATGTGGCCGTGATTGACGAGCTGCCTGGCGGCGGCGCGGGTCCTGGCGAAGCCCATCCGGTAGACGAGGTTGTCGAGCCTGGACTCGAGGATCCGGAAGAAGGCGAGGCCGGTGACGGTCGGTTCCTTCTTGGCGAGGACGAAGAGGCGGCGGAACTGCCTCTCGTTGACCCCGTAGAGGTTGCGAAGCTTCTGCTTCTCAAGGAGCTGGACGCCGTATTCGGAGGGCTTCCGCTTCCTGTCCTGGCCATGCTGCCCAGGGCCATAGGGGCGCTTCTTGAGCTCTTCCCCGGTCTCAAGCACCGAGAAACCGAGGTGGCGTGATTTCTTCCACACGCTGTCAGTGTATCTAGACATTTTCCATGTCTCCTTTCTCGCGAACGAAGTCGTGAGCGGTCCCCCCTTCTCCCCGGGTGTCGTGAGTTCGGCCAGGTAGCTCTGGCTTACTTGTCTGTCGCGACGTCAGGCGGGAGAGTGGTCCCGTGCTGCTTCATACGCAGGCGGAATTGTAGACCATCCGCCCGCGCGATGCAAACACTTTCTGAATGCCGGCATTTGGCCTATACTTTATCCTGTTCGCGAAAGGGGGAAGACCCATGACCTCATTGCTAAAAGACGCCAGCATCCTTTCCATGGAGCCGGGGCGCGACATTTACCAAGCCGACGTCTACATCGAAGAAGGCGAGATCAAGCAGATCGCCCAAGGCATCGAGAGGAAGGCCGATTTCGTCTACGATTGCCAAGGGAACCTGCTCCTCCCCGGCTTTAAAAACGCCCATACCCACTCGCCGATGACCTTCTCAAGGAGCTATAGCGACGACCTGCCCCTCCACGAATGGCTTTTCAACCGCATCTTCCCCCTCGAGGATCTTATAAAGCCCGGTGACCAATATCACCTTTGCAAACTCGCCATCCTCGAATACCTAAGCTCCGGCATGACCGCCTGCTTCGACATGTACTACTCCCCCTTGGAGATGGCCAAGGCCAGCGAGGAACTTGGCTTCAAAACCGTGCTTCTTGGGACGGTCAACGACAACCGCGAATCGGTCGCGGAGATGGTCGATTACTACAAGACCATAAACGGGAAGAACCCGCTTATCCGCTACGAGCTTGGCTTCCACGCCGAATACACCTGCAAAGAAGAGATACTCGTTGAGCTATCCAAGGCGAGCCACCTGCTTAAATGCCCGGTTTATTCCCATACCTCGGAGACGCCTCGCGAGGTGGAGGAATGCAAAAAGCGCCATAACGGCCTAAGCCCGGTCGAATACGCCGATAGCCTCGGCCTATTGGATTATGGCGGCGGGGGTTTCCATGGCGTCGCCTTCTCCAAACGCGATATGGAGATCTACGCCTCTAGGGGCGCTTCCCTCGTCTCCTGCCCAGGCAGCAACGCCAAGTTGGCCTCGGGGATCGCGCCGTTAGTCGAAATGGAGGAGAAAGGCATCAATTTGGGATTAGGGACCGATGGGCCCGGGAGCAACAACGGCCTCGACATGTTTTACGAGATGCGCCTTGCCTGCGTCTTGCAGAAGCTTCGCCTAAACGACACCTCCGCCTTCAAGGGCATAAGCGCCCTTAAGGCCGCGACCGTTGGAAGCGCGAAGGCGATGGGGCTATCCGATTCACTTTACGTAAAGGTCGGTCAGCGGGCCGATTTGCTTTTAATCGATTTGAATCGGCCCAACATGCGCCCATTCAACGATCTGCCCAACAACCTCGTCTATTCCGGGGCCAAAGACGACGTCAAGATGACGATGGTCGAGGGCCGCCCGCTTTACCTAGACGGAGGCTTCAACCTACCCCAAAGCGTCGACTCGATCATCGCCGAGGCCGAGGAAGTGACCTCCCGGCTCAAGAAGGAATTCGAATCCCGGTAAGGAGAAAACAACCGCAAAAGCCCGCAAAAGGGCTTTTCTTTTTCCCAAAACGCCTTCAATTCCGCCTTCAAGAAAACGAAACGCCAAATTCGCTATCGCGGGCGCGCCCCCATGGGTGCTAAACTATTCACGTTATGGAAACCTACTTGCTTATCAACCTTTCCGGCCTTGCCATCGGGCTGATCGTCGGGGGCGTGCTCTTGGCCCTCGTCGGTATCGCCATCCTGCTCTATTTCTTCTTCTTCCAGCACATGCGCTCGAAAGCTCAGGCCAAGGAGCTCATCCGCCGCTTCGAATACCTCCATAGCCTGCTTATCGGGCAAGACGCGCATTGGGTGAAGCAATTGGAGCGGATCGCCTCGACCAACCTCCTTTTCGTCGCCCGCCACCAAAGCTTCGAGAAGCGCTTCAAGGACATCCGCGACAAAGGCGACGCCGCCGCCCAAAAGGCGATAAATGACCTCAAGGACATGCTTGAGGAGCATAGCTACAAGCAGCTAAAAGCCGCCCTTCCTGAGGCGAAGCGAGTCATCGACGAGTTCGACGCCGCCGCCAACTCCCTCCACAACGACCTCCACGAGCTCATACTCCCGGAGGAGGAATGCAACGAGAAGTCGCTGCACATGAAGGAGCAATTCAGGGCCATCAAGCAGGATTACGCATTGAAGCAGGGCGATCTTTCCCTTTGCCGCGATTCCTTCCAAACCGTCTTCGCCAAGCTCGACGACCTCTTCGACAAATTCGCCTCGCTTGTCGATTCGGCCCAATACGAGGAGGCGAGGCAGCTCATCCCCAACGTCGAGAAGGTCCTCTCCGAGCTTTCCCGCGCCCTTTCCGAGCTCCCCAACATCTGCGTTTCCATCGAGCACGTCATCCCCGATAAGCTGCTTTCCCTGCAAGCCCATTACGAGGAGATGCGCTCCTCGGGGTACCCGCTGCAGCATCTGCTTAGCAAAGGGGCCATCGACGACTTGCAAAACGAGCTCGACTCCATCGCCCACGACGTCAAATCCTTCCATTACGGCAAGGCCCAAACCCGCCTCGACGCCATCCAGGCCGCCATCGACGGCTACCTCGAGGGCTTTGAGAAGGAGAAGGACTGCCGGGTCGCCTTCGAATCGCGCTGCGACCAGGTTTACGACTACTCCACCTCGGTCGAGAAGAAGTTCACCCGCCTTTGCAACGCCCTCCCCAACGTCGAGAGGATCTACGTCATCGCCGCTGAGCAAAACGAGAACGTCAACCGGATAAAAAGCACCATCAACAAGATGGGGGCCACCAAGCGCTTCCTCGATAACCTCATCCATTCTCTCACCAAGCAACCCTATTCCGCCTTGGTCGAGAAGATGAACGAGCTTGAGGAGGAGGCGAAGGAAAACGAGGCCGGGATCGAGGATTTCAACCGCTACCTGGTCTCGCTTAAAACCGACAGCGAAGCCGCCCTCTCCAAGGTCGTCAAATACCACAAGGCCATCCTCGACGCCGAGTTCACCCTCCGCGAGATGGGATTGCCCGCATTGACCGAGAAATACGAAAAGAACCTCGAGTCCTGCCTAAAGGACATCGATTCGATCTACTCGACCCTCCACACCACCCCGATCGACGTGGCCAAGGTCAACGAAGCCGCCTTCGACTTGACCAAAGTCGGCGACGAGGCCCTTTCCGGCATAAAAAGGGATTACGAGGGGATGGTCTCGACCGACGCCGCCATCACCTACGCCAACCGCGACCGCTTCCGCCTCTCCGACCTCGACGCCCAGCTTAAGCAGGCCGAGGAGTTTTACCGCAAAGGGGAATTCGACAAGGCCTATGAGGACGTTACCGCCTCGCTAAGGCGGCTTCGCGGAGAATGAAAGCCTACCTCGATTTCGCCGCCACCTGCTTCATAAGGAAAGAGGCCCTTGAGGCCTATCTGGAAGTCAATTCCCAATCCTGGGGCAACCCATCCTCGATCCACGAAGCCGGGTATAAGGCGGCCCGCGTTTTGGCAAAGGCAAGGGAAAGCGTCCTTTCCTCCCTTAAGCTAACCAAAACGCACGATTGCCTTTTCCTAAGCGGGGCCAGCGAGGCCAACAACCTCGCCATCAAGGGGACGTCTCTTGCCTTCAATAGCCGCGGCGACAAGGTAATCTACGGGGCTGGCGAGCACCCTTCGGTCATCGAATCCTGCGCCTCTCTTTCCCGCCTTGGGATATCCGCCCTCCCCATTCCCCTCCGCGATGGGGCCCCCGATCCGATGGAGGCCGGAAAGATGATAAGCGGCGCCATTCTATGCGCCGTTATGGCCGTCAACAACGAAACCGGGGCCATCTCCGATTTGGATGCGTTTTATTCGCTTCGCCGCGATAACCCGAAGACCTTGCTTTTAGTCGACGCCACCCAAGCCGTCGGCAAAGAGGATTTCGATTACTCAAAAGCCGATTTCATCTCCTTTTCCGGACATAAAATCGGGGCTCCCAAGGGAGTTGGGGCCTTGGTTATCCGCAAAGGGCTTAGGATCAAGCCGCTTATCGATGGTGGCGAGCAGGAGTTGGGCCTACGGGCCGGGACGGTCGACGTGGCCTCCGCTTCCGCCCTTGCCGTCGCCCTTGAGCTATCGGTTAAGGAACAGGAGGCGGCAAAGGAGAGGGCCACATTGCTTTACGCCCGCCTTAAGGAAGGACTAACTGCCTTTACCGGGCTAGTAAAGCTACACGAATCCCCCCGACAATCCCCCTTCATCCTTTCCTTCTCCACCCTCCGCCACAAGGCCTCGGTCATCGTCGAGGGGCTTTCGAACATGGGCTATTGCGTCTCCTCCGTCTCGGCCTGCTCCTCGAAAAGGGAAAATTCCTCCTACGTCTTGAAGGCGATGGGGCGGGAGGAAAGGGAATGCGCCAACCCGATCCGCGTCTCCTTCTCCGCCTTCTCCACCCCCGAGGAGGTCGATGGGCTATTGGAGGCGTTAACGGTTTTATTCAAGGAGGTCAGGCCATTATGAACTGCGATTACCTGCTTATCCACTATGGCGAGCTTTCGACGAAAGGCAACAACAGAAGGGAGTTCATCTCCATTTTGACCCGCAACGTCAAAAGGGCCCTTTCCGGGCTTTCGGTCGAGGTAAACGGAAGAAGGGACCACATATACGTCAAACTCAACGGGCAAAAAGAGGGCGAGGAGGCCGTCAAACGCCTCCTTTGCGTCCCCGGCATCATCAAGATATCCCCGGGCTATGAATGCGGGAAGGACGTCGAGGAGCTTGCCGAATTCGGAGCCAAGCTTATCCTCGATTCCGGCAAAAAGACCTTCAAGGTCGAGGCCAGTAGGGCCGATAAGGGATATCCGCTTGATTCCTATGGGGTTTGCCGCCTGATCGCCGATAGGGCGTTAAAGGAAGGGAAGGGACTATCCGTCGACCTCCACCATCCTGAGCTAACATTGCGAGTCCAGGTGAGGGAGGGCTGCTGCTATCTTTCCACCGGCTCGATAAAGGGATTAGGCGGGTATCCGCTAGGGAGCATCGGCAAGGCGACGATGCTATTAAGCGGGGGGATCGATTCCCCGGTCGCCGCCTATAGCCTGCTTCGGCGCGGCATCAAGATCGAATGCGTCCATTTCGCCTCACCCCCGTATACCAGCGAAGCCGTCATCGATAAGCTTAAGGACATCCTTTATCTATTGACCCCCTATCAAAGCGACATCCGCCTCGACGTCGTCCCCTTCACCAAGATCCAGGAGGCGATTTACGAGCACGTCCCCGAGCCATATTGCATCACCATAATGCGCCGCATGATGGTCCGCATCGCGGCGAAACTTGCCGCCTCCAGGGGGTCATTGGCCATCGCCAGCGGCGAATCGATCGGGCAAGTCGCCTCGCAGACCCTTGAGTCGATGCAGGTCATCAACGAGGTCACCTCCTTCCCTTTCCTGCGCCCATTATGCGTGAGTGACAAAGTCGACGTCATCGACAAGGCCAAGGAAATCGGAACCTTCGACATCTCCATCCGCCCGTTTGAGGATTGCTGCACCATCTTCAAGCCGCGCCACCCCAAGACCAAACCCGATTTGGCCCATTGCCTCCGTTATGAAGCGCTTTTCGATTATGAGAAGATGATCGAGGAGGCCATAAACGGGATTTCGCCCATCTTCGTTTCCAGGTAATCGTTTCGCCAAAGGAAAAAGCCGATCGCCAATTGGCAACCGGCTCTTTTCCAATTTAGGCGGTCGGCCCGCTTTCGGAAACCGGGAGGTATCCATCCCCTGGCGTCCAGGAGGTGGAGACGTCCTCAACGGCGATGGAGAGGACAAGCGAGTTGACGACGCTGCGGGTTTCATCCCCGACGGACACGTCATAGCCGTCCATGAAGTAATACAGCTCGGTGCCTTCCTCGTTGAAGCGGAGGGTGGCGGAGCAGTCTTTGGCCAAGGTCGGGACCTCGGTGCCGGTGGAGACGCCGCCTCCGTTCATCTCTTCCATGAAGGCGTTGTACTCGTCTGCGTCGATGTCCATCTTGATGTTGTAAACCCCGTCCTTCTTCTCGACTTCGATGGTGGCGAAGCTCACGGCGTTGGGCTCAAGCATCTGCCTTATCGTTTCCTCGTATTCCCCAAGGCTATCGGGGATCATGATCGCATCGATCGTGTCGGCGCCGAGATCCATCGATATCTTCTGCGGCACTTGCACTTCCGTGCCCGTAGAGCCAGAAACCGCGACCATCAGCTCGGCGATGGCATCGGCGGCGCCATCGCTTATGTCAACGTAAAGGACGTTGTCCTTGATGTGGAGCTGCTCATCGAGGGAGGGGATGTCGAAGGCGGTGTTCATAAGCGATTCGCCAGCGCTCGACATATCCACCGAGAGGCTCGCCGAGCCGGTAAGTCCGGCCTCGACGTAGATGTCGCTGGTCGGGAAGGACTCGTTTTGCTTAAGCCCGGCGACTTTGGCGTCAAGCTTGACGTCGTATTCGACGGTGGTGGTGCTTTCGATTTGCATGCTCACCGTGGTATCGGTGGTCTTGGCCACGCTTTGGCCATCGGTTTCAAGCGAGACGGAAAGGCCTTTGGCCAAGTCGATGTTGGAAAGGGCGGAGTTGAGGGCGTTTACGACCTCGTTGGGGTCGGTGACGGGGTCGCCGTCGAATTCGGCGGAGGGGCCGTTTCCGCCGCAGGCGATAAGCAATAGGGCGGAAGCGGGGATGAGAAGGAGGTTTTTGTTCATTTGTTTTATCCTTTCTTTTGTCAATTATAAGAAAAGCCCCGTCTCCGGGGCAATATGAATCGCGATTAGGCGATGGCCTTTTTGGCGGTCTCGGCGAGCGAGGCGAAGGCCTTGGGGTCGTTGATGGCGAGCTCGGAGAGCATCTTCCGGTTGAGGGCGATGCCGCTCTTCTTCAAGCCGCTCATGAATTTCGAATAGGAGAGGCCGTTTTGGTGGCAGGCGGCGTTGATGCGCTTGATCCAGAGCTTGCGGAAGTCGCGCTTGATGAGCCGGCGGGACTCATAAGCGTACTTAAGCGAGTGGCAAACCTGCTCTTTGGCGGTTTTGAACAGAAGGTGCTTGGAGCCGAAATAGCCCTCGGCGGCCTTCAATATCTTCTTGCGGCGGGCGCGGGTGACGGTTCCGCCTTTGACTCTTGCCATTGTCTTCTTCCTCCTCTTACTTGATGATCATGAACTTGACGCGGCTGTAGTCGGTCTTGTCCATCATGCCCGAGCGGCGCAATTGGCGGCACTGCTTCGGGGTTTTGTAGGGGGCGTGGTGCCCTTTGTAAGCGTGAATGAATTTGATTTTGCCGTTGCCCGTGACCTTGATGCGCTTCATCAACGAGCGGTTGGATTTCATCTTCGGCATGGTTGTTCCTCCTATTTCTTCTTCTTGCTGACGATCGACGAGTAGACCTTGCCTTCCCAGAAGGGCGGCCTTTCGATGCTGATGGGGGTTGACTCCGCCAACACACCGACGAAGCGCTTAAGCAGCTCCTCGCCGAGGTCCTGGTGGGCCATCTCGCGGCCTTTCAAGACGACGCGGATGTTGACTTTGTCCCCGTCCTCCAGGAACTTGACCGATTGCTTGGCTTTGGTCCGGAGATCGTGCTCGCCGATCGAGATGTGGAGCTGGATTTCCTTAAGCTGGGTGGCCTTGGCGTTTTTCCGCTGGGCCCTTTCCGACTTCTGCTTCTCGAAACGGTATTTCCCGTAGTTGAGTATCTTGCACACCGGGGGGTTGGCGTTGGGGGCGACGCAGAACAAATCGAGGGAGTAGGAGGCGGCGAGCTCATTGGCGGCGCGGCTGCTCATCCTCCCGAGGTTGTTTCCGTCTGGACCAATGACCATGACTTCCGGGTAGCGGATATGCTCATTGATGGGGTCGAGGCGCTTTTGGGGGCGGCGCGTGTCTTGTCTGTCGAAGTAGGCGATGTTGTTTTTCCTCCATTAATCGAAATAAGCCGGAAGGCAATCTTCCGGCTGAATCTGCTTTTTCTTCCTTTGTAGCAGGTTGCCAACCCCCGTTGGGGATCTGGCGAGTCGCCGGCGCGACTGCTTTCTACGTCTTTCGACGTGGCTATGATACCCTTTTCGGGAAGCTATTCAATAGGCAATTTGCAAAATGGCCAATAGGGAG
This sequence comes from Candidatus Alloenteromonas pullistercoris, assembly GCA_017694295.1. GTDB lineage: Bacteria > Bacillota_I > Bacilli_A > RFN20 > CAG-826 > Alloenteromonas > Alloenteromonas pullistercoris. Next base: position 18,610 of record JADINA010000007.1, on the reverse strand, counting down.
GAGGGCTTGGAGGAGGAGATGACGGTCTCGTTGTCGATCCAATCCCGGCCATAAAAGAAAAGAAGGCCAAGCAAAACGCATCCGAATATAAGGAAAAGGGAAAGCGAGGCGATGCCGATCGGCTTCCCGTATTTGGGGAGGCGCTTGGAAAAAGAGTTGGCGCAAAGGAAAAGGGCGCAGAGGAAATATGAAGCCCCGGCCCAGTTCCTCGCGGTCTGGTCCATTTGCTTGGGTTCTTTAGCAAAAAAGACGATGGCGCATATCCCGGAGACGATGGCGAAGACCGCGACCAAGGACAAAAGAGTCCATTCCGTTTCCTTTTTTTTCGCAAAACAGACGCAGGAGGCGATGATGAAGGCGACAAAGGCGAATAAGAATATCGATGCGAAGACCATTTTTCTATTTCTTGAGGCGGTAACGCTGGTTCCTGTCGGTGGGGGAGAGCGGGTTGCTCATCTCGATGAGCCGGGCCTTTAAGGCCGGCTGAAGGTAATTCTTCTGCAAACCGAGCCTCGACTTCAACCCCAAAATGCCAAGCAGCTCGGCGGCGCTGTAGTAGCGGCCATCCTCCATTAACTCGACCATCCGTTTGGCCATCGGGGTGAGACCGCCCCGTTTGCTCACACCTCGGCGGATCGCCTCCTCGATCGCCTCCTCGACCACGCCCATATAGGCGATGAGGTAGGGGGCCATGTCGCTTTTCTCGTTTGCTTTCGCGTAAGCCTCGGATAGGGTCTGTTCGTTTTCCAAAAGGTGCTTGGTCAGATTGACTCCGACGAACTCCCGCCGGAAGCTGATGAGCTCACCCTTGGCGAAAAGTATCGCGAGAAGAAGGGTATGCTCGCTAAAGGGCATGATCGCCATCACCATGTATAGGCAAAGCCCGGAAAGAAGTAGGGGGCTTACCTTGCCATCGGCCTGGGCGAGGAAGGCAAAGGTCTTGTCAAGGAGGCCGTCCACCTTGGCGTGGGGCGGGATCGGGTAATCGAAGCCCTTGACCCGGCGGGATAGCCTAACCGGCACGTCTTCCCCCCAAAGAATTTTGGCAAAGCGTTCGACGAACTCCTTCCCCAATGGCCCTTGCCTGTTGACGGCTTTGAAAAGCTCTGTCGTCGGCTTGGCGATCGGGGCGGATTTCACGTTTTCCCCTAACCCTAGGCCGCGGGCCTGGGAGGGCGTGAGCTTCACGCCGACCGACCTCAAATACGCCTTGGATTCCTCCAAGGAGGCTTCGTCAATGTCTTGTTTATAAGCCAAAGAGGAAAGGCGCCCGGCTTTGAAGGCAAGCGAGGTCAAGGCCATGACCACCGCGTTGGATGTGGAGAATGAGGCCCGGTAGGGCGAAGAAATCCTATCCATATATACGTATTTTATGTCTTTTTTCCTCGTTTTGGAATATCCACATGCATATTTTCTTATATATAAATTGCGAAAAATCCTCGAATTTTCAAAACAAAATAAGGAAAAAGTTCGAAAACTAACTTTATTAGAATGAAACTATCAACTTTGTAAACCGTCTTAGAGGCAGTCGGAAAAAGGCGCAAAGCAACACAATTACCCGCAAAAGTATGTTAAAAGGGACGTCAATGAAAAAACAAATTGCAAACTTTTTCGAATTTTTGCTTGTAAGGTCTTTCCATCGCTCCTTATCTTTCAATCACAAGGAGGTCACTTTGATGACCAAAACAAGCAAAATAAAGCTCGTCGTCACCAGCGCACTAGTCCTAGGCGCGGTTGCGACGATCGGCGGCACCTACGCCGCCCTCACCCTCTCCGGCGGGAACAAGACGCAAGACGTGAATGACGGCATCAACATCAGCGACGTCGTCATCCAGAACAACGTCGTTAACCTCGCCGCCTCCGTCAAAGAAGGTGTCCTTGATGTCGATGGATACGAGGACCTGACCGACAACAATATTGGCCAGGTCGATGGCGACGCGAAAAACGACCGCACGTTCTCCCTTGGCCTTTCCGTCACCGGAAATCCCGAATCCTGGGCCAGCGTCACCGTCACCGTCAAGATCAGCGACGAGACCTATCTGACTCTTTCTAACAAAACCATCACCGTCGCGAAAGAAAGCCTTGATCCCGCTTGGGCGCAAGAAGGCGAGGGCGAGGGCGTCGACACCGTCAAGACCTGCACCCTCCCCATCACCCTTGAGTGGGCTTCGAAATATCAAGGCGGCTTCCTCAAGTGGGTCAACACCACCTATCCCGATGGGAACGGCGCCTGGGATGCGATGGAAGCTTTCCAAACCGCCATCAACTCCACGACCATCACCTGCACCGTCACGGTTCAGCTAGCCTCGGGAGCCGGCGCCTAATTCCTTATATAATATAGGGGATGGCTTTCCCGGTTTGCCTTTCAATCGTCTTCACCATCGTCCTGGTATCGGTCATCGTCCTTCTCCTCGCCCTCACCGCCTTCTTGATTTGGATGCTTCGCGTCGACAAGAAGGAAACGGGCGAGGGGAAGCTCGATTTCGAGATACTTGAGGAGAAGGTGGTGAGCTGCTCGCGCTCGAAAAAGGCCCGCGGGGCCCGCAAAGCGGCAGCCATTTTGGGCAACTGCTTCTTCTTCTTGGTGCTTGGCGTGTGCGCGGTTTTGATCTTCACGCGCGCAATGCCGGGCTTGGGGATCCCTTATTCGCTGGGAGTCGTCTTGACCCCGTCGATGTCCACTCTCGCCCCGGAAAGGGCGCAGGAGCTGCAAGGGCACGATGAAAGGCTGCAGGTCGACGACATCGTCGTCATCGAAAGGGTCGATTCCCTAGAGGCCATCAAGCTTTACGACATCGTGAGCTACGCCCATCCCGAGGGCATAAACGTCATCCACCGGGTCGTCGGCTTCTACGACGACGGCTCTCTCCTCACCCAAGGCGACGCCAACTCGACCCCGGACAACGTCCGCGTCACCCTGGAGATGGTCAACGGCCGCTACGCCGGGATAAGGATACCGGTGCTTGGCTCGATAACCATCTACCTCCAAGACGACTACGGGATACTCGGGATGTCCTCGCTGGCCTATTGCATCATCGCGGCCGAGATATATTTCGGCCTCTCCGACAAGCGGAAGGAGGAAAGGCTGAAAGCCTATGACGGGCTTTTCGCCAAAGGGGCGAAAGAAGTCATCTACAGCTGCCCGGAAGGCACCATCAGATTCGATTCATCCTACGTCGGGACCGTCGACAAAAAGGTCAAGTCCGATAAAATAGACATAAGCTATCGCAAGTAAGGAGCTAAGCAAAATGAGGATATTGCGTTTCTCGCCAAGGCAAAAGGCCATCGTGGCCTCGGTTATTTTCTTCGTTTTGCTAAGCTTCTTCGTCGCCGGCGGGCTCGACGCGAGCTACGTCGTCTTCAACAAGAACAACATCATCGCTTCCATCGGGGAGCTGTTTGGCTTCCCGAAGATCGAGCCGGCCATCGGGGGATACATCATCCTCCTTTTCCTCGGACTTTACCTCATCGCCGGGTCGATCGCCCTTTTCGCCGTCATCAACAAGGTGAAGGAGGACGGGAAGACGCTCCGCGACTCCGGGTTGCTCCTTTACATGATCCTAATCGGGGTGGCCGGGTTCATCGTCTTCATCGGCGTCGGCATGCTTTTCTCCATCCCCAACGGGGCCGAGGGGGTTGCCCTCCACCTCCAATTCGTCGGGCAGTCGCTGCTTATCAGCCTTTTGGCTTTCGCCTGCATCTACGCCATCGTCTTCGCCATCTATTTGCTTATCCTCTCCCTCCCCTTCGCCTCTAGGCCCAGCCTCCCCGCCTCCGGGGCCGCCGCCCCAAAGGGCGAGGAAACGGAGGAGAAAAAGGATCCAAGCGAGGACGACGTCACCGCCTCCTTCGATTCGAAGAAGGGGGAGGGTGGAACCGTTGCCATCGGCGGGGCCCTTGTTTCCGGGGGCGCGTCCGCCCCGGTATCCTATGACCGGGAAAGGGTGTTCCCCGAGCTAAGCAAAATCGATTCGCGCTTCGTCCTTGGCGAGCAAAGCCTCGCCTTGCCCAAGCAAGACCTTAGCCTAAAGAGGATCGTAGCCGAGCTGCAAAACTACCTAGCCACCAGCTGCTCGCTTTACTATTCGCTTGAGGACCTCGCGATGTTCGCATCCTCCTTGCTCACCGCCCCGATCACCATCCTCGAGGGCGTTTCGGGCACTGGCAAATCGAGCTTGCCGCGCTACTTCGCCAAATTCATCGGCGAGACGGCCTATTTCGAATCCGTCCAGATGACCTATAAGGACCGCGATGATATCCTGGGCTATTACAACGACTTCACCGGGGTTTACTCCGAGACCGAGTTCCTTAAGCGGCTTTACGAGTCGACGTACCGGCTAAGCCACCTCAACATCATGGTCCTCGACGAGATGAACATCTCCCGCATCGAGTACTATTTCGCCGACTTCCTCTCGGTGCTTGAGTTCCCCGAGGGCGAAAGGAAGATCCACCTTTATAACATCCCCGGCGAGGCTCCGGCCCACCTAGGCGAGGGCGATCTCGCCTTAACCCCGAATACCCGCTTCGTCGGGACCGCCAACACCGACGACTCGACCTTCGCCATCACCGACAAGGTCATCGATAGGGCGGTCGTTCTCGACTTCGACGAATTCCATGAGCCCATCGAATTCGAAACCAAGGCCAAGCCAACGCCCCTTTCCTACCAAGAGCTCAATTCATTGGCCCTTGAGGCGAGGAAGGACAGGAAGCTTTCCCTTTCCTCCGCCGAGATGAAGAAGCTTTCCGACTTGCTTAGGAAAGCCGGGGAACTGCTTGACGTGAAAACCGGCAACCGCTTCCTCAACCAAGCCAAGGACCTTACCCCCTGCTACGCCGCCATGACCGGCGAGAAGGAGGGGGCCCTCGATTACCTATTCGCCTTCAAGGTCCTCCGCAAGGCCAAAGGAAGGGTCGACGCCTCCTATCGGGGCGGGCTCCATGAGCTTTCCAGCTATATAAAGAAGACCTATGGTGACTCCTTCAAGAGGAGCCTTTCCTCCATCGATTACGAGATAAGGAGGCTTGGATGAGCCTCTCTTTCGCCTCCTATACCCGCGAACGGGCCCTCGCCCCCTCGCCTTCCTCATGCCGCGTCATTTTGGATTGCCTTGAGAACATCGTCCGCTTCTCCAGGAAGGGCTTAAGGCAGGAGGAGACCCTCCGCAAGCTTAGCCAAGCCTCCTCCTTCTCAAGGCGACTTTTCGCTTTGACGGCGAGGAAGAGCAAGCATTTCGGCTACCTAAACGGGAGGCTTACCCCCAAAGAGGTGCTTTGCCCGGAGGTCGAGGACGATTTCTCGACCTACGAGAACCGCTTCGCCAAATTCATCCTAACCGAGCTTTTCGCCGAGCTTAACGCCGCCTCTTCCGCCTTTAGGCGCGATTCCTCGCTCCTCCCGATACTTGGGGAGGGGCTTGACTATTCCAAATTCGGTAACGCCCTCCCGATCATCGATTACGCCGAAGACGCCTATCGGGGCAAGCAAAGGGAAAAGCTTTCCATGCTCGAGGAGCTGCTTTCGCTTAGAGCCGAAGCCTCCGGGTTGCTGCAAACCGGCTTCTTCCTTTCGGTAGAGCCGATAAGGGAGCAAGACGTCCATCTGACCAACGCCTTGGCCTACGATCCCCTCTATGGGACGCTTTATAAGGCTTATGCCTCCTCCCGCCGTTCCTATAACCCCGAAGCCGATTTGAATAGGATCGTCGGCGATTTCTCCTCCGGCAGGCGGCCAAGCAAGACGAAATCGGGGATCCGCTTTGCCTATTCGGATTTCTCCATCGTCATCGAGAAAAAAGGCGAGGGGCTCCTCGTTAAGGGGGAAAACGCCTTCGATTCCTCTTCTAAGTCGTATTTCCTTTTGCCTCGGCCCTCTTTCTTCTACCCGCGTTACGAATTGCTTTCCGAAGACGGGAAAAAGGCAAGCGCCTCGCTTTTTGGGGCCATCGACTCCTCGTTGCCCCTGAAGTTGCTTTTCCTTACTCTCCCCGCCTATCCGCGTTATTGCCCGATCTGCGGCGGGCTCCGCGAAGGTGGGCGCTGTCACGAATGCGGTGCCCTCTTTGGCGAATACGACCGCAACGGCGAGCGGTTCCTTTGGGTTTACGACCTCCCGTTCAGGGGAAAGGAGAATGGCTATGAAGCTGCTTAGGAAACTTCTTTTGGGGGCCGCCGGGCTTTTCGCCCTATCCTCCTGCAACATGCTCCTTGGCAGCGAGGAATCGCTTTTCATCGAATCGGTTTTGGCCGAAGAGCAGCCAGATGGCTCAACCAAGGTCACCATCACCTTCACCGACGAGGACATACCCCCCGTCGTCTTCTACGTCCCCCAAGGGGAGACGGGCGAGCAGGGCCCGATGGGGACCGGCATCGCTTCGGTCGATTCGGTTCTAAGCGAGGACGGGAGCAGCCTCATCATCACCATGACCTACACCGACGCCTCGCTTGAGCCCTCGGTCTGGAGTATCCCAAACGCCACCTCGATCGAGGACATCGAAAGCGCCTACGACCCCGAAACCGGGATGACGACCGTCACCATCTCGACCAACGACGGGGAGGACCATACCTTCGATTTGCCAAAGGGGAAAGACGGCAACGGAATTGCCTCGGTGTCGCAGGAAACCCTGGAAAACGGGGATGTCCTCATCACCATCGAATACACCGACGAATCCGTCCCCAACACCGAGATCCGCCTTCCCTCCCAAAGCGGGAAAGACGGCAATGGCATCGCCTACATCGAAAGCTTCTCCGATGAGGAAAACTACTACCTCATAATCCATTTCACCCAAACCGATGAGCCGCAGACCCTCACCTTCCCGCTTCCCCAAGTTGAGGACGGGACCAAGTGGTTCACCAATTCCGGCGATCCCTACAACATCCGCGAGGCCAAGGAGGGCGATTTCTACTTCGATTCCCTCAACGGGGCCGTTTGGCGTTATGATGACGGCGCCTGGGTTTTGCAGTTCGCCATGGGCGAAGCGGTGTATTACACCGTCAAATTCGACGCCGAGACCAACGGGGGCCGCATCGTCGTGCCCGCCTCCTTCAGCCCAACCCAGCGGGTTAAGGCCGGAAGCCCGCTTCCGGTTTTGCCTCGGGCCGAGAAGGAGGGGTCGACTTTCCTCGGATGGTATACCAACCCCTATGGCGAGGAATCCTTTTCGGCGACCAAGATCACTGATTTGACGCCGGTGACCAAGGACTTCACCGCCTACGCCTGCTTTGCGGAGGACGCTTCATGAAGTGGGGGAACCGCCTTTCCATAATGGCTTTCGCCCTTTGCCTCCCGCTTACAAGCGCGGTCGCGACCTATGGCGCCCTTTCCCTCAGCGGCGCCTTCGAGGCCAAAGAGCAGGTTAGGCTAGGCGAAGTCGCGATAAACCGCGATTTCGACCCGGAGATAATCGTCATCAACTCGGCGACGCAAAGGATAGTCAGGGATGCGCGGGGCTATACCCTCGTCGCCTCGGCCTCGCTTACCATCCCCCGCGGATCGATAAGCAAATATTGGTATAGCTCCTCCGGGGTGAAGGAATTCGAAGCCGTCGATTTCCTTTTCGCCTATTCGGGCACCTTCGACGCGTATGCCGCCCATTGCTATCTTTTGGCCGATTACGAAGGGAGCCGCTATTTCAATCCGTATTCGCGGTCCTCGGCAAATGGGCAGGCCGCGATTTCCTATTACGTCTTGGATCAAAACCTTGCATCCGATTTCGAACACGATAGCATCGAGGGCCTATATGGCGAATCGGGGGTCAATAACACCATCAACGCCTTTAACTTCACTTGCTCCATCGAGGTTCCGGTCAGCTCTCCGACCAACCCGGGATTGTCATTTTCGTCCTTTGGCATTTCGTTTAAGGAGGCGATATGAGGAAAGCATCGGCTTCCTTTATAATCGGCGCGGTTTCCTTTCTTTGCCTAGCCGTCCCCTCTTTCGGGATGCTCGATATGAAAAACGGCGAGGCCGACCTTAGCGAGGAAGGATTGACCCAAGTCGATTTTATCGACCCCAACGGGGTTACCACGACTGAGTATTTCAACCCCGGCGACGTTTTGTCGCTTGGGGATGCCCCGGGAGTCAAATACAACAATGCCTTCTATACTTGGAAATCCGATTCCGGCGAATACCTCCATAAACACGTGACGGTTGGGGAGGCGAAGCTGACGTTTAGGACTGAAAGCCCTCAGTCGGTCACCCTAGACAATTGGTATTTGGAAACCTATACAAAGGGAAACCCGGAGCAGGTCAATACGTCGATAAACACCAGCGGATCCGGCAATATCGGCAATGCCAACGGCGGGCTCGACATAGCCATCGATTTCTCGGTCCCATTGGTCAATTGCTACAACAGCAGTTCTGGCACGCAAGCCCAGTATAAGGAGGATACAAACTCGGACAGATGGTATGCCCATAGCAACCAAAACGGCACCCAACCTTATTTGGTCCGCAACGGATCCTCCGTCCCCAACGGGCCTTTCGCCAATTCCAAAAGCTCAATTGGCTTGGAGACGCACCCGGCGGATTATCCGAATGGAGCCAATACGAATACGGCTTACAACCATTACTACAAGCCAGTCGATTTAAGCAAAAGGACCGATATAAGCAATGGGGGGTCGATAGCCGCCAATAACCAAAGCGAGTATTGCTTTGCCCGGTTTACCCTGCAAAACGACGTTATTCTGTCGGGAAATTTCACTTTGGGCGCTTTAACCGGATTTGCAAGGCAAGACGTTGAGGACACTTCGATGAACCTGCAATGGACGCAGCTGAATGCGCAAGGATTCATCTGCGGGCCCTATTCCGAATTGGATCTGAACGGATATGACCTCATCCTCGAATCTGGTTCGATGATCGATGCTTTTGGGTCGATAACCGATTCCTCTTCTGAAAGGGATGGCCGCCTCATCCTCAAAAGCGGGGCGACTTTGTATTCGACTTTCGTCTTTGAGGATATGTGGCGCGAGAATTCGATTCCCGAGATTTACGCCGGGGGCATGGATTGGATGCAGATGTTCCGCTGCCCCTACCTCGATTGCGAAATCGTCTTTGAGGCCGGGTGCAATTTCTATGGGAAGCTATATGTCTCCTTTGGCAAAAGCCAAGGAAGCGTTTATACAGATCTTTATATTATCGGGTCCCCATCTTCCTCGGCTTGGATTCGCCTCTCCAGCGGTTCCATCATCCGAAAGATGGAATATAACAAGGAACTTTATGACACCATCGTTAAAGCCCATGGGACCAATTACACAGCTTTGACCAACGACCGCGCCTATAAGGACGTCACCTATCAAAAGATAAAATACTATTTCGTCAATGCCGAAATCGAAATATGTGCCCTCGCCGTCAATATGCATATAGATTTTGGTTTGGGTATTGATATATCTATTACGTCCTACCGTTATCAAAAATGGATCCCGCCGTATTACGATTTCTATTCGTACGGTTCGAAAATCCGCCTACATCAGGAGTACGCCTTCATGCCAGGGTGCTATCTTTATGCAGATGCGGCCTCTACGATTTATTTTGACCATGGTTCCGCGTCTATCGGAGATTACATCAATGCCGTTTATATGAATTATGCCGATGATCAAAAAACTAATTGCGCCGCCGGGTTGGTATTGGTCCAAAACTATTACAATTCGGACATCGGGAATGCAAGTAATATACATATAACAGAGGAAACGGATGACGTTGATATTTATCCGGATTCCAAGGAGCGGAAAGGGTGGTACGACACCAGGAAGTCCTATGGCAACAGCAACGAAGGCCACGGCACCTGGACATGGGGTAGTCGAAGCCGTTTTTGGAATTATTACGCCGAGATACCGGCCCGTTTCGATTGCTATGCAAAACTCCAATTCACTTCCGGCAACGCGGTTCCCTACGTTTTGGGCGGGGAGATCAACTTCCCATCCAAGTCGGCCTTCGACTCGTATATAAACGGCTCTTCCGTCCAGCTTTGGGGATCGGTGGCTATGTCTGGGCCTTCTACCGCCAAACTAGGTACACTCGTAGAAATGCATCAGATAAACGTCGCCTCGCTTTATAGCTGCCCGCTTATTTCCAATGGCGAGATTTGGATGACTTTGGAAAACGGAAGCGGCCTAACAAACACCTATTACGACCGCAAAACCGGCCTCATCAATGCCAGAAACGGCAGCAACAACGTCTATTACGCCTTTATTTACGATGACCCCTCCGGGAAGGCTGAGCATGTTTATTATTCCTATAATGGCAAGTCGGGAGGGACAACCAATTCGCTTTCCGGGCAGTGGCGCCAGGTCACATATTCAAATAATATTGCCACTTATAACGGCTCCACTTACGCCTTCTACCAAGGGGGATTTATGCCCTATCGAGCTTCCGATTCCTCGATTAAATTGTTTAAATTTGCCGGTTTTAATAATTCTCAGACTCGCACCGGCTTCATAGTGTATACGTACTATGACCATCTTTGCAGGTCGGTTAGCTATAATTCAAGTTCCGGATGGACGATAACGGGGCAGGTAAGCCAATGGTAGGGAATGTTTCCATCTCCATAAAAGGCCTCCGCAAATCCTATGGATCCCATGAGGTGCTAAAAGGCCTTGACCTAGAGGTCCGCGAAGGCGAGCTTTTTGCCTTTATCGGCAGCAACGGGGCTGGCAAATCGACGACCATCGATTCCCTTATCGGCATAAAGACCTTTGATGAGGGAGAGATAGCCGTCGAGGGACATTCGATCGTCGAAGACGCCATCGCCGCCAAAAAGATTATCGGCTACGTCCCCTCCGAGCCGCTTTCGTATGATCAGATGTCGGGCCTCCGCTACCTTGAGTTCATCGGATCGATCTACAAAGTCGAGGACGCTGTTTTCGAGAAGAACCTCGATTACCTAAGCAAGCGGCTTGACCTAAGCCCCGAGGACCTTTCCCGCCCGATAAAGGAATATAGCCATGGCATGCAGCAGAAGCTTGGCCTAATCGCCTCGCTTATCCATAACCCCCATATTTGGGTAATGGACGAGCCGACGGTGGGGCTAGACGCCGTCACCAGCCACGAGCTCACCCTCATGATGAAGGAGTTCTCCGAGCATGGGCGGACCGTCTTCGTCGCCTCGCATAACATCGAGATGGTATCCTCCATCGCCGACCGCATCGCGATTATCTACGACGGGGTCATCAACCGGGTGTTCGACCTGCGGGAGGACCCTTCCCTCCGTTATGAGGTAACCCCCTATTTCCTTTCGCTTTCGAAGATGGAGAAGCCAAGATGATCACCGTCTTGTTTTACCGCGAATTCTCCTCCTTGCCCATTTTCTCAAAAGGGAGCAGGACCGCGAAATGGCTTTATCTCGTCTTGGTTTTGATTTCCGCCGCCCTATGCGTCGGCATCGAGGTCTTCGCTTACCGCGAGGCCTTCAATCTCCTTTCCCCATATCAAGGGGCCAGCCTTTCCCTTACCGCCATCCTCTTATGCCTGCTTTCCCTTGCCGGGGCGATTGCCATCTTGCCCCGGGTCGCCTCCTCCTTCTTCGACTCCCGGGAAAGGCGGATATTGGGGCCCGTCCCGGTTAGGCCAGTCGATGTCTTCCTCGCCAAAGCCGCCTTCTTCTATTGCCTCGCTTTCGCCTATGTCCTTCTCCTAATCTTCCCCATCGCCATTTGCTATGGGGCCTTGGCGGAAGCCTATTTCCCTTATTACCTTTATTGCGGGGTTTTCTGTTTCATCTTCCCCCTCCTGATCCTCGGCCTTTCCTTCCTTTTCGCGCCGCTATATCGGTTTCTTTCCAAGGCGATCCAGAAAAATATGTGGGTTTTGCTGGTGTTTTCCTTTTTGCTCATGATCGGCTTGGGGTATTTGTATTCCCTTTTGCTTAACCTCTTCATCGATCTGGTTTTGGGCAACTCGCTTTCCTATTCGCTGACCACCGAGTTCATCGGAAGGCTTAACGCGATTGGGAACGCCCTTTATCCGTTCGCCCCGTTTCTTAAACTAGCCCACATCGCCAACCCCTTCTACCTCTTCAGCTTAAGCGCCATCGTCCCGATCGCCTGCTTCGCCTTCTTCTCGCCGCTGCTGTATTTCTTCTTTTTCCGCTTCTACATAATGGGGGAGAAGCCCAAGGGAAAAAGGAAAAGAAGCTATTTCAAAGGCCTCCGCTCCCCGATGCACGCTCTTCTTTCGAAGGAGTTCCTCGTCCTCTCCTCCAATAGCGACGGCGTCCTTTCCTTCTTTTCCCTCGTCTTGGCTAGCCCCTTCCTAAGCGTCTCGGTCGTCCACGCCATCGGGGTCATCTTCCATACCGGGAACCTGAACTTCATCTCCAACCTCTTCCCGGGCTGGAGCTTCTTCATCCAGGTGGCGACCATCTTCCTCTTCCTTTTCGTCATAAACGGGGCCGGGGGGCTAAGCCTAGAGAAGGAGGGGAGGCGCCTAAGCTTGCTTAAGACCTTCCCCATCTCCCCCAAAGCCCAGCTTCGGGCTAAAATCGCCCTTCCCCTTTTCTGGGGCTTTTTAGCCTATGCCGCCTCGCTTCTTTCCCTTTCCATCCTCGGCGACGTCTCTTGGCCCGCCTTCCCCTTCCTTTTGCTTTCCGGCGCCTTCTTCCTTTCCTCGATTTACCTATTTTCCGCCCTCACCGGGCTTTCCGGGCTTAGGCAAAGCAAGATGGCCTACCTCAAATCGCTTTTCTTCCTCCTCCCGTTCCTTTTCGCCGGCATCCCGGCTTTGCTCACCCTCCTCGATGGCTTCTCCGGGATTTCCCCATATATCCTCTTGCTTGGGCTTAGCCTATGCCTATTCGTGCCCGCCGTCATCCTATTCGAGGCCAAATCCGAGAGGGCTTTCCTGTCATTTGAAGGAGGGGCGGCATGAAAAAGGGCATGTTGGCTTTGCTTTTGCTTTTCCCCTTCCTCATCGCCTTTTTGGCCTTCACCACGAGCGATTACCTCATAAAAGGGGTGGAGCAGGACATCGATGACATCGAGATCGAATACCCCTCGCTCGCGCCTTTTGGGTTAAAGCAGGGCAAGGTGAAACTGGAAGCCGAATCCGTCTACAACGAGGATTACCCCCTAAGTGAGGGCAATGACCTCGTCTTCTCCGTCCCCCTAGATCAGGAAGTCGCCCGCATCGACGAAGAGGAGGACGGCTATTACTTCGTCCCCTTAAGCGAAGGGCAGGTCGAGGTGACGGTGAGCAACCGCAAAGGCAACGTGAGTCGGAGCTTCATCGCCTTGGTTTACGGGGAATCCGGGGCTTTGGTAGTCAACCTCGATTGCCCATTCTCAAGCGCCGGCATGGCCTCCTATCACTGGGGCACCTACGACATCGTCTACGATTCCCTTTCCTCCCCTTACTACAAGCATACGGCCAAGTTCACCTTCTCCGCCGAAGTCGTCGGCAACGACGCGATGGACGTCTTCGACTTCACCCTCTCTTATAGCGACAACCTCTCCATCGACCTCGCGAATTCCGAGGTTACCGTCCTCGCCCCCGGGGAATCCTATATTTCCTTTACCCACCCATTCTCCACCTCGGCCCCGGAAACCCGGCTTGAGTTTAATGCGGTCGAGGCCGTCAACGTCTATAGCTACGCCGACTTGCTTAAAGCCACCAATCTTTCGGAAACCGGGGAGGCGGTCGTCCTACATCTCGACCTCGAGTCGGAATCCAATTACGAAAGGGCCTCGAGCAAGAAACAAATGGGCATATTCGGGGAAATAGAGGGCAAAGTCGACCCCGAGAGCTATGTTTACCGCTTCCAGACGACCTATAACCACGACTTCCTCGACTTGTGGGCGAAGCAAGGCGAGACGGAGATAAGCGACGAGGTCATCGCCGGGATAAGGCTTAGGCAATCGCTTTACGGAAACGGCTTTTTGATCAACGGCCACGACCTTTGCTACCCAAGTTCCTCCCAGAAAGTCAATGGGGTGATCGTCCCGGCGCTCAAACCTGGAGAAGACATATTCCGCGGCCCACGGATTTACGCCGCCGCCGGCGACCCTTTCTCCCCATATTACGAAGAGGCCGCGAGCAACGTCGAGCCATTGATGGTCATCTATGGCCAGGACAACTCGCTTCTTTACGTCGAAGGCGATGGGGTGAGGATCGATAACCTCCGCCTCAAAAACGCCGATTTCGGCGATAACTACCAAAACCTCTCGACCGTCGGCACCGGCATCGACATAAAAGGCGATGGGACGACCATCTCCAATTCGGTCATCTCCTCGGCCAGGACCCTTATCCGGGCTTTCGGCGACGCGGAAATCGACAATTGTTTGTTGCAAAACTCCCTCGAATTCGGCGTCAAAGCCGGCAGTGATCTCTATAGCAAACCCGATCCTAACAAGGAAATAAGCTATTCCGATCCCTCGGGTGCCATAAAGAAGATAAAGGCCAAGGATTACCTTTCTTCGATTTTCGACTCGGGGAATCTTACCTACGAGACGGTCAATAACGGGCTCGGCGACTCGATCCTCTCCGCGGGCATTTGCTATAACAACCAAACCGACGTCTTCGTAAATGGGACTTTCGGCGATGGCCTTTTTTCCCGCGACCGTTACTCCAAGCAAACCATCCTCGCCGGAGCCGATTCGGTCCAAGACGCCCTTTCCAACCTCGATGGCTTCGTCAACGATGACGGCAGCAAGAACTACGACACCGAGGTCACGGTCTCCGACTCCTTCTTCTACAACATCCACATCGCGCCCATTTGCCTCGATTCCTATGCCAACGGGCCTTTCCTTTACAATGCCACATCGATACTTTTCCGGCTCGTCCTTGGCATTCATTTCTCCTTCTTCCCGAGCGGTTGCGCCCCGACCATGGCCCCGACCAAATTGACCTTGGAAGGCGACAACCGCTTCTACACCTACCAGAAGGCGGAGGACCTAAGCTTCGATTCCCTCGCTTACCAAAACATCGCCTTCTTCATAAAGGAGCACGGCGACATCTCGATTAAGCCGGAGGTCACCGAGGACGATTATTTGCCTCTAAGCTCGCTTCTAACAAAGCAACAGGAGGCGGTTTACGTCGATATAGATGGCCAAAGCTACCTCAACACGCCCATCATGAAGATGGGCGGGGGGACCAACCTATCCGAGGTGGCGTTTGAGGATGGCGGATTCGACTTCGTCAGCCTGGATTGCTATGAGTATAACCTTGGCAAATCCTCGACTTTCGTCGACGATAGCGAGTTCATGAGCAGCGACGAAGCCCGCTACACGACCATGAAAGTCGCCCTCTCAAGGGCCGCGAGCAACTTCTTCGGCTTCGAGGATTACGTCTTTTACCACGTCGACAAGGATGAGCGCCCCTATTTTGGGCAAACCCCCTCTTTGTCTGAGCTTGCATCGAGGTCATAGCCATGTGGATGCGCTTCGCCGTCCCCGGCGTCTTCCTATTGTTTTTGCTCTTATTCCTAATCCTTCGGAGGAAATCCTATTTCTCCATCCTTTGCCGCGTCCTTTGCCTTGCCTTGACCATATGGAAGGCCATTGAATACGCCTTGACCCCCTTGGTCCCGACCGAGCTTTCCCATCTTTCCTATTTGCTGCTTGGCTTAAGCTTCGGATTTTTCATCCGCCCATTCTACTTCGGCGCCGGGGCCCTTTCCCTTTTCTCGGCCGTCGGCTATTTGCTTGGCGTCGTCATCTCGCCCAACATCTTCCTCCATAACATGTCGCTTCCCGTCGTCATCCGCGGCATCTTCACTCACGGATTGCTTTTCTTCCTTTCCCTTTACGCCCTTTTCTATGGCTTCAAGGTGAGGCGCCGCGACGTATTCTTCCCGATTGGATTCGCCGCCGCGGTGCTTTTCGTCAACTATTTGCAACTGGAAGGTTACATATCGATCCCATATTTCAGCCCCAACGGCAAGGCGATGATCATGATCCTCGACGGATCCCTTCTTTCCTATGTCTTCGATTCCTATACCCGCTTCGACGTGGTTTTGTGCCAGCTATGCATCTATGCCTCCTTCATCCTCCTGCTTTACCTTCTCAACCGGCTTTCCTATCGCGCCTCGAACGAGAGGCGGAACCTCATCGTATAGGAAAAGGCGCCCCCCGTTAGGGAAGGCGCCTAATTCGTTAGAAGCGTTTCTTGTTTTTCACCGAGTCGGTTAGCAAGGCGATGAATTCCTCGACCTTCACCGTCTTTTGCTCCTTTTCCCCTAGCACCCGGTAGGTGAGCAGCCCCTCTTCCTTCTCCTTTTCCCCGACGACGATCGAGTAGGGGATTTTGCAGACGATGGCGTTCCTCATCCGATACCCAAGCTTCTCCTGGCTATCGTCGACCTCGACGCGGAAGCCTAACTCGGAAAGCCTGTCTTTGAGCTTATGCGCGTATTCCCCTTGGCTTTCGGGCAAGACGGGGAGGATCCGCGCCTGGATTGGCGCAAGCCAAGTCGGGAAGGCCCCGCCGTAATTCTCGGTGAGGATACCGATGAAGCGCTCAATCGAGCCAAAGACGACCCGGTGGAGCATAACCGGCTCGACCTTTTCCCCGTTTTGGTCGATGTAATAGCAGTTGAAGCGATGGGGGAGGTTGACGTCAAGCTGGATGGTCCCGCATTGCCAGGTCCTGTTCATCGAGTCCTTCAGCTTGAAGTCGAGCTTCGGCCCGTAGAAGGCCCCGTCCCCGGGGTTTATCTGGTATTCGTGGCCCGAATGCTCGCAGGCCCTAGCCAAAATCGCCTCGCTTTCGTCCCAGAATTCCTTTTCCCCGATGTAATCCTCGGGCCTGGTCGATAAGACGATCCGATAGCTTAGGCCAAAGACCGAGTACACCTCGTCGAATAGGCGCATGATGCCCTTGATCTCATCCTCAAGTTGGTCGCGGCGGCAGAAGATGTGGGCGTCGTCCTGGGTGAAGGCGCGGACCCGGAAGAGGCCGTTAAGGGCTCCGCTGGCTTCGTGGCGGTGGACGTGGCCGAGCTCGCCGATGCGGACTGGCAAATCCTTATAGGAATGGAGGTCGTGGTTGTAGGTCAAGATGGCGCCGGGGCAATTCATCGGCTTGATGGCGAAGTCCTTCCCGTCGATCTTGGTCGTGTACATGTTGTCCTTGTAATGATCCCAATGGCCGCTAATCTCCCAAAGCTCGCGGGAGAGGATGGTCGGGGTCTCGATCTCCATATACCCCTCGCGGGAATGGATTTGCCGCCAATAGGAGATGAGCTCGTTTTTAAGCGCCATCCCCTTGGGCAGGAAGAAGGGGAACCCGGGCCCGTAGTCGCTTATCATGAATAGCCCAAGCTCCTTGCCGATCTTCCGGTGGTCGTTGTCCTTCCTTTTTTGGAGTATCTCGAGGTATTCCTTTAACGACGCCTCGTCTTTTTGGCAGGTGCCGTAGATGCGGGTGAGCTGTCTGTTCTTGCTATCCCCCTTCCAATACGCCCCAGCCAGCGAAAGCAATTTGAAGTGCTTCAAATACCCGGTCGAGGGGACGTGGGGCCCGCGGCAAAGGTCGGCGAACTCCCCTTGGCGGTAAACGCTTATCGGGCCTTGCAGCTCCTTGATGTGCTCGCATTTATAGGGGTTAGATGCGAAGATGGACAAGGCTTCCTCTTCGCTTACCTCGCTTCGCCTAAAGGGCAGGTTTTCCTTGACGATCTTCGCCATCTCCTGCTCGATTTTAGGGAAATCGGCGTCGGAAACGGTTTGCTCGCCGAAGTCGATGTCGTAGTAAAAGCCCTCCTCGACCGAGGGCCCATAGCCGAATAACGAGTTCGGGTAAAGGCGAAGGACGGCTTGGGCGAGCAAGTGGGCGCAGGAATGGTTGATGACCTCAAAGCCCTCCTTGGAGGCGATGTCGACGAACTCGATCTCCATCCCTTTCTCTAGCTTCGCGCTTAGATCCTCCATCTTCCCATTTGCCTTGATCGCGACGGCACTTTTCTTGCTTTCCGGTGATAGCTCCTTCAAGGCGTCGAAGCCTAGGGCCCCGTCTTTGATTTCGCATTCCCTTCCTTTGAAAATGACTTTCATATACTCTCTCCTAAACAAAATCCCCCGATCCATAAGGACGTCGGGGGACGCGGTACCACCTTACTTCGCCTCTTCCCAAAAAAGTGGGGGAGGAAGCGCTCTCGCTGCCCGATAACGGGGGCTCCGCTTGACTCATCGCCAAGGGCTCGGGAGTGGTACCCCGGACCCTATAGGGGCGGGGCGTGTCTCCTTCATCGCCGGCATTATTTTAGGCCCTATTGCCGCTAGGTCAAGCACAAAAGCGTTTTTCCCTCCCTTTGTCAGGTTATTATCTAAAGATAATAGCAATCGCGGTTTCCCTCCATTTTCCCTCTTTCGCCCCCTTTGTTAGGTGCGTATAATCATTTTGTCCGAATACCAGCAAGGAGATAAAGAATGGACAAAACCAAAATCGTCAAAGTCTTGGGCCGCCAGATCATCGATTCCCGCGGCAACCCGACCGTTGAAGCGGAAGTTGTGCTTGCAAGCGGCACCGTCGGCAGAGGCGCGGCTCCGAGCGGCGCGTCCACGGGCGAGTTCGAGGCGCTTGAGCTGCGCGACGGCGACAAGAAGCGTTTCGGCGGCAAGGGCGTGTCCAAGGCGGTCGCCAATGTCAACACCGTCATCAACGACGCTCTCGTCGGTATGGACGCCT
>JADINA010000039.1 GCA_017694295.1 Candidatus Alloenteromonas pullistercoris | reverse complement strand
TCTCCGGCGGCGAGCAGCAGCGGGTCGCCATCGCCCGGGCCATCGTCAATGAGCCCAAGGTCCTTTTGCTCGACGAACCCCTTTCGGCCCTTGACCACAAGATGCGCAAGGACATGCAGATCGAGCTTAAGCAAATGCACAAGAAGCTCGGCATCACCTTCTTCTACGTCACCCACGACCAGGAGGAGGCCCTCACCATGAGCGACCGCATCGTCGTCATGAAAGACGGCCTCATCCAGCAAGTCGGTACCCCCGAGGAAATATACAACGAGCCGATCAACGCCTTCGTGGCCGACTTCATCGGCGAATCCAACATCTACAACGGCACCATGGTCGGCAAGAAGAAGGTCCGCTTCATCGGGGCGAGCTGGGACTGCGTCGACGATTTCCCCCTCAACGAGAAAGTCGACATCGTCGTCCGCCCCGAGGACGTGCTTATGGTCGAGCCGGGGACGGGCAACTGCGACGGCCTCATCTCCTCGAAGACCTTCAAAGGCGTCCATTACGAATTCATCGTCAACGTCGGCAAAAACGAGGTCCTCTGCCGCGACACCCGCGACCATGAGGTCGGGGCCAAGGTCGGCTTGCTCGTGGAGAAGGAGAACATCCAGATCATGCATAAGGAGCTCACCGAGAACGAGTATACCGACGCCTACATCAATTCCTCCGGCCAAGTCGTCATCGGCGAGGATCCCTTCGATTGCGATTTGACCAAGCTCCTCCCCGGATCGACGTTACTCGAGCAGGGAAGCGCGAGGATAAAAGGGAGCGACGGCAAGATATACGACCTCAACGACGCCGAGGTCGTGGCCGAGGTCGACTTGGACAAGATCGAACTTAGCGACGACCTTTCCAAGGGCGAGGCCCAGGGCACCATCATCCAACTCGTCTGGATCGGCGACCATTACCAATACATCGTCAGGACCGACGACGAGGAGGATTACGTCGTCAATTCGCCCTTCTCCTGGAACGAGAACGACATCGTCTCGGTCCATATCGAGGGGAAGGACATCAAGCTCCGGCTCAAAGGGGCGCTTGAGGACCATTTGGCGGAGTGAAGATGAAAGCCATCGCCAAGGCCAGGAAGTTCTTCAACTTCAAGCGCAAGTATCTGGCCATCCCCTATTCGGTCTTCCTCGTCCTCTTCATCATCATCCCGATCTTCATCATCCTCGTCTACGCCTTCACCGGCTCGACCGAGGACGGTACGCTTTATTTCTCCTTTGACGCCCTCAAGAGCTTCTTTACCTCACCGACGAAGATCAACATCCTCGTCGTCTCCCTCTTCATCGGGATGCTAAACACCCTCATCTGCCTGCTTATCGGCTACCCGGTCGCCTATCTATTGGCAAATAGCAAGGTCAACAAAAACAAGATATTGGTCCTTTTGTTCATAATGCCGATGTGGATCAACTTCGTCCTCCGCACCGGGGCGACCCGCGACGTCTTGACCTGGATGGGGATAAATGGGGGCAACCATCCCTACCTCGCGACCATGATCGGCTTGGTCTACAACTACCTGCCTTTCACGATCCTGCCCCTATATACGACCATGATCAAGCTCGACAAGAGTCAGCTTGAGGCGGCCGCCGACCTTGGGGCGAACCCGGTTAACGTCTTCCTCCATAGCACTTTGCCCCAATCTGTTCCGGGCTTGGTCTCGGCCGCCGAGATGGTGTTCATGCCAACCCTTTCAAGCTACGTCATCTCCGACACGCTGTCTGAAGGCAAGATCACGTTATTCGGCAACATCATCTACCTCAATTTCTCCCAGTCGCAGTGGAACGAGGGCTCCTTCATGGCCTTCGTCATGCTCATACTGGTCGGGCTATCGATGCTCATCTCCCGCCGCTTCGACCGCGGGGAGCAAGCCGAAAGGAGGGGAAACCTATGGTAAACGAGGCCATCGCCCGCAATAAGCGCAACGCGAGGATCTACAAAGGGGTGGGGCTATTCGTCATCTTCTTCATCCTCATCCTCATGTACGTCCCCATCCTCGTCCTCATCGCCTTCTCCTTCACCACCGCGACCAACGTCGGCACCTGGACCGGCTTCTCCTTCGATCTTTATTCCGCCCTTTTCAAAGACGAGGAGATCATGACGGCGCTCGGCAACACCATCATCCTCGCCCTTTCCTCGAGCCTGGTCTCGGTCGTCCTTGGGACGGCGGGGGCCATCGGCACCTTCTATTCGAAGAAGAAGGCGCGGGCCGCCATCGAGCTGGTCAACCAAATCCCGGTCGTCAACGCCGAGATCGTCATCGCGATGTCGCTCACCGTCATGTTCGTCTTCTGCGGCACCTACCTTTTCATGGGGGCCTCGATCTTCTCCTTCTGGACGCTTCTTATCGGCCACGTCGTGCTCTCGCTCCCATTCGTCTACCTTTCCATCAAGCCCAAATTGTTGCAGATGGATCCCCATATATACGAGGCGGCCCTTGACCTTGGCTGCGGGCCTTGGAAGGCGATTGGCAAAGCCGTTCTCCCGGAGATCATGCCCGGCATCGGCTCGGGGTTCCTGCTTGCCATCACCCTCTCCCTCGACGACTTCATCGTCACCGCCTTCACTAGGGGCGCCGGCCTCCTTTCCGGGGAGAAGACGATCGACACCCTTTCCACCCTCGTCCAGGCCAAAATCAAAAAAGGCCCGGTCCCGCCCGAGATGAGGGCCCTCACGACCCTTATCTTCGTCTTGGTGCTGCTGATTGTCATCGGCATCACCGTCTATCAAAACCTCAAGGCCCGCAAAGCCGTGAAGAAAAGGAGGGGATAAAAGATGAAATTCACCAAAACGTTTGCCTTCTGCGCCCTTTTCCTCCTCCTTTCCCCAACCCTGTCCGCCTGCGGCGCCGAATCCTCGGGCGGCGCCATCAACCTCCGCGTCCTCAACTGGGAGGACTACATCGGGGAATACGAGGTCGAGATTGACCTAGACGAAGACGGCGAATATGAGGTCTACCCCGACGTCCTCTCGGCCTTTGAGGCCTATGAGAGGATCGTCAACAACAAGCAGGTCAACGTCATCTACGACACCTTCGACACCAACGAGACGATGCTTAGCTCGCTTCGCACTGGCAAATCGACCTACGACCTCATCTGCCCAAGCGACTACACCATCCAGAAGATGATGAGCCAGGGGATGCTTGAGCCCTTTGATGAAGGCGGCACCCCCAATTACGATTCCTCCGTCTCCCCCTATCTCCAAGGGCAGATGGATTACATCAGTGCCGACGACGGGGAGGGCAACATCACCCCGATAAGCGAATACTCCCGCGGCTATATGTGGGGGACGCTCGGCATCCTCTATAACCCCGGGAAGATCTCCGAGGACAAAGGGATCGACGAGGACCTCGTCAAGTTCGACATGGCCGATTGGGATTCCCTTTGGGACAGCCGCTACCACGGCGAGATGTCGATCAAGGACTCGATGCGCGACACCTATTCCGTCGGCATCATGCGCCTATTCGACTCCGAGATCACCTCGGCCATCCTCGATTCGGGCTATTACGATGATAACCTCGACCTAAAGGAAGGGGTCGACGCCAACGCCATAATCGACAACATCACCAACGATGACCTCTTCAAGAAGATGGACGAGATCTTCAACCGGAGCGACCGCGAGACCGTCTCCTCGGTCGAGGATGTCTTGCTTGAGCTGAAAAGCAACGTCTTCGGCTTCGAGGTCGACTCGGGCAAAGACGACATCGTCAAAGGCCTAGTCGGCATGAACCTCGCCTGGAGCGGGGACGCCGTCTATTCGATGGACCGGGGCGAGAACGAGGCCGACGAGACCATCTACTACTCGGTCCCGAAAACCGGCGGCAACATCTGGTTCGACGGCTGGGTCATGCCCAAAAGCGATTCCCTCCACAAGGACGAAGCCCAGGAGTTCGTCGACTTCCTCTCCCGTCCCGACATCGCGACCGCCAATATGGACACGATCGGCTACACCTCCTTCATAGCCGGGGACGACGTCCTCGACTTGGTCCGCAACTGGTATGACCCGCGCACCTACGCCATGTACGTCTACCACGACGCGACCCTCGACGGATTGACCTGGGAGGATAGCGACTTCCTTTATGACGACGACGGGGAGCTCGTCTACCAAGACGGGACCGGCTTCCACGACGGCTCCGACTTCGGCTCTCTTGATATGACCGGCTCGACCTATGAGCAGGCCGTGGTCAACGGGACGCCGATGAGCTGGGGCGAATACCAAACCTATTACAACGAGAACGTCGCCGAAAGCGAGGACGACATGCTTGCTTGGGACGTCGTCGACCTCACCTACATGTTCAAGGGCACCCTCAGCGAGGAAACCTCGCTTGGGGACACCCCCGACACCAACCCATACCTCTTCTACACCGATGAGCTTGAGGAAATTGAGCAAGACGGGGAAACCGTGCTCGCCGGAAGGCAGTTCTACGCCCAATACCCGCCCAATTACCTAATCCCGAAGCTCGCCGCCATGAAGGATTATGCCGACAACAACCGCTTCGTCCTCACGATGTGGGAAAACGTCAAAGGCAACAACCTCCCCATTTGGGGGGTCGTGGTCTTCGGATGCGTCCTTGGGGTCGTCTTGGCCTTCGGGATCGCCGCCCTCGTCACCAAATATCGTTACCGGAAGCTGAAGGTCGCTAGGCGCAAGCTCCGCCGGCAATAAACCCCAATGCCCCCTTGCCTTAACCGGCAGCGGGGCTTTTTCATAATAAAAACGATGCTTCGGGAATATGCTTATAGTACAATCAGCCCTGTATGTTAGCCCTAATCGCCATCGCCATCGCCTTCGGGGTCGTGGAAGGGATAACCGAATGGCTCCCCATCTCCTCCACCGGCCACCTTATATTGCTTGAGGGGATATTCTCCGCCTCCGGCTATGACCTTTCCTCCAACCTCGGCTTCAGCCATGGCGATGAGTTCATCTCGGTTTTCCTAGTCGTCATCCAGCTTGGGGCGATACTCGCGGTCGTCTGCTATTTCTTCAATCGCCTTTGGCCGTGGTCGAGGAAGCAATTAAGCGAGGATGAGCTAAGCCTAGTTGAGCAAGGGTACCATGAAGATGTCATCCAGCGCGCCAAAAGGCGGCAGGTATACGGGCGGTGGGGGAAATGCCTAGTCGGCGTCATCCCGGCCGGCGTGGTGGGGCTGCTTTTTGAGCTCACCGGATGGGAGGAAGCCATGAACAATTGGATCACGGTTTCCATCACTCTTGTTGTCTATGGAGTCTTCTTCATCCTGATTGAATTGCTTTTAAAAAGTAAGCCTAGCCTAACTAGGACAAACGACGTTGATGGCCTTAGCTATAAAACCGCCTTTTTGATCGGCTGCTTCCAAATCCTCGCCCTCATCCCGGGCACTTCGCGTTCGGGGGTCACGATCATCGGCGCCTTGCTTTTAGGCTGCTCAAGGGTCGCGGCGGCCGAGTTCTCCTTTTACCTCTCCATCCCGGTCATGGTCGGGGCGAGCTTGCTTAAACTCGTCACCTTCTTCATCGACTCCGGGGCCCCGGATTTGAATGAGGTCGTCTTCCTCGTCGTCGGGATGGTCGTTTCTTTCGCCATCTCCCTATTCGCCGTCAAATGGCTTATGGGCTTCGTCAAGAAACACTCCTTTTCCGGCTTTGGGTACTACAGAATCGCCCTTGGGCTACTAGTCATCGTATTCTTCTCCACCATGTTTGGCCTTGGCAAGATGCCCCTTATATAGGCAAAAAAGCGTTTTGACAAAAAGGGTATTGTGGAATATCTTATGCGCACCCCAAACGGGGAATTCCGGCACGGATATTCCCTTTTTGCGGGCAAAGGAAAGGAATTGCGAGGATTTTCGAATATGTCACCATTGTTGCTATTGCCCTTCTCTTTCACCCCCGTGTTCACCCCTGAGCAGATGGGTGACATCCGCCAGGTAATTGACATCTACGAAAACAACCAAAACGAGATCCAGGACGGGGAGATGATCGGCGAGGGGGAGTATTACCTTCTTTACTCCGCCGTCGACCGCCTCGACGATCTTGCCTTCTCCTTCCTCGATTCCTATTTGGTCAATGGCCGCTCGGTTGGGATCGACATCTCCGCCTATATCGCCAGGATGCAATCGCAGCTAACCAAGGAGCAGGTCCTTAGCTCAGGGGCTCTGCTTGCCACCTCCTTTCTCGCCGGCGGGGCGGCTTTTCTGGCTTTTGGCTATAGCCGCTACAAAAGCAAGAGGCGGCCCTCTTCCGGCAAGTAACTTATAGGGCCGATTGGATTTTGGCTAAGCGCCATTTGCCTTTGTCAGGTTATTCCATTGGAATGCGCTTCCGATGTGCTACCATATTAAATGTCCTCCATTTCTTTCGTAGGGAAACGGAGGCATTTTACTTCATGTTCGTGGTATTCCAGGACTTATTGCAGTTTCCTGTTGGGAAGTTGACTTAAGTTTTGAATTCTCAATCCTAGTTTAACCGCGTCGAATTCGACCAGTTTAAAAGTGAGGCCGATGTGCTAAACGTTGCGCTTTTCGGGAGTACGGCAAAGCAGTGGCGCGACAACAATCCCAAGAAGAAAGGGAACATCCGCGACTATGCCACAATCCCGCAGCTTATCTGCCTTTCCAACCTCGAAAATATAAACGCTTATTTGATCGAATGCGGAATAAGCCAATCGGAAAGGCTATTGGAGCTAAACAAAGCGGCGATCCGCCAAATGAAAATCTTGGTGGAGGATAGCCTAAAGCTGCCCGAGGGCGATTGAAGGCGATTCGGTGGCACAATAAAGAGTTCCAGGGGAAAGGAAAGCTGGCTTAGGTTTTGTGATTATGAAAGCCGAAACCCGGTCTTCTCAGTTTCGCCCTATGGTGCTATAATCCGCTCGCTGCATCCATAGCCAAGTGGTAAGGCAAGTGACTGCAACTCACTCACCGTCGGTTCAAATCCGGCTGGATGCTCCATCTTCGAGTATCGCTTCCGCCACGCCGGAGGATATATAGATAAGGCCGCCGTTAGGATTTGCTAAGGCGGTTTTTCCTTTCTCATCGGGCCTATTCATGCTCGCCGTGTAAGAAAATGCCATTAGAAGAGGCGGAAAAGGCGCAATTGCCTATTGCCCGAGGTCTTAAAAGAGCATATATTAGCAAAGCCGTTAAACGCGGTATGCGCCCGTAGCTCAACTGGATAGAGTACCAGACTACGAATCTGGGGGTTGTGGGTTCGAGTCCCCCCGGGCGCGCCAAATCGAATTAGTGCCGAGTTATCGGCATTTTTTTGTTTTGATCAATGGCTTTCCCCTTCATTTTGAACTAGGGCAAAGGAGAACTACAGCGCTCAAACTAGTTACACAAAATGAAAAAAATTTTAAGTTTGTGTAAAAAACCTCTTATCTATTCGAGCTTGCTTTGTTAAGATTGGATCATGAAGAAAATCATAAAGAGGGAATTGTATTTAAAGAAAATCCGTCCGTTTTACGATATCGACCTCATTAAGGTTTTAACGGGGATACGCCGATGCGGGAAATCCATTATTCTTAGGCAAATCGCCGATGAGCTCGTATCGTCTTTTGGGGTTGACAAGAGGCAAATCATCTATATCGATTTCGAGGATTTCGCCTTTGACGACATCGACAACGCCAAGAAGCTTTATGATTTGCTGAAATCGAAAATCGCCAATGGCGAAAAATATTACATTTTCCTCGATGAGATCCAACATGTCGATGGATTTGAGAAGGTAATCGCCTCATTTAAAGCCACGGCCAATTGCTCGATTTTCATAACCGGCAGCAACTCCCGTCTGCTTTCTGGCGAACTCTCCTCGTTGCTGGTTGGCCGGGCGGTTGAGTTCAAGGTGTTCCCGTTTTCCTTCAAGGAAGCTCATGATTACCTCGCCCTCAACGGAAGGGAAGTCGGCGATGATTTCCTTTACGATTATCTTAAGTTCGGCGGTTTGCCCCAAAGGTTCGATTTCCAGGATGAATCCGATGTCATCAAATACCTCAAAGAGCATTACCGCGGCATATGCGAAAAAGACGTGTTCAAAAGAAACATCGATTTGGATAAGCACAAGTTTTCGGCTATCAGCTCTTATGTATTGGCCAACGCGGGAAAGGAATTCTCGGCTGAGCGGATCGCCAACTTTTATAATTCGAACAATGCCAAAGGCGGGCAATCGATCGATAGGAAAGCCATTTACAATTACCTCGATAGGATGGAAAAGGTGTTTTTCATCACTTGGGCGAAGCGTTTTAACATAACGGGCAAAGAAATATTAAAAAGCAAGGAAAAGCCATACGCCGTCGATTTGGGCTTAAGGTATATCAATACCAATCTGGTCAATTACGAGGATACGTATTTCCTGGAAAACCTCGTTTACAACGAATTGCTCTCCCGGGGCTTTGAGGTGTTCGTCGGTAAGACATATAAGGGTGAGATCGATTTCGTGGCGGTCAATAATTCGAGGAAATGTTTCATCCAGGTGGCGTATTTGCTTTCAAGCCCGGAGACGATTAAACGCGAATTCGGCGCCTTTTCCCCAATCCGTGACGCTTCCCCAAAATACGTTCTTTCCCTTGACAAAATCGATTTGTCGCAAAACGGGATAACACATTTGAATATAGTCGATTTCCTGCTTGGGAAAGTAGACTTGTATCTTTCGTAAAGGTATTTACACAAATCGCTAAAATTTTTAAGTTTGTGTAAATTCATTTGCTGTTTATTCAATCCTTGGGGGCATGAAATAAGGCAATCGAGGATTTCAATCGTCAATCTTCGCCTATTCTGCTCGAAGCGGTTTCTTTTGTCTCTCCATTTCCCTTCCTTTTGTCCATATAATCAAGGGGCTATGAAAAAGATAATGATTTTGCTCCCGGCCTTGCTCCTAGCTTCCTGTGCCGGCAATCACCAGTCCTCCTCCTCATCGCTTAGCGAACCCGACTCATCTTATGAAGAATCGGGGGAAAGCCTATCCTCAAGAGAACCATCCTCCTCTTCAAGCCAGTCTTCCTCAAGTTCCTTAGAGGAGGAAAGCGGGGGAAGCCAGGAAGAGGCGCCATTATACGAATTCAGTTTCGAGGGGTATGACGGCGATGAGTTTGCCTTCTTCCAGGAAGGGTTCTCCACCGCCGGTTCGATATTCGGCTCTAATTACCTAAACCTCATCAAGGATGGCGGCTATATGCGGACGCCGGAGGTTTCCTTCTCCGGGCCGATAGACGTGGCCCTCACCTTCCATTTCACCGGCTTCGACGGGCTTACCTCCTCGGTCGTCGGGGAGCGGATCGGCTTCTCGCTTAAGGCCATAAGCTACGTCGAGGGGGAGGGCAACGAAAACGCCGATGTCGTCTCCGAATACGAATTCAGCCACCTCATAACCCAGGAAGACCTCGATTCCGGCCATTTCGCCGACACCCCGGTTTATAGCCCCGATTTCTCCGAGGACCCCTATCTTGTCCACCTCGACGATTGCAGCGGGGCCAACCGGCTTCTTCTCACCTACAGCCCGAAGGTATCCGGGTCCAACCTCGCAATCAACAAACTCACCGTCTACGCCGCTTAATCTTCTTTTTGCTAAGATGGCCTGTTATCATTGTCAATGAAAAGAGGCCATAACCATGAACAAAGCCCTGGCTCCGTTGCTGCTATTCCCCCTTCTTTGCGGCTGCTCCTCCATACCCGAGGTGCTTAACAAAGACTTGGTCGACGCCAATTTGGCGGAACTTGATTCGGTTAACCTCGGCCAAGCCTCGGTCGATGAGCTTCCGGGGTTAAAAGGGTATTTGGACGATGGGTATTCCATCTACCTAAGCTCCAATTTCCACCATGGGTCGCTGGTTTTGTCCGATGGCAACCGTTACTATTTTTATTCAGGCTATTCCGATTCCCTTTTCGGGGGCGAAGTCATCCCCGTCTACAACTTGACCGGGGTTTATGACATCGCCTTAAACGATTTAACCGGCTACGTCGCCTTTATAGAAGACGGCCTTGGATCTGAGTATTTCTACGATGCCTATGGTAACCATCTTTGCAGTTATTCCATCACTGAGACGGTGTATGGCTATACCTGCCTAGCCGACGTCGAGGAGAAGACCCTAACCCTTACCGTGGAGGTCTCAAGCGGCTGGGAAACCCATGTCTACAGCTATTCAACCGGGGTTCCGGTCGAGGTGATTGGCGGTGGGGGAAGCCTAGTCCCCGAAGGACTCTCCGATTTGTCTTTGGCCGGATTGCCTGGGTATTACCTATATAGCAACGATCGCTACGCCATCGTCTATAACGAGGATATGGAAGCCGTCTCGCAATATGCCTGGCCAACCGAGTTTGGCGCTTCCTCCTCTTATTACGCCGCCGGGGGCAACGTCATCTCCCAGCGGCTCATCGCCTTGCCCGCGGATTCACCGGATTACGACCTTTATGATAAAGGGGCCAAATATTCCCTTTTCTCCTATCGCTTTTCCCTGAAAAACGGCGAGTTTGGGGAGATTGATCTCAATTACCTAATCGAAAGGGCGGGGGAGATTTATAACGACGCCGATGGAAAACCCAATTTCGCACTTGTCGAGATCCGCGACATAAACAGGAAATCGCTTGACGAGTCGGCGAGGACGGTCATCGCCGACAAAGAGGGCAAAATCGTATCCGACGCCTCCGGGATTGCCGCTTCCTCTTTCATCAAGACCAAATCGAGCAATTATTTTAACCTATCCACCAAGGTGCTTTACTCTTCCCGCCTCGCCCCAATCGCGAGCCTCTCGCTATATGGGACGCCCGAATACGACCCGGGGTCAGGCTGCTTCCTTTTCGATAAAGAAGACGGAGTCTACGTCTATTCCGATTCGTTTGAGCGACTTGGCTATTATGAAGGCCTATCCTTCCTCGGCGATCAATTCACCTTTTCCTCCCGTTTGCTAAGCGACGGGGATTATGTTTATCGCCTTGCCCTAAATGGCGCCGAACCCGAACTGGAAAGGATTGTCCCCTCCCCGGTTGCCGGGTCTTCGCCGAATTATTCGACCCAAAGCCTAGGCAATGGCGTCTACGCCTATTACCGGCAAGGCGAAACCGTTTGGGGAGTTGACCTAATCGATGGAAACGGGAAATTCGCGACATTGGATTTTGAATCATCTTTCGATATCGACTCGATGGGCGCCTCGAGCACCCCGCTTGGGGACAATTGCTTCCTCCTTTTGAATTTCGGCGATGGATATGAAGCCTACCGGGTTGACTTCGCCTCTTAAGTTTTGATTGAAAACGCCCTTTTGGGCGCGCACAATAATGCGGCTCGGGATGTAGCGAAGCTTGGTTATCGCGTCTGGTTTGGGACCAGAAGATCGACGGTTCGAATCCGTCCATCCCGACCACTTAGGGAAAATGCCGATCAATTCGGCTTTTTTCTTTTTCAATCGATATTAAAAGGCTTTGTCGTCCCTAACGTCTTCTATAGAAGGATTGGAGCGGGCTCCCGCAAGAGGCTTAGTTATGCCGCCTATGGACTTATCAATCGCGAAATGGGAACATATCGGCATACCGAAACACGTCGTGGTAAGGGATTATAACCCCGATTATCCATCAATGTTCGAGTCGGAGAAAAAGCTCCTTGCCCCGATATTCGCCGACAACCTCGTCTACTTTTGCCATATCGGGTCGACCGCTGTCGTTGGGCTTAAGGCCAAGCCCATCATCGACATCATGGTCAGCGTCCGTTCCCTATGCGAGGTCGATGCCCATAAAGCCGACTTCGAGGCCGTTGGATACGAATATCTAGGAGAATTCGGGATGGCGGGGCGGCGTTACCTACGAAAAGGCGGGGACGAAAGGACCCATCAGATCCACGTTTTCCAAGAAGGCGACGAATATAACCTCTCCCGCCACCTCGCCCTCCGCGACTATCTTCGCGCCCACCCAAACGAGGCCGCTTCCTACGGGAAGTTGAAAGAGGGGTTGGCCGAGCGCTACCCCTTCGACATCGAAGGCTATTGCCTTGGGAAAGAGGGGTTTGTCAAGGAACTTGAGGAAAAGGCGCTTAAGGAATGGGGGAAGCGGGGCAAAAGGCTTTAGCGCTGCCCAAGTGATCCGATGGTCGTTCACATCGTTATTCAAAGAATATTTTTGTTATTAATACAACCATTTTTATGTATAATATGGTTGTTTTTATAACAAGCAAGATGAGTATAGAAAAATCAATCGGGGAAATAATCCGCCGCAATGGCGGGTGGATAGGGAACAAAATACTCAAAGAGTCGGGAATCCCTGCGATTTATCTTTCCAGATACGTGGAAAAAAACGGGCTTATTCGTGTTGCAAGGGGATTTTACGCCGAACCCTATTGGCCCATTGACCATTACCTGGTTTTCCAATATGCCTATCCACGGTTTGTTTATTCGCTCAATTCCGCCGTCTATCTCCATGGCTTGGCCGATGCCCAACCAAATTTTCTCGAAGTCACCGGTCCAATGAATTACCGGCCCTTCCCTAAGGCGATGGATGGCGTTTTCACCCATACGGACACCGTCGCCGAATCATATGGGCTGGGGATAATCGAAGTGCGGACCGAACTTGGGAATGCCGTCAGGGTTTACGATATGGAAAAGACCGTCTGCGATTTAATAAGGAATAAACCAAAAGTCGATTTCGAGCTATATGCGAAGGCGCTTAACGGTTATGCCAAATCGATAAATCGGAATGTGGGGAAACTGATGAGATATGCGAATGCAATGAAAATGCAAAAGCAAGTCCGCGACGAGATGGAGCTTATTCTCAATGGCGATTAGCAAGCAGTCACTTATATCAAGGGTTAACGACCTCTCCAAGAAAAAAGGGGTTCATCAGAACATCGTGTTGAGGTCCTATTTCTTCGATGTTTTCCTAAAACGCTTATCGGTTTCCAAATATTCGGATGATTTCGTAATAAAGGGTGGTTTTTTGCTTTCGTCGAGGATGGGGTTGGATTTGCGGACAACGAAGGATTTGGATTTTCTTTTGAGGAAAATCGAATTGGAAAAAACAAATATCGCCAACGTTATTTCCGAGATCATCTGTTTGGATGTGGGGGACAACGTCAGTTTTGAATTGACGGGGATTGACCCTATCCGCAACGAAGATATTTACGGAGGCTTCCGAATTTCCCTTTTGGGGAGATTGGAGAACATCAAAGAGTCTTTCGGAATCGATATCGCCGTCGGGGATCCGGTTACGCCGGAGGTGATCGACTATGCCTACCCGCGGCTTTTTGAACGTTCTTCTCTTTGCATAAAATCTTATAACTTCGAGACCATATTGGCCGAAAAAGTTCAAACGGCATTGAATAGGGGAATAACATCCAGCAGGAGCAAGGATCTTTACGATATTTTCGCCATCTGCGAAAACGAGAGGGGCTGCATTGATGTCGGCCTACTCAAAAAAGCCTTCATCAATACATGCGACTATCGTAAAACGGTTTTCTCAAAAGACGAAGCGTTGGAAATAATCGGCGATTTAGCAGGGGATGCTACATTTAGGGAGAGGTGGATTTTGTTTCAAAAACACAACAAATACGCGAAAGAGGTGAGCTTCGAGGATGCCATCGGCGCGCTTTCGTCTCTTGTTGGGACACTCTATTCCTGAGGGTCGGCTGGTCTTTTTCCGTCAATAAGGATGCGTCTTTCGGCTTGTTGGGATTTCGGGTGCCCGCTTTACTAAATTGACTCTTCGCACAGACTTGCGTTAAAAGGATATCCGATTTATCGGCTAGCAAAGGCGATTGATGCGCGGGGCAGCGGGGCAAAACAAATTTCCGTTTTGCGCTATTTTCGGATCGATAACTTCGCAATAGCCAGTTATTTGTTTTGGTTTTCCTTAGGCCAATCAACGTTTTTTCCAAAAACCAGGAGATGGCTTTAACCTTCCAAGCTGCGTCGGATTTCCTTTATATTTAGGCGAAAGAAAAGGGATAAATGATTATGGAATATAGGAAAACCAACCGCATAGATCACCCGATCTCCTGCTTGGGGCTAGGCGGGGGATATTTGCAGCAAGCAAGCGAATCCGAAATCGAGGAAACATATCGCTTGGCGATTGACAAAGGCATCAACTTCTTCGATCTCTGCGGCGGCGGGGGAAGGATATTCGCCCCCTTCGGCAAGGCGATTAAAGGAAGGCGGGAGAAGGTGCTTTTCCAACTTCACCTCGGGGCGGTCTACCAGGGGCCGGACCTCGAATACGGATGGTCGCGCGACCTAAATAGGATAAAGGCGACCTTCGAATGGGAGATGGGGCTGCTTGGCACCGATTACGTCGATTTCCTCTTTCTCCACTGCGTCGACGAGATGGAGGACCTCAAATCGATAAGGGAAAACGGCATCCTCGATTTCGCCTTGTCTTTAAAAGAGCAGGGCGTCGCCTGCCACCTTGGCTTCTCCTCCCATTCGCCCGAAGTCGCCTCTTCCTTCCTCGATTTAGGCTTATTCGACCTATTCATGTTCTCGATCAACCCGGCCTACGACTATGAGGTCGGCGATGAGCTTGGCTTAGGCACCGCCTCCGAAAGGAAAAGGCTTTTCGAGAAGGCGGAAAGGCTGGGGGTCGGCATCTCGGTGATGAAGCCATTCCTCGGCGGGCAATTGCTTGACGGCCGCTCCCCATTCAAAAAGGCGCTTAGCAAGGCGCAGTGCCTAAGCTATTGCCTTGACCGGCCTGGCGTTTTGACCGTCCTCCCCGGGGTTAGGGGGAAGGAGGATCTGCTTGAGCTGCTTAGGATGGAAAACGCGACGCCTAGGGAAAAAGACTATTCCGCCATCTCCTCGCTTACTGCCACCGCCTCAGGCGGCTGCGTCTATTGTCATCACTGCGCCCCCTGCCCCTTCGGGCTCGACGTCGCTTTGATAAACAAATACTACGATTTGGCCTTGGGCGGAGATGGCATCGCGGCCATGCATTACCAAAAGCTTTCGAAGAAGGCCTCCGATTGCCGATATTGCGGCCATTGCTCCTCCTTTTGCCCTTTTAAGAGCAAGCCGATGGAGAGGATGGCGGAGATCGCCGAGTATTTCGGGCATTGACTCGTCAACCTATGGTTGGGGCCCTTCTTCCCTCTTGCCTAACGGTCTTGTTTTGGGCAATATGTGTCGCGTAAGCACAACAAAGCTTTAATGGAGGCTTGAATATGGATAAAAAGGATAAGGCTTTGGCCAGGCCAAGCCCAATAGAGGCGGGGCAATTCCGCCTAACCGGATACGGACATCGGATAATCCGGGTCGAAAAGAAAGGGAAAAATGGCTATTGCGACCTTCCCACCTTTCTTTGCCCCAATAGGGTCGATCTCGAGCCGACCCCGCTTGAGGTCATTGATTCGCCTAATGGCATCATCGTCAAAAACGTGGAATTCTCCCTTTGCCTGACCCCCAATCTCATCGGGTCAACCGTCTATAAGGGGGAGGGCCTCATCCATACCATCGAGCTCTCTGACTTGTCCCATACCGGCGAGCTCCCCGATCCGGAAGCGACCCCAAAGGCCTATTGCCTTTCCGATTCCCCGCGGCTATGCCTATCCAAGCAAGGCTATTGGCCAAGCGAGGAGAAGGATTCCGGCTTCGTCTATGAAGAGGATGCCGTCGACCTTTATATCCTTTTGCCTGACGGCGACCCCTTCCTGCTTAGGAAGATGCTTCTTTCCTTAACGGGCCGGACCCCGATCCCCCCTTTAAGCGCCTTCGGGAGCTGGGATTCGCGTTACTTCGAATATGACGATAAGACCGTCGACGAGGAGATAGCCAACTACAAAAAGCACGGGCTCCCGCTCGACAACTTCGTCATCGACACCGATTGGCGCGCCGCCGGGGCGACATTCGGGGCGGGATATACGATAAACACCAAGGATTTCCCCGACCTTAAGGTGACATTCAAGAGGCTCCATGACCAAAACCTCAACGTCATGTTCAACGACCACCCCGAGCCGGTCGAGGGGGCGAATAACCTCTTCGACCCCAAGGAAGTCGCCTACCGGGTGAAGAACCTGACCCACCTGCTTGAGCTTGGCCTCGACTATTGGTGGTATGACCGCAACTGGATAACGAGGCTGAAGACCATCGATTCTTCCGCCCACCCCGTCTATACCCCCGAGACCCTTGGCATGTACCTTTATGACGACGTCACCAGACGCTACCTCAAGAAAGTCCAAAAAGGCCCCTATCCGAAGCGGGCCCTGGTCATGGCCAACGTCGACGAGATCAGCAACGGCATCTACAAATCAATCACCAACATCGCGAGCCACCGCTATGGGATCCAATGGACCGGCGACACCCTTATGCGCGACGATTACATAGGCTATGAGACCGTTAACCTCATAAAAGGCGGCGTCTCCTTGCTTCCCTATGTCCATGGCGACATAACCGGCCACGTCAACGACGGCCCCGACGAGCTTTACATCCGCTACATGCAGCTAGGCATCTTCTCCCCAATTTACCGGCTCCATAGCACCCACGACGTCAAGAAGTTCCGCCAGCCCTGGCTTTGGGGCGAGACGGTGCTTTCGATATCGCGGGAATACGATTTGCTCCGCTACCGGATGCTTCCCTATTGGTATTCGCTTGCCCGGGTTAACTACGAAACCGGGATCCCGCTTTGCCGCTCCCTCGGCTTCGATCTCTCCGACAAAACGAGGCTAGACGAATACAAGATCGGCGATGGGCTTCTCTTCTCCCCGATCTATAGCCCGTTGAACGCGGAAAAGGCCCCCTTGGAAAGCTACCTCACCCCGATAAAGGCCGAGTATTTCAATAACGAAGAGCTTAAGGGGAAGCCGGTTTATGCAGACGAGAAGGAAACCCTCAACTTCGACTGGGCCGAGCATTCGCCCAAAGATGGGGTGGTGGAGAGGGAGCACTTCTCGGCCCGCTTCGAATTCGATTTCCAAAACCCCTATGATGAGCCGATCACCGTCTATTTCGGCTCCGACGACGGGGTGAGGGTTTACCTAGACGGGAAAAAGCTTTACGAATACTGGTCTTGCCACGGCTATTCGATCGAGGAGGCCTTCAGGATGGCCCCCCATCAGAAAGGGCATCTGCTCGTCGAGTATTTCCAAGGGGTCATGGGGGCCGCCCTCAATTTGCTTTGCCTCCCCGATTCCCGCCTCCCGAAGAAGGATAAGGAGGTTTACATCCCCCTTGACGGCGACTATGTCGATCTCTTCTCCGGGGATCACGGAAGTTCAGGCGGCAAGCTCACGAGGGTTTACGGGCTAAGGGAATGCGCCCTTTTCGCCAAGATGGGCTCGATCGTCCCCTTGGCCCCGGATTGCCTAAACACCCACGATTCCGATTGGTCCAAACTGACCCTCGCCTGCTTCCTTTCCAAGGAATCCTCGGCCAACTTCACCCTTTATGAGGATGACCGGGAAACCGAGGCCTACCAAGACGGGCAATACGCCAAAACCCGCTTCTCGGCCAATTACGTCCCTTCCAACAAATCCTTCGAATTGGTCATCGACCCGCTTATCGGGGAATACCCGGGGCTATTGGAGAAAAGGGAATACACCTTCGACTTCTACCGGCTTGGCAAATCCGGCGTCAAGGCCATCAGGGTCGATGGGGTCTTGACCGATTTCGAGGAAGTCAAAAAGGACCCGAAGGGCTTTGCCCTCCCCGTCGGCGGGCCTTCCTGCGCCTTCGACATCTATCGGTGCAAGGCAACGCTCGATACCGCCTATGCCCACCTCGTCGAGGTCTTCCTCGGCTAAGAGGCGGCCTAAAAGCATCCAAAAGCCCTTTGCGGACTAGCGATCCCAAAGGGCTTTTTCCGCGTCCAGCGCCGATTTTCCCCGCTTTTTGAGGCAAGGGAGACAAAGAAAAAGTAAATAAGTATTAACAAATTATGCCGATATGGTGTATCTTTCCCAATGGGAAGATTAAGTAATATTAACTTTCTCATTGAAACCCGCTCCGCCGGTTTCATAATTAGCCAGTCAAAAGGAGGGAATATGATGCCGCTAAGCTTCGGAAGCGAAGGAACCAAATACCGGCTAGCCCGGGTCAACGGAAAGGAGGCGCTTTCGCGACACCTCAAGGAACTCGGGTTCGTCGAGGGGGAGGAGATCGAACTCCTCCATAACGACCGCGGGGCCATCACCTGCGCCCTAAAGGGCAGCCGGCTTTGCCTTGACGCCTCGGTCGCCTCGCTGCTTGAGGTGGTGGCGATATAAAGAAAGGAACACCATGACGTTAAACGAACTGAAAGTCGGGAAAGAAGCGACCGTGGTCTCCGTCAAAGGAGGCGGCGCGCTAAGCCGGCGGATATTCGACATGGGGATCACCCCCGGGGTCAAAGTCTATCTGCGGAAGAAAGCCCCTTTGGGGGATCCGCTGGAATTGACGGTGCGCGGATATGAGTTGAGCCTGCGCGCCGAGGAGGCCAAAACCATCGAGATAAAGGAGGAGAGGGAAAATGGCTAAAGAGAAGAGGATAGAGTCGGCCGACCTGCCGACCATCGCCCTCGCCGGCAACCCCAACTCCGGCAAGACGACCTTGTTCAACTCCCTAACCGGGTCCTCGGCCTACGTCGGCAACTGGCCGGGGGTCACCGTCGCCAAAAGGGAGGGCATTTACAAAGGCAAGGCCCATGGCGGGAAGGCGGCGAAGATCGTCGACCTCCCGGGCATCTACTCCCTTTCCCCGTATACCCCGGAGGAGAGGGTCTCGCGCGAATTCATCTGCTCTGGCGAGCCTAGCTGCGTCATCTGCGTCGTCGACGCCACCAACTTGGAGCGCAACCTCTACCTCGCCACCCAGATCCTCGAGATGGACGTCCCCGCCGTCATCGCCTTAAACATGTCCGACGCGCTTGAGAAAGACGGAGGGAAGATCGACGTAAAAAAGCTTAGCGATTCATTGGGCGTCCCGGTTGTTAGCATTTCGGCGCTGCAAAAGACCAACCTCGATCTTTTGATGAACGTCGCCTTTGGCCAAATCGGGAAAAAGCGGGAGGGCGAGACCTTCCTCCCCTTCGGCTCGGAAATCGAAAAAGCCAAATCGGCCTACGTCGAAGAGGGAATCGCCAACCCGTTGTTCCACGCCATAAAGGCCCTTGAGGGCGATGAGCTTGAGGAAAAGGAAAACCGCAACGCCTATCTAAAAGCCAAAGAGGGCGTAAGTGAGGAGCTTTCCTACCAGATCGCCGACGAGCGCTACAAATTCCTTTCCCCTCTAGTCAAAAAAGCCTTCGAGGGGAAGCAAAAGCAGGGCAAGGAGAAGCTTAGCCTCTCCGATAAAATCGACAAAGTCCTCACCAACAAGTGGGCTGCCCTCCCGATCATGGCATTGCTCATGTTCCTCATCTTCCACATCGTCTTCGGCACCGATTTGCTTTACATCGGCTCCATCGTCGAGGCCGCGACCGGCCATACGATGTTCTCTTCCGGCTTTGGGGGCGTCAGCTTCGAAGTCGGCGGGGAGACGTATCAGCCATTCGCCGACCTCTTCTACTCGGCTGAGGGCATCAATAACCTCGGCGAGTTCCTCCATATGCTCGCTGGGGACAACGCGACCGGGATCCTAGGCTGCATAAGCCTCGGTATTAAGCAATTGCTCATCGTCTGCAATTCGCCCGAATGGCTCATCGGCTTCATCTACGACGGCGTCCTTGGCGGGGTCGCGGCCGTCTTGGGCTTCGTGCCCCAGATCATGCTCCTATTCGCCTTCTTCGCCTTCCTTGAGGATTCCGGCTACATGGCGCGCGTCGCCTTCGTCTTAGACCGGATATTCCGCCGCTTCGGCGTCTCCGGACGGGCCTTCATCCCAATGATCATGGGCTTTGGCTGCGGCATCCCGGCCATGATGAACACCAGGACCCTCGCTAGCTACAAAGAAAGGCTGAAGACCATCCGGGTCATCCCCTTCTTCACCTGCGGGGCGAAAGCCGAGTTCCTCGTCGTCATCGGGGCGGTCATCGCCTCGGCTGTCGGCTTCGATCCGGGCATCTTCACCTTCCTCATCTACCTATTCGGCGTCGCCGTCGCCTTGCTCGCCCTCATCGTCATGACCAAGACCACGTTGCGCGAGAAAGCCCCTCCCTTCATCATGGAGTTGCCTTCCTACCACCTTCCCCAGCCCGGGGCATTAACGCGGCATACGCTTGACAGGGGCTCCCACTTCATCAAGAAGGCCTTCACCATCATCTTCGCCTCGACCGTCATCGTCTGGTTCTT
Organism: Candidatus Alloenteromonas pullistercoris; assembly: GCA_017694295.1. Lineage (GTDB taxonomy): Bacteria > Bacillota_I > Bacilli_A > RFN20 > CAG-826 > Alloenteromonas > Alloenteromonas pullistercoris. Next base: position 87,429 of record JADINA010000039.1, on the reverse strand, counting down.
GGCCAGCTTCACCTGGGATTACCAGATGATCTCGACCCTTCCCGCCGAGGTCGCCGATTCCTCCTCCATCCTCGCCTCGATTGGGCAGCTACTGCAGCCTTTGTTCACCCCGCTTGGGTTCGGGGTGCAAGCCGGCGAGGGCGGATGGATATACGCGGTTGCCTCGATCCAGGGCATGATCGCCAAGGAAAACGTCGTGGCGACCTCGGAGGCTTTGGCCCAAAGCCTAGGCTATGTCGACTTCGCCGCCTTCGTCGAATCCTCCAACGTCTCCGTTGCCGGGCTAATCGGGTTCGCCGTCTTCAATATGCTGACCATCCCCTGCTTTGCCTCGGTCGCGACGGCAAAAGGCGAGCTTAACGACAGAAAGTCCTACTACATGACCTTGCTCTTCTGGCTTGGCCTCTCCTATGGGCTGGGCTGCCTTGCCTACATAACCTTCGAATGGGTTTGGACGCTGGGTATCACCCTTCCTCTTGCCGCCGGGGCGATCACCGGGCTCTACTTCTACGACAAGAGCAAGGCAAAGAAGGAGGCCGCATGCTGATCCTCGCCTCGCTATCTTGGATCTCCTATCTCCTTCTTGCCATCGTACTTGGCTTCTTCGCCTTCATCGTAATCCTGGGCATCGTCAATAGGATAAGGGGCAAAAGGCCAAGCTGCGGATGCGGCGACAAGGGGAAGGCCTTGCTCAAGGCGTATCGGAAAAGCCAAAAGAAGGGCTGCCCTTGCTGCCAAAAGCAAAATGGAAGCATCGACTAAGCGGCGCGTCCTCCTCGGCATTGGGAAGGTCAAAGGGGAGGATGGGCTCTTCTCCTTCAAGGCCCTTGGGCTCTCCCTTGGGCTATCGAAGGCCAGGATCAGCGTCTTGCTTTCCGAGATGTTCGCCTCAGGCGACTGCCTGCGGCTAAGCGGGCGCGATGGGGCGCTAAGCGAGAAGGGGGAGGCGGAGTTCTCCTTCCTGCGCGGCTTGGAGGAAAGGCTGCAAACCCGCCTTGAGGGCATCTTCGGGAAAGATGCCAAGGCACTTAGCCAGCTAATCGTGGTCAACGCCGACGAGAAGCTATTGGGGAAATTAGGATAATCCCCTTTCCTCCGCCTAAGAGGGCTTCGGCCCTCTTTTTCTTTAAGCGGGGATAAGGGTGTATAATGGCTTTCGTGCGCGCCGGTAGCGCAACGGATAGAGCGAGAGACTTCGAATCTCTAGGCTGCGGGTTCGAGTCCTGCCCGGCGCGCCACTAAAATGCCGTTAAGCCCGAGGGAATCGGGCTTTTTGCTTTCATAGCAAAACGCCAATTTGCGTTCCCGATAATTGGCGGCGGGGGATTTAGGCGTCATTTGGGGATTCTCCCGATGCCGTCTATAATGAAACCGGATATGGAAATCAGGAAAATCAGCAAGGAAGAAATAGCCAAAATGTCGGACCAAGAGATAATCGACAAGGCGAGGGAGTACGCCAAGGCGATGGGGTTCAAGGGCAGCCTGGCAACAATGAGCTGGATAGAGCCCAAAGATCCGGAAGTGGTGGATCTTCGGGACTACATAATGGATCCGTATTCGTTTACCGATGCGTCACTTCGGATGGACATATTCACTCCTTAACGCTTAACAGCATCCAGCGGATAGACCGCGAGCCCGCGGCTTTCGTGCCAAATTAGGCAATGATTTCGCGCCAAGTTTGGCATTGAAATCGTGCCAAGTTTGGCAATAGGCCCAAAAAATAAGCGAAAACCGTTATTTTTTTAAAATCGGTAGTAAGAGAAGCCAACCAAAATCTTGCGGAAATGCCGCTGACTTTCGAGCAGCGGCTATTGACGGTTTGGGGCTTAAAACATGTATGAATAGTTTTCTTCCAACCCGAAGAAGACGATTAAATACATCAATTCCTCTTGGTCCATTATGCCGGAATGGATCAATTCGGATTCTAAAGGTGGGTTGGACACGATGAAGATGTAGCACATGTCCAGAACGTCCTGTTCGTAGTCGGTGTAAAGGATTTGCCTCATGATCTCTATCGGGCACGGATTCTGTTGAATGTCGACTATCTCCTCCACAGTTTTGTATCGATTGGTGCCGCCTAGCAAGCCCGAAACCCATTCGGAGCCGTCTTTCCAGGCATATAGCTCAAGGCCTTTGTTGAACGCGGACTGGACGTGCCGGTATTCTTCAAATTTGGGGTCGATGGTTACTTCGGAAGGGGCTGAACTGCCTTCGGTTCCTTCGCTTTCGCTTTGGTTAGTTTGACATCCTGTCAAAGCCAAGGCGCATAAGATTGGAAGGGCGAATTTCAATTTTCTTTTCATTTGTTTGCTACCTCTTTTAAATCATTGTGTTTACATTTACCTGGAAAAATCCATAAAAATCTTTGTAATAAAAGCCGTTGGAAGAGCGTGCGGAAGTGAGCAACTAGAATCTTGTGCATCCGACAACGAAATGGTCACTCTCTCTCTAGATTCTCAGTTTCTCTTTCAGGAGAAATGGTTTTGCTTGCATCAATTCTTTCCCTCCCCGCTCCCTTAAATCTTATCTTTATAGAAGAGAAAAACTGACTGCGTAATGAAGGAAAAGTTCGTGCGAAGTTCGTGCGAAGCGTTTGTTCGCCACTCAAAGTTTTTCTACTGCCGGTTCGTAGTTACTTCGGAATGTAGGTCGAATGTCAAACCAAAGGATTTCAGGGAAAAATTAATCAAAATTAGACGTTTAGTACAAATTGCTAATGCAAAGCATAAATCAATGCGAAGTTAAACTTCGCACGAACTTCGCACGAAGTGAAAGTTTTCTCGATTAACGGAAAATTATCCATTCATCACAATTTTCATTATGCAGTTGAAATCAGCCATACGGGGCACTTTTCTTTTTGGACAAAAATCTCATGCGACATATGTTTTTTGGCACAAGCAGACGCTGCCCCTGGGGGTTACGGGGTTAACTCTCCACTTGTTGTTTATGCTGGACTTTCGTTACTCCCGCTTATGACTTGAACGCAAATTCATTGAATACGAATTCATTGAAAACGTAATCAATGAAATCTTTCTTCCTGAGCCTTACTATCCTCGCCTTTGGGTTAACCGTCGAGCAGCCCCTTTTGGGAAGAGCGGGGCTTTAAAGGGGCGAAAAAAGCCAAGAGGCGGATAAGTCTTTGGCCTCTTGGCAATCGTTTTGCAAAGACGCGGTTAGGTTATTCCTTCCAGTATACCCGGACCTCGAACGGGCGGATTTCGCTATCCTCATCCCCGTAGTTGGACAAAACCAATTCCCCTTCGCCTTTGGCGTTTTCCCGCTTCGCGTTTGTCAAGTTGGCGATGACGGTCAAGGTTTTCCCACCGCAAATACGTTTATAGGCGAAAAGGTCGGTTTCGGTCAATATGGGCGCAAAATCCCCTTCCTTTATAGTTTCTTTGTATTTTTCGCTTTTGCGGAGCTTTATGGCCGTTTTGTAGAAGGAAAGGATGGAATCGGGGTCGTTTTCCTCGGAAGCGACGCAATAACGATCGGGGCCCCCGTCAAGCCAAGGCGTGGCGGAGGTGAAGCCATACCCCGGCTTGTCCTCCCAGCGCATCGGGATCCTCGCGGTGTCGCGGCTGGTTGAGGCGATGGCGTCCCAAGTCTCCTTTTCCGATAATCCCTTTTCCCTTAATATGGGGAAGGCGTTAAGCGTCTCAATGTCCCGGTAATCTTCCTTGGACTTAAAATGCCCGTTGACCATCCCGATCTCGTCGCCTTGGTAGATGAACGGGGTGCCGCGGAGGAAGAGGGTGGCGGCGAAGAAGCACTTGGCCTTTTTCGCCCTGTCCCCAAGCTCCCCATACCGGCATATGGCCCGCGGGAGGTCGTGGTTGTTCCAGAAAAGGGCGTCCCATGACCTTTCCTTTTCGGTCAATTGGCGTTTGAAGATGGCGTTCCTCAAATCGCGCGCATCGAATTCCCGCCTCACCCATTTCTCGTATTTCTGGCTGTAGAACTGGGTGAAGTCGTCGAAGAGGAAGACCATGGAAAGCTCCTCGCGCTTCGGGTCGACGTAAAGAAGGCGCGACTCGGCGTCGGCGCACCAGCATTCGCCGATGGAGATCCCGCCCACCCGTCCGAAGGTCTTTCTGTTTAGCTCATGGAGCCTTTGATGGAGGGTGGGGCCGTTTTGGATGATTCCCCGATCGACTTCCTTGCCGATGTTCTCGATGACGTCGAGCCTAAACCCATAGACCCCCTTGTCAAGCCAGTAGTTACAGGCTTTGTAAAGGTCCTCGCGCATCGCCTCGTTGTCCCAGTTTAGGTCGGGCTGGCCGGGGGCATAGAGGTGGAAATAGTAATCGTTAGTCGGCTCGTTGTATTCCCAAGCCGATCCCCCGAAGGCCGAGCCTATCGAGTTGGGGGAGTCGCGGAAGATGTAGTAATCGCGGTAGGGATTGTCCTTGCTTTGCCGGGCCTGCTTAAACCATTCGTGTTCCTTGGAGGTGTGGTTTAAGACCATGTCGAGGATGATCCTTAGCCCTTTTTCCCTGGCTTTGGCGATAAGCTCATCCATATCCTCGTCGCTGCCGAAGATCGGGTCGATGTGGTAATAGGAGGCGATGTCGTATCCCATGTCCTCCATCGGCGAAAGGAAAACCGGGGAAAGCCAGATGGCGGTTATCCCGAGCTCGGAAAGGTAATCGAGCTTCCCGATTATCCCGCGCAGGTCCCCGATGCCGTCGCCATTTGAGTCGGCGTAGGAGCGGGGGTAGATTTGGTAGATTATGTCGTCTTTATAAGAACCCATTAGTCCAATTCCTCTTAATCGACACTATATTAGCAAAACAACGTTTTGTTTGCCCCCACGAATGTTAAAATATCGCCAAGGAGGCGTGATTATGAAGCGAATCGACGAGCGTTATTTCCAAAAAGGCGGGGATTCGGGCAAGGAGGAGGAGATCGCCGACTTGCTTAACGAGGGCGAATCCATCCTTTGGGAGGGGAAGCCGAAGAAATCATCCTTCATCCTCTCAAGCGTCCTCCGCTTCGCCATCCCGGCCCTCATCTTCCTTTGCTTCGACGTCGCCTTCCTTTGCATCCTTTTGTTCGTGATGCACGGCGCCCCCTGGTTCGTTTATTTGATATACGGGGTGTTCATGCTTTTCCACCTCCTCCCCTTCTGGATTTGGCTCTCTAGCGTCCTAAGCGCCTCCAAAAGGCAGGAAAAGGAGGATTACGCCTTCACCGAAAGGCGGATATTGGTCAAAAAGGGCTTCATCGGGTCGACCATCGTCTCGATCTATTATCCCTCGATCACCTCGGTCAACGTCCGGGTCGGGTTGGTCGAGAGGATGTGCAAGGTCGGGGATATCTACATCCTCGCCGGCACGCAAAAAGTGGTGCTTGAGGACATAGTAGACGCCTCCTTCATCGCAACGAAGCTCCAACGCATCGCCGAGGACGTCAAAGCCGACGTCAATTACCCTAACGCCCTCCGCCCAAAGGAAAACCCCGGATACGACACCAAACTCGGAAAGTAGCTTATTTCCCGGCGGCTATTTCCCAAAGGTAGAGCGAGGCAAGCGACAAGTGGGGCGAAAGCTTCCTTTTCACCCCCTCAAAGCGTTTCCTTGAAAGGGTTTTATACCCGAAAAGGGCGCAAATCCCTTTCCTAATCCCGTAATCCCCATAGCTTAGGGCGCTTTTCCTTTTGAGGGTGAAAAGCAAATACATCTCAGCCGTCCAGCGCCCGATCCCCTTAATCTCCGTTAGATTTGCCTCGACCTCCTCGTCGCTAAGTAAGGGCAAATCGTCCCATTCCCCGGAAACGAACTTCCTCGCGGATGCGGTTATCGCCTTTGCCTTGGCCTCGCTTAGGCCTATTCCCCTAAGCCCTGGTATGCCCATACCCAAAGCGGCCTTCGGGGTTAGCCCGGATGTTTTCCCGATTATCCTTTCTAGCGCCTTCCCCGAGATCTGCTGCCCGGCTATTTGGACGAATAGGCCATAGAAGGGGTCGGGGAAGGCCTCCCTTTTGATCCTCCCGATCCGCTTGATGGCAAGGGCGAGCCTCTCGTCTTTGGCCAGGAGCTGCTTTAGCTCATCTTCCGAAAACCTGAGCGTCTCCATAGCCCGATTTTACAACTAGCCTTCTAACTTGGCCTAAGGAAAATGAAAAGAATGAAAAAATTTACCTCTTTGAGGTAGCCGATTTTGCCGAAATTAATCATTGACACCGTTTGGAGCAAAGTCCAAACTCACAATGTCTTAAGCGGAAACGCAAGAAAGGAAAAGACAATGGCAGAAAACGTCGCCGCAACCGCCAAGAAAGGCGGTTACACCGGATCTGGCCTAGGTTTGCTCGGACATAGCATCCTTTGGTCGTTCCTCATCGTCATCACCCTCTTCATCGGGACCCCGTGGGTTATCGCCTCGGCAATTCGCTACATTTTCAAGAACACGACCGTTGACGGCAAGAAACTCACCTTCGACGGCACCGGCGGACAGCTCATCGGCAAGTGGCTCCTTTGGATCCTCCTCACCATCTGCACCATCGGCATCTACTCGTTCTGGATCCCCAAGAAGCTCATCCAGTGGATCGCCAAGCACGTCTACATCGAAGGCAGCGACGTCCCCGGCTCCTGGGAAGGCGGTGCCATCATGCTCTTCCTCCATATCCTCGCCGCTGGCTTCATCGCCGGCCTCACCCTCGGCCTCCTTTACCCGGTCGGCTTGAAGTTCGTCATCGACTACATCGTCGGGAAGATGACCCTTGGCGGCGGAAACGTCACCTTCACTGGCGACGCCATGGGCTTCCTCGGGCGCTGGATCATCTGGGCCTTGCTCTCGATCATCACCCTCGGCATCTACACCTTCTGGGCCGCGGCTCACCTCATCAACTGGGTCGCCGAGAACTCCCACATCTAAGAAAACGGCAACTAGGCTCTGCTTTAATTGCAGAGCCTTTTGCTTTATCATTTTGTCCAGGACTTAAATATGTATTGCAGACATTGCGGCTTCATAACCAAAGGGGTCGAATCAAAATGCCCCTATTGCGGCACCCCCTACGTCGAGGAGGACCGGCTCGACAAAAAGCGCTTCCCCTTCAATTGGTTCGCCATCTCGTTACGGCAAACCCTTTTCCTTCTCGGGGCCAACGCCTTCCTCATCTGCTCGATCCTCGACGCCGTCTTGGCCCTTTCCGGGCCGAAGGAGAACTTCCACCTTTCCTTCTATTCCTACGTCCTTTCCTTTGGGGTGTTGTTCCTGCTAAACGAGTTCATCATCCCCAAAAAGGGCGTGCCGCGCCTTTTCTTCTATAAGGCCATGGGCTATTTTCTAGGCGGGGCCGCCGTCTTTATGCTTTCCTTCCCTAGCTTTGGGCAAAGCCCCGATCGCATCTACGGCTACACCTCCTTTTCACTTTGCTTCGGCTTCTTCTTCCCCTGCCTCATCATGGCGACCTTGCTCATCGGGGGGATCCGCTACCTATTGGCGAGGCGGTTTAACGTTTGGGGCGTCTTCGTCTATCTGCTTTTCCTTTTCCTCTTCTCCGCCATCTGCTTCGCCATGACCTTCTTCTACGATTACGAAAACGATTCCCTCGCCTCCTTGCTTAATTACGTCTGCTTCGGGGTGACTTGCCTATTTGGCTTCAACGCCCTCATATTTTCTATTTTCCGGTTAAAAACCAAGTTTGGGGTCCGCGGATGAGGCTTGGCATCGTTTTGGGCGGCGGGTTTGCCAGGGGGGCGGCCCAGCTCGCCTTCCTCGAGGGACTTTTGCCTTTCATCAACGAAGGTGACATCGCTCTTATCTCCTCTTCCTCCATCGGCGGAGTCAATGCCCTCGCCTATTCTAGCGGCAACATCCCCTATCTCGATAACGTCTATAGGACAATAGACCTTCGGAGCCTTGGCGACGTCATGAAGGCCTTGAAAGGGGGCATCGTCAGCCGCCTATTGGCCCCGATGGTGACCGATCCGAGCAAGATCAAAGTCCCCTTTTACGTCACCGGGGCGTGTGTGAACACCCTTTCGACCCATTATTTCTACCTCGATAGCAGCAAAAGCAGCGAGGAGCTGGAGAAGGCGATTAACATCACCGTTACCTTCCCCTTCATCAACGGGTTGGTCAGGCGAGACGGGAGACGCTTCTACCTAGACGGCGGGGCGCTAGACAACATCCCGACCTTCCCCTTCCTCCAATTCGACGTCGACGTTTTGCTCATAATCCACAATTACCCCCGTTATCTCCCAAGCGCCGAGATCGTGAAGAAAGTCCCGGTCGTCATCGATGTCGACGATGGGACGAGGCTCGGCAACGGGTTCCCGACCTACTCGTTTAAGAAAGAGGTCATCAATAAGGCGATGGACGTCTCCTACGCCTATGGGGCCGAATTCGGGAGAAAGGTGTTCCAGGGGCATACTAGCCTATCCGAGATTAAGGAAGCGGGGCAGCAATTCATCCGCGAGGAGCTGCCCAAGCGGATGAAAAACAAAAACAACACGGCGGCCGCCATATTCTTCAACAAACTCCAGCAAGCCCGCGAATTCCATATTTAGCCCATCCCGCCTTTGCTTTATAATGGGCGGGTATGAAACGCGGACTGTGCTTGGCCGGCGGCGGCTCGACGGGCGCCTACGAAGTGGGGGCCCTCCGCTGCCTTTATGAGCATGGCTATGAATTCGACGTCATAGTCGGGACCTCGATCGGGGCCTTAAACGGGGCGATGCTCGCCCAGGGCTCAACCCTCGACGAGCTCCAATCCCTTTGGCTTGAGATCACCCCCGAGAAGGTCATGAAGGGGGGCATCAACCTCAATTCGAAGACCATCACCGAGTTCGATATCCACAAAACCAGCCGTTTCCTCACCTCCTATTTAACCAACGCCGGGGCCGACATCACCCCCTTCAAGGAGCTTTGCGCCAAATACATCTCCCCCAAGAGAATAAAGGAATCGAGCATCGAGTTCGGCTGCGTCTGCTGTTCGCTCCCCCTTCTTAAGGAAGTCCGGGTCAACGCCAAAGAGATTGAGGAGAAGGACATCCTCCCCTTCATCCACGCCTCAAGCGCCTGCGCCCCCGTCTTCCCCATCGAGAAGATAAACGGGAAGCGCTACGTCGACGGGTTTTACAAAAACAACCTGCCAATCGACTATTGCTTTTCCCTCGGGGCCAACGAGATCGTGGCCATCGACTTGAAGCTTTTCGGCCTCGAGCCCCCCAACAAGGAATTGCTCCGCCTCCCAAACGTCCTCGCCATCGAGCCCAGGAGAAGCCTTGGCTCCTTCATGGACTTCACCCCCTCCTCGATCGCCGCCAACATGCGCCGGGGCTACCTCGACGCCAAAAAGGCACTCGGCCTCGCATTAGGGAAGGCCTATTGCTTCCCCAAAAGCGATCAGCTGCTCGACCGGGGGAAGGAATTCGCCCACCGGATAGTCAATTTGGAGGAGAGTTTAGGCAAGAAGGTGGCCCGCCACCTGCTTTCGATCGCCGACATGGACGGGATAAGCAAGCTCGGCTATGCCGATTTGCTCGTCGTCTGCCTTGAGCGGATGGCCGAGCTCGCCAAACTCGACGATTGCCTCGAATACACCCCAGAATCGCTTTTCCAGCACTCCCTAAGCGCCTTTTTGAAGGAAGATGGGGAGAAACGCTACCTATTGGGGAGGAAAAGCCGCCTCGAGGTGTCCGACATCCGCTTCCGCTTCCTAAGCGAAGAGGATAACGCCATTCTCTCCCTCCTTTCCTCGATTTACCGCGAATCAAGCGCGGCTTTGCTTCCGAGAGCGAAAGATGAAGCTTAAATTGCCGCGCTCCGCCTTTGGGACGTATCGCCAGGACGAAAATAGCCTCGCCACGCTAATCGATTCCGCCTATTCGCTTGGATACCGCCTTTTCGACTGCGCCCCCTATTACCAAAACCAAGCCGCGGTGGGGCGCCTTCTTTCCCGTTATCAGAGGGAAAGCGTGTTCATCTCGACCAAGGTGCCTGGGGAGATTAAAAGACGGGAGGAGGTTCGTTATAGCGTCCTCTCTAGCCTTAAGGAAATGGGCCTAACCCATTTCGACCTCGTCTTGCTCCATTCCCCCTGCCCGCTAGAGGAGCTAGGCCACCCGCGGCGCGACTATTCCAGCGACAACATCGAGGCGTTCAACGCCCTTGGCGAGCTTAAGAGGGAGGGGCTTATCTCCCATATCGGGGTGTCGAACTTTTCCTCTATGGACCTTTACCCGTTGCTCTCCAAATGCCCATATAAGGTCGAGGTCGACCAAGTGAGGGCGAGCGTATCCTGCATCGACCAGGATCTGCTTGAGCTTAGCCTTGGCAAGGGCATCGCCCTCGAGGCCTATGGGGTCTTTAACGGGGGAAAGGCAGTAAGAAACGAGGCGATTTGCCGCGTGGCGAAGGAAAAAGGGCTAAAGCCAAGCCAGGCATTGCTTTCCTTCCTCCGCTTCCTTGGCTTCACCCCCATAATCGGGGCGGAAAGCGAGGAAGAGCTAAAGGAAAACCTTCCTTTGGAAGTTAGTTTCTCCGCCGAGGAGCTTTCGCTTTTGCTAAGCTAGTCGCCCTTGCATTTATTCGTCCCCATGTTATAAAGCAATGGCTTTGAAAGGAATATCGACATGAATAGGAAAACATGCCTGCTCTGCTTGCCCCTTCTCTCCCTTACTCTCGCAGGATGCGGACCAGAAGAAACCGCCTCCTCCACCCCTACGGATACCGGCTCGGATTTAAGCCAATCCTCGGATTCGTCTTCAAGCACCGAATCATCTGAATCGGAAAGTTATCCGGAAATAGACGCCGAAGCGGCCCTTTCCGCACTTAAAGAAGAGGAAATCGCCTTCCGCGGGACCTTCAATATGTCCATGGCCAACTCCTTCACCGGGGAGCCGCTTGGGGACGTCCCCTCGACCATCGAATCCTTTTTGACCCCGTCATCGTATTATTTCGCCGAATACGACGAAACCCGCTATTACGCCTACGAGGAGGTTTACGTCGATGGCGAAGGCTATGCCGTCGCCCACACCCTCCTCCCCGACAACGTCGTCTACGATTCCCGCCTCACCCTCGAGGGGGAACCTATCGTCTTCGCCGAGTATTACGCGAATCCCTTCCTCCTTTTGGCCCATCAGGTCCTAACTCAGGAAGAGGACTACCTCACCCTTAACCTCGCGACTCTAAACACCTCTTTAACCGAAAGCATCCTTTATGCCCTAACCGGCTATTACGACCTCCCCCATGGGACCATCGATTTCCGCGTCTCCGACGGGCTTATCGACGGCGGGCTTTACACCGGCTTCTCGCCCTTAAGCGAGGTGATTATCGATGGGGCGACGGTTTACGCCGACATCACCATCACCTTCGATTTCGAGCTTGTCGACGTCTCCGAGCTTGAGTCCTATGACCCGGTCGCGCCCTTACCCACTTTGGAGGGGCACGAAGCGCTGCAAGGCTATTTCGACGCGATGAAGGGCCATAACTTCACCCTTGAGGTCAAGCGCATCGGCGGCTCGGCCGGGGAGGGCGCAGTTGCCGAGTTCGTCGATTACTACACCGAATCCGCCATCCTCCACACCTACAAGGAAAATGGAACCGGCTCTGGCTTCTACGCCGATGAGGACTTAGGGCTGGTGGCCGCGGTCTCCCTAGACGCGGAAGGAAAAATGAACGCCACCGGCCACTACGAGGCCAAAGAGACGGAGCTCACCGGCTTCATGTCGAGCATGGCCTTCGCCCCCGAGGTCTTCGACATAAACGAAGACGGCTCCTACACCTTGAAGACCGGCTATAACTTCGAGCGCTACATCCAAAGCACCTCGCCCGATCAATGCTATAACTACCTCGGCTTTTTGGCCTATTTGACCCCGGGCACCTACACCATCACCTTAAATGACGACGGCACCGTCTTCTTCACCTACGACTACGCCTACGTCGATTACGTCGGGGTCACGGTCTCGGGCACGATCGAGGTGACGGTCAAAGACATCGGGACGACCGAGCTTGATTACGTCTACGTCCCCTACGAGGCCCCGGAGGACGGAACCTGGGAGGTGGCAGGGGAAAAAGCCCTTGCCATATTGGAAAAATACCTTGGCCCGGATTACGCCTCCCTCCTCCCTTACGTCGACCTCAACCAGTGCAATAGCAACTCATGGCTCGATTCGGCTGGGGGCTATGGGCAAGCCACCCTCGTCTACAATAACCCCGATGTCCTTAACCAAGCCAAAGACGGCCTAGTCGCCTCTATGCTTGAGCTAGGCTGGACTGAGGGAGAGTATGACGAAGAACTGGGAAGGCAGCATTACAACATAACCGTCGATGGCATTACCTACGACATCGCCTTGCAAGTCTCCCAGCTCTCCGGGGTGGACCGCTACTTCTATATTTTCCTCTATCCCTACGCCGAGGCCCCTTCGCCGTTGTCGCTTTCGGAGTTCATCGCCCAGTTTGGTGAAAGCGAGAATTCCCGCGGGACCTATACGAAGCAGGTCAGCTACTACCATCTCCAAGATGGCGGGAAGGGCGAGCTTTACTCGGAAAACGACGCCGAGACCGATGTCGTCTCCTACCAGGACAACGCCTTCTACAAGCTTGACCACAATTCCCAGGGCACCTATTTGGTCGAAGACGCGGATGGGGCGATCGCCGTCTACAATGCCAACTCCCTTGGAGAAGTGACCATGCTAACCGAATACCCTGCCGGGACCTTCGCCTCCTTAACCGAATACGTCAGCACCAATAGGCTTAGCTTCCTCCCGCCTTCCTTGCTTACTCCCTTCGCCGCGGCCTTAACCGAGGGCGAGGATGGCTCGGTCAGCGTCGCCCCCGGGTATGAGGGGACGATCATGACCTCCCTTGCCACCACCGTCTGGGGCGATAACATCGCAAGCTATGAAAACGGGAGCCTCGAGGTCTCCTATGACGCGGAGGCGGGATCGCTATCCGTTTCCTTCCTCTCCGGCCGCGTTTCCGGCAACTACTACGTAGAAACCTCCTATTCGGTCGTCATCGACATGGCGGGGCAAGTTGAGATCGATTTGACCCCGATCGAGTCGGTCGCCTGATAGTTCCATTTAGCCCCTAGGCGAATTGCCCGGGGGCTTTTCCTTTCCCCCTTTCGGATATTGTGGGATTTGGGTTATTATTCTCCCAAAGGGAAGGCAAGGTATCTGAATCTTTTTTCCTTTTCCCATTTCAACTTCTTATAGTTTCCCCTATAATTCGCCCTTGGAGGACCCTGCAATGGCCAAGAAAAAAGACTTATTCGTCAGCCGGCTCAAGGCCAAATTCGGCCCCGATGAGCCGATCTTCACCTTCGAGATCGCCAAAACCTTCCCCAACATCTCCCTCGTCCGGGTCCATCAGCTGCTAAACGAAGCCGAGGCCGCCGGGGACATAAGGCGCTTCCAACAGGGGATCCATTACATCCCTTCGGAAAAATCGTCCAAGCTTGACGTCAATCGGATAATAGCCAAGAAATACGTGACCGACGGGAAGGAAATCTTTGGTATTTCCTATGGCTTCCTTGGCTATCTTCCCTCCCTTTTCCGCGATCCCCATTACCGGGAGGAGCAGGTTTATTGCAACGAGGAAGGGAGGAAGATGCGCGAGGTCGCTGTTGGGACCCGCCGCTTCATAATCAGGCAAACCCGGGTGAGGATCGATAAGTCCAACTATTTGGCCTACGCCTTCCTCGAGTTCCTTTGCCACGTCCGCTCCATGACGAGTAAATCCAAAGCCGAGGGCTTCGCCTTCCTTTCCGCCCATCCGCTAAGCAAAGCCGAGGTTTTCTCCCTTGCCGCCTATTTCCCGGCCAGGGCCATGAAGAACCTCCTGCTTGGGGATTTCATCGATTCCCTTTCATAATTTCTTTGCCTTATGTCCGCCTTCCTATTGGTGGTTATCTACCTCATATTCCTCTCCCTCGGCCTCCCCGATTCGACTTTGGGTTCGGCCTGGCCTTCCATTTGCCTTGATCTAGGCATCGACGAGGGGCTGCAGGGGTGCGTCTCCGCCATCGTCGCCGCCGGGACGATAATCTCCTCTCTTTCGACTTCCTTCCTAAACCGCCATCTAAGGCGTTATGGGACGGTTTGCCTTTCCATCTGCCTCACCGCCTGCGGGCTCGTTTGCTATTCCTATTCATCCTCCTTCCCCCTTCTTTGCCTTTCGGCCATCCCCCTTGGCCTTGGGGCCGGGGCCATCGATTCGACCTTAAGCGACTACGTGGCCAATAACTATAAGGCCATCCACATGAACGTCCTTAACGCCTTCTGGGGCATTGGGGCCCTCACTTCGCCCTTTATCATCTCCGCCTTCCTTTCCTCGGAAAGCCTAGGCTGGCGCAAGGCCGTGCTTTGCCTTGCCCTCATCCAAGGCATTATCCTCATCCTCTCCCTCTCGATCATCCCGGTTTGGGCCAAACTCGACCGTTTCCGGCTCCAGCGCGGCGAGAAGCTCGATGATGCGCAGGGGCTAGTGAAGACGCTAAAGCGCCCGGGCGTGATTTTCGCCATGATTTGCCTATTTTGCTACATCGCCATCGAGCAGACGACCTTCAACTGGGCCAGCAGCCTCGCCTATTTCGGCTATGGGCAAGACGAAGGGTTCTCGAGTTCCCTTACCTCCTATTTCTTTATAGGCATCGTCATAAGCCGGCTTGCTTCCGGCGTGCTTTCACTTAAACTCGGGGATGCCGCCCTCATCAGGCTCGGGGAATGCTTCCTTTTCATCGGGGCCATCCTCCTTTTCTTCGGCTCCTACCCCTTCATCCTCATCCTCGCCATCTTTCTCATCGGCTTCGGCTGCGGGCCGGTTTACCCCTCTTCCCTCCATGCCGCGCCGCGCCGGTTTGGCGTGTCGTATAGCTCAAGCGCCATCTCCTTGCAGATGGTCTCCGGCTACGTGGCGGCGACCGCCATGTCCCCTCTCTTCGGGGCGATAGGGCAATTCCTCACCTTCAAGGCCCTGCCCGTTTGGATTTTGGTTTTGATTTTCCTGCTCGCCTTTGCCTTGGAGATGACCGAAAAGCTAAGCAAAAGGAACCAAGAGGGCGCAAAAGCGGTTTGATTATATCTAGTAACAATAACTAGATGACTTGACACCCATAACTAGTTGGCTATAATTTTCCCCGTATGGGAAAGAAGCTGGAATTGCCGCAATATAGTTTGGCCCAGGAGCTATGGAACTCCATCTCCCATGGGCTGGGGGCTTTGCTTGTTTTAATCGCCGCCCCCTTTGTCTTCATAAAAGCCATTGATTCCGGCGACGTCCTTGAAATCGTCTCCGTTTCGATTTACCTACCCTTCATCTTCCTAACCTTCCTCATGTCCTGCCTTTACCATAGCCTTGCCAAAAACGGCGGGAAGAGGGTGCTTCGGGTCCTTGACCACGATTTCGTCTTCCTTTCCATCATGGGGACGTATGTCCCTTATTGCCTGGTCGGATTAAAAGGCGATCCGGCCTGGGGCTATTCGATCCTAAGCATCGTCTGGGCCGGCTCGATCACCGGGATTGCCCTCAATTCGGTCAATTTGAAGAAGTTCAACGTCGTCAACATCGTCCTTTACATCGCCCTTGGCTCAACCGCCGTCTTGGCCTTTTACCCCCTTTACGTCCATTTAAGGCTTGAGGCCTTCCTCCTTCTTCTTTTCGGCGGGGTCGCCTATTGGATCGGGGCGATGCTTTATGGCCTAGGCGGGAAGAAAAACCTTTGGTTCCACGCCGTCTTCCATTTCTTCGTCCTCTTCGGGGCGATATTGATGTTTCTTTCGATTTACCTTTACGTCCTTTAAAGATCGATGTCGAGGACGATGGGGCAATGGTCGGAGCAGTCGAACTCCCTTTCCATGTGGGAGGAAAGCAAAGCGCCCTTAAGCCTTTCGCTTATTATAAAGCAATCGATCCGCCACCCGGCGTCATGCTCTTTCGCCTTGAAGCGGTAGCTCCACCAGGAATAGTCCTTCCCCTCTGGGTAAAGGAAGCGGTAGGCGTCGATGAAGCCTGAGCCAAGCAGCTGGTCCATCTTTTCCCTCTCTTCCTTGGTATAGCCGGCGTTCCCCTCATTGGATTTGGGGTTCTTTAGGTCGATTGGGTTATGGGCGACGTTGAGGTCGCCGCAGTAGATGACGGACTTTATTTTGTCTAAAGAAAGAAGGTACTCGCGGAGGTGGTCCTCAAATTCCATTCTATAGGGAAGACGCTTAAGCCCTTCCCCGGAATTGGGGACGTAGGCCCCGACTAGGAAATAGGAAGGGAATTCGGCGGTCAATAGCCGCCCCTCATCGTCGTATTCGCCCTTATGAAGGCCATAATGGATGCTTAAGGGCTCTTTCTTTAAATAGCAGGCCGTCCCCGAGTAGCCTTTCCTTTCCTTGGAGTTAGAAAAATAAAGATGATAGCCATCGATTTCCCTGGGCTTAAGCGAATCGCTAAGCTTCGTCTCCTGGATGAAAAGGACGTCGGGATTTAAGGCGAAGGTTTTCTCGTAAAACCCCTTTTTCTCGGCCGCCCTAAGGCCATTGACGTTATACGAGACGATCCTCATTGCCTTTGCCTCCTTTAAGCCAATTTTCGGCTTGTTCGATGATTTCCTTATCGAAGAAAAGCAAATCGAAGCGCTTGAGCCTTCCTCCGTCTAAAGGAAGGTAAGCCGAGATAAGCAAGAACCCATTATGCCGTTTTTGGCTTATCACACCAAGAAGGGGGAAGGAATATAGGAGGGCGGCGCTAGAATTGATAGAGGTCGAGCTGGCCGAAAGGAGCAGCCGCTCTGTAGCGAAGGAGTATTCGATGTCGGCTTTTTGATAGCTTAATGGCTGGGTGAAAAGGAAATAGGCGAGTAAAAGAAGGGAAAGGAAGGAAACGACGTAGCAGCAGGCGATAACCAAAGCGTCGCGCCCAAAGAAGAATGGCAAACTGCCTAGGATAAGGAAGGCAAGGAAGAAGGAAAATAGGGCAATGAGGGTCCGCCGATTGGCATAGGCAAGGGGGAGGAGGAGCTTCGAATAGGGCAATTTGGCATCCTTCGCGGAAAAATAAACC
The DNA here is from genome assembly GCA_017694295.1 of Candidatus Alloenteromonas pullistercoris. GTDB lineage: Bacteria > Bacillota_I > Bacilli_A > RFN20 > CAG-826 > Alloenteromonas > Alloenteromonas pullistercoris. Next base: position 70,428 of record JADINA010000039.1, on the reverse strand, counting down.
TCCCCTTGCTGCCAAGAGGGGGAGGAGAGGGCGAAAGAAAGAGCCTCCTGCCTCGCCTTTTTGCCTAGATAAAGCAAGGGAAGGGCCAATAGGATGATAAGGGCAAGCAATGACAATATCGATAAGGCGATGGCCCCAAGCGTCCCCTCGTCCATTTCCTTTTGGGCAGAAAGCGCGATGAAAGCGGCGAATAAAGAAAGGGCCGCCAAGGCCATAAGAATCTCAATAAGCCCGCAAAGCTTAAACAATATAGCGAATTTGCCGCGCTTTCCCTTCATTGCTTTCCTCCCAATAACGCCCTAAGCGCCCTAAGAAGCGGCAAAGCCAAAAAGCCGTTTAGGATGCTTAATCCTATCCCCAATAGCCCCCTATATAGCGTCGTCAGCCAGACGATCGTCAGCGGGTAATCGAGAATAAGGGCATCCAAATACATGGCCAGGGTATTGCAAAGGGTGACGCAGACGGAGGTTAAAGAAAGGGAGAGGAAATAGATGACCTTCCTCTCCTCTAGCCTTTTCCCAAACCTATACGACAAAAAGGCGAAAAGCCCAAGCAACAAAGGCCTAACGGCGGGCCCGATCATCCAAATCGGGGTGGTGAGGCTCGGCCCATAAAGGGCGAATTGGACGAGGAACTCGCCGAAGCAGGCGATCAAAAAGCCCTCAAACGGCCCAAAAAGCAAGGCGCAGGCGATGATGGGCAAGGTGGCGAAGGTAAGGACGAAATCGCCTAGGCGCAAAGCGAAAAAGGAAAGGCAGACGTAAAGGGCGGTCAATAGGGACGAGGCCGTCAGATGCTTTAAGGCGTTCCCCTTCCCTAGGGGCAGGAACGCGGCTTTCCTTTCATTTTCCATATATTTTCCTCCGAGACGCTATTCTACCCCTTAGCCTTACAAAGCGAAAGCCGAGTTGCGGCCTTTTAGTTTGTTAACCCAATCGGCATCCCGTAGATGAGGCCCAAACCCATCGAGGCAGCGATGGCGATCCAGGCAAAGCGTGATATCCTAAACGTCTTCTCGGATATGGCGTAGGCGATGTATTGCATGCCGAAGACGAAGACGATGAGGAAGAGGATGTAGAACTCGCCTTCGCTTGTTAAGAAGGCAGTCAAGACGAAGCCAAGATAACTTGGCCCAAGCCGCAGTAGCGGCGAATCGGCGTCGGAGGGCACGCCGGCTCGCTCCCCCGATTTCCCTTTCCCGAGGAAGAGGTAAGCGAGGGCGGCGATCCCCGCAAGGAGGTAGATGGATAGGGAAAGATAATCGCCTAGGGCAAACGACACCGCCGAGGTTCCCTCTATCCGGCTGTTGAATACGTTGACTAGCAGCGAGCAGGGGGTGGCGGGGCTAAGGCCCATGATGATGTAGTTGGCCATCATCGAGTAGGGGCCGGAAGTGTTGATATTATCAAGGAAGGGCAAAACGATGAGCAGGTAATACGCACCAAGCGAGGTCCCGATTATCGTGAAGTAGGAAATTAGAGCGGAAAGCCAGGAGCAACAGCTTTTGGCAATCGCCCCCGAGATCCCGTATTGGAGCAATAGAAGCGGCAGCGACAAGGCATAAAGCCCGACGTAATAGGAATAATTGGGGACGCCATGGAGACCTTGGGTGCTAGTTTCGGCGATGAAATAGATCAAGACGAAGAGCCAAAAGGCGAGGGAAAAGGCAAGAAGCAGCCCAATGGCCATCGTTAGGTGGCGATAGCAGGTAAGCGCCCTTCTTTTTAAGGGAAGCGAATAAAAGCAATCGGCCCCTTTCCTGGAGTAGCGGTATGATTCGGCGAGGAAAGGCAAAAGGGCGGATAGCCCAAAGGCGGGGACGCTAAGCTCAGCGACATAGCTTACCGGATGCATCAAGTAGGAAGGCGGCTGCAAGGAGGGGTCGCTAAACGAAGGGATGCCGTTGCCAAGCAAGGCCACGATCGGGACGAAGAGGAAAAGGCCGAGGCAAAGGCAAAGGGAGGGGAGGAAGGAAAGCGCGGTCTGCTTGGCGTAGCCGAGGTTGACCCGCCTACTCCTTTGCTCATTCATTTTCGTTTCCCCCTTTCTTCTTGGCCAAGGAAAGCTCGGCCGACAAAGCCTCGGACTCGCTCATGGCGACGGCTTCGCATAGGCTTGGATGGAGCCCTTCCTTCATTTTTTCCAAAGCCGCTTCATCCTCAACCGCGACGAAGCTGGTGATCGAGCCAAGTTTGTTGAACATGATGACGTCAAGCCCATAGGCCTCGAGGTCCTCTTTTTTCACTATTGCGGAGAATATCGCCTGGTATTTTACGAGGTTCTTCCCAAGGTCGCCCGTCCCCTTGTCCTCGCCTAGTTTCCCCTTATAAAGCAATAGGAAGCGCTCGGCGATGGATTTTATGGCCTCGGTGTTATGCGAGGCGATTAAGACGATCTTGCCTGGGTCTAAATCGATTAGGCGGTCTTTTATGAAGCTTAGCGACAAAGGGTCGAGCCCGTCAAAAGCCTCGTCTAGAAGCAAGATGGGGGCGGAACAAGAGAGGGCAAGGCTAAGATAGGCTTGCCGCCTCATGCCCTTGGAGAAGCTCGTGAGACGCTTATCAAGCGGAAGCGAGAAATGGGCGATGCACGAATTGAAGATAGATTCGTCGAAGAAATAGAAGTTGTCGTAAAGCCGCCTCATCGACCGGATGGTGGAGCCAACCGGGCCGAAGGGGTCGTCGGGGAGGAAAAAAACCGACGTCTTCTTCTCTTTTGATGGGCAATCGCCAAGGATAACCTCCCCCTCATCGGGGTCGATGACCCCGGCGATGAGCCTGAGCAACGTCGATTTGCCAGCCCCGTTTTCCCCGACCAAGGCGGTGATCCCGGGGTTGATGCGGACGCTTAGCCCGTCGATGGCCTTGGCGCGGCCGTCATAGCTTTTGCTTAGCTTTTCGATTTCGATTTGCATTGGCGCGAAACCTCCTCGATTATCTCTTTCCCCTCCCATCCATCGGCCAAAAGCCTGCTGACGGCTTTGGAAAGCTCGCTTTTCCTTTGCATAAAGGAAGAGGCGGGCAAGACGATGTAGCCGGAGCGGGGCAATGGGCGGACGTATCCCCTTTCCACCAACTCGTCGTAGGCTTTCGCCGCCGTCATGGGGTTGCACGAATAAAGGTGGGCGCTTTCCCTGACCGAGGGCAATTTGTCCCCCTTCTTGAAAGCCCCTTTCTCGATAAGTTCCATATACCGGGTGGCGATGAGCTTGTAGATCGGTTCTCCGCTTTCCATCATCTATATTATGTCCATATAATACAGATTAGGCAACAAAACGATGGATCGGCCCATTCTTTTGCGTTAGCAAAAAAAGAAAAACCCCCATTGGGGTTAAGCCCTTTGGGGGATTGGGTGATCGCAAGTCCTAATCAGAACGCGCGGCTTAGCTCGATGGGGGAAACCAAGAGCTCGGGGAAACGCGGCGCTTCGTAGGCCAGTCGGATGTCCTTGTCGTAAGAATCGTCGAACATGGCGCCTTGGGAAGCGAGTTTCTCAAGCAATTCGGTGTAATCATGCTTCATGTCGCTTACCTCCTTCTTTCCTTTTTTCTTTTGCTCCCTTCTTGGGAAGCAGCAACAATATAAAGCAAGCGGAGAAGATGACAAGGGGGGTCGGCTTTGAAACCGTTTTCAGTGAGCGCTTTCAGAAAACGCTTTCACGAAAAGTGCCGATAAACGCTTGATTATTTTTTGCAAAAACCACTATGTAAAATAAAGGTCAAACTGAGCCGAAGGAAAATATTTTCATAAATTCCGATTTCAAGCGCGCCCCTAGCCCGATATACTTTAATCGCAGGCAGGAGGAAAGCATGGAAAACAGGCGCAAGGTCTTGGCTCTTATCGCCCACGACAACAAAAAGCCGCAGATGGCGATATGGGCCTCAACGCATAGGGAACGCCTTTCCCTATTCGAGCTCGTCGGCACCGGCCATACGGCCAAGCTCGTCAAGGAGGCGACCGGGCAGGAGGTAAGGGGCTTCCTCTCCGGGCCGATGGGCGGGGATCAGCAAATCGGGGCGGCGATCGCCCAAAGGGAAATCGACGCCGTCTTCTTCTTTTGGGACCCGTTATCGAGCCAACCCCATGACCCCGACGTCAAGGCGCTTATGCGCATCGCCGCCGTCTACGACATCCCCTTCGCCACCAACGAGGCGACCGCCTCGGCCGTGCTATCCTACCTCGCCACGCATTCGAATTAAGGAAAGGAAAAGCCATGTATCAACCAAAGATGGCCCTCACCCCCGAGCAGCTTGACATCCTAAGCGGCAAGCAGGGGGAGACGAAGGCCAAGATGATGGAGGTATTGGTCCGCTATGGCGACGTCTTCGGGGCCAAGCGGATGGTGCCTCTTACCTACAAAACCGGCCATTTGGTCACGAGCTTCGGCATCTCGATGCTTACGACCATCTACCCGCTTATGGACGAATTGATCGAAGCCGGGCTTAAAGCCGAAGGCGGCTTCACCGCCGACCCCCGCCCGATGGAATTCGCCTCTTGCTCGGCCAACCCGCTTGAGAAGCTCGTCTTCACCAAGATCATCTACGGAAGGCAGAAGGAATACGAGGGAATGCTCGCCAAGGTTGGGCTTAAGGACAAAGACTCCTTTTCCTGCACCTGCTATTTGCCAGAGGTCGGCAACATCCCTGGCAAAGGGGACGTCATCTCCTGGGCGGAATCAAGCGCCGTCGTTTACGCCAACTCGGTCCTCGGGGCCAAATGCAACCGCAATTCCGGGGTCATCGACCTTTTCGGGGCGATCCTTGGGATGGTGCCGGAGTTTGGCTTTTTGACTCAAGAGGGTCGTAAAGCCGATTTCCGGGTCATCGTCAAGACCACCAAAACCCCCGAGGCCCAGATACTGGGGTCCGCCATCGGCATGAAGGTCATGGAGAAGGTCCCCTACATCGAGGGGCTCGATCGCTTCTTGAAGCCTCTTCCGGATGAGGACACCGTCGCCTATTTGAAGGACATGGGGGCCGCGAGCGCCTCCAACGGGGCGGTTGGCCTCTACCACGTGGCGAATTTGACCCCCGAGGCCAAGGAGCTTGGGGAAAAGCTATTGAAGGAAGGCTATCAGGAATACGTCATCGACGATGAGGAGATCGAGCGCGTCTACCGTTCCTACCCCATCATGTGGAAGAAGAAGCACAAGGCCCCCCAACGCGCCTTCATCGGCTGCCCGCATCTTACCTATAAGCAGCTTTGCGATTGGACGGAGAAGTTCGAGCGGGGATTAGCCGAGACGGGGAGGAAGAAGCTCACCTGCTACACCGTCCTCACCGCCGCCCCCCAGGTGGTTGAGAAGTTCAAGAAGAGCGAGCACTACGCCCGCTTAATGGCCTCCGGGGCCCATCTTGCGAGCATCTGCCCCCTGATGTATGCCGATAACCCCCTTTGCGGGGCCAAGCGGCTGCTCACCAACTCGAATAAGCTTAGGACCTACACCTTCGCCCGCTACGCCAAAGACGAGGAGCTGCTCAACATCCTCGTCGGGAAGGAGAAGATAAAATGAGGGAATTCAAGGGACGCGTCATCGCGCCAGGGCATTTCGACGGGGAGGCCGCCGTCACCAAAGGCGGGTTCAACACCCTTGCCTCCTTCCAGAAAAGCGCCCTCAACAGCCACTGCAAAAAAGTCATCGTCTCCGACCAGAACAACCAAGACCTCTTTGGCAAGAACATAACCGGCAAGGCCCTTTGCCTGCCCATGACCATCGGCTCGACCACCGGCGGGATGATCATCCAAACCGTCTCGGCCAGGGGGATCGCCCCTTCGGCCTGGCTTTTCGCCGAGCCCATCGACCCTCTTGCCGCAAGCGGCATCATCCTCGCCACCACCTGGAACGGGGTGAAGATGGTGTGCGTCGATTCACTTGGGAAGGAATTCCTCGACTACGTCAAAACCGGCGACCGCGTCGAGGCCAAGGAAGACGGGACCGTCATCGTCTACCGCTAAAGCAAGCGAAAACCCCGGAAGGCTTATCCCCCCGGGGTTTTTCTATTTGTAGGAAAGCGAGGCGATGAAGCGCTCCTTTGAAATGGGCGAGGAGCCGTAAAGCTTGCCTTTGCCTAGCTTAAAGCCCATCTCGGCGGCGTAGTAACGGGCGGTCTCGTCGATTATGCCGCTAGCGACCGCCATGCCGCCGGAAACCCCGATGCGGTTTAGCGATTGGAGCAAAAGCAAAGCCGTCGATTCGGAGTTCATCGTGTCCTTGATGAAGCCGGAGCTATAGATGAATAGCGATAGCCCGTCGTAGGGGAAGTCGGACCCCGAGGAGGAGGCGTCGAAGTCGTAAACCCCGATCCTCGCCCCGATTTCCGTCGCCTTCTTGATGGCTTCTTGGGCGTAGCCGCCTCTGGAGAAGAGGTCTTTGGCCTCGAACAAAAGCCCCAACCCCCCTTTGTGGAAGTGGTAGGTGGCGAATAGGCTTTCAAGCAATTCCCCAAAGGAGGGGTCAAGGAAGCTTGACGCTTTCATCCGGTAATAGAAGCAATGGACCCCGCTGGCCTTCATTAGGCCTTTGCCGTAATCGCGATAAAGGGCCCCAAGCCCGCGGAGGACGGAGAAATCGAGGTCACGCCTCATCTTCTCGTCTTTTAGAAGGCTATTCAGCTCCGAGGAGCTTATAAGCCGGTTTTCGTCAAGTAGGGTCAAGAATGCCTCATAATAACGTGGCTTCCCGGTCGAGGTCTCGGCGATCGGGGTGAGCCCGAAGCTTGCGGCGTCTTTTTCCAAACTCGCCTCAAGCAGCTCCATCAAATACTCGCTTCTGCCAGCTTTGCGGAGGCTATTGCGCCCGACCTCGGCCAAATAGCCTTCCCCGAACTCAGCGCTGCGGGAAAGCTCGGTCTTCAATAGGGAAAGCATGTCGGCGCCGCTTCCGGCCTCGGTTGGGTAGGAGACGGAGCAATAGGCGTAATGGGGGGTATAGGGCTCTCCGCCAAGTGATATCGGCTCGCTTATGGCGGATTGGATCGTCTCCACCGCCTTGTAAAGGCCGCTTCTGGTCGTAAGCCCGCTAAGCCGAATGGCGATGGTCACGTCGTCAAGGCGGTAGGCGTCGGCGTAATATGGGGTGATCTGGAGGTTCTCAAGCACCTGCAGGAGGATGGTCGAGTTGGATTCGGCGGGGTTGTCAAGCAGCTTCTGCCCAGAATCGAGGAGCCGGAAGGCGAGGATGAAGCCCTCCTTCTCGATAAGCTCGCGCGAAAGCATGGCCCGGAAGCCCTTGGGCGAGGGGATGATGAGGGCCTTGTCGACGAGCGAGGACCCCGAGGGGGCTTTCTGGGCCGGCTCGATGATGAGGGTCGCCAGCCCCGATTTGCTTTTGCTGACCAGGGAAACCGTCGATTCCTTGGGCGAGATGGAGGAGATGATGCAGCTATTGGTCCCGGAATGGATGGGGCAGTTGAGGCAGGGGGTGGGGCTATTGAAGAAGGCCTCGTGGCATAGCCTGCCCTTCGCCTTCCCCCCTAAACGCTTCTCGAGGTTGGCGGTGCATTCCTTTATCTGGAACGTCTTCTCGTCGATGGAGTAGACGTATTTGTCGCTTCGTTTGGCCAGCTGGTCGAGCAGATTGCTCATCCCGCCCGCTTCCTCGACGTTGCGGGAGACTATGAGGGAGGAGGAGAGTATCGAATAGAGGTTATGGGCCTTATCGAAGCCTTCGAGCGTCAAATCCTTCGAATGGGAGCTTAGGAGATAAAGGAAGCCGTATTTGCGCCCTTCCCAGATAATCGGGGCGAGCAAAGCCGATTCGGCCCCAAGCGACTGCATCAAGGCCATCACCGGCTTGGGGGCGTCTTTGAGGTAGCGGATGTAAAGGGGGAAGTCGGCTTTGGCGCATTCAAAGGCCGGATCGAGCCAACTGGCCGGAATCGATTTGCCAAAGGAGGAAAACGAGGCGCAGGCGCACCCTTTCGCCTTTTGCTCGCAATAGACGCGATAGCTCTCGTCAAGCCGGGAATACTCAAGCGCCCCCCCGATGTCGAAACCCTCGCTTTCAAGGAAATAGGCGAGGGATTTGGAGATCGACTGCTCGCGCCGCGCCCTTGTATCGGAAAGCAGGGTTTGGCGGTAAAGCTTCTCGAAGTTGGCGAGGTTGATGTTGCGCCGGCTCGCCTCGTTGGAGCGCGGCGAGGGCAAAAAGGCCTCCCCGTCCCCGGAATCGATGCTTAGATCCCCTTCCGCCTGCAGGCTTTTCTCGGCCCTATCGATGAGGGAGACCGCCGGGACAAGGGGGAAGACGGCCCCGCCAAGGCGAAGGGAGGAAACCTCCTCGCCCCCTTGGCTTTGGTAGGCGTAATCGGAAAGGAGGCGGTGGCACCGCGAGGTGAACTCGGATTCGCTGCCGGCGTCGTATATATAGGCGTAATAGCCCCTTGGCTCCCTTAAGGAGAGCATGGCGTATGGGAAGGCGGCGAAGATGGTTTCCTTGGCTTTTTCATTGGCCTGCTCGTTTACCGGGCCGAGTATGTCGATGGCGAGCACGGCTTGGCGGTAATTGCGGTTTCGCTTTATCTCCTCGAGCATCGCCTCCTCGAATTCGCTTTTTGGGCAAAGGTAGCGCTTGCCCTTATACAAGGGGGCGTCGGAATCGGGGGAGGAGCTTAAATAGGCGGCGATGAAGGAGTTGATGTCCTCTTGGAAGGAATCGAGCTCATAAAAGCCATAGCGGCGCGGCGAAACCTTGGCCGTCCCTTTCTTTAGATCGTCGAGCTGGCCCATGACCTCCTTCCTCATCCGCCCCTCGGCGTCCCTTTTCTTCGCGTTATAAAGAAGAAGCAGCCCGCAAAGGGAAAGGAAGAGGAAAAGGGCGATGGAGGAGGAAATGGCAAGGGCCAATCCCATGCCGGTCGCCCCAGAGCCGATCAATGAGGCCAAATAGGCGATCCCAAGCGAGACGAACCCGATGTAAATGGCTTTTAAGCGCCAATCTTTGCTTTTCATATGCTGCCTCCTTCGTTTAAAAACCCGCCGACGACGGAAACTGAATCAATAACGAAGCTTAGCCCCTGATAGGCGGTGGAAAGGTTGCTGGACTCGTCATAACGCCAATAAGACGCTCCCTCGATCCCGCCTTCGACGTTAGATAAAGGCGACATGTGGGTCGAGGGCAGGTCGGAGAACTCGACGGTGAATAGGACTAGATAATCGGCCCCTTGGGTTATGACGTCGTCAGTGAGGGCGCGATTAAGGCGGTAGGGGGAAGAGGAAACCGGCTCCTGCTCCTCGCTTTGGCTAAAGGCGAAGCGGTCCTCCCTAGTGACGTTGGGGTAGCTTCCAAGCGCCCCCATCTCGGTCGTGATGAAGGAATTGACCTTCGCGATGGTCGACTCGCTTAGATTCAAGGCCCCGGGGGCGTATTCCCCCTCCGCTAGGGGGATGGTTTTCGAATAGACGTCGATGGCCCCGGCGAGGACGACCCTTTCGTAGGTCGCTTGCCCGCCCCTTATGACCTCAACGTAATTGGAGGCGGAAGGCGAGGAGGAGGTTTCGATGCCGATTTGGAACGAGGTGAAGTCGGATTCGCCTAAGAACAAGGCGAAGGTGAAGCACGATAGGGGGAACATATCCTCCATCAAGGCGGCCTCCGACCCATCGGTTATCTCGATGAAGTCGCCGTTTCCCGAGATCCGGCTCGCCTTTGAGCCGTCGTCTAAGGAGGCGTAATCGGGGTATCCGGAATAAACCTCGGCTCCCGCGGGTTTGTTGATGGATAGGCAATAAAGGCCGTATTCGTCGAATCCGGGGGCCTCCACGCGGATGCTGTTGACGTTGGCCTCGGCCGACCTGAAGGAGGAAAACCAGGCGTAGGTCGCGACGCCTAAAGCCCCAAGGCAGCTTAGCGGGGGCAGGCAAAGCAATATGAGCGACTTGGAGAACTTGCCTTTCATGCCCCTTCCTCCAAGCTGATTATCGGGTATTCGACCCCCGGGGACGACTCAAAGGGGGCGTTGGAATAGGTAAGGTAGAGCGAGAAGGAGAAGGATATCGCGATCTTAGAAACCTCCAATGGGTTGGAGGCGGAAATGGAAAGGAGGGCGGAATAGAACTGGAACGGGTCGACCGAGATCTCCAGTAGCGACCCCACCGAATAGCAAAGCTCCCCGCCAAGCTGGGTTTGTAGCGCCGGCACATAAAGCTGGGCCGGCTCGCTAGAGGAGGAATAAAGCGGAGAGGCCTCTGAGGCGAGGACGCCTTCCCATGAAGCGGGGAAGGAGAGGGATCCGGTATCGTAATAGTCGATCATGTCGCTTTGTCCGGAAGCGGCGATGGATTGGGCGCTTTCGAGCTTATTGGCGACCCGAAGGTAGCCAGAAAGCGCTTGGTCGCCCATCGTTATGCTTAAGCTCCCCGTCAAGCCGTCTCCCGCCTCGTTTAGTTCGCCTAGATAGGCTCTTACATACCCTCCCACGTTATCCTGGGAGTATTGAAGGGCGAGGTAAACCCGGGGCAGATAGTCCCGGCTCAGCCCGACTTCGCCTTGGGAAAGGCTTAGGTAGTCGTAGGTGTCTATCTGGGTGAGGAAGGAGGCGTGGACGGTGGCGGTCGAGGTCGATTGGGTGCCGCCGTAGACTTCGATGTCCCCGCTTCGGTCGATCGAAAGGCCGTTGGGCTCGCTTATTTGCCCAGAGGTGGAGGAAGAGGGGTTGCCGCGAAGCGAGCAGGCATAGCCCATCATGTCGACGTAGACGGAGGAGACTCCGCTATTGAGGATGAGCTGCTCGGGGTTGGCCTTGAGGCTTGTCAAAAACCAGGCGTAGGTCGCAACAGAAAGGGAAAAGGTCGCGAGCAATGAGGCCGCGATTGAGATTATGAGGTTCCTTTTGCCTTTGCCCATCGCCTTTACCCCTGCGCCAAAATCGCGTCGTCGTATCCGGAGTTGTTGGTAAGCGAATAGGCGGCGTTGCTGTAATAACCGTAGACGTTGTTGCTATTGTCCCTGTAGAAGCGGAAATTGACCCCGCCGTCGGTTTTTTCCATGTTAAAGCCGATCTGGACGTTGCTATCGTCCGGCCAGGCGTTCCAGGTTTGCGAGTTCTCGTCGAAGCCTAGGTCGGTGTTTGGGACGAAGTCGACTTTGTAGATGATGTCCTCGGTGTTGCCAAGCCGGTTGGTGAAGGTGATCTGGAAGTCGCGGATGTAAAGCTTGGTGCCGTTTTCGACCTTGAAGTAGGAATTGAAATAGCCGCGTTCCTGATTGTTGTAATATCCTCGCACGCTGTCGTTATAGTGGTTGCCGCTGCCAAAAGCTGTCCCGACCCAGCCTTCCTCGCTGCTTCCCGACGGGGCATAGGTTTGGTAGGCGCCGTTATCGGAGTCAAATAGGCGGGTTCCCCTTAAGTCGGCGATCGTGCTTCCGGGAACCGCGGAGTTGACGAAGCGCGAATTTTGATATGTCTGCTGGTTTTCATCATAAATCAAGTCGGCGTAGTAATTCGCGGTTGATTGATGGTCCTCGGAGGCATAGATTCCGCCATTGGGGCGGACGTTGGATCCCATGCCGAAGGCGAACATCGGGTAACGGGCCTCGCGGTTTTCGGTTTGCTCCTCGCTTCCCCCGTTCCAAAGATCTTTCCACCAATTACGGATCGACTGGAACGCGTTGCTCCACCAAGTGCCGTTTTGCTGGTCGATGGTCAAGGTGATGACGTCGCTATGGAGCTTGCCGTCGTCGATGATCGGATGGTCGGCAGGGTTATATAGCGCATTGAGCTGGCCGCCGTCGGTGAAGTCGACGTTTTGGGGGTTGGATAGGTCCTGCCAGAAAAGGTATTGCAAATAAGAGGACGTCCATTCATCGGGGTAGGGATTGTAGCCGACTAAATCTCCCAACGACCATTTGTCATAGCCCCGGACCTCTGGGTTGTAGGAATTGAACAGTATCTGAAAGCTATTTTGGTTCTCGGCCGTCCCCTTTTTGCGGGTCGCGACGTAGGAGACATGGAAATTAATGTAGAAGAGGTTCTCGGTGAAGATCGGCGAAAGGTTTTTGGTCGACCAGATCTTGAAGCCGTTGTTGATGTTGTATCCCCGAGTTAGGCGAAGCTGATGATGGTAAGTATAAGTCCCCAGGAACCAATATTGCTTGATGAATTCGTTTAGCTTCGTCCACGTCCCGGCACCAAGGCCGCCGTCTATGACCTGGGCGTTGAAGCTGCCGGGATCGCTTTCGGCGGTGTCGGCGTTATCGGAGTATTCCCCGACCTCCCAGTTGCTTGAGGATGGCTTATAGGCCTCGGTGGTGGAGTCGGCAAGCGTTTGGTTGGTACCCGGGTAGAAGGAGGAGTATTCCCTCATCGATGGGTTGGTCACGACGTTTTCGGTCATGGTTTCGGCGTTTTGCTGCTGCTTGAGGGAATCGGAATCGGTCACCGGCTGATCGGGGCTGCCGTTATTGGAGTAGTCGCTAATCGATGAGCCAAAGCCATAGCCCGATCCAAAGTTTGCATGCCCGTATTCGTAGTCTTTAACCTTCAGCTCGAAATCGTGGATGAGCCCGTTTTGGTCGGGGGTGCCGTTGATGGCCCCACGGTAATCGTAGATGATGTTCATCGTGTCCCCGGCGGAGGCGTCGACCGGGTTGTCTTTCCTGGTCTTGCCGATTAGCGTCCTGGCCGAATAGGCGCTTACGCGGGAGTCGGAGTTGATGACGATGGTCCCGTTTTGGCCGGTTGAGTTGGTGTTGCCCCCGTAAAGGCCGAGGTGGTTGGCCGAGCCGTCGCAATGGCCGATGAAGAAGCCGACGTTGAGGTTATGCTCATCGTAATCGGGGTGGATGGTCTTAAACGCCCCGGAATGGACGGTTATCTGGACCGGATTGTCGCTTTCGTCGTCGGGGTCGTCTATCTCGGTCACGGCGGTCGAGACGTTGCCGTTGCCGAGGATGTTGAACTGGTAACGCTCAAGCACGTAATAGCCGAACACCCCGTTAACCTCGTATTGCGCCTTGGCGTCGACCGTTACCGGGTAAAGGTCGAAGTTCGGGGCGTTGGATTCGGGGTTGGGTTTGCACTCGGCCTGGTAGCCGTCGGTGGTTTGGGTAAGCGTTAATAGGTTTTCGTCGCTGGATTCGTAAAGTATTTCGACCTCGGCTTCCCCGGAGCTTAGGCTATCGGGGAAACCCGTGATGACGGCGGTCTGCCCGGGTTGGGTCCCATTTTTGACGTTTATCCTGCCGTCGACGGCCATGTTATCCTGGCTAACGAAGTTGATTTCCGGCATAAGGGACGCCAACGGGCCATAGGTCTTCTCTATGGGGGAGCCCGATATGCCTTTCCCGTCGTCGTTGAAATCGTTGGAATTTGCGGTCACCTCGATTTTTGGGGCGCTTAGGATGAGATTTTTGACGCTGGAGTTGATCGAGGTGTAGCCGAAAAGCCCGGCGTCGCGCCCATCCGCGCATATGACGTGCAAATTGGAGATGACGTGGCCGTTGCCGTTGAAGGTGGAGTCGAAGGGCATGTCGTCGGTCCCGATTGGGTAAAGTGTGCCGGTGCAGGAGATGTCGTTATCGAGGACGAAGGTGTCGCTAGGGCCAAACAAACCGATGGAAACGAGCCTTTGCAGGTTTTGAAGATGGGTTTCGTCATTAAGGTGGAAAACCCTTTCGCCATCGTTTTCCTCGACCCTGGCGAAGTAGGAGCTAAGGTCATTGAAGTCGAGGATGGCGTTTTCCTTGGCCTCGACGGCGTTTAAATAGGCGGCTAAGGTAACTCCGCCTAGCCCAAGGGTAAGGGAGAAGAAGGAGGCAAGGCAGGCGAAAAAGAGGGCGGTTTTCGCCCCCTTTGGGCTTTTATGCGCTTTCTGCCGGCTGTCCATGTTGTCATTTGCGGTAGCTGGCTGCCTGCGTGAGGCCCTTTAGTTTTGCGCCCCTAGGTCGCCCTAAGTTTGCCTTTGACAAGGTCTATTTTACAAGTTTGCCGGCGCTTGGCAACACTTTTATATTTCATATAAAGGGCAAGACCTCGGGGAGGCTAGATTTTGGAGTTGCGGAGCAACACCGCCGAGACGACTTTGCCGACGAAGGGCATGAGCTCAAGCCCCTTGCGGCGGAAGTTGAGCCGCTGCGACTCCTCCCCCGATTCGTAGTTGACGGATTTGACGGTTAGCAAGGAGGCGTTATGCAAGTAGCAAGAAAGCGCGATGGCGTAGGAGCAGTTATCGAGGCAGGTGAGGCGCGAATTGCCGGCAAAGCGCCTTTGCAGATCGTCAAAAACCGGCTTATCGTCGTAGATCCTGATGTCGGAGGAAAGAAGCGACCCCCTCTCGACGTAATGTCCCCCGATCTCGTAGGCCGCCTTCTCGGCGCTTGCGCATAGCCCCATGTCGGCGACGAAGAAGGGCGGAAGGCCGTTTAGCTGCCCGTATACGTTTTTCCCGTCCCCGGAATAGTCGATGCCATGGGCGTAATAACGTTCCGCGATCAAGACGTCCCCTTGGTGGAGGGAGGGCTTAATCGCCCCGACGGAGCCGACGTTGAAAACCAAGTAGGGCTCGTATTTCCGAAGCAGGTTATCGACGTTTATGGCGACTAATGGGAGCCCGATGCCGATTGAGGCGATGGCCGCCTCCTCGTTGCCCATCCTTCCCCGATATACCTGGAGCGAGGGGAAGACGACTTCCTTACGCTCGTCGACAAGGCGGGAACGCAGATAGAGGATGGCGTCTTCGTTTTCGCCGATGATGAGAATCATGCCTTTGCCTCCTTCGCGCTTTCCTTCTTCTTCGCTTTTTCCTCTTTCTTCCGCCTGTTGTCCTCGTTTATGAGCACCTCGAAGCGGGCCCGGTCGACGGGGCGGGAGAAGTAATAGCCCTGGACGGCGTCGACCCCGAGGGTGGAGAGGATGGCGACCTGGCTCATCGACTCGGCCCTCTCGGCGATGACTTTCATCCCCAGGGCGTGCACCAAGCTCACGATCGAGCTCACCATCGCCTTCGACTTGCCGCCGATCTCGATGTCGTCGATGAAGGTCTTGTCGATCTTCAAGACGTCATAGGGGATCGACTTTAACGCCGAAAGGGAGGAATAGCCGATGCCGAAGTCGTCGATGCTTGTCTTGAAGCCCATCGCCTTTATCTTCCTGATGACCGAGGAGATGAAGACGAGGTTCTCGGCCGCGAGCGATTCGGTCAGCTCGATTTCCATTTGGCTTGGGTCGACCCCGTATTCAGCGGTCGTCTTGGCCAAAAAGGGAAGAAGATCGGGGTCGTAGACGGTGCGGCGGGAGAGGTTGACTGAGACGATGAGGCGGCATAGGGCGGGGTCTTCCTTCCATTTCGAAAGCGTCTTGCAAACCGATTTGAAGACGAAATGGTCGATCTCGACGATTTTGCCGCTAGATTCGCAATAGGGGACGAAGACGCTTGGGGGGAGGATGCCGCGGTGGGGGTGCTTCCACCTGATGAGGGCCTCGGCCCCGTAGAAGGAGCCGGTCTTCAAATCGACTTTGCCTTGGTAATAGACGATGAACTCGCCTCGGTTTATCGCGCCCGCCAAGTCTTGATCGAGCCAATGGATCGAGGCGTCTTGGTCGATGAGGTCGTGGCTAAAGGGGAGGACGTCGCCGCTAAGGCGGGCTTTGGAGTTGTGGCGGAGGGCGTATTCGGCCTCCTCGAAGGCGGCGACCCCCGCCTTGCCTTCCTCCGCCCCCTTTTGGCTTAAGCCGAAGAGGATGGTGGCAAAGGGGATGGCTCCGCTATGGGAGAAGTAGTCGCTTAGCCCGGAGGCGAAGCGGCGAAGCTCGGCGGAAAAGCCCTCCATGTCCTCGTCTAGGTGGGCGAGGAGGAACTCGTTTGACTCGTTTATCCCGATTGGGTCGAGGGGGAAATTGACTTTAAGGCAGTTATAGACGAAACGGAGGGTTTTCCTCCTGACCTCGTCTTGGAAGGAGGAAAGCATTTGGCTATCGGGCCCGAGGATGTTGAGGGCGACGGCGAAGCGTTTTTGCTTGCCTTCCCCCTTAAGGCGATCGAAGGCTTTGGCCATCTCCGATTCCAGCAAGATGTCGTTAGCTTCCCCAAACCTTCCAAGCAGGAATTCCCTTTTCCGCCCCAAGACTAGGCGGCGGTGGAGGAAGAAGGCCGAAAGGAAGACGAAGACGACCTCGGTAAGGGAAAGGGAAAGGCAGGCGGCGAGCCTATCGCCTTCAACCGCCTCGCCCCTGGAAAGGGGGATGAGGAGGATGAAAAGGAGGAAGCCGATGTTTAGCCCCAAAAGGAAGAGGGAGGCGACTAGTAGGCCGCTATAGGCCATGATGCTTTTCCTCATTGCTTTTCCTCCCTGATTATAGGCCCCTCGGCCTCGCTTTTCCTTTTCCTTTTCATGTCTTTAAGCAGCCTCTTCCTCTCTTTTTCCTTTTCTTCCGCATATTGCTCGCGGAGTTCCTTTTTGAAGCGCCACTTCTCTTCAAAGGAGAAAACCTGCGACTCGTCGGTTTGGTCGATGCCCTCTTCCTCCATCGCCTTAAGCAAAGCAGCCTTTTCCTCTTTTTTCTCCTTGCGAAGCTGCCTCACCGTCGAGGCGATGGTGATGGCGGCGCAGATGGCGAGTGGCAAGATGACGAGCAGGGGGAAAAGCCACCTGGCGTGGTTGTGGTCGCTTGGCACTTGGGGGGAGACGTAGGTGAGGAAGATGCCGAAGGCCTTGGAGTGGCTAACGACCTTGCCGATGTAATGCTCCTGGGGGACGATTTCCCTATAGTTTTCGTCCCATTGCCCGTTGGACAGCTGGGCGTTAAGGTTGTCGCCGCGGGTGTAGAAGGTTAAATGTCCGTCTTCGTCCTCGGTTATCTCATGGACTCGGTGGGTGTCGGGGGCCTTGATGGCCGGATAATAGAAGGTGATGACGTCCCCGGGGGCGATCGAATGGGGGTCGACGTCTTGGATGACGATGCCGGTGCCGACGGGGAGGGAGTCGGGGAGGTCGCCCTCCATCGAGTCGGTGGCGACGTAGAGGAAGGAGTAGCCGAAGACGCTCGGGACCCCATAGTTTTTGTTCATCGTCACGACCATCGACACCTGGCAATAGCCGACAAAGCCCACCAAAAGGAGGAGGAAGAGGGTGACTAGGCGCGAGGCCCATTTCCTAACCATCTGCTATCCCTTCCTCCGGTTTTTCGCGTAGTCCTTGACAAAGCTCCGCCCGCCGCGTTTGGAACGGGTTTTGAGGGTGGTGAAGTGGGGCGTTTGCCTCTCTTCCTCTTCCTTCTTCGCCCTCTCCTCATCCTTCTTGGCTTTCCTGGCGGCTTTGCCTTTTTTCCGCTTAGGCGGCACGGCTTTGCTTTCCTCTTTGCTAGACTCCGCTGCCTTTTCCTCTTCCTTGGGCGCGGGGCTTGGCTCAGCTGGCTCTATAGGCTTCTCTTCTTTCTTTTCCGCCTCTATCCTCTTTTGTTCATTATCGGATTCAATAGGCAAAGGAACGGGCTTGGTAACCTCATTTTCCTTTTCCTTATCTATTTCCTTCTTTACCGCCTTTTTGGTGGGTTTCCGCTTCTTTTCGCTCTTTTCCGGCTTTTCCTTGTCCTTGCTTGGGGCTTTTTTCGCCTTGGGCGCCGCCTTCTTTTGTTTTGCCTTGAGCTTGCTTTCCTTTTCTTCGGTTTTTGGCTCTTTTATGGCCCCTTGTTTATTTTCCTCTATATTGGGGGTTTCGCTTGCCTTTTCAATGCCCACCTCGAAAGTGGGGATGGCCTCGCCTTGCTCTTCGATGTCGATGCCCTCGACGATGCTTGGCTTATCCTCTTCCTCAACAATGCCTTCGGGCAATCCGGAGTCATCGGCCATGATGAGTCCGCCGGGCCGCTCATAGGGCTTTTGGTCGGGGTAGGGGGTGCTGTCGGCCGAGGGCATGTCCAAAGGCCCTCTGTCGCTTCGTCCGAGGCGGAATACCTCGATCCTGGTGAGGCGGAGCTTCTCAAGCTCCTCCTTTTCCCGGTTTCTTATGTCCTCAAGGCTCTTCTTCTCGGCCTCGAGCTTGGCTCTTTCGAGCTCAAGCCTTCTTACCGCGGCTTGGCGTTCCTCTTCTTGCCTCCGCTTTTCCTGCTCCCTTCTTCTCGCTTTGGCCTCCTCCTCGACGTCTTTTTCCTTGGCCCTTTCGATCTCGGCCTCGACGATGGCCCGCTTGGCCCGATCGGATTTGATCTTCCTTTCGAACTGCTCGCGGTATTGCCTCGCCTCCTCCTCGGTCGGGGACATCGGGGTGGTCCTTTCCCTTTCTTCCATCGGGAATTGGTCATAGAGGAAACGGCCGTCGTAGAAAGTCTCGTCCTCAAGGGAGAAGATGACCTTCGGGACGATCTTCTTTTTCTTTTTCTTGGGCTTGATCTCGTCTTTCTCGATAAGGTTGGCCTCTAGGGTCAATATCGACTCCGAAAGCAAGGCCATGAGCTTCGTTACGTAATCCTCTTTGAACTTCTTGTTCGATTCGCTAACCGAATAGGAGATGCCAAGCTCTTTATACGAATCGATGAACTTCCAAAGGCGAAGGGCCTTTTTGTAGTCGGGGTGCTTGACGAGGAGGTTGGTCGGGTGGATTGGGTTGGCGACGCTTTTGGCGCCCCTCATCAGCTGCATGAAGGGCGAGGAGGAAAGGAAGGCGAGCCGCTCGCGCAGCTTGGCTAAGCGCAGCAATAGCCTGTCGTTTTTCTCCGCCTGCCCGCCGTCTTTGCTTAAGGCGCTAACCTTGACCCGGGTGTCGACTTCAAACCTCACCCCGGCAACCTCGGAAAGGGTATGCAGGAGCAACACCTCGGAATCGCGGGTCTCGCCATGGTCTTTGACGAAGAGGAAGCGCTTCTCGACGAACACTGAGGCTTTGTTGATGAGGGTCATCAAAAACCTGTTCTCGTAAATCCAATAGTCGATGTCGGATTCGGGGACGAGCAGCTTCTCGGGGGTGACGTTGCCCTTCTCGTCGACGGAATGGACGAATTGGGTGTGGGAGGCCAAGTGGCTAACCGTCCTTGAGGATATCCGCTTCGCCCTTCCCGCCTCAACCACGACGTCTTCGTCTTTTATGAAGCTGCGGGGGTTGCGGGTGATCTTCTCGATGGCGGCCACCCCCTTCTCGAGCTCGATGATGAAGGTGTCGTCCAGCGTCTTCTCCTCAAGGCGGCTCTTCTGGGCGATGTAGGTGCTTTTCTCGCCTTGGAGGGTGTTTTTGAGCGCTTCGAAAGACTTTGAAGTCTTTAGTAGCGACTCCAGCTTCTTGAAGTAGGCCCTCCCGGCCAATTGCAACGAATGACGCCCAGCCATGGTTTTCTATCAGGACACCTGCTTGAGGAACCCCCTTATCTTGGCTTTGCTCCGCTTGAACTCCCCTTTGCCGAAAAGCTTGCTTAGCTCGGTATCGAGCTCAAGCAGCTCATCGCGGAGGAAGGAGACGTTCAAAACCTCGAACTTCTTGAGTATCTTCGACTCAAACATGTAGTCGACGGCCTCTAGCTCGGTCCCGCCGCAGGCGCAATAGCAGGGGACGAAGGATTCAAGCTGGCGGAGTATGCGGTTGCCGAAGGCCAGCTTGAACTTGGCGATGACGAAGCTGTCTAGCTGCTCAAACCTCTCCCGGGTCTTCGCCGAAAGCGGGTAATCGACCTTGGCTTTGGCGAAAAGGGAGGAAAGATAGTCGTAGGGGAGGGGGCAGGCCTCGGTGAATTCCGATTCGAAGGCGATGCCCTTGTTGTCGAAGAAAAGCGACATCGAGCGGTCGTAGACCTTGTCGGTGATGGTGAAGGTCGAGTCGTCGTTATTGGCTGTGCCGACGAAGACGATGTTTTGCGGGATTAGGAGCCTCCCCTCGTTAAGGTGGCGCGGGTCATCCTCCCTTGGGGCCGCGACAAGCGAGATGTTCCACTCGCTGACGTTAGGCATTTCCATGATTGAGAGGAACTCGGCGAAATAGTATTCGATGCGGGCGAGGTTCATCTCGTCGAGGACGATGACGGAAAGGTCGTCGCGGTAAGTCGCCTCGTATACGGCCCGCAGGAACTCGGTCTCGGTGAAGCGGTGGGTGAAGTCGTTGTAATAGCCGAGTAGCTCGGAGCGGTCATGCCAGCTTGGCTGGACCGAGCAGATGGTGGCGTTATGCTTCAAAAAGCGGCCAAACGCGTAGGGCAAGGAGGTTTTGCCGGTGCCGGAGATGCCCTCGAGGATGATGATCTTGCTCGTCCCGATCGAGGCGATGAACTCGCGCATCGTGTCGATGGTGTAATAAAGGCCGAGCTGGGAGGCGCAGAAAAGGCGGAAGCGCTCGCAAATGCCCTTTAAGCCGATGCCCTCGGCGTCATCTGGCAACCTGGTGGCCGGCATCGGGGTGAGGTATTCGGCGTCGACGTTGGCAAGCTTGGGGAAGCGCCTTTCGTCTTTTTCGCCTTCCTCTTCCTTTTTCTCGGTTTTGGCGCTCCCTGCCTCAGAGACGGGCGCGATACCGGATAAGGAGGCGACCTGAAGCCCGAGGACCCGGTCCTTTTCGGATATCGCGTGGTAAAGCTCGAGGTTGAGCCGCTCAATCTCGCTCCGGTATTTGCCTACGTCCTCGGTTTTGGCCCTAAAATGTACGTATTTGGTGATAAGGTAGTATATAAGGTATCCGAAAGCGGCCAGCGCGGCTAGCAAAAGAAGGAGGAAAAGGACGAAGAAGAACCATCCGCCCGCCCCGAAGTCGGGGGAGTAGTTGGCATAAAGGGAGTTGTAGTAGTCGATCTCGGCGGGCACCCTTTTCCAAGGCCCGGCAAAGACGTCGTAGAAAAACAGCCCAAAGTTGGTGAAAAACTCAATTATCATGTGCTTCAGGTAATCGAAGTAAGCGGTCATGTCCTTCCTCCCTTTCCTTTATGCCGATAAAGGCATTAGCAATGCGTTGAACTCGAGCTTAAGCGAGAACGATCCGTCCTCGACGAGGTCGTTGACCTCCTTATCCCATCCCTCGAGGTAGATGGTGATGACCGTCCTTTCCGGGACGTTGGCGCTTAGCTTGGCTATCGGGGCGGCGGAGACGGTCGATGTGGTGCCTGGGTTGGTAAGCTCTTCAAGCGTCTTGCTCTCTTCCTTGGCAAACGTCAATCCGTTTTGCGCCGATTCCTCTTCAAGTAGCGGTCGGCTCCCCTTAGCGCTTTTGGTTCCGTCCGGGTTTATGGCCTCTTCGGATAGCGGTTCGCCGAATACCGGCTCACCCTCATATTCTCCATAGAGTATTTCCCTCCCGGAGGAATCTATTTCCCGATAACCGTCCCCGTTTATGTCAAGCGGCCCGGCGTAGGTCGCCTTCTCCCCGCCGCGGCAATCGAGGATCTGATAGCCAAGGCAGGAGAGGAAGGAGACTCTCACCCCCTCGACAACCTTGTCTAGCGTCCCATCGGGGAGCTCTTTCTCCTCTTCTTTTGCCCGGTTTTCCTCCTCTAGCGGGGTTATCCCCGTGTCTTGACCTAGGTAGAGGTAGCCGTCTTCGTCAGAAAGGAAATAGGCCTCGAACTGGATATAGCCTTGCCTGGCGACGCGGGGCGAGGTTGGGTCGTCGTATTCCCCATAATCCCCGTAAAACACCGGGAAGCCGGTATTTAGGTCGAAGGAGGGGAGAAGCCAGCTGTCCCGCATCATCGAGGACACCGGGGACAAGGAGGCACCCGGGGAGTAGCTCGGGTAATGGCGGGAGAGCGTTTCGTCGTCGACTTCTTGGTAATAGGTTATATCGCCGCTTAGGTTTTCCTTTAACCCAAGCAGCAACGACCCGCCCCCATCGACGCCGAATTCGAGGTGGCTGACCTTCGCCCCCTCCGATATGTCGAAGAAGGCATAGGTCGCGACCCCGGCCCCGGTTAGGGCGAAAATGAAGGCGGAGGCCCCTAAAAGAAGGAGGCTCTTTATCGTCTTGAGGTCACTATCCATCAGGCGTCGAACTCCATCCGGAAAGTCATGGAAGCCCCCTCGGGGGCCTTTCCCCGGCATTCGGGGTCGAAGCCCTCAAGCCAGGCGACGACCGTGTAGCGGAGCGTCTGCAGCGGGAGGATGGTCCTGGTTTCGTCGATTATGTGGCCGGTGGAGTCGATGAAGGGGGTGCAATAGCCGCTACTCTCCTCCCCCGAATCGGTGCGGGGGTAGCGGGTTATCGGGTTGCCGTCTTCATCGACTGGGCCAGTGAAGGAGGAGACGCATTCACGCGTGTCGTTTTCCCCCTCGCCCGTGCCCGGGTAATTCGATTCCAGCCCATATATTTCCTTTTCGTGCGTTTCCTCGTCCCCGGGGAAGGAGGCGGGCTCGTTTACGTAAAGGGCGATGCGCAGATACTCATATGGCTCAAGCGCGTCGTTGGTCGGGGAGCTGTAACTCTCGATGAAGAAGCTATGCCGGTAGGGCAGCTCTTCGTCGGTTTGGTTGTGGAGGTAGAAGGTGTAGACCATGGCGTAGGCGCTTCGCTCCTCGCCCTCGCCGACCTCGTAGTTATGCGAGCCCTCCGCCTCTTGTTTCGGAAGCGGGTAGACCTCGTTTTCGAGGTAGCGGAACACCTCGCTTGCGGCGATCGGCTTGGCGTTTTCGATGCCAGAGCCTAATAACGTCGGCGTGCGCGATCCGTCTATCCCTTGACTCAGGGTCAGGCGGTTGGTGTAGTCCCGGGGGTCGATGGTCACGGTGAAATTGCCGGAAACCCGGCCCAAAAAGGCGATGATCGATAATGCGATCAAAACCGCGGAGCTTATCGAGGCCACGAAAGCGGCGATGGTGCGGCGCCTATGCCTTTTGGCGACTTTCTCCGGCGTGCTTTGACCAAGCATCCCCGGGGCGTCGATCTTCGGCAGGCTCTCGCCTTTGCCTTGCTTGCGTGGCTTCTTCTCCTTCGGCTTTTTGATTTTGTCTTCCTTGGCCAAAGCGAAAAAACCTCCAGGCCGCGGACATTATCCGCGCTCGGCATCCTCCCCGGACATACCATTGGAATCGCTTTTCCGGGGAAAAAGGCCTTCAGCCCTTATCGGGAAAGAGGCTAGACCGCGCTCAGTTGCCCACGAAGCTCGGCTTCGCTTCCTTCCGGGGTAACTGGCTGCCGTTCCGATTCGGGGTAGGCCCTTTAGTTTTGCGCCGCCAGGTTTCCCTGGCTTTGCTTTTCACGCGGCTATTTTGTAGGCGAGGAGGCGGGCATGTCAAGAAAAAAGCGTCTTCCCCATAGGGGAGGCGCCTAAAGGTTAGCTGGGGTGGGGCTTACTTGCCTTGCCCTTTTTCCTCCTCGCCTAGTTCCTTAAGCAATTCGGCCCTCGCCTCTTCTTTGGCTTTCTCGGCGATCGCGTCGCGTTCTTTCTCACTTAGCTTGGATTCGCGCTTGAGGGCGAAATAGACCAAATAGACGATGTCGGCGGCCAAGATTATCAATAGTGGCAATACTATGAGCAGGAAGAATGGGGTGGGGTTATTTTGCAGCCAGCCGATGAACGGGCCGTTCTCGGCGACGTTCTGCGTCAGGTAGTCCCCGCTTTCCTCGGGGGAAATGTAGGTGGCGATGACGATTATCGACACCACGAGCCCGAAGACGATGATCGCGGCCTTAACCGCCCCGATCGCCGCCAGCGTTATTTTCTTTTTCCTATCCATCTTCCCGGCCTCAAAGCATTTGTTTCGGTCGAATTATAGCAAAGGGGCGAACTGATAAATAGAAAAAGATTGTTTCGCCGACGCTTGGCATTTCTTTGTTCTTTGCCCGCGCGAAGGCCGATTTTTGTTGACTGCCCTCTTGATTAACCTCCCTCCCCCTAGTATCATAGCCTCGCCGAACAAGGAAGCGGCTCGCCCAAAGCCGGACTTGCGGAGCATTGCCCAAACATATTTAGCGTTGTTACGTTAAAGCCATTGGAATCCCGACGCACCGGCTATTTTGAGCCGAAAACGAAAGGATTTCTTTTTCATGAAAACCAAAAGCAAACTTCTCGTCGCCCTCAGCGCCTTGACCGTCGGCACCGTCGCCGCTGGGGCCACCGCCACCTACGCCTGGTTCACCACCTCCCGCAGCGCGAGCGCCTCCATCAGCAACATCACCGCCAAAAACCCCAACGGCAGCCTCGCGATCTCAATCGGCAACCCCAAAGGGATAAACGAGGCCACCGGCAACGGGACCGCCTCGGCCACCGCCAACTTCGGGTCCGCTCCCCTCATCGACCTCTCCTCGAAAGACGGGACCTATTTCTATTCCGATTACGTCTCCTCCGGCAATTCCTCCTTCAGCGATGACAACACCCCGGATGGCTATGTCGCATACAATGGCGACACCGGGTTCGTCCAGTTCTCGCTGACCATCACCAACACCGCCGAATCAGGCATCGGCTCGCTTGACGTCTACCTCGATCCGGAAAACACCCGGATCAACCCGGTCCAAAGCGATGACAGCGAAGACAAGGCCATGGCCGATTGGATTCGGGTCGCCATCGCCAAGCAGGCTTCCGCGACCGGCACCCACGCCATGACCGACCTCACCTCGGCCGGGAACCTCGTCTTCATGAACAACGACAACCTCAGCGACGTCGATGACAAGTATGTCGATGACGCTGGAACCCTTGCCACCTATTCCGAACCGGACGCCGAGAACTTCTACTCGACCATCGCCACCATCCCCTCAATCGAGGATCAAGACGGCAAAGGAGTTGAGGCTAACACCACCGACGTCTCGACCTATGTTGGGACCATCAAAGGCGGCGAGAGCATCTACCTCACCTGCGCCATCTGGCTCGAAGGTACCTGTGCCATCTCCGACGCCGCCAACGGCGGGCTCGTCAACGTCGTCCTAGGCTTCACCGGCCTCGACACCTACGTCGGCGCCTAATATCCGACTTCGCCTTTCGGCAAATGGCCGCCCCCGCAAGAGGGCGGCTTTTTTATGCTTCCTACCCTTTATCGCGTTAGGCGTATATAATGCGCAATATGCCCGCAAAACTCGCTTCGATATTCGGCTTGGGAAGGTCACGGAATGCGCCGCCTTTCCTGCTTGCCGGGCTGTTTCTGCTCTCTATTTGCCTAGGGGCGTATTGCTCGGAGGCCATCGCCTTCTTCAACGAGCCAAACCACTTGAGCATGGACCCAATTGAGTATGGGCTTTGCTATGCCGCCTCAGTCCTTTCGATCGCCCTTTTTTGCCTAGCCGCCTACAAATACGCGAGGCCGAAGCTCAATTGGCCGGTTTTACTCGCCGTTTCGCTTTTGTTCCTTGGCAACCTAGTGGCCTTGCTCGTCTTCCCCTCGGAAGTCAGCGGCTTCACCGTCCATCTAGACGGGACCGCCACCCAGTATTCCTACGCCCTTGCTCTTTCGGATAGGGTCCGCTACATCCTGAGTTACCTCCTTGGCTGCGCCTATTTCTATTTGCTTTTCGCCGTCTTGCCTTCCTGCCTAAAAGGCGGCTATTCCCTCAATTTCTTTTTCTTTGGGGTCGTTTTCGTCGCCTTCTTCGCCTGCCTTTATTCCTTCTTCAAGGAGCCGGAGGCCTATGCCCAGTATTTCCATAGCGAGAAGGCGCTGGACTCCGACCTCGTGCCCGAAAGCTTCTTCTACAACCGCAACACCTTCGGGACGTGCCTGGTGTTTGGCTGCCTCGCCCTTTGCTACCTCCATTCCAAGCGCCCCTTCTTCCTAAACTACGTATTGCTTTGTTTCTTTTTGGTCGAGCTATTCTTTGTCGTCTCGAAGACCTCGATCCTCATCGCGATCGCCGTCATCGCCGCCTTTGGGGTTTTTCGCTTCGCCTTGACATTAAAGCGGCATCCGCTTCGCGATTGCCTGGCCTTATCGCTTTCCATCCTTTTGCCGGTTACGCTTTTTTTGCTTGGCTATTTCGAGGTTTTCGGCGGGGAGGACGTCTTAAGCCGGTTCGCCCGCAACTTCCTCGATTCGCTACAGTTCTCCTCCGGCCCGACCATTTTGTCGCGCCGCGACATATACTTTGGGGCGGTCAACATGCTTAAAGACGACCCCATCCGCTTCCTTTTTGGCGTCGGGGAATATAACCTCGGCCACCTTTTAAGCGCCATGTTCGACACCGGGGCCACCTCGCTAAACAACATGTTCTTCGTCCATAACGGCCCGATCCATCTGCTTTGCTCGGGCGGGGCGTTACGCTGCCTCATCTATCTTTTCTTTATCGTTTGCTACGTGATTTGGCTCATTAAGGCCTTCAAGGCTGATCGCAATATCGCCTATTGTTCCCTTCTTTCCTTCCTCGCCATCTCCGTCCACGGCATCAACGAATCGACCTCCTTTTTGATCCCCGACGTTAAAGGCTACCTCTCCCTTCTTTTCATCTTCCTTCCGGTTTTGAGCTTGCTAAAAGGCGGGGCGAAGGCAAAGGGGTATTCGCCTGCCGAGCGCATCCCGCTTCTACGCGGCGGCTGGACTTATGGATTTTCCCTCGCCCTTGCGGCGATATTCGCCATCGCCTTGCCCATCGGGCTATTCGCCTTTTCGGATAAGGGCTTTGTTTACCCTCTTTTGGGCAATACCCTTTCCTTGCTTTTGCTTTTATTTGCCCTTTCGATTCAGGGGAAGGCGGGCAAGTGGGGCTATTTGGTCTTTGTCCCGCTTCTTGGATACGCCCTTTTTGGGCTGCTTAGTGCCTTCTTCCCCTCGCTTTGGGTGGCCATTTGCTCTTTTGCCTTCATGCTTTCATTCGCCCTTTTTGCCATTTTCTTCGCTAAACCCGATTGGAAAATGCTCCTTTTTGCCTTTCTTAAGGCGACTGGCTCCTTTGCCTTCCTTTTCCTGCTCTGCCTCCCCCTTGGATTTTGCCTTGTCTCCTCTTATAGTGGCTTCGCCCACCTTTGCTTTCTCCTTCTTTTCTTGCTTTTCCTTTCCTTTTTCCTCTTCCCCGAGTTTCTTTCCCCCGGCTCCTTTTATCTTTGCCTTGCCGACCGCCTTCTCTCCTATATTGGGGATAGGCTGGATTTGGCAAGGGAAAGGAACGAAGGCAAAAGGAGGCAAAGGAAGGCGATGCGCAAAGCCGCGAATTAGGCAAAAGACCACATCCCGCCTTCCCAAACGCCTAGCGAGGGTTTAGAATTCGCTTGACGCGTCAAGGGAAAATAACCAATGGAAAACACCCAAAGCAAACCCCCGTATAAGCTAAACTACAAACGGACTTTCCTCATCGGCTTCGCCTTCTTCGGCATCTTGCTTCTTTGGCAGGTATACGATTCGTATTGCTCGCCGATGCTCACCGAATTGCTCCAGGAGGCCCTTGGGGCCGATGAGGCCGAGGAGGTCCAATACCTTGTCGGCATGGTCATGGCCCTCGACAATCTGGCGGCCTTGGTGCTGCTTCCCATCTTCGGGCGGCTAAGCGACAAAACCCACACCAAAATCGGCAAAAGGATGCCCTATATATTGATTGGGACTTTGGTGTGCGCCGTCGCCTTCCCCTTCATCCCCGTCGCCTTCCATTACCATAGCCTAGCCGGCCTTATATGCGTCATGGCGATCGTCGTCTTCTTCGCCATGATGTACCGCAACCCGGCCGTCGCCCTCATGCCCGACCTCACCCCGAAGCCGTTCCGCTCGAAAGCCAACGGCATCATCAACATTATGGGCTACCTCGGCGGGGCCTGCGCGACTTTCCTTGCCATGTTCCTCGTATTAAGCGATTACCTAGGCAAAGGCGGCCTCCCCATCAAGGGGGCCGAAAACGCCTTCAACAACATCTGGGTCATCGAGACCCCCTTCTTGGTGGCCTCGGCCCTTCTTATCGTCTCCTGCCTCGTCCTCGCCTTAACGGTCAAGGAGAATAAGCTCTCCCGCGACCTCGCAGAGGAACTGGCCTGGGGCGAAAGAGATGGGGAGACTGAAGACAAAGTCGATGACGACGCCCCGATGACCAAAGGCAACAAGATCATGCTTTGGCTAATCCTGGTCGCCGAGTTCCTCTGGTTCATGGCCGATAATGGCATCAACACCTTCCTAAGCAACTACACCTATTATTGGCTCCAATGCGGCACCAACCTTTCCTCCGTCGTCACCATCGTCGGCGGCGTCGCCTCGGTGCTTGGCTTCCTCGCCGGCGGCTATCTCGCCTCCTGGATCGGGAGGAAGTGGACGGTGATGTCTGGCTTGCTAATCGTCGTCGCCGGGCTATTGCTTTGGGTCATCTGCTCCTATTCGATCCCGGTGGCGACCCCCGAACCTGGGACCACCAACCCCCTTCCCGTCTACATGTACATCGTCTGGGTGCTTAAAGGCTTCGGCTTCAGCCTCGTCCACGTCAATTCCTACCCGATGGTCGTCGAGCTTTGCAACTCGAAGAAGGTCGGGGCCTTCACCGGCTACTACTACGCCTCCTCGATGGCGGCCCAAACCATCACCCCATGCCTATTCGGGTTGCTTATCCTCATCCCCGGGCTTAGCTTCTCCTTCTTGCCCCTATACGCCCTCATCGCCGTCGCGGTGGCGGCCATCACCTTCCTATTCGTCAAAAACGCCCATAACCGCAAAACCAAGGTGAAGAAGGGCTTGGAGGCCCTCGATCAGGATTAACCAAGATGCCGGCCTGCTATTCCCATGACCGCCTTGCCCTCGAGGTGGCTTCCCTCCACCTCGACCTCGATTTGCCTTGTTTTCGCCTGGGCTCGCAAGGCCCAGACCCCTTCCTATACCGGGGCACCTTGCCTTGGCAGGGAAAACAAGGGGCCAAGGAGGCCAACGAATGCGGGGAGGCCCTCCATCACGCCGATTCCTACGCCCTATATTCCTCCTTCCTTGCAGAGTGCGAAGACGATACCGAGCTTTCTTCCTACGTCTATGGCCTCATCCTCCATTATTGCCTCGACTCGACCGCTCACCCCTATATCTTTTACCGTTCTGGGTTTGAGCTAGGCGGGGGGCTAAAGGGCTTTACCAAGGCCAGCCATGGCCGCTTTGAGGCGCTGCTGGATAGAAGGCTAAGGCAACTAGACAAAACCCGGGGACGGGTTTGGGGGCTAAGGATCGGAAGCGGGGCGCTAAAGAAGATCGACCGCCTTTGGGCCGAAAGCGGGCTCATCGGCGAAGGCGCCTTCCTCTCCTCCTACGCCGATTTCTGCGCAACTCAGACCTTTTTGACCTCTTGCTTGCCCTTAAAGCGGCCCCTTCTCCGGCTTATGGGGGAGAATTCGCTTGGCTATTCCATGTCCTATCCTCTTTTCGCCTCCAAAGCCGATGAGGAAATCGACTGCTTAAACAAATCCAAGGCCAAATGGATCCATCCCTCCTCGGGGAGGGAGGACGATAAGTCCTACCTTGAGTTGCTTAGCGAGGCCAAATTCAAATTCGAGGCCATCTTTTCCCGGCTGAAAAACGGGCTCGACGCCTCTGCCTACTTCGCCCTCGATCATGACGGCGACGCCAAAGGGCACTCCAAAAAAGCCTATTCGATATGCTTCCGCAATATCCCCAAAGGGATAGAGAGGTCAAAGCCATGGGCAAGCGCGTCTTAGCCATTTCTGACGGAAAGGGCTTTTTGCTTAAGAAGGGAAAAGGCGGGTTTGCCTTGCTTCCCTATTTTGAGAGCGGCTCCCTTTTTTACGCCAATTCCGTCTCAGTCAATCTCCCTGACCTTGGGGAGGTCACGATTACCGGGGCCTTTGAGCGCCTCCCCCTTCCTTTTGGGGGGCTTCACTATTTCAATCAGGACGAATCGGATAGCTTGCTTATTGACCCCGCCTCCCGGGTTTTGCTCCGCCTTTGTCTTGCCTTCAAGCCGTTATTGCTTGGGGAAACCCGCGTCCATCCCCTTTCCCCCGACGACGAAAAGGGATATCGCGGGCTCATCAAGAGGCTAAGCAAGCAAGGGGAAAGACGGGAAAACATCCGCGCCATCAAGGCGCTTTCCCGTTATGAATGCGGCTATCGCCGGCTATATTTGGCCGCCTCTATGCTAGGCGAAAGGGACGATGATCAAGAAACTGCTTAGCAAAGGGTTTTGGCCCAAGGCCATCATCGGGTTTTTGATCCTATGCCAATTCGCCGGGCTCTTCCTTTTCTTCCTTTGGCTAAGCGATTGGAGCGGCGTCTCCCCGGCCTATTCCCTTTTCGCCATCGTCGCCGTCTACGCCTTCGGGGCGGTGCTCGGCCTATTGGCCTATAACTCCACCTCCCCCTCGGCCTATCGCCTTTCCTGGGTGCTCGTCATCCTTCTTCTCCCGGGCATTGGGGGCTTCCTCTACCTCATCTTCGGCAACAAGCAAAACAGCAAGCGCTTCCGCCTCGAGCAAAGCCATAAGCTCCGCGACTCCCTCAAAACCCCGATAGAGAAGGAACAATGGGGCGAGTTCCTTGCCCGCTTTGGGGAATACCAAGGCATCGCCAATTACCTTTATAACGTCCATGGCTTCGCCCCCCATGGCCATAGCCAGGTTACCTATTACCCGCTTGGGGACGACCTTTTCGAGCCTTTGCTTGAAGAGCTTAAAAAGGCCAAACACTACATCTTCCTTGAGTTTTTCATAATCGAGAGGGAGGGGGCCTTCTTCTCCTCGATGCTCGAGATTATGAAGGAGAAGGCAAGCCAAGGCGTCGACGTCCGCATCGTCTATGACGACGTCGGGTGCCTCACGACCCTTCCTAGCGATTTTGCCTCCGAGATGGCGCGCTATGGCATAAAGGCCAAGCCGTTTAACCGCTTCCGTCCTTTCCTCGACGTCCGCCAAAACAACCGCGACCACCGGAAGATGCTCATCATCGACGGCCACACCGCCTTCACC
This sequence comes from Candidatus Alloenteromonas pullistercoris, assembly GCA_017694295.1. GTDB lineage: Bacteria > Bacillota_I > Bacilli_A > RFN20 > CAG-826 > Alloenteromonas > Alloenteromonas pullistercoris. The sequence continues at coordinate 39,737 of JADINA010000039.1, read as the reverse complement.
GGCGGCTTCAATCTGGCCGACGAATACATTAACAGGAAGGAACGATTCGGGGTTTGGAAGGATAACGGGATCATGGTCAAGGGCGAGGCGGTTGAGGCCTATACCTACGCCTTCCTTTCGACCTATGGGGCGATTGGGGCGAAAGAGGGGGGCTTCTCTTCTTTCGACAAGGCCCCTTATGCCTCTTCCGTCTATGCCGATGAGATCGGCGGATTGCCCAAAGGCGAGGGCTTCGTCTTGCCTTATTTCGACATGCCTTTCGACGGGGAGGCGGTCGGGGAGAGGGTTTACCTTTCCCTTATAAACTCGGCCAAGCATCGCCTTTACATGGCCACCCCCTACTTATTGATAGACGAGGAGATGCAAAACGCCATCTGCCAAGCCGCCAAAAGCGGGGTCGACGTCAGGTTGCTCCTTCCCCATATCCCGGATAAGAAGGCGGTCTTCAATTTGACCAGAAGCTATTACGGGCCGCTTATGGAGGCGGGGGTGAGGATATACGAGTTCACCCCGGGATTCGTCCACGAGAAGATGTTCATCGTCGATGACTCCGTCGGCAGCGTCGGCACCATCAACCTCGATTATAGGAGCCTTTACCTCCACTTCGAGAACGGGACCTTGCTTTTCGGCGACCCCTCGATTGCCAAGATGAGGCAGGATTACCTGCAAAGCATCGAGAAAAGCGAGCTCATAACCAAGGAGCGTTACGCCTTCTTGGAAAGGAAGAACAAGTATTATTGGGCGATATTGCGCATCATCGCCCCCTTCCTCTAAACCCCTTTTCCCCATGAAAGGGCGCTAGGGGCAAAAAAAGCAAGCTCCCCGCCATCTTTATCTTCCCTTGTCTTCGCCCTCTAGATTATAATCTAGCCAATGGACGAGGGCTTAGCCCGGGAGTTTAGTTGTTATGGAAGTGAAAGTCGAAAGCGGATCTGGCCACGTTAGCATCGCGATCGAGGATCCATCCTCTTGTTTTGGTTTGACCTTAAGCGACGTCGGGGCCGGGGTTGATTCGATCCGGTTTAAAGGCGAGGAGATGTCCGCCAACGCCTTCTCCTATCGCCTATGCAAAGGCTATTTCGGGCGGACCATCGCCCCGGTGGCCGGGCGGATAAAGGGGGCGAGGTACGAGCTAGGCGGAAAGCAGTATCGCCTTGAGGCCAACGAAGGGGCCAATAGCCTCCATTCCTCCTCCATCGCCTTATCCTTCAAAAGGTGGGATTATAAAATCCGGCAAGACGAAAAGAAGGTGTGCGTGATTTTCTCCTTCCCCTTTTCCCCCGACGCGGAAAGCTATCCGGGGGAAGTCGACATTCACGCCGTCTACACCGTGACTTCCGGCGTGCCCGGGTTCGACTTGGTTTACGTCTCCACTCCCAAACGCGACTCCCCGCTTAACCTCACCAACCACCTTTACTTCGATTTGGGCGAGACGGGGCTAGAAAACATCTCTTTCCGGATAAACGCCTCATTTGCCGCCTATTATGACGGGGAGCTGCTTCCCTTGGGGGTCAAGCCGGTGAGCCCGGCTTTGGATTTCCGACGCTTTAAGCGCGTCACCCGCGATATCCTTGCCCCCGAATTGCAAGCTAACCCGCGGCTAAAAGGCTATGACCACGCCTTCGTCTTCGATGGGCCGATTGGGGAATTCGAGGCCAGGGGCCGGAGGTTTGGGATGAAGATGTTGACGAGCGCCCCCGCCGTCCAGGTTTTCACCTCCAATTCCCCATCCTCGCTTACTTATGCCTCGGGACGGAAGGATGGGCGCTACGCCTCCTTCACCTGCGAGCCGGTCAAGCGGAGCGACCGCTTCGACTCGTTTATCGTCAAAGCCGGGGAAAAGGACGTCCAAACCAATTGCTACCGCTTCTTTGAGATTCCGGAGGAAGGAAAATGAACGTCGAGGAGAGGCTTTCGCTTGCTGCCGGAAAGTTGCTTTGCTATGCCAAGGCCCATTTGGGGCTATCTGGGCTTGATGCCATCTATAAGGAAAACCTGCTGCTACGCGAGCTTGGGCTTGATGCCCCCTATGAAGGGGAGATCGACGAAAAGGAAATAAAAAGCCTTTCCGTCCCCGATCCGCTAGTCGATCCGCTTATCGAGGCGCTAGTCGACTCCGGGAAGGAGGAGGGCGAGGCGGAGCGCATCGCCGCCTATTGCCTAGGGCTACTTTCCCCCTCCCCAAACGAAGTCGCCGCCTATTGCCTGGATAAGATAAAGAAAGGCCATCCCAAGCAGGCCACGGATTTCCTCTACTCCCTTTCCATCGCTAACCAATACATCGCCAAAACCCGGGTCGACCGCAACATCGTCTTCCCCTTTGATTTTGCCAAAGGCTCGCCGCTAGAGATATCGATCAACCTCTCCAAGCCGGAGAAGGACAACAAGGCGATCGCCAAATTGCTCACCTTCAAGTCGAAAGGCTACCCCAAATGCCTTTTGTGCAAGGAAAACATCGGCTACAAAGGGAATCCCAAGCATCCGGCGAGGGGGAATATCCGCTACATCCCGCTTTCGCTTGACGGGGAGGACTATTTCCTCCAATACTCCCCTTACGTCTATTACCCGGAGCATTGCATCGTCTTCGCCTCCTCCCATTACCCGATGGGGATGGGGGAGCACATATTCCGCTGCCTGCTTGATTTCGTCACCCTCTTCCCGCATTACTTCCTCGGCTCCAACGCCGACCTCCCCATCGTCGGGGGCTCGATACTCGACCACGAGCATTTCCAAGGCGGGGCCCATCTTCTTCCCTTATTGAAAGCGAAGGCGAGGAAAGCCTATTTAGAAGGAGAAGTCACCCTCGAGCAGGCCGATTTCTACGACACCGCCTTGATACTTAGGGGCAAAAGCAAAGACAAAGTCGCAAAGCTGGCCTCTGCCATTTTCGAGGCATGGCGCGACTATGCGGATGAGGATAACCTCATCATTCCCTTCGATGGGGAGACACGCCATAACACCGTCACCCCGATAGCGAGGCAAGTCGACGGCGAATACCGCCTCTTCCTCATTTTGCGCAACAACCGCTGCGACGATAAATACCCCGACGGCATCTTCCACGCCCACCCGGAAAGCCACCACGTTAAGAAAGAGGGCATCGGTCTCATCGAGGCGGCCGGCTATTTCGTCTTGCCTGGCCGGCTAAAAAGGCAAACCGAGGAGGCCAAGGATGCCGTGGCCAAGGGGCTAGGCGACGCCCAAGCCATCTCGCTTTACCCCGATTTATCCGGGTTTGAGCCATTGTTGGAACACCTTCGAAACGGGCAAAGCGTCGAATCGTATTTGGCATTAGTCTGCCGCCGGATACTTTCCGACGTCGCCGTATTCAAGGACAACGAAAAAGGCCAAAAGGGCCTAGACGCATTCATAGCCAAAGCGCTGGAGGGATATCGCCAATGATCGACGAAAAGCAAGTTTGGGAAGGGTTCAAGCGCCATTTTTTCCTTGACCCCGACCGCCTTTATTCGGCTCATGGCCGGATGGAGATAATCGGCAACCACACCGACCACAACCATGGGCTTTGCATTCTTTCCGGCGTCGACATGGGGACGGTGGCCGCCGTCAGGCAAACCTATGACGACCGGGTGAGGATCGTCTCCAAAGGGTATCGCGAGGCGAGCTTCGATTTGCTTGGCGACCTTAGCCCCAACCCCGCCGAATCCCATAGTTCGCTTTCCCTCGCCAAGGGGGTGATGGCGAAGATGAGGGAGCTTGGGTATAAGCTCGGGGGATTTGAGGCCTACCTCGAATCCGACATCTTCCGCGGGGCCGGGGTCTCGAGCTCGGCTTGCTTCGAATCGCTCATCGCCAAGATCGTCGATGACCTTTATAACGGCAACGCCCTCGATCCGCTTAATATGGCCAAGATAAGCCAATACGCCGAAAACGCCTATTTCGGGAAGCCTTGCGGGCTACTAGACCAGATCGGGGCCTGCTATGGCGGGCTTTGCTACGTTGATTTCCTTGACCCAAACGAGCCAACGGTCGAGCCGCTGGAGTGGGGCTTCCCATTGCATCCGGTTTTGATCAATTCCGGTGGCTCCCACGCCGGGCTCACCCCCCATTACGCCTCAATAAGCCAGGATATGTTTGACGTCGCCGAAAAGATGTTCGGGAAGCGTTATCTCCGCGACGTCTCGCCCGAGGAGTTCTTCTCCGCGGTCTCTATGCCAACTGAGGGCGTAAGCGAGATCGCCAAGCTGCGCGCCACCCATTTCTATCAAGAGAACCGCCGGGTTGAGGAGGCGAGGCAGGCCGTTAAGCGCAAAGACGTCGCCACTTTCCTCCGCCTCATCAACGAATCCGGGTATAGCAGCGAGAAGCTGTTACAAAACACCATGGTCCCCCTCCATTACCCTCATTCGCCCCAAGAGGCGATCGACCGCCTCCGCCCCTTCCTCGGGCAAGGGGCGATCCGCATCATGGGCGGGGGCTTCGCCGGCAGCGTCATCGCCTTCCTCTACCCCCGCGACCTGCCTTTGTTCTTGAAGGCGGCCCGCAGTTACTATGGGGCCGAGCTCGTCAAAGAGGCCGAGATGGCCGTCGGGGGGCCTAGGCGGGTGAAATAGCATGCCCGGCCCGCTCGGCGTCGAATTCGCGAATTTCCCGTTCGTCTATTGCCTTTTGGCGACGGCGGTTTTCGTCATAATATGCGTGCAGATCTGCCACCTCGCCGGCAAGGCCTTCTCCGAGAAGTTCGTCTCCATCATCCTCTGGGTCAACTTCGCCCTCCATTTTCTTAAGCAGCTTAACCCCTTCTACGCCGCCGAATGGCCTTATGCGTTGGCCCGCTCGACGGGGGAGAACCTATGCGCCGTCTTGGTCATCGCCGAGCCGTTTCTTTGGAAATGGGGCGGGAAATACGCGAAAGACTACATGTATTACATGGGGATAATCTCGACTTTGGTGATCCTCATTTACCCGACTTCGCTAGTCGGCATCGATCTCCATAGCCTCGATGGGGTGCTTGAGTGCTTCCGCTTCTACTCCTGCCACGCCCCTTTGCTTATAGTCGCGATCGTCATGGTGCGCGAGGGCTTCCATAAGCTTAACTACCACCGCCTTTGGGCGATGCCGCTCATGTTTTGCTTCGTGCAGGCCATCATCTTCTTTAACGGCCTATTCCTCAACCTAACCCTCTACCACCAAAGCTGGCTGGAGTTCATCGACGTTGAGAACAAATACTTCAACTCCTCCTTCACCATGGGCCCGGGGCATATCCTTGATCCCGTCCTCGGCTGGCTTTATCCCTATTTGCCGCCGATTCTCATGACTTACCGCTACGCCGGGGAGATCCGCTTCGTCCCGGTCGTCTACCTCTTCATCCCGGTGTCGCTGCTTACGGCTTTATTGGGCCCGGCTTTCGCCTATCCCTTCGATTACCTCCGCTTCAAATCCGATTGGGCCTTGCTTAAGCAAAAAAGGCGGCTAAGGAAAGCAAGCGGCGGGCATTTATGGAAATAGAAGACGGTGCTATCATTTAAATCGGTTATAAGGCTTCGGCCTCAATTTTGGAAAAAAGAAAGGAAAAGCAAATAGCTATGAGCCAAATCAAATTCAGTGTCGCCGCAAGGAGGGCGGGCGTCTTGCTCCCCGTCGCCTCGCTTCCGGGCGCCCATGGGGTCGGGGACTTCGGAAAAGACGCCTACGACTTCGTCGATTCATTGCATAAAGGCGGCTTCACCCTTTGGCAGATATTGCCGCTCAACCCGCTTGGCTACGGCCATTCCCCCTATCAGCCGTTTTCGAGCTTCGCCATGGATGAGCTTTACGTCGATCTGTTCGACCTAGCCGAGGAAGGCTACCTCGACCACCTCCCCCCGTTTGAGCCGACCCCGGGGAAGGTGAGCTACGAAAGGAGCCGGGAATACAAGCTCCCGCTTCTTCATAAGGCCTTTGAGGCGCAGATGGAAAAAGACCCTTCTTGCCTAGAGGAATTCAAAGAAAAGGAGCCTTGGATAAAGGACTTCGCCGCCTTCATGATGTTCAAGCGCCGCGACGAGCGCAGCTGGGACAACTGGGCCGACCGCGATTGGATAAAGGGAAGGAAGCCGTTCGCGGGGAAGGACAAAGAGGACTACGATTTCGAGGTTTGGCTGCAGATGACCCTTTATCGGCAATGGGGCAAGCTCCATGCCTACGCGCTTTCTAAGAACATCGAGATCATCGGCGACATCCCCTTCTACGTCGGCTTCGATTCCTGCGACGTCTGGGCGAGCCAGGATAGCTTCCTGCTTGATCCCTCCAGCAAGCAGCCGACCTTCATCGCCGGCGTTCCGCCCGATTATTTCTCCGCCACCGGGCAGCGCTGGGGCAACCCGATCTATGATTGGGATAAACTGGTGGCGACCGATTTCGCCTTCATCATCAACCGGATCGTCCGCAACTCCAAGATTTACGATTACATCCGCCTCGACCACTTTAGGGCCTTCGACACCTATTGGAAGATACCCGCCTCCTGCCCAACCGCCATCGAGGGGGAATGGATCGAGGCCCCCGGATATGCTTTGTTCGATCGCCTGCTTAAAGACCATCCAGAGATCAAGATCATCGCCGAGGATCTAGGCGATCTTCGCCCTGAGGTTTTGACGCTTCGCGACCATTACAACTTCCCGGGGATGAACGTCATTGAGTTCACCTTCGATGACGACGCCATCGCGAAAAAGCCCGGCTACGACTCCGCCAACTCGGTTTGCTACATCGGCACCCACGATAACGACACCGCCCGCGGCTATTTCGCCTCCTTGCCCTCGTCTCAGCAGGAAAGCTGGCGGAAGGCTTTGACTGAGCACGGCTGCCACGATTTGGACATCGTCGACGCCCTCATATCCTATTGCCTTAATAAAGAAGGGCGCTTTGCCATCCTCTCGGCCCAGGACATCCTCGGCCTTGGGACGGAGGCCAGGCTTAACGTGCCTGGCATCGTCGACGACGTCAACTGGACCTGGCGCCTTGATTCCCTCTCCGCGCTTTGCTCTAGGATTGAGGGATTGCTCCCGAAGCTAAAAAAAGCCAAGCGGGACGCCAAATGAAGCTATATTGCGTTACCCTTGGCTGCGCCAAAAACCGCATCGACACCGAGATGATCCTCTCTTGCTTCCCTAAGGGGACGAGGGTCGTCGATTCGGCCAAGGGGGCCGACCTCATCCTCATCAACACCTGTGCCTTCATCCTCTCGGCGAAGAAGGAGTCGATCGGCGTCATCCTCGATTGCGCCGCCTCTAACCCGAAAGCCAAGCTCGTCGTCTGCGGCTGCCTCGCCACCCGCTACCTCGAGGACATCAAAAAGGAGATCCCCGAGATCGATCGCCTCATCCCGATTAAAGACTATAACGAGCTGCCCAAGATCCTAACCGAGCTCACCGGGGAATCGTTTTCCCCGATAAGGATGCAAAGCCGGGTGTTGACCACCATCCCCCATACCGCCTATTTGAAGATATCGGAGGGATGCGACAATTTCTGCTCATTCTGCGCCATCCCCTATATTAGGGGCCGCTTTGCCTCAAGGCCCTTTGAGGAAATTATTGAGGAGGCGAAGTCATTGCTTAGCCGCGATGTTAGGGAAATATCGATCATCTCGCAGGACACGACCGTCTACGGGAGCGATTTCCCTCACAAAAAGCCCGATATCGTCGACCTTCTTAGGGCGCTTGAGGGCCTAGGCTTTTATTCGATTCGCCTCCTTTACCTTTACCCTAGCGAGATAAGCAAGGAACTAATCGACCTCATAGCCGATAGCCGGGTGATTTGCCACTATTTCGACATCCCCATCCAAAGCGCCTCCGACAAGCTCCTCCGCCTTATGAACCGCCATGGGGGCAAAAAGGAGATGGAAGACCTATTCGCCTACATTAGGCATCGTTGCCCTGACGCCGTCATCAGGACCACCCTCATCGCCGGCTTCCCCGGGGAAAGCGAAGAGGACGTCGAGGAGACCATCGACTTCCTGAAAAAGCAGCGCTTCGACCACATGGGCTGCTTTGCCTATTCCCGCGAGGAGGGGACCGCCGCCTATTCCCTCCCCAATCAGGTCGACGAAAGGGAAAAGGAAAGGCGCCGGGACCGGTTAATGGAATGCCAAGCCGAGATCTCCGAGCAGCTTAATAAAGCCCGGATCGGGCAGGTGCTTGAGGGGATGGTGATCGGCAAATCGGATAAAGGCTATTTGCTTTCCACCGCCTACAACGCCCCAGACGACATCGACGGGGGAGTTTACATGGATTCCCCTAAGATGCATGAAATCGGCGACATCGCCAAGGTGAGGATATCCTCCCGCGGGCCCTACGACCTATTCGGCGTGGAGGTTTAAGTAAACCCTTTTAAAATCAAAAAGGCGGGATTTCAAGCGAAACCACGCCTTTTCTTTGCTTCCTATATATTTTCCTATTTATCCTTGAAGGCCGCATCGTCGACTTTGCCGACGTTGGTCCGGGGAAGCTTATCGAGGAAGACGGCGCCTCTAGGTTTATAGTAAATCGGCAATTGCTTTTCTATCTTGGCGAATAGCCTTTCCAAGATGGTGTCATCGGAATCGGATGAAGCCCGGTTTTTCACCAAGGCCAAATGCAGCGCCTCCCCGAGCTCCTCGTCTTTTTTGGCGTAGCAATAGCATTCGTAAATCGCCTCATCCTCCAGGCAAACCCTCTCCAAATCGGCGGGGCAGACCATGACCCCCTTGACCTTGGCGACGCGGCGCAGCCGGCTATAGAAGGTCAAATAGCCCTCTTCGTCAAGGCTCCCGAGGTCGCGGGTCCTGACGTAGCGTTTCCCCTTTATTTCGACGAAGGTCTTGTTTGTGAGTTCCTCGTCGCCGAAATAGCCGTTCATTAAGGTGGGGCCGGAAATGAGTATCTCCCCTTTTTGGTTTGGCTCTAGCGGCTTTAAGGTCTCCGGGTCGACGATCAATTCCTCAATTCCTTTTAAAGGTTTTCCGACCGTCCCGGGCTTGGAAGCGAAGGCGGTGTTGACGTTGGTGACGGTCACCGTCTCGGTGAGGCCATAGCCCTCAAATAGGCGGCAATGCCCGCCACTTATCGCACAGGCCTTGTCGAAGCGATTTAGCAGCGACCCGGTCACCGAATCGCCCCCGACGAAGGCGGCGATGAGGTTTTTGGCGGCCGGCCCAACAAAACCGGGGTTATTGAGCAAGGCGTTATAAAGGGCCGGGACCCCGATGATGACGGTCGCCTCGCCGTTTTTCATCCGCCTTATGGCCTTCTCGGGGTGGAATTTGAGGTCTAAGACTACTTGCCCCCCGGCGTTAAGCGGGGTGCAGACGCCCATGGCTAAGCCAAAGCCATGGAACAAGGGGATGACGGTGTACATCTTGGCCATCCGCCCGTCTTTGATGGGGATGATGTCAAAGCCCCTGGAGGAGAGGTCGGCGATGGCGGAAGAGGAAAGCATGATGACCTTAGGCTCCCCGTTGGTCCCCCCGGAATTGAGGTAGACCGATGGGGCGAGGTCGGGCTTATCCGAGCGGTTCGCCTTCTTTCTCCTTAGTCTAGTCAGGGCCTTTTTCCCCAAGACCCCGGATTTAAGGAAAGAAAGCAATTTCATCAAAGCATTGCCGTCGGAATAGGGGTTGACCCCGATGACCTTGGATTTGGCCTTGCTAGCGATCCGTTTGGCGTCGATGTTAAGGCAAAATAGGGCCTTGGCCTTGGCTTTTTCCAAATAGCCAAGCAGCTGCTCATCGGGGGTGAGGGGGTGGATGAAGTAGGCGATGGCCCCAAGGTAATCGCAGGCGTAAAGCAAACTCACGGCCTCGACGCAGTTTGGGAGGTTGATGGCGATGACGTCATCCTCGCCTAACCCAAGCCCGGCAAGCCGCTCGGCGTCCTTCTGTATCCGAGTTAGCAGCGACCCATAGCTTATCCTCGCCCTTTCGAACACCAAGGCCACCTCCTTACTCTGGCTAAGGGCGGTTTTCTCCAACAAATCGTATATCTTCATACCTAATACCTCTTAAATGCGGTATCCAAGCCCGAGGCAGACGCAAAGCAATATGGCGGCCAATATAGGCTGATGGATCAAATAGATGAGGGCGCTATGGCGGCCGAAGAAGGGGAAGGGCTCGGCTTTCTTAAGAAAGGGCGCATAGCTTCGCCTTTCCCTATAGAGCCACTTCCCGAGGAAGGCCCCGATGAAAAGCAAGGCGATGACCGGGAGGGGGTGGATGTAATCGCCCCCGACGGCGGCTTGCCCGATGAACATCATCCAAAGGTTCTTAAGCGCGTCGATCGGCCCATCTGGATAGTAGGGGGAGGGGCTGGTCAGCATGAGGGTGAAGAAGACGAAAGCGAGCCCGATGGCCAAGTCATAGGCTTTGTCCTTAAGGAAATGCTCCTTTATCGTGTAAAGCAGATGGGCGATGAAAAGGCTATCGAGCATCCCGAAATATATATACATCGAGGGGTCGTCAGAGTAATAGCCGAAGAGGAAGAAGGCGATTTTGATGATCCAGGCGAAAAGGAAAAGCAGCCCGGTCCGCTTCCAGTTGTTCCGCGAGAAGGTGCAGCAGATGCCGCTAAGAAGGCAGAAGACACCGACGAAGACGATGTGCCCGGCGTCGCGCCAGGGGGAGGTTTCGATGGCAAACCCAAGATTATATAACCCATCAAGCGGATGGCTGCCGATGATCGAGAAGTTCGAGGCGAATTGCTTCACTAGCCCCGGCAGCATCGTCAAATCGAAGCAAAGGTGGTCAAGGACCATTAAGAAGATGGCCAGGCCGCGGAGGAAATCGATCTCCGGGATGCGCTTAGCGCGCCTTTCCTTTCCGCTTTGCCTATTAAGTGAACGCATACGCGTGTAGTTTATACGCGGCCTCGCCTTTTGCCTAGCGCCGGCTTTCCCCCTTTTATCGATAAAGCGAAAGTAGGCAAAACTCCCTCTTGCCTGCCCCTGCCCTCTTCCCTATAATACGCAATGCGCGGCAAAAGCCCCGCACCGCCCTCATAGTTCAGCGGTAGAACGGATCCATGGTAAGGATCAGACCTCTTTTCGACTAAGGGTGAGGGCACCAACAAGGACATTAGGCCGGGAAACCGGCCTTTTCCTTTGCCTTTAAGGGGTCTAAACTAAGCGCATATGGCAAACGAATCTAGCAAAACTTTGACCGTCAGGATGCTTTCCGCCGCCACCTCGGTGGAAGGGCAGGGGGTCGGCTCCGCCTATTTGGAGCAGGTCGCCCTGGTTAAGGGGATAAAGGGGCTTAGGGTCCTTTGCAAAGGGGATAAGGGCAAAGCCGACATCAACCACGTCCACACCGTCAACCCGACCTTTTACCTGCGCATGGGCAAAAAGACGGTCAACGTCTGCTACGTCCATTTCCTCCCCGACACCCTCGATGGCTCGATAAAACTGCCAAAGCCGATATTCGCCATCTTCAAGTCCTATGTGCGCCGCTTCTACAGGAAAGCCGATGAAATCGTGGTCGTCAACCCGATTTACAAAAAGCCGTTGATGGAGCTTGGAATAGCCGAGGATAAGATCACCTATATCCCCAATTACGTCGACCCCGCCTCCTTCCACCCTTTGCCAAGCGAAGAGAAGGAAGCCATAAGGGGGAAGCTTGGGATCAGTAAGGACGCCTTCGTTGTCTTGGGCGTGGGGCAAGTGCAGACTAGGAAAGGGGTGCTTGACTTTGTCGAATGCGCTAGGCGCAACCCAAATCTGACTTTTCTATGGGCCGGGGGCTTTAGCTTCGGGCGGATGACCGATGGGTATTCAGAGCTAAAGAAGGTGATGGACAACCCGCCGGATAACGTCAAATTCCTCGGCATCGTCAAAAGGGAGGGGATGAACGAGGTGTATAACGCCGCCTCGCTTCTATTCATGCCGAGCTTCGCCGAGCTTTTCCCGATGGCCATACTCGAAGCCGCCTCCTGCGGCGTCCCGTTTTTGCTTCGCGACCTCGATTTGTATAAGGAGATCCTCCTAGGCGACTATGACTGCGCCCATGATGTCGATGGCTTCGACGAAAAGATCAAGCGCCTTTCCTCCGATTTTTCCTATTACGCCGATTTAGCCAAAAAGGCGGAATCGCTAAGCCAATACTATTCCAAGGAGCGGGTGCGGGCTCTTTGGGAGGAATATTACCATCGCGTATACGAAAAGTATCCCCATAAGGGCCGTAAATAGGCGTTTTACCCAAACCGCCTTTGCCTTTATAATTTGTTTGTTTGGGGCTAATGCCCATTAATCTAATAGGAGAAAGCAAAAATGAGAATATGCATCTCGGCCGAGACGACGATCGATCTCCCGAAGGAGCTTTTAAGGGAATGGGACATCAAGACCATCCCCTTCACCCTGATTCTCGGCGACAAAACCGGGCTTGACGGGGAGATAACCCCCGATGACCTTTACGCCTACGTCAAGGAATCGGGCCAGCTCCCCAAGACCAGCGCCATCAACGAAATCGAATATGGCGAATACTTCGCCTCGCTTCTTGCCGATTACGACCACGTCATCCATTTCTCGCTTAGCTCAGGCATCTCCTCCTCTTGCGAGCATGCCAAGATCGCCGCCGATAAATTCGAGGGGAAAGTCGACGTCATCGACACCAAATCGCTTTCCACCGGCATCGCGTTGCAAGCCGAATACGCCTGCCGCCTCCGCGAGAAAGGCGCCTCTCCCGAGGAGATAGTCGAGGCGCTAAACGCCCGCGTCCCCTTCGACCAGGCCTCCTTCTCCCTTGAGTCGGTCAATTATCTTTATAAGGGCGGCCGCTGCTCGGCCCTCGCCATGCTTGGGGCCAACCTGCTTGGCCTAAAGCCCGAGATCTACGTCAAAGACGGGAAGATGGGCCCGGGGAAGAAATACCGCGGCCCGATGAAGAAGGTCGTCCTCAATTACGTCGAGGACACCCTTTCCGAATACAACAACCCCGACCGCGAGATTTGCTTCGTCACCTATTCGACCGCCCCCGAGGACGTCGTCGAAGCCGTGGTGGAGCGGGTTAAGCAGGCCGGCTTCCGCCGCGTCTACGCGACCACCGCCGGGGCCACCATCTCCTGCCATTGCGGCCCCCATTGCCTCGGGATACTTTATTTCAACGACGGGGAGCACCCCTTGGAATAGCATGAAGGGGAAGGCCGCTTTATCGCTTTTGCCCTTCCTTCTTTCCGGCTGCGCAGTCGAATCGCCCGAATACCGAAGCTTTGTGGAAATCGGCGAGGACGGCATCCGCATCATCCAGCTGGCCGACTGCCATTGGGGGATGTATAGCGATTTAAGCCGTGAGAAGGCCTATTTAAGCGCCCTAATCGATTTCTCCGACGCCGACATGGTGATCCTCACCGGGGATCAGGTGCTTTTAGCCGACAAGAAGACGTATCGCGAATTGCTCGATACCCTCGAGGAATCCGATCTAAGCCATTTCGCCTTGGCCTGGGGCAACCACGACGAGCAGGGGCTTTATCCCTTTTCCTACCCGACCGACTTGGCGTTAAGCTATCCCAAATGCCTCAACAAAGATAACCCCGGGGACGACGTCTTCGGGGCATCGAACTTCGTCATCGATTTGACTTACCTCGGCAAAAGGGTCCATAGCCTCTACGTCCTCGATTCCAACAAGCTTTCCCCAAGCGGCCTCTCCCTCCCTTACGACGTCATCCACCAAGACCAGATCGACTGGTACGCAGAGATGGTTGAAGAGCAACAGAGGGAAGACGGATACCGCGTCCCCCAATCGCTTTTCTTCCACATCGGGCTATGGCAATACGAATACGCCTATCGGCTCCGCGGCCAACTTGGGGAATATTCGGATGACCCCTCTTGCCCCGGGACCCTATTCGACTATTCCGGCGACATGGGCGAGGAGAGCTGGGAGGTGCCGGGGCTAGGGGAAACCCGGGTTTATTGCGGATACGAGGATTCCGGGCTTTTCGATAAAGCCAGCGAGCTTGGGGCCAAGGCGATGTTCGTCGGACATGACCACAAAAACGACTTCTGCGCCCTTTATTCGGCTTCTCGCGATCCCGATGAGGCGATCGCCCTTTGCTATGGGCTAAAATCGGGGGAGGGATGCACCTACCTAGAAGGCCACCTTGGGGCCAACATAATCGACATAAATAGCCGCGGGGAGATAATAGGCTTAAATAGGCTTTACCTCGATTACGAGGACGATAACGACTACTCGGGGGCTTCCTATCGATTTGAGCCGATATTCCAAAGCCTGGTTTCGGAGGGGGAATAGAGGATGGACGGGTTAAGCAAAGCGGAGATGGCGGCCCAAAAGGCCAGCCGTTCCCATAGCATCCGCCTCGCCCAGGGGGTGGGGCTCGTTTTGCTTTCCTTGGTCGCTAGCATCTATTTCTTCCTCTTCTTCACCTTCCTCATCCACGATTACGGCTCCGGGTTCGCCTATCTTGGCTCCGCCGCGCCCGGGTACGTTTGCTTTCTTTTGGGCCTCCCGACCCTCCTTTTCTTTTCCTATTTCGCTTACGTTAAGCCGCGCTCCAAGGGTTTCTATTTCGCCTTTGGGCTAACGATGGCCATCCTTGGCTTTGCTTCCGTTTTGCTTATAGCCGTATTCTGTTTAAACGGGACTCTCAATTCCCTATTGGATGGGCGATATACGGCCGTTTACCCGCTTGACGCCCTTTTGCTTGGCTTCCTTTATTGCGGGCTTTCCCCTTATTTGATGCTTAAATCGCGCAAAAGTGAGGTCAAATTCCATTTCGTCGGGGTTTGGGGCTTGCTTTATGGCCTTTTTCGGGGCTTTGTGTGCCTCATCGCGCTTTATTTCCTTGGGGATCTTCTTCTTTCCTCCCTTTCCTTCGAGGCCTCCTCACCCTATGCCTTCGACGTCTTGCCCATTTATCTTCTTTCCGCCTTGCTTGTCGTCTATATGTACCTAACTCCCTTGCCCTTAAAAAAGCATCTTTTGGCCTATGCCGCCTTGCTTGGCTTAGCCGCCTTCTTTTCGCTTTGGTTCATCATTTCCTATTCCGCAAACCCCTATTTGCTTAACCTCTCGATGGTCGCCTTCTTCCCCATCGACTTCATGGGGAGCATCCTTTTGGGCCCAAGCTTGCTGCTTGCCTTCAGCCTACTTGCGACTTCGCTTGACCTTGGCGCGTCTATTTATAGGAAGAAAAAGGAGGACGGCCATGGGAAGAAGGATGAATAGGGCGATTGCCTGCTTGGGGTTGCTTCTTGCCGTCCCATTAAGCGCCTGCGGCGGGGCGAGCGACCCTTTTGAGGAGCCGCTAGGGCTTGGGCAGGTCGAATCGCTTGAGTCAAACTATGGCGAATATTTGGCCCTTCGCGGCTCCATGAAGGGCATCGAGGTTTACGTCGAGCGGGGCACCCACGATGGCATCATCCTCGGTGGGACCAACCGCTTCAAGGAGGCAAGCGAGGTCAACTCGGCCTTCGAGGCTAACCCGGTACCCTTTGATGACCTAGCGAAGATCCTTTCCCTATTTGAGCAGGAGGAACGCCGCTACGCCTATTTCGAGATGGTCGAGTTGCCTTTGCCAGAGTATTGGTCAAACCGCTTCGAGGCGCCAAGCGACGATGAGGCGTTGGAGGTTTATTCCTCGCTTCATCTAGGCGACTTTTCCGCTTCCTAGGCCTTTATCCGACTTTTTTGCTTTTTGGCCCGAAAACGGCCTTTTTCCATCTTGTTTTATTCTACGAATAAGCATAGCATTGCCACGGTATGGAAAAGCCTCTTCCCATCATCGGCGCCTTCGCCCGCAACAAAGCCATCGTCAAAATGGCCGTGCCCGTCTTCCTCGAGCTCATCCTTTCGGTGGCGATGGGCTATGTCACCCAGTTCCTGCTTACCCCGATCCCCTTAGCCTCCAACGGGGTGAGCCAGGCCAACCAGATCGCCAACATCTTCCTCGTCTCTTTCTCGGTCCTAAGCTCCTCCTCGCTTATTTTGCTTTGTCAGCTCGTTGGCAAAGGCGACGATGAGTCGGCCAAGAAAATCTACCCCCTTTCGCTTTACCTCAACCTCTTAATAGGCGTCATCGTCGCCCTTGCCGTCTTCGGCTTCTCCTTCTTCGTGTTCTCCTGGATGGGGGTGAAGGAAAACGTCATCCCCTTCGCCAAGGCCTTCTTAGCCCTCACCGCCCCAAGCTTCGTCTTTCAAGCCCTCACCAACGTATTCTCCTCCTTTCTGCGGGCCAATAAGCGGATGGTCCCGCCGACCGCCATCGCCTTCATAAGCAATGCGGTCAACGCCATCGTCGGGGCCATCTTCATCTTCGGCATCCCCGGGCTTACGGAGATGGAGAAGCTCTATGGCGTCGCCATCTCCACCGATTTATCGCGCCTAGTGGCCTTAATCGCCTCCTACGTTTTCTATAAGAAGACGGTCGGGGCCTCGCTTTCCATTAAGTTGCTCCGCCCCTTTCCCGGGTCGATACTTCGCCGGCTTCTTGGCATTGGCCTCCCGACGGCGGGCGAAACGCTTTCCTATCAGGCCTCGCAGCTCGTCCTCGCCGTCATCATCAACCTCTCGGTCGGGGTGCTTGAGCAAAACCTCCGCAACTACTTAATTACCTTCACCTCCATCATCTACCTTTTCGCCCAGGGGACGGGGGTGGCCATGCAGGTGGTCGAGGGGCAATTGCTCGGGAAAGGCGATAAGGAGGGGGCCGAAAGGCTCGTCCAAGACGTCGGCACGATGGCCAGGACCGTCTCGGCCCTCCTCTCCATCCTTTTGCTTTGCCTTTCCTACCCCATATTCCAGGCACTTCTGGCTCCGGCCCAATCAAGCGCGGAATCCAACCCAACCGGCATAAGTTTGCACGCCATCGGGATAATGGCGCTTCTTTGCATGGTCATCGACGTTTTCCTCGACCAGGGGCGGGCCACCAACCTTGTCTACGTCAAGGGGCTAGAGACCAGCGGCGACATCCTCTTCCCGGTTTCCTGCTCGATGGTGACGAGCTGGGTGTGCACCGTCGGGGTCTCGGCTTTGCTTTGCCTTGTCTTCAAGCTCGGGGTTTACGGGGCCTTCATCGGGGCCGCGCTCGACGAGATAATCAGGGCGATCATGTTCTACGTCCGCTGGAAAAGGGGGAAGTGGAAGAGGCGCTCCATCACCGAGGGGCTATCCTGAAAGTCAAAAATTGCCTATGGATAGACGGCCTTTTTCCGTCTACAATAGCCATGCGGAAATCCCAATAGAGGTTCCGTTCCCCCAAATTCTTTAGGAGTGGCGGAAGGCCACTCCTTTCTATTGATTGGGGGCGAAAGGAGGCGGTGTGATGGAAGAGAAGGAAAAGGAAATCGCCGAATTGCTGCGACCGTCCATTGAGGGGCTTGGCTATTCGCTTTATTCCCTTCGGCTAAGCGGAGGCACCCTCTACGTCCAAGTCGACCATAAGCAGCCCATCGGGCTCGAGGAGATCGTCAAGGTGTCGGAGGAGGTTTCCGCCCTTTTGGACAAAGCCGACCCGATTGACGGCCCCTATACCCTCGACGTCTCAAGCGCCGGGGCCGAGAAGCGGATTGAGCCTTCCGCCCTCCCCGAATACGCGGGAAGCTATGTGAACCTCCACCTGTCCACCCCATATAAGGGGGAGAACGTCCTCGAGGGGACGATAACCCATTATGAAGACGGAACCCTCTTCCTCTCCTACATGGATAAGGCGAGGAAAATGGAAGCCGCGATCCCCCTAAAAGACGTCGATAAGGCCCGATTGGCCATCAAATTCTGATAATAGGAGCAAACAACATGCCAAGGAAAAAGCAAACAGTCGATGAGCGCCCGTCGTTCATCGAGGCCCTCAAGGCCCTAAGCGAGGCCAAAGGGCTCACCGACGAGGACGTCTTGCACGCCCTTGAGGAGGCGACCGAAAGGGCCTACGTCAAGGAGCTTGGCGGCGGCGATGACGCCGTCGTAAGCTGCCATATCGATCCCATAACCGGCAAAGTCGACCTCGCCCAGATAAAGAAAGTCGTCGCCGAGGTCGAGGACGATTACCTCGAGGTCGGGGTCGACGAGGTCAATGAGGGCTTAGCTGAGCCCAAATACAAAGTCGGGGACGATTACGCCATCCCCTGCGATTTCGAAAACGCCTCGAAGGTCATGGCCAAGGCGGTCAAGAACAATTTCCGTTCCCGGCTCGCCGAGGCCGAGCGGGTCGCCCTTTACCGCATCTACAAGGACCACATCGGCGAGATGATGGTCGGGACGGTCGAGAAAAGCGACGACAAGACCACGACCATCTCCATCGGGAGGACGACCATCGAGCTCACCAGGAAGGAACTCATCGGCGACGAGTACTTCCGCATCGGCGACCAGATAAAGGTTTACATCCAGGAAGTCCGCCCGGCCGCGCCGATCGACGGCAAGCCCATGCGCGCCCCCCAAATCGAGGCCACCCGCAGCTCGGAAGGCTTCCTTAAGCGCCTTTTCGAGGAAGAGATCCACGAGATATACGATGGGACCGTCGTCATCAAGGCCATCGCCCGGAAAGCCGGGTATCGGAGCAAAGTCGCCGTCAGCTCCAACAACGAGGACGTCGACGCCACCGGGGCCTGCATCGGGCAGGGCGGCTCGCGCATCCAGAAGATCGTCACCCAGCTTGGCAGCAACGGCCACAACAAAGAGAAGATCGACATCATCAACTACTCGGAGAACCCGGGGCTATTCGTCATCGAGGCCTGCCGGCCCGACGTCGTCTTGGGGGCCAACGTCTATCCCGATGACGCCGAGGGGCCCTTCGCCGAGGTCATCGTCAAAGACGAGTCGCTACGGAAGCAGAAAAACGGCAAGGACACCAACAAGCAGCTCGCCGAGAAGCTCACCGGCTATAAGATCGAGCTCATCGGCGAATCCGAGGCCATCGCCAAGAAACTCCAATACGTTCCGACCGAGGAATGGGTGAAGCGGGCCGAGGAGGAGAAGAAGGCCAAGGCCCAGGCCGAGCTCACCAAGAAGATGGAGGAGGATATGGCCAAGCGCCGCGAGGCCGCCAAGGAAGCCGAGGAGAAGAAAGCCAAGGCGCTAGCCGAGCAGGAGAAGGCGGAACAGGCAAAACAGGCCGAGCCGGTTAAAGAAGCGGCCCCGGTCAAGATCGAAACCCCGAAACCCGCCCCCAAGGCCAGCGTTACCCCAAGCGACTTCCCAAGCGAGGCCATCAACCCGGCCGAAGCCGCCTTAAAGGCGATGCAGGAGGGGAAGAAGGCGGAAGAAGAGGCCAACGAGCCCAAAGACGTCAAGACCACGACCACCCTCTCCGACCTCGAGAAGGAGCTTGAGTCGGCCAAGGAAAAGAAGACCAAGCCGGTCGCCAAGGCCAAGCGGCCCCGGAAGATCACCGAGGACGAGGTCAAGCGCGAGGCTAAGTCGAGCCCGGTCGTCCCGACCATGCCCGTCTACACCGATGAGGAGCTTTCCGAAATCGAGGAAGAGGAGGGCCACGTCGACGATTACGACGATTCCGACGAGGACATCGAGGAGGAATTCGCCGAATACGACCGCTACTACGATGACGACGGGAAATAAGCGGTGCGGGTAAATAGCGTAAGAACCGATATACTCACCAGGCAAAGGATGGAGAAGGGAAGCCTGCTCCGGCTTTGCCTGCTGCCCACCCCCCATATCGACGATAGCGGTACAGAAAAGGGGCGCGGGGCCTACGTCTATCCGCGCTATTCTGCCCTCACCTCGGCAAAGGGACTAAGCGCCCTAAAGCGGCTTGGCGTCTTGCCCGATTCGCCCCTATACGCCGAATTGCTTAGGAGGTGCCCCGATGCGCCTTGACCAAAGCGCCCTTAAGCGCCTTGGGCTATACAACAAAGCCGGGCTGCTCCGGTTTGGCGAGGCGATGTTCGCTTCGCCTGCCAAGCTGCTCATATTGGCTTCCGACGCCTCGGAGAATTCGCGCAAGCGGGCCCTATCCTACGCCAAAAGGCAAGGCTGCCCGGTTTGCGAAACCAGCCAGGCCGAGCTTGGCTATGCCCTTGGCCGCGAGAGGCTTAGCGCGGTCTGCATCGTCGACCCCAAGGCTGCCAAAGCCCTCTACTTGGCTTTGCGGAAAGGAGAAAAAGCGCAATGAAAAACAAAAACTTCCAAAAGAAGCCCGCCCGCCCGGCGAGGCTTAGCAACTTCACCCCCTACAAAGGGCGGAAGGAGGAGCGGGCCAATGTCAACGGCGGTGTCTTCGTCTATTCCAAGCCACTTTCGGTCGCCGAGCTTTCCAAGGCCATCGACGTCCCGAGCCCGGAGATCATCAAATGCCTTTTCCTCCAGGGGAAGATGGTGACCATCAACCAAACCCTCGACGACGAGGCCATCGGGATGGTCTGCCTTGAGTTCGGATACGACTTCAAAAAGGAAAAGGTGGCCGACGCCGTCCATTTCGAGGACCTTGAGATCGTTGACGACCCCAATAGCCTTTGCGAGCGCCCCCCGGTCGTGACCGTCATGGGCCACGTCGACCATGGAAAAACCACCCTGATAGACGCCATAAGGCACTCCAACGTCGCCGCCGGCGAAGCCGGGGGCATCTCCCAGGAGATCGGCGCCTACCAGGTCGAGATAAACGGGAAGCGCATCACCTTCATCGACACCCCGGGCCACGCCGCCTTCACCGCCATGCGGGCCCGCGGCGCCTCGGTGACCGACATCGTCGTCTTGGTCGTCGCGGCCGATGACGGGGTCATGCCCCAAACCATCGAGGCCATCGACCACGCCAAGGCGGCCGGGGTCCCGATCATCGTCGCCGTCAACAAGATCGACAAGGCCGGGGCCAACCCGCGCAAAGTGCTTGAGGAGCTATTGGCCCACGAGGTCATCGCCGAGTCCTATGGCGGGGACGTCATGACCGTCAACATCTCGGCCAAGCAAAAGCAGGGCATCGACGAATTGCTCGAGGCCATCGCCCTCAAGGCCGAGATGCTTGAGCTTAAGGCCAACCCGAGCCGCTACGCCATCGGGACGGTTTTGGAGTCTGAGCTTGATAAGGGAGAGGGGCCAAAGGCCACTTTGCTCGTGCAAAACGGGACCTTAAACGCCGGGGACTACGTGGTCGTCGGCGAGACGTATGGGAAGATAAGGCGGATGACCAACGAGCATCGGGCGGTGCTTAAAAGCGCCACCCCGAGCACCCCGGTTTCCGTCATCGGGCTTTCCTCCGTCCCCTCGGCCGGGGACCGCTTTATGGCCTTCCCCGAGGAGAAGCAAGCCCGCGACATCGCCTCGGCTAGGGCTCTGGCCAAGCAAAATGAGCTCCGCGGCTCCAATTCGGCCTTCTCCCTCGCCGATTTGAACAACCTCGTCAACGCCGGCAAGGTCAAGGACCTCAACGTCATCGTCAAATCCGACAGCAACGGCACCGCCGAGGCCTTGAAGGCCAATTTGGAGAAGATGAGCACCGACAAGGTCAAGATCCACGTGCTCCTCGCCTCCGCCGGGGCCATCAGTGGCTCCGACGTCATGCTCGCCAGCGCCTCCCACGCCATAATCTTCGGCTTCGGGGTGAGGCCGGATGCGAAAATCCGCCAGATGGCCGAGGAAAACCACGTCGAGATCCGCCTCCACAACATCATCTACGAGCTCCTCGACGAGATGGAGGCCGCCCTTAAGGGGATGGTCGAGGTCGAGAAGGTCGAGGAGGTGACCGGGGAGGCCGAGATCCGCCACATTTACAAGATCACCCACGTCGGCACCGTCGGCGGGAGCTATGTGACCTCCGGATACATCAAAGCCGGGTCGCGAATCAGATTGCTGCGCTCCGGGATCGTCATCTACAACGGGAAGCTCGCCTCGCTTAAGCGCTTCAAAGACGACGTGAAGGAAGTAAAGGAAGGCTACGAATGCGGGCTCACCATCGAAGGCTATAACGACATCAAGGAAGGCGACCGGGTCGAGGCCTTCGAGCTGGTCGAGAAGGGAGAGTAGGGGATCATGGCCCTCCGCAACGGGCGGATAAAAGCCGTCATCGCCAAAGACATCGCCGACATCGTCATGAAGGAGATAAAGAACCCGAAGATCGGGCTCGTCTCCATAAACGAGGTCGTCGTCAACTCCGATTACTCCGAGGCCCGGGTCTACGTCACCTTCTTCTCCTCTGGACATGAGGGGAGCTCGCTAGCCGAGCTAAAGAAAAGCGAGGGCTTCGTCAGGTCGCGGCTCGCCAGCCGGCTTGACCTATACAAAGCCCCGAAGGTCACCTTCCTTTACGACGATTCCTTCAAAAAGGCCGAGCGGCTTGAGGAAGCGCTCCAAAAGGAGGAAAGCGACCTCAGGAAGCTGAATAAATAGCCTCTAGTTGGATTTGATTAGGAGCTGCCGCCCGCCGGGCCGCTTTGACAAAACGAAGCCGGCCTTCCGGGCGGTTTTCTTGTTCCTCGCCGAATAGACGAAGGTAAAGGGGTTGCGCCGATACGCGGCCTCCGCCATCGCCTTGATTAGGCAGCAAATGGCCTTTTCCTCGCGTTTTTGGTCGAACTCGCAAAGCCTGATCTCGGCTTCGAGTTTGCCCATTAGAAAGCTCACCGCCCCGAACACCTTGCCTTTATCGAGGAACACGTAGGTCTCTAGGCCGTTAGAAAGGGGCTTCAATCCCTTCTTGATCGACAAAGCGGCGTATTCGTTGGCTAGCTCGGGCGTTGATAACGGAGCGACGGAAAGCCCGTCCCCCAAGCCGAAGCGGAGGTGGGACATAGGGAGGTTGAACGAGTCTAGGTTGCTCAAGGCGTTGGCGGCGTTTAGATGGGCGTCGGGGCGGGAAGCGTAAAGCTTGCCAAGCCAATCCTTGGCCCATTGCCTTTCGGTTTCCCCGTCGTTTGGGCAAACCCTAGCCGCGACTGGCAGATTTTCCTCCTTTGCCATCCCCGATAAATCCGACTCGAAGCATTCGCATAGGGGGCGGATGAAGGTGATGTTGGCCCTTTCTAGGCGCATCTTCGGCTCGAAGGTCGCGACCCGTCCCCCGTGGACGAGGTTCATGAAGGCCGTCTCGATGGCGTCGTCGACGTGGTGGGCGAAGGCCACTTTGTTGGCCTGCAGCCTATTGGCCACCTCGTTGATGGCCGCCTTCTTCATCCGCGAGCAGATCGAGCAGGGAAGCCTTTTCCCCTTGCTTTGTATCCTAAGTATCTCGTAGACGTCATGGCAGTCCTCAACGATTAGGCTTAGCCCAAGCGAGGCGGCGTAATCGTTTAGGGGCTCTGGGTCGAAGCCGGGGAAGCCGAGGTCGAGGGTGACGGGCAAAAGGGTGAATTCCTTATTGGCGAAAAATCCGTAGATCGCAAGCGATTTGAGCAGGCAAAGGGAGTCTTTGCCGCCGCTGACGCCTATGACGATCCGGTCGCCTTTTTGGATCAAATCGTATTTCTCATCGGCTTTCCGGATATAAGCCAAGACGCGTCGCAGGTATTTCATCGGGGCTATTATGGGGAATGGAAGGGCAAGTATCAACCATTCGCGCCGAGTGAACTTTCCGTCGCGGCGACCGTGTTTGACCAAGGCGATGGGGCGATTGCCTTCCGCGTCGTCTCGCTTGGGGCTATCGGATATGCGAATGGCTTACCCGTTAAGGTGGCCTTCGCGACGCCATATTTGGATTATAGCAATCCGTCCATCGTCTCTTTGATTTGAGCCTTCGCCTCATCTTCCTTACCAACATCTTTTCGCCGGTTTATAATGGTCCGGCTATGAACGGCGGGATCCTGATTTTAGACAAACCGGAGGGGCTGACCAGCCGCGACGTCGATAACGCCGTCATGAAAACGGCGCTTACGCGGAAGGTGGGGCATCTTGGGACCCTCGACCCCTTCGCGACCGGGGTTTTGGTGGTCGCCATCGGGCAGGGGACGAAGTTTTTGCCTTATCTTGGAGGAAAAAGGAAAACCTACATCGCAAGTCTCATCCTCGGTAGCAAGACCGACACCGGCGACAAAACCGGTCGCGTCGTCGAGGAAAGGGAAGCCCCGAAGCTCACCCAGGAAGCCATCGAGTCCGCCCTTTTTTCCTTCTTGGGCCGCTCCAAGCAGCTTTCCCCGGCTTATTCGGCCCTTAAGACCGACGGCGTCCCCGCCTATAAGATGGCGCGGCTTGGGAAGCAGGTGAAAAGGAAGGAACGCGACATCGAGGTTTACTCGATCCGCCTATTGCTCCATAAAGGCAACCGGATCGACTTCAGCTGCGAGGTGAGCGAGGGGACCTACATCCGGGTTTTGGGCGAGGACATCGCGATGAAGCTCGGAGCCGTGGGGCATTTGGAAAAGCTTCGCCGCGTCGCGGTCGGGCCGTTTTCCCTAAAAGACGCGCGCTCCTTCTCCAAGCCTAATTTCCTTAACCCAATCGACCCGACCCCCTATGTCGATTTGCCTCGTATCGAGGCCGATGAGGCGATGGTTTTGTCGGCCAAGCAGGGGAAGAGGCTTAACCTTATTGGCGAGGCGGAAAGGTATTTGATCGTCAGGGAAGGGGAAGCGGTCGCGGTCTATAGGAAAGAAGGGGAGAGCTACCGCTCGGAAAGGGGGCTGTTCTGATGGAAACGGTTGAACTCGAAATCGGGAAGGCCATAGCCCCGATAAAGGGCTTAAGCCTCGCCCTTGGCAATTTCGACGGCTTCCACAAAGGCCATCAACGGCTTCTTTTGGAAGCCAAATTCCATGGATTGTATTCCGGGGTCCTCCTTTTTGACCCCCCGCCCTCTTCCTTTCTTTCCCCCGGCCCGGCCTTGATGGGGCTAGACGATAAGGAGCGGTTCGCCGCCTCGATGGGGATCGACTATTGCTTTATCGTCAAGACAGATAGGGATTTCATCTCCATGCCCCCCGAATCCTTCCTAGCCGAGGTCATCGACAAAATCGCCCCCGAATCATTGGTGGTTGGGGAGGACTTCCGTTTTGGGGCTGGGGCAAAAGGGGACGTAGGCTTGCTTAAGCGAAAATACAAAACCTACGTCTGCAAGCTGCTTTCCGATTCAAAGGGCAAAATATCGACTAGCCGGATCAAGGGGCTTTTAATAGAAGGCAAGGCCAAAGAGGCCTGGGGCCTATTGGGTCATCTCTATGAAATACGCGGCAAGACGGTCAAAGGCCTCCAAAACGGGAGGAAGATCGGCTTCCCGACCCTTAACCTTTCTCTCAATTTCCCCTATATCCTCCCAAAAGAGGGGGTTTATGCGGGGATATGCTACCTTGGGGGCATGCCCTATAAGGCGATGATCAACGTCGGGGACAACCCAAGCGTCGACGGCCCCCACGAAAACCACGTCGAGGTTCATCTGCTTGGCTATTCGGGGACCGACGATTATGGCAAAACGGTTTACGTCGATTTCCTTTACCGCATACGTGACGAGAGGAAATTCACCTCTTTAGGCGAATTGAAGCAGCAGCTTAGTAGCGACAAAAAAGCGGTTGAGGAATTGCTTAAGAACTGAAAAACCCCGCTTCGGACGGGGCTTTTTCCTATTTGTTCTCTTCGGCTTGGGCTTTCCTTTTGGCGTCGAATTTCTTCCTTTCCGGGGTGGAGAGGATCCTCTTCCTCATCCGGAAGGCGGTCGGGGTTATCTCGACCAATTCGTCGGAGTTGATGTAGTCGAGGCAGGCCTCGAGGGTCATCTTCCGCGGGGCCTTCAAGACGACGGTCTGGTCTTTGGTCGAGCTTCTGACGTTGGTTTGGGGCTTGGCGGCCGTGACGTTGACGGCAAGGTCGACCGGGTAGCGGTGCTCCCCGACGATCATCCCCTCGTAGCAAACGGCCCCGGGGGCGATGAACATGGTGCCGTGCTCCTCGACCTTCTCGATCGAATAGGGGGTGGCTTGGCCCTTATCGACGCTTACGAGCACCCCAAGCGGCCTTTCCCCGACCGAGTGGGCGTAGACGGGCCGGTATTCCTTAAAGGTGTGGTTGATGATGCCATAGCCTTTCGTGAGGGTCAAAAAGTTGGAGACGAAGCCCAATAGGCCTCTGGAGGGGATCACGTAAACCAGGCGGGTTTGGCCGTTGGATTCGATCATGTCGCTCATTAGTCCGCCACGCTGGCCGAGGGTATCCATGATGTCCCCGACGAATTCGCTCGGGACGTCGATCTGCAAGTCCTCATAGGGCTCGCATTTGACCCCGTCGATTTCCCTTATGATGACGTGGGGCTTGCTGACCTCAAGCTCATAGCCTTCCCGGCGCATCGCCTCGATGAGGACGGAGAGGTGGAGCTCCCCGCGCCCGGAGACGGTCCACGTCTCGGTGTTGGGGATCCTCTTGTAGCGGAGCGAGACGTCGCGCTGGACCTCCTCGTAAAGCCTTTCCTCGATGACGCGGGCGGTGACGAACTTGCCATCTTGCCCCCTAAGCGGGCTCGAGTTGGTGCCGAATTCCATTTGCAGGGTCGGCTCGTCGATGCGTAACGGCGGCAAGGGCTCGACGCTTGGATCGGCTCCGATGGTGTCGCCGACGTTGAGCTCGGGGTTGCCGGCGATCGCGCATATGTCGCCGCATTCGGCCTTGCTGACTTCGACCCTTTTTAGCCCCTCAAACGAATAAAGCTTCATGACCTTGAAGGTTTTGCTTTCGCCGTTTGGGGAGATGTCGGCTACCGTGTCGCCGACTTTGACCGAGCCGCCGCGGATGGTGCCGATGCCGATGCGCCCGACGAATTCGTTATAGTCAAGCAAAGCCGGCTGCATCCTAAATGGCCCGGAAGGGTCGCAATCGGGCTCGGGGATTTCCTTTATGATGGTCTCGAATATCGGGTCCATCCCCTTTTGCTGGGTCGATGGGTCGGGATCGTAGGAGGAGGTGCCGTTGAGGGCGGAGGCGTAGACGACGGGGAAATCGAGCATGTCGTCGCTCGCGCCCAGCTCGATGAAGAGGTCGAGCACCTCATCGACCGCCTTCTTGGGGTCGGCGTTGGGGCGGTCGACCTTGTTGATGACGACGACCGGCTTAATGTGGTTCTCGATGGCGTTTTTCAGCACGAAGCGGGTTTGGGGCATGGTCCCCTCGAACGCGTCGACGAGCAATAGGCAGCCGTCGACCATGTGCATGATCCGCTCGACCTCGCCGCCGAAGTCGGCGTGCCCCGGGGTGTCGACGATGTTGATCTTCGTCCCTTTATAGACGATTGAGGTCGTCTTGGCCAAAATCGTGATGCCCCTTTCCCTTTCCTGGGGGTTGGAGTCCATGGCCCGGTCGAGGACCGCCTCGTTGGCCCGGAAGGCTCCCGAATTGGCGAGTAGGGCGTTGACCAGCGTCGTCTTGCCGTGATCGACGTGGGCGATGATCGCGATGTTGCGCATATCCATAAATGACAGCCTCCGGGTAAAAACCGGTTGCTATATTATGCTTGCGCGTGGGCGTAGGCAAGAAAAAGGAGGGAAAGGCGCAAGATAAATGTTGCGCTTCTTCGCCGTTTCCCCTAATATACGCGTTGCAGCTTGCCTGGGCCTGCATGAAGAGATTCTCCGCTTGCGGCGCGGGCAATGCCAAGTTAAAAGGAAAGGAGAACACCATGGCCCTTAGCAAAGAAGAGACCCTTGCCATCGTCAAGAAGTACGGCAAGAACGAGAAGGACACCGGCGCCGCCGAGGTTCAGATCGCCTTGCTCACCTCGCGCATCAAGGCCCTCACCGAGCATCTGAAAGCCAACCACGGGGACGCCGCGAGCCGCCGCAGCCTACTCATCCTCGTCGGCAAGCGCCGCAGCCTTCTCGATTATCTCGCCCGCAACGACGAGAAGCGCTACGCCGAGCTCATCGCCTCGCTTGGAATCAGGAAGTAAGATAACGCTTCCTCCACCCGCCCTTGCGGCGGGTTTTTTAATTGACTAAAGACAAATTAGGATGCCTCTTCGACCATCTTGGCTAGCCAGTTGAGGTTTCTCTTTTTGTATAACGGGGCGATCTTTCTGATGAATACCTTGTCCAGCTTGTCGAATTCCTCCTCGTCGATCCGGAGGTCTTCGAAAAGCAGGGCTTTGAAGGCCTTCATCGAGGCGACCGGCTCAACCGCGTAAAGTTTGTCGCAGAGGGCCTTTTCGGGCGTGGCGATGTGGTAACAGTAGTTGCCTTGGACGACGATCTTGAACCCGTAGGGGTAGACACGCTTGGGGACGTCGCGATATAGGTAATCGCCAAACGCGTTCGCGTAATGCTTCCTCCGCCTTTTGCCGAAGCTCGCGCATGTATAGGTTCGAAAGACGGCTTCGGGTATTAGGCCGTATTTGGATAAGGCATATTCGAAGGAAAGATAGGACGGGCCGTATATGAACTGGGCCAGATAGGAGCCATCGACGTTCCTATCCGTCTCGTAAAGGCCTCGGACGATATGAAATAGCTTGCCGGATTCCACGTCTCTTCTGATCTTGCCCTTGGGATCGACGTAGTCCTTGTACTTATCAAGCAGTTGCTGGATGCTGATTACCATTGATTTTCTCCAGTTAGTGTTACTTTACAACACTTTTAGGAGAAAACATTGGTATTTTTGATGTCCAGGACTCTTTCCTTATGCCGGACCCCATAAACCGAAGCCCTAAACGAAAAGGGCGTCCCAAGCCGTGGCCTCCGGTCAGCCTGAATGCGGAGCGGGAAGGCCCTCGGCGGGGCCGAGGCGATAAGGAAAGAGGAACCGCCGACGGTTGGGCTTTGCCCATAGTTCGCCTTGTATGCCAGTTCTCCTTCAAGCTCTTGGTGGGCACGCTTGCGGGAAGTTCCTTTCTCTTTCCTTGTGGAAGGGGAGTGGGGGCGGTGGTAACATATTCGCGTTTGCTTAAGAAAGAAACAGAAAGAGAGAAAAAGGAAACACAATGAAGAAAGTGTTCGAAACCGAATTCGCCGGACGGCATCTGCAAGTCGAAGCCGGCGAAATCGCCAAGCAGGCCGATGGCTCGGTCTTGGTTAGGTTCGGCGACACGGTCGTCCTCGCGACCGCCTGCTGCGCCGATGAGCCGAAGGAAGGGGATTTCTTCCCTCTGACGGTCAATTACGAGGAAAAGCAATATGCCGCCGGCAAGATCCCCGGCAGCTTCCTCCGCCGCGAAGGGCGCGCCAGCGAGCACGCCACCTTGTCGGCCCGCCTCATCGATAGGCCGATAAGGCCCCTATTCGCCGAGGGCTTCCGCAACGAGGTCCAAATCGTCGCCACTGTCATGAGCGTCGACCGCGACAACACCCCGGAGATGACCGGGATGCTCGGCGCCTCCTTGGCCCTATGCACCTCCGACATCCCCTTCGACGGCCCGGTGGCCGGGGTTTACGTCGGCCGCGTGGATGGCAAGCTCATCATCGATCCGACCGAGGAGGAGATGGCCAAATCCGACATCAACCTCGCGGTTGCCGGCACCGAGTCCGCCATCATGATGGTCGAGGCCGGGGCGGCTGAGGTCCCCGAGGAGGAGATGCTCGACGCCATCATGTTCGGCTTTGAGGCCATCAAGGAGCTTTGCGCCTTCCAGAAGAGAATCATCGAGGAGATCGGCAAGCCCAAGCGCCACATCGATCTCTACGCTCCCGATGCGAAGATCGTCGAGGACATTCATTCCCGCATTGGGGAGAGGATGGTCAAGGCCATCTCGATATTCGACAAGCTCGAAAGGCAAGACGCCATCGACGCTTTGAAGAAAGAGATAAAGGACGATTACGATTCACGCGAATACGAGGATGAGCACGACCACAAGATGTCGATGCTCATGGTCGACGACATCCTCGAGAAGATGGTGGCCGACGAGGTCCGCCGCCTCATCACCGAGGAGAAGATCAGGCCCGATGGACGGAAAGTCGATGAGATCAGGCCGCTTGATTGCCAAGTCGACCTGCTTCCGAGGGCCCATGGCTCGGCCATGTTCACCCGCGGACAAACCCAGGTCATCGGGACCACGACCCTCGGCCCCCTATCGGATAAGCAGATCATCGACGATCTGACCGGCGAGACCGAGCGCCGCTTCATGCACCATTATAACTTCCCGCCCTATTCGGTCGGGGAGATCGGAAGGATGGGCGCCCCCGGAAGGCGGGAGATCGGCCATGGCAAGCTCGGCGAAAGGGCCTTAAGCTACGTTTTGCCTAGCGAAGAGGAATTCCCCTATACCATCCGCTGCGTCGCCGACGTCGTCGAGAGCAACGGCTCGAGCTCGCAAGCCTCCATCTGCGCCAACTGCATGTCGCTTATGGCTGCCGGCGTCCCCATCAAGGGCATCGTCTCCGGCATCGCCATGGGCCTCATCACCTCGGGCCCGCTTGATGGAGCCCACCCCTACACCATCCTCACCGACATCCAGGGGCTTGAGGACCATTTCGGCGACATGGACTTCAAATGCGCCGGCACCGCCAAGGGCCTCACCGCCCTCCAGATGGACATCAAGATCCACGGCGTCACCCGCGAAGTCCTCTCCGAAGCCCTTGCCCAGGCCAACAAAGCCCGGGCCGAGATCAGGGAGGCCATCGCCAAGGTTATCCCCGAGCCGCGGAAGGAAGTGTCGAAATACGCCCCCAAGATGGTCAGCTTCAAGATCGACGTCGACAAGATCCGCGACGTCATCGGCCAAGGCGGGAAGGTCATCAACTCCATCATCGCCGACTGCGGCGGCGTCCAGATCGACGTCGAGGAGGATGGGACCATCACCATCTACCATAGCGACAAGGCGATGATCGAGAAGGCCAAGGCCATCATCGACGACATCGTCAGGGAAGCCAAGGTCGGCGAGATATTCGAGGGCAAGGTGACCCGGGTCGAGGAATACGGGGCCTTCGTCAACCTCTTCGGCGACACCGATGGGCTTTGCCACGTTTCGCGCCTAAGCTGGAATTACGTCGAGGACGCCACCAAGGCCGTCAAGGTCGGCGATACCCTCAAGGTCGTCGTCATCGGACTCGACGAGAAGGGCAAGGTCAAGGTGAGCCACCGCGAGTTCGAGGAGAAGCCGGAAGGCTACGTCGAGCGGAGCGAAAGGCCTTCGCGCCCCCGCGGCGACCATGACCACCATGGCCACGGCGGCCCCCGCGGAAAAGGCGGACGCCGGTAAAACAACAAATAGGGCGGGAAACCCCGCCCTTTTCGCTTGCCTTTTGCCGATTTAAGGGCAAAATTAATAAAGGAGGTCGCTTATGCCACATATCATCACGATCGGACGGGAATTCGGCTCTGGGGGAAGGGAAGTCGGGAGGCGGCTCGCCGAGCGGCTCGGCTATGCCTATTACGACGACGAGATAATCAACGAGCTCATCCGCAACACCAATTACTCAAAGGAGTATTTGGAGGAGGTGAGCGAGAAAGACCCGGTGCCTTTGTTCCCGATCCGCTACGGCTCGACCCTCAACCCGACCCCGGATGCCGGGGTGTCGATGGCCCTCGACGTCTTAAGCGAGCAAGCCAAGATAATGCGCGAATTGGCGCTCAAATCCGATTGCATCATCATCGGGCGGGCGGCCGATTATTTGCTTCGCGACCTCCATCCATACCGCATCTTCGTCTTCGCGACCTTGGAATCGCGCCTTGCCAGGACCAAAGGGCGCGAGAAAAGCGGGAAAAGCGATAAGGAATTGCTCAAATCCATAAAGCGCATCGACAAGCAGCGGAAGAAGTATTACCGCTTCGTCACCGGGAAGGATTGGGGCGATTGGACCAATTACGATTTGCTCGTCAACACCTCCTTCTCCGACATCAAATGGGTCGTTGACTTCATCGCCCACCTCTTTGAAAGGCAAAAGGAAGAAAAGGAAACGGCCAAGGCCAAATCCAAGTAGCCAAAAGGGAAACCGCCGATCGCTCGGCGGTTTTTGCTGTCCCCTCATTCAAGCGGCCAATCCGGGACATCCGGGATCTCCACTCTCTCGGGGTCGTCGGTCTCCTCGTTGAAGCCCCCATAGGCGAAGATGTGCCCTTGGGTGAAGGTGAGGTGGAGCAATATCTTCCCGATGGGTTCCTCGGGGCTTGAATAGACGGCGTAGTCGATGTTGGCGATTTCGCGATAAAGCGGCTTCCCGTATTCCTCGACGACCTCGGTCATCTCCGTCCAAAGGGGGATTTCCAGTTTTTGCTCCCTGCTCATCGTGGCCGGAGAATCGGGGTCCCAAAGCCATTCGCCGTCAGCATAGTCGATCCGCTGCTTCTCGATGAGCAATAGGTCGGAGTTGAAGGTGAGGCGGAACACATCGCCCCCGTCCTCGAGGTAATCGACCGAGGCGACCCCGGAGAGGCCGTTGAAGCGGGGGAAGCCGAAGGTGGCGATGACCTCCTCCAGGCTCGTGTGGAGGGTCAGTATGTTGTACTTGTCCTCGCTCCAATCGCCCATCGGTGTGTCGAATAGCCACGTCGGCTCCTCGCCGGAAGTCGAGTAGGCGGTCGCCTCCTCGCCGCTGGCAAGCAAAAGGAAGCCATATCCCTCTATGAAGCGGTCGGCGGAGTCCTTCAGCTCCTCAATCGCCTCCTCCTTGGAGGGGGAGGGCGGCGTCGAGGAGGCGTCGGTCAGGGAGGATTCGCTCTCCGAACCGGCTGGGGAGGAGGAGCCTTGCCCGGAGATGGCGCAGGACGCCATTAGCGGGGCGAGCAGGAGAATGAGGGTGTTCTTTAGGCCTTTTCTCATGGAAGTGCCTCCTTTCTTTTTTGCCTTTTGCTCCGCTTGAAATAAGCGGGGGAAGGAAAGCGGCCCTATCGGCGTTTAGGCTTTGCCCAATGTCAAGGAACGCTTCCCCTGGAAGGCTATTTCCATTATCAAAGGAGAATAGAAAAAAGCAAACGTTTGTTGTTTTTAGGCAAATTCCGTTTCTTGGCCTCTTTTGCCTTTTCTCTATTGAGGGGAAAACATCTTCCTCGCCACTTCCCGCAAGGAAGAATCGGAGAGGAGGGCTTTGATGTCGCCTGTGGTTTGTATCTTTTCGCCTTTTAAAGCCAAATGGAGGCGTCTAAAAACCCCGCCTTGGCCTTTTTCATCCCTATAATCGGCGTCATCATAGCCCAATAGGGCCTGCTCCTCGAGCAAGGCGATGGCGTAGCGGCGCAGATAATGGAGCAGGCTCTTCTCAATCCAGTAATCGTTTTCCTTCGCCTTGTTCATATAGCTTAGCAGCCTCCCGTACATTGGCAGCCCGTCGACCTCGTCGCGCCAGATGTCGGCGAAGCAATAGTCAAATGACCCGTCGGGGATATTCGGCAGATAGGAGAAGGCGTCCTCGGACAGAATCCTTATCTTTCCCCTATTTGGGAAAAGGGGGAGGAGGGTTTGGGAAAAAGATTCGACGAGCTTTGCGTCCTTTTCGATGACGGTCACTGACCTTACCTCCTCCTTGATCGCCATCATGAAAAGGCAATAGCCGATCCCAAGCCCGATCACCAAGACATCGCCATGGGCCTTCCCGATGGCCTTTTCCATGGTGTTGATCTCATGGGGGATGACCTCCATCCAGTTGCTCCCGCCTAGCCGGTAGATGGGGTAATCGACGCGAACCCGATAATAGCCGGACGGGGAGAAGGATTCGAAGTCCTCGCCTAGGCTTATCTCATCGAGGAGGAAGGCCTGGTAGGCCTCGTAGTGGGAAAAACCGAAGCCGCGAGTCGCGCGCAGGGCCTTTTCGTTGCTTTTGAGAAAGGCGTAATAGGGGTTGTGGAAGAGGGGTTCGGGGTCAAGTGGGACGAAGCTTGCGCCCCTGAGGGAGCGTTGGCTTTGCCCGTCTAGTTTGGCGATTGCCTTCTCCAGGCTCGAATAGCCCTTCTCCGATTCGCGGTAGAGGCGGCTTAGGGCCGCGTCGCGGTCCTCGGCCCTTCCATCGGCCTTTATTATCCGCTTAAGCCAATCAATCGCGGAGCGGTCGAGTTTGCAATCCATCGGCCTAAAGATAGATTGTCCGGCTCCTTTTTGCAACAATCCGGGGCTTAGCCGCGTCTAATAGTCGAAAGGAGATCGCATGAAAACTAAAAGATTCGCCTTGTTGCCGCTTGCATTGCTCATCTGCGGCTGCGCGCCCTCTTCGCCAAAGGGCTTTTTAACCGATATTGAGCCGCTGCAGGAGCTTCCGGAGGTAGACCAAAACCGCCTTTTGGCCTCCACTTCGCTTCATTACGCCCAAATGGGGGCGAACTACGACGGCAATTACGTTTATTCGCCGCTTGGCCTCGCCCTTTCCTTGGCCGGGACGGCCTTGGCAAGCAATGGGTCGGAAAGGACGTTAAGCGAGCTTGGGATAGACGAGGAAGGCTATCTTTCGCTTGTCCGCTCGCTTAACTTCGATTTCAAGCGCGAACCCACCGGCCCCGGGGAACAAGGCCACAACAGCTCGCTTCGCTGCTTTGCTTTCCTCCAGGCCATCGGGGGAAACGTTTCCGTAAACGAAGAGGAGGCGAGTCATCTCGCCGAGCTTGGCATTTCGAACATCTCCTCTTCCTTTAAGACGTATAAAGACGATGCCCAGGCGGTGCTCGATGAGCTTTCCGGAAGGGAAATGCCAATGCCCGAGTTCGAGATCCCAAGCGATTACGACGCGGCCGCCGCCTGCTATTCGGGTGTAAGCCTCATCGATTCGCGCCCGGAGGAGGGAATAGTGAAGAGGGAGTTCGCCTCCTATTATGGAGAATCGATTGACGAGGTCGATTGCCAACCCATCGACGGGCTTTATCGTTATTATGACGGCGAGGGCTTTCAGGCGATGCGCTTTGCCATATCGGCGACCGATATGACCATCGTCTTGCCCGATGAGGGGGTGAGCCTAGAGGAGATAAGCCTTTCCGAGGCCGCCAACGAATTCGAAGATAACGCCAAAGCAACCCTTTTAGAGGGCTACGTCCCCTATTTCAAGCTGACCAGCCAAGTCGATTACACGCCCTATTTAGCCCAATTTGGGATCCGAACGCCGCTATTTGGGCGTTTTGTCACGAGTTTGCCGCTTACAGGCGTCATTTGCCTTCAGAAAACCGAGTTCGAGTTTGCCCCCAAGGGGGTCAGCGGGAAATCGGTGACGGTGACCGCCGCCTTCCCGGAAGCGGGGGACGTAATCGGACCCGAGCCGATTGAATTCGACGTCAACCGCCCCTTCTATTTCGTTTCAAGCTATCGGGGAATGCCCATATTCGCTGGAAGCATCCTCTCCCTCTAGTTTGGATAAAAGCCCTCTTGGCCGTGTATAATGGCCTTGTATGTGGGACGTCATCATAATCGGGGCGGGCGCGGTTGGCGCCTGCTTGGCCCGCGAACTGTCGAAATACGGCCTTTCTTTGCTTGTCCTTGAAAAGGCCTATGACGTCGGAGACGGGGCTTCGATGGCCAATTCCGGCATCGTCCATAGCGGGTATGACCCCCTCCCGGGCAGCAACAAAGCCTTCCATAACGTGCGCGGAAATCGCCTTTTCCCGGCCTTATGCCGCGATCTTGACGTCCCTTTTAGGCAAATCGGCTCACTTACCGTCGCCTGCGACGAAGAGGGCGTAGAAACGCTTAGAAGCCTCGCCCTTAGGGCGAAGGAAAACGGCGTCGAGGCCAGCATCGTCTTGAAAAAGGAGCTAGCCGAGATTGAGCCCAACATATCAGATGACGCCCTCGCGGCTTTGTTTTGCCCGTCAGCCGGCATCGTCGACCCCTTCCTTTTCGTCGCCCACGCGATGGAAAACGCCTGCGACAACGGGGCGAGGATAAAATTCGGGATCGAGGCGAAACACATCGGGAAAACGCCTTTTGGCTATTTGGTGGAAGACGGAAACGAAAGATACGAATGCCGTTGCCTCGTAAACGCCTCCGGGCTCAATAGCGCCCGCATTTCCCGATTGCTTGGTTTAAAGCGCGACGACCTGCTCCCAACAAGGGGGCAATACCATGTCCTCGACCATTTCGGGAGCTTCGTCAACCATGTCCTTTTCCCCTTGCCTTCGCAAAAAGGCAAAGGGGTCCTCGTGACCCCGACCACCAGCGGCAATTACCTAGTCGGCCCAAGCGCCGAGCCTCTCGATGAGCCCGATGTTTCGACCGATTCGGAAGCCCTCTCTTCCGTTGCTACCCAAGCCTCCACGCTAGTCAAAACCCTCCCGATGAACGAGAGGATCCGGGTTTTCTCCGGGATAAGGAGCAAGTCAAAAGGCGGGGATTTCTCCCTTTCGATGGCCTTGCCCGGCTATTACGAGTTTTACGGCATCGATTCGCCAGGGCTTGCCAGCTCGCCTTCATTGGCCATCCAAGCATCCGAGGAGATAGTCGCCTATTTGAAGGCGGAAAGGAAAGAGGGCTGGCAAGGGAAGGTCAAGCCTTACCTGCGCCTTTCCTCGCTTTCTTTGCGGGAAAGGGAAGAAAAGGTAAGGGAAAACCCCGATTACGGGGAAATCGTTTGCTGCTGCGAGAAAATAAGCCTCGGCGAGATAAAAGACGCCTTGCATCGAAGCCTTCCCTGCCTCACGGTCAAGGGGTTAAAGAAAAGGACGAGGGCCGGGTTTGGCAAATGCCAAGGCGGCTTTTGCCAGATGCGGGTGCTCCAGGAAATCGCAAAGGCCAACGGAATCGGCGTAACGGAAGTCCGCTATGGCGACGGGGATTCCTTCATCGTCAAGGGGGAGAGAAGATGAACCTTGTTTGCGACGTTCTTGTCATCGGCGGCGGGGCTGCCGGGGTCGGGGCGGCCGTAAGCGCCTCAAAAAAGGGCGCGAAGGTCATTTTGCTTGACCGTCTCGAAAGAATCGGCGGCATCCTCAACCAGTGCATCCATTCCGGCTTCGGGGTCAAGGCGTTTGGAAGCGAATTGACCGGGCCGGGATTTGCCATGGCTTTGCAGAGGCAGCTATCCCAAACCTCGGCAACAGCCTATCTATCGACTTTCGTCTATTCGCTTTCGCCTAGCGAAGGCGGATTCCTCGCCCTCGCCAGCTCACGCGAGGGGATTAAGGCCATTAAGGCCAAATCGGTGGTTTATGCGACCGGCTGCTTGGAAAGAAGTCCTGGGGCCATCGGCCTTCCCGGGACCCGCCCAAGCGGGGTTTGTCCCGCCGGGCTCGCCCAGCTTTACATCAACCAAGGCGGCTATAAGCTTGGCAGTAGGGCCTTCATCCTCGGCTCCGGGGATATCGGCCTCATCATGGCCAGGCGGCTTACTTTGGAGGGGATAAAGGTCCTTGGGGTCGCCGAAATCGAGCCGTATAGCAATGGGTTGGCCCGGAATAAGGCCCAATGCCTCGACGATTTCCAGATTCCGCTTTACCTAAGCCACACCGTGACCAAGGTCAATGGGGCGGATTCGCTCGAATCGATCGTCCTCTCGCGGGTCGACGGGGAAAAGCGCCCGATACCAGGCAGCGAAAAGACGATACAATGCGATTTGCTTCTTCTTTCCGTCGGCTTATTGCCTAACGTCGGATTGCTGAAAAACAGCGGGGCGAAGATCGGCCCTAGCCGCGGGGCCAAAGTCGACGATCGGCTTTGCAGCTCGGTGAAGGGGCTTTATAGCGCCGGCAACGCCCTCGAGGTCCATGACCTAGCCGATGAGGCCTATTTCGAGGGATTCGAAGCAGGGCAAAGGGCGGCCGAGCACGCCCTTGGGCTGCTTTCTGACGAGGGGGAGCCGACCGAAGTCCGCGCCGGGGGTTCGCTTGGCTACGCCATCCCGTCCTATATTTGGCCAAACGGCGATGAGAAGGTCGCCATCAAGTTCAGGGCCAAGCGCCCGCATTCGAAATGCCAAATCGTCA
The DNA here is from genome assembly GCA_017694295.1 of Candidatus Alloenteromonas pullistercoris. Classification (GTDB taxonomy): domain Bacteria; phylum Bacillota_I; class Bacilli_A; order RFN20; family CAG-826; genus Alloenteromonas; species Alloenteromonas pullistercoris. The sequence goes on along the minus strand of JADINA010000039.1, from coordinate 2,161 downwards.
TAAAAGATGGGGATTGTCTTATTAAAACCATCAAAAAAGATTCGATTTTTCCTAGCGAACTTCAAATTTTAAACATTGCTAGAAATATACTAACAAACAACCATAAATCTATCGAAATACTAATAGAGGATATTCTATGACCCGCGAATTCACCTGCATCATCTGCCCCCGGGGCTGCCATTTGCGAATCGACGATTCGCTTAACGTCGAGGGCCATTCCTGCCCCCGCGGGAAGGCCTATGCCATCCAAGAGGCCACCGACCCGCGCCGCGCCCTATCCTCGACCGCGGTCATCGACTCGCGCTGCGTCAACGTTATCCCCGTCCAATCCACCGCCCCCTTGCCGAAAGGGAGCATTGAAAAGGCCTTGGGGGAAATTCGCCTATTGCATCTAAAGGCCCCAATCCACGAGGGGGACGTGCTCATCCCCGACCTCGCCGACACCGGCATCCCCCTTCTCGCGTCTTGCGATATACTTATTTAGCCAATACAGGAGAAAACAATGGAAATACTCGTCGCCAGCGATATCCACGGCCGCCTAGAAAGGGCAAGGCGTCTGCAAAAGGCCATTGAGGACCTTAAGCCCGATCGAATCGTCCTTTTGGGCGATTACCTTTATAACGGGCCCCGCAACGGGGTGCCTGAGGATTACGACCCGATGGCGGTTTGCGAAATCCTTAACCTTTACGCCGAGAAAATCATCGGCGTGCGGGGCAATTGCGATTCGCGCATCGACGAGTCGCTGCTTAAATTCCCCTTGGAGGATAGCCGGGTCGTCGAGCTCGACTCGCGCCGATGCAACCTCATCCACGGCGATTTGATTAACGAGAAGACGATTTCCCTTTCCAAGGGATCGTGGCTGCTTTTCGGGCATACCCACGTCCATATGCTCAAAGCCGCCTCCGGGGCCTATTGGCTTAACCCCGGCTCCATATCCTTCCCCAAGATGGGGCAGGAGCCGAGCTTCGCCTGGCTTAGCCCAAAGAAGGCCTCGATTCTCAGATTGTCCGATTATTCGCCCATTTCGACCCTTTCTTTCTAGTTGCCCCTTCCAAAACCCCCGGGGCATTTGTATAATTCGGGCGTAAACAAAGTTTAAACAGCGTGACAAGCGATTTTACGGAGCCTTGATTATGGACAGCAAAGTTAAGATATTCGCCTTGGGCGGACTCGATGAGGAGGGGAAGGACTGCTATTGCGTCGACGTCGACGGCGACCTCTTCGTCATCGAATGCGGCATCCGCGAGCCAGACAAGACGATGCCGGGCGTCGATTACGTGATGCCGCGTTTTGATTACCTCGTCGCCAACAAAAGCCGGATAAAGGGCTATTTCCTAACCCATGGCCACGACGACGCGATGGGCGGGCTCGCCTATCTCTACCAAGCGGCCCCGGCCCCGATTTACGGGAGCAAGGTCAGCATCGAGATGCTCAAGATGTTCACCCGCCACGTCAAAAAGGACCCCTCGATGTACGAATTCCACGTCGTCGAGCCGACTTCCTCCTTCCAGGTGGCCGGGCGGACGATCAATTACTTCCAAACCGCCCATAACATCGCCGGGAGCTCAGGCATATCGATCTCGACGAGCCTTGGCAACGTCGTCTTCGTCGGCGATTTCGTCATCGAGAACGCGGCCAACGGCTCATACCTTTGCGACCTAAACGCCCTCGGGAAGATCGCCGACCACCCGACTTTGGCTCTCATGTGCGAATCCATCTACGCCGAGCGCGTTGGCTACACCGCCCCCCAATACAAACTCACCCCGAAGATCGAGGACATCATCAAAAACGCCCCGGGGCGCGTGTTCGTCTCCATTTTCGCAAGCGACCTATACAACGTCTCCGAGCTCATAAGCCTCGCCATCGCCAATAGGAAGCGCATCGTCTGCTACGATTCCTCCGTCCAGGAGACGCTTGAGGCCATGCAGGGGTGCGGAGAGCTTCTCATCCCGCGCGACAACTTCGCCTCGCTTGACGACATCCTCCGTTACAAGGACACGGATTTGGTCGTGCTCCTCACCGGCTTTGGGGCGAAGATCTTCCGCAAGATGGCCCTTTTGGCCTCCGGGCAAAACGAGGATAAGCGCATCCGCCTCAAGAGCACCGACACCTTCGTCGTCGCCTCGATGAGCTCGGACAACACCGAGCTTGAGTACACCGA
>JADINA010000038.1 GCA_017694295.1 Candidatus Alloenteromonas pullistercoris | reverse complement strand
CTGCGTTAGTCCAACCGTTTTCCAAGATCAATCAGCGTTCGGCGCTTGCCTCGCGCTACTTTCAGCTTGGCTTCTGGGGGGAGAAGCCAAGGAGGGTCAAATAGTTATTGACTTCTAATAGTTAGCCTCCTCGATTAAATTATGCGGCCAAAACGAAAAAAAGGCAATCGTTTTCGACTGCCTTAACGCCTTTGGCCCCGCCTTATTCGACGTCGGCTTTCCAAAGGCCGTGCTTGTTGCAATAGCTATAGACCGCGATCGCCACCTCGTCCTTCAAAAGGGCGAACTTCGCGGCCGGGGCCTCCCCGGGGTGGAGGTAATGGATCTTCGCCCCTTTGTCGGTGAGGAGGTAGATCCATTCGATGTAGTGGTCCTCCTCCATCGGATGGGGGGCGCTGCCGACGACGACCTCGATCATCCCCTCGGATTCGCGGATGACCGGGACGTGCTTCTCGGTGGCGGCGTCGGTCGAGTTGGCCTTGAGCTCGCGCATCGGCTTCCCGCAGCAGACGGGCGCGGGGCCGAGGTTGTTGAGCTTAAGGACGATGGAGCCGCATTCATCGCATTTATAGAATTTAGCCATTTTTCGTTTTCTCCTTTCGCCCGCCGCCTAATTATTAAGCGGAAGGCGTTTATACATATTGAATTATATATTAAAGGAATGCGGCGTCCACCTAAATGCTCTCCTTCCCCTTCTCTATCCTTTCCGCAAGCGACCGATAGGGGATGGCCGGGCTTAGGTAGGGGGAATAGCCGCGCCCCTCAAGCGGCATTAGCCCCGGCCCGTATATTTTCTTAAAGCACGCCCAAACCTCATCAAGCTCCTCGGCCTCCGCCCCGGCTTTCCTGGCTAGATGCCAATCGTAGGCGAGGGAGAGAAAGCTGCGGAGCCGGCTTTTCTCGAACAACTTCCTAAACGAGGGGCGGTACATGTCGACGTAATGGCGGATCGAAGCCAGCGATGCCAAATGCTCAAATGGCCGGGAACGGGGGTTCCTATCGGTTTCCCCCTCCCCCGACTTGGAGTAGAAATAAAGCCTTTCCGGGATGAAGGCGACTTTCTCGGCGTTAAGGAAGAAGGGGAAGACGAAGGCCATATCCTCGAATCGCCCGGGCAAGACAATGGCCGGATGGGTAAGAAGATCCACCCTTTTGAAGGCCTTGTTCCAAATAAAGCCCCGCACCGCCTTATCAAGCAGCAGCGCATACGCCGCCTCCTCCCCGGAAAGGAGCTTTCTTTTCTTATAGGAAAAGGGGTCGGGCTTGACGCTGCCTTGCCTATCAACGCAAAAGGAGCATTGGACGCAGTCGGCCCCAAGGCGGAAGCCCTCGTGCATGAGAAGAAAGAAATCGGGGGAAAGGTAATCGTCGCAATCGGCGAAGGCGATGTAGTCGCCCGTGGCGATGGAAAGGCAACGCTCCCGACTCCGCATCGGGCCGAGCCTTTCCTGGTTGGCTAAGAAGCGGATCCTTTCGTCCCTAGAGGCGGCGTCTTCCAAAATCGCGATGTCATCGGGGAAGCCAGGCTCAACGGCGAAGATGGCCTCAAAGCTGACCCCGGGACGGCAGTTACAAAGGCTTTCGAGCAATCGCGGCAAAGTCTTTTTTCCGTCGTAGACGGGTATGAGCAATGAGAATTGGGGCATGGCAAGAAAAAAACCGGCCGAAGCCGGCTGTTAATCCCTCCTTGATGTCAAAAGGAGGATGTAAAGCACCCTGATGAAGATGGAGATGAAATCGCTATACATCATGAAGGCGCAATAAAGGGTGAGGTTGGAGCTGTTCTCCCCGTTGGCGAGGATCCGCTTGATGTTGAAGGTGTCGATGGCGGCGATGACGATGGTGATGAGCACCATGGCGAACATCGTCCCCAGCGATATGAGATAGGAGGCGGTCGGGAAGACGAAGATGGTAAGAAGGGAGAAGAGGGTGAGCAGGAGGATGGCGATCCCGACGAAGCCGATGAATAGCCAAAGCCTGTTCATGTCCTTCTTCGAGAAATACCCCCATAGCCCGGCGGAGGCGAAGGCGAGGGCGCTTATCCCGAATGCCTCGGCGAAGACGTAGAAATCGACGCCCCAGACGAGGAAATAGGAGAGGAACACCCCCATGAAAAGCGAATAGACGACGAATCCCGGCCAAATGGATTTGCTGGGATTCCTTAGCCTCGAGGCCATCGTGAAGGGGACGACGAACATTATGACCAAGGCGCCTATGCCAACAGCGAGGAAAGCAATGGAAGGGATGAATGGGTCGGCGGCGTTAAGCAGCCAATACCCAAACCCCAAGCCCGTCGCCAATGAGGAGAGGGCGGTGATCAAAAGCCCGATCGCCATGTAAAGGTAGGCTTGCCCCACCTTCTTGCCGAGGTTGACCGGCTCGGCGCGGAAGGGTTGCTGCTCTGGAGCCTGCTGCTGCGGCTCGCCGAAATTGGCGAAGGCCATCAGCCGATCAGCCCTTTCAATAGTCCAAGGTAGGAATCGAGGGTGAGGGAAGCCCCACCGACGAGGGCGCCGTCGATGTCGGGCTCGGACATGTATTCGGCGATGTTGCCGGGCTTGACCGACCCGCCATAGAGGATGCGGATTTCCATAGCGGCCTCGCCAAACATGTCGGCTAAGACAAGGCGGATGTTCTTGATCGTCTTCTCGGCTATTTCCTTGGTGGCGTTTTTGCCGGTGCCGATGGCCCAGATGGGCTCATAGGCGATGACGACTTTCTTGGCTTGATCGGGGGTGAGGCCGGAAAGACCGGTTCTAATCTGCTCTTCGACGAATTCGTCGGTTTTCCCCTCCTCGAAGGTCGATAGCGATTCCCCGCAGCAATAAAGCGGGGTCATGGAAGCGGCTAAAAGGGCTTTGATCTTGGCGGCGCAGGCTTCGCTGGTCTCGCCGTTATAGGTCCGCCTCTCGGAATGGCCGAGGATGACCCAGTCGATGCCGATTTCCTTAAGCATCGGGATCGAGACCTCGCCGGTATAGGCGCCATGGTCGAATTCGGAGCAGTTTTGGGCGGCGACGAAAACCCGCTTGTCGATGTTCTCCTTAACGGTTTGGAGGCAGACGAAGCTCGGGGCGACGCCGATGTCGATGTGGTTAGAGGCGGCAAGCTGGGCGATTTCCCCCGCCCCCAAGGCGAATTCCTTCGCCTCGGAGGGGGTTTTGTTCATCTTCCAGTTGCCGAAAAGCAACTTAGTCCGCATCGATGTTCACCGTAAGACGTCGACGCCGGGGAGGTGGCCGTCGTTCTCGATCATCTCAAGCGAGGCTCCGCCGCCGGTGGAGACGTGGGAGAAATCGGCCTTATAGCCGAATTGCTTGACGGCCGAAGCGGAATCGCCGCCGCCGCAGACGGTGAAGGCATTGCCCTTAAGCTCGCGGACGGCTTCGCAGATGGCGATGGTCCCGGCTTGGAACTCGCTTTGCTCGAACACGCCCATCGGGCCGTTCCAGAACACCATCTTGGCTTCGAGGATGGCCTTCTTGTAAAGCTCGCGGGTCTTCGGGCCGATGTCGACGCCCTCGAATCCGGCGGGGATCCCGCCTTCGCAATCCTTGATGACGCGGCCTTCGGTCGGCTCGAATTTGTCGGTGATGATGGAATCGACGGGGAGGAGGATGCGGCCATTGGCTTCCTCAAGGCACTTTTTCGCGTAATCGAGCTGCTCGACTTCGCAAGGCGAATCGCCGATCTCCTGGCCTAGGGCCTTCTTGAAGGTATAGGCCATGGCGCCGCCGATGATGACCTTGTCGCATTTCTTCAATAGCGAATCGATGACTTTGATCTTGTCGGAGACCTTAAATCCGCCGAGGATGGCGACGTAGGGGCGATCCTCCGGGGCGACCTCGACGCAGCGGGTGAGGTTATCGACTTCCTTGATCATGAGGTAGCCCTCGGCGACCGGTTTTCCCTCGGCTTTGAGGATCTCGGGGACGCCGACGGTCGAAGCATGGGCCCTATGGGCGGAGCCGAACGCGTCCATGACGAAGACGTCGGCAAGGGCGGCCCATTCCTTGGCCAGCTCGGGGTTGTTCTTCTCCTCGCCTTTCTCGTAGCGGGTGTTTTGCATCAGGAGGATGTCGCCGTCTTCAAGGGAAGCGACGGCTTTGGAAAGCTCCTCGCCGTGGGTGACCGGGCAGAAGCTAACCTTGGTCGGGGCGACTAGTTCGCCTAGCCTAGTGGCGACCGGAGCCATGTCGTTGGCTTTCTTCATGGCCTCGATCTTGGCTAGGTCGGGCTCTTTCCACTTGATCTTCCCAAGGTGGGACATGAGGATGACGCGGGCGCCTTTGCCGGTTAGATAGGTGATGGTCGGCAAAGCGGCGCGGATCCGGTTGTCGTCGCGGATGACCCCGTCTTTCTGCGGGACGTTGAAATCGACGCGAACGAGGACCTTCTTACCTTTGAGGTCCTTGAGGGATTCAATGGTTTGCAGCATGTTTTGTGTATATCTCCTTGCGCGATTTAGATTTTATCACCCTAACGGGTGGTATAAAAGAGCGGGAAACAAACAAAGAAAGCCTCCCAATCCGGGAGGCTTTCGTTTGGCTAATGGGAATTACTTGCAGCCAAGGACCTTGCCGTAGATGCCGGCGAGGCGGACGTATTGGCAGGTGAAGGAATTCTCGTTGTCGTACCAGGAGACGACCTTGACGTGGTGGAGCCCATCCTTGTCGGTGAAGACGACGGTCTGGGTCGCGTCGAAGATCGAGCCATAGGTCGAGCCGATGATGTCGCTGGAGACGATCTCATCCTCAGTGTAGCCGAGGACACCCTTGAGGTAGCCTTCGGAGGCTTCCTTCATGGCGGCGTTGATCTCCTCTTTGGTGACTTCTTCCTTCAAGACGAGGGAGAGGTCGACAAGCGAGCCATCGGGTACCGGGACGCGGATGGCGCCGCCCATGAGCTTGCCATCGAGTTCGGGGATGACGGCCTTGATCGCCTTGGCGGCACCAGTGGTGGTCGGGACGATGTTGGCGGCGGCGGCCCGACCGCGGCGGAGGTTGCCTTTGGCAAGGTCGAGGATGGTCTGGTCGTTGGTGTAGGCGTGGACGGTGGTCATGAAGCCGCCGTGGACGTGGTACTTCTTGCGAAGGACGTCCATGACCGGGGCGAGGCAGTTGGTGGTGCAGGAGCCGCCGGAGATGGTCTTCATGTCGGCGGCGAGCTTCTCGGTGTTGACGCCGTAGACGAAGGTCGGGATGTCCTTGGAGGAGGACGGAGCCGAGATGATGACGCCTTTGGCGCCGTTGTCGAGATGGACTTGGCCATCTTCTTTGCTCTTGAGGCGGCCGGTGCATTCGAGGACGATGTCGACGCCGTATTCGCCCCACTTCAGATCGTGCGGATCCTTCTTGCCGAGGACCGGGATCTTGTGGCCTTTGAAGACGAGGTTGTTCTTGACGATGTTGCCGGCTTCGTCTTTTTCGACTTCGGCCGAGATCTCGTCGGTGTGCCAGGAATGCTGGGTGGTGTCGTACTTGAGAAGGTAGGCGAGAGTCTTCGCATCGACGAGGTCGTTGATGGCGACGACTTCAAAGCCACCGGTCTCATAAGCGCGGCGGAAAGCGAGACGGCCGATGCGGCCGAACCCGTTGATTGCTAGTTTGATGGACATGTTGTTCTTTGTCCCTCCTTTTTAAACTGCGGCACAATTATACAAAGGGGGAATTGACAAGGGAAGAGTAAATCGAATTACCGATTTTACCTTTTAGGTAATACGGGAAAAGCAAAGACGGAATGGAGCAAAGCCATCTTCTAATTCTTAGCCGATTGGAAGAAGAAAACGAATGATCCAAGGAGCTCGGTTTATTGGAAAGAGAGCCCGCCCACGCCTCTATATCAATAATGTATTTAAGAAATGAGGCAAATAACGGCCTTGGTTCGCAATAATCTTAAGAAAAACGCAGTTGCTGATTAGGCGAAAATCGGTAATAAATAATATGAAAGAAAATATATAAGTAATAATTTTTATCGTTTATTGTCTAATTATTTTGGAAAGAAAGCCTAATTTTGGCAAAAATAGTAAGCCTTAATTGAAAAAAGAGTCGTTATCCCACCAAACAAGCGCCGACAAGGGTAACAGTAATGGTCAAAAACGGCGCGGGGAAGAAAATGTAACGATAAAAAATAAAGATTTTGAAATAACGCTAGATTTATTAAAAAGATTTCCCACAAGGCGGTATAAATCCATAATTAATGGACGTTAATAGATAAAAACAAAATTGAAAAAACGAGAGGTATAAACTAGCCATTATCAAGAATTAGAAATCATTTGATAAAGTAAAATATTCGATAACAACCGCATTTATTATTTTGATAAAGTAAATTGATAAAGAAAAAAACCTGCCGAGGCTAAACAACGGCAGGTTAAGTGGGAACAAATCACAAATTACATCAAGGATTTGTACAAAGCGATGACTTCTTCTTTGGTGGGAGTGCGCGGATTGCCGCCCATGCAGGCATCGGCCATGGCTGAGTCGGCGAGGAAATCGAGGTCCTCTTCCTTGACGATTCCCTTTAGGCTAGTGGGGATTCCGACGTCCTCAGAGAGCTTGCTAACGGCTTTAATGGCCGCTTCGCGATACTCTTCCTGGCTCATCTTCTCATAACCTTCGACGCCCATGACCTTGCAGATTTCCTTATATTTCTCGCCGGTGTATTCCGCGTTATAGCGCATCCCGGTCGGCAAGATGATCGAGCAGGCAACGCCATGCGGGGTATCGTAGAGGGCGCTAAGCGGATGGGCCATCGAATGGACGATGCCAAGGCCAACGTTGCTAAATCCCATGCCGGCGACGTATTCGGCCAAAGCCATCCCCTCGCGGCCTTCCTTTTCACCCTTATAGGCGGAACGGAGGTTCTCCGTGATGAGTTTAATGGCTTCTAGATGCAAGGTATCGGAAAGCTCCCAGGCCCCTTTGGTGATAAGGCCCTCGATCGCGTGAGTCATGGCGTCCATCCCGGTCGCGGCGGTTAGCCCTTTGGGCATTGTGGCCATCATGGTCGGGTCGACGAAGGCGACGATTGGCATGTCGTGGGGGTCGACGCAAACGAACTTGCGGTGTTTCTCCTCGTCGGTGATGACGTAGTTGATCGTGACCTCGGCCGCGGTTCCGGCAGTCGTCGGGATGGCGAGGATCGGGGCGCACGGGTTCTTGGTCGGGGCGACGCCTTCGAGGCTTCTGACGTCGGCGAATTCGGGGTTGGTGACGATGATACCGATGGCTTTGGCGGTATCCATCGATGAGCCGCCGCCGATGGCGATGATGTAGTCGGCGACCGCCTCTTTATAGGCTTTAACGCCCTCTAAGACGTTTTCGATGGTCGGATTGGGCTTGATGTGGTCGTAAACGGCATATTCCAAGCCTTCCTTGTCGAGGAGCTTGGTGACGTTGTCGATGACCTTGAACTTGACCAGATCCGCATCGGTGCAGACTAGGCCCTTCTTGAAGTGATGTCCCTTTATTTCCGCGGGAACGGATTCGATGGCCCCATAACCGTGATAAGAGACGGGATTGAGGCAAAAGCGATTGGCCATTGGATACCTCCTTAAAGAAAATGGCAAAGCCATTATAGCGCCTTCGCCGCCTTCAACAATATTTGCCCTTTTGCCTTTTTCGCCTAATCGAAATCGACCAATTCGCCAATCCCCACGCCCAAGGCTTTGGCAATCCGAAAAAGGACGAGGAAACTTGGGTTACGACGACCGCATTCAAGGTCGGAGATGTAATGGAGGCTCACCCCGGATTCTAAGCCAAGGCGAAGCTGGCTGAAGCCGTTTTCTTCGCGCAGGCGCCTCAAGTTGCGCCCAAGCTTCTCCAAGGCCTCCTTATCGGCGGACGGCCTCTTGGCATCGCCATCAACCTTTATCTTGGCCATCGGCAATCTCCTTTTGCATCTTCCGATATTCGTATTCCTCATGGAGCTTGCGGAAAAGGTGGTTGACGTTGGATTTGCTTATCGTGCAGGAAAGCTCCTCCGACATAATCACGGCAAGCTCGGCCATCGAGGCGTCGGGGTGAGAAAGGCGGATGCGCATGAGGGTCCTTAGCTTCTCGCTATCGATATAGCTTGAAGCCTCGGTCGATTGGAAAAACTCGATTTCCCTTAGCTGCCGCTCAGACGAACTGACCGTCTTGCCCATGTTGGCGGATTCGAGGTTTAGCAATCGATTGCCGATGTTTTGGTAATCGCGCTCCACCCGGATGTTCTCAAAATATAGGCAGTTCTCGTGGGCCCCGATGAGATTTAAAAAGGAGGCGATCTGCTCCCCGCGCTTAAGGTAAACGATATAGCTGCTCCGCCTCCTCGCAACCTTCGAGGTAAACCGGCAATACTTGAATGAATTGAGCAATTTTGACAAATTCTTCGCAAAACCTTGGTCTTCGACGGAGATTTCTAGATGATAGTTGGTGGAATGCGGGTTATTGACCGAGCCCCGAGCCAAAAAGGCGCCGGCCATATAGCCCTTATAGGCATCTTCGTTGTTAAGCAAGGATTTAGGGGTGTCGGAGGAAAGGAAGCTCACTTCTAAGTCGCTGGCTATATAGCCGTCCTTATCCTCGGCAAGCACATGGAAATTGGTCGCCTTCCTTAGCCTCATCTGCTTGGTAAATGCGTAACGGACCGGGCTGCCGTAAATATTGGTTATGGCATCGTGGATAAGCTTGGCGACATGCTGGTTTTCCGTTACGAAGTCGAGTTCCCCCTCAAGCAGGCGGAAAGAGCCTGAGCATTTGAGGAAGGCGCTTAGCATCGGGCGGAGATAGCTTTCCATCCCCAAAAGCTTGGAAGCGATTTCGTCTTTGCAGGAAGAGGCAAAAGACTCAGCCATCATTTGCCCCCGATGTATCTTTTCATCTCACGATGGGAGACGAAGCAAATGTATTTGTCTTTGTAATGCTCATAAAGGGCTTGGGCGAAATAGACCGAGCGGTGCTGCCCGCCTGAGCAGCCTAAATCGACGTTGACGTAGTTCCTTCCCCCGGCATTAGCCGATGGCAGGAAGTAATCGAGGTAATCGGTCATCCTTTTGAATAGTTCTTCGGTTTCCTTATGGGCGGAAAGGAAGTCGATGACCGGTTTATCGAGGCCGGTAAGTGAACGCAAACTCGGATCCCAAAAGGGATTGGGGACGTTGCGGCAATCGAAGATGAGCTCGGCGTCCTGGGGGATGCCGTATTTATAGCCGAAGGAAGAGAAGGTGACGACCATCTTATCCCCCGCCGGGGCCAAATGGGCAAAGGCGAGGCGGCGAAGCTCGGAAACCGAAAGCCCGGTGGTGTCGAGGTAAAGGTCGGCAAGCGGGCGGACGTTTTTCATGTCGGCGGCGTCTTTCTCCAGGCATTCTTCAAGGGTGAGTCCCTTGGCTTGAAGCGGATGGATATGGCGGGTGAGCCGATAACGGGTAAGCAGCTCGTGGGAGGCGCAATCCAAGACGCAGACGAGGACTTCCAGGTTGGGCAATTGCCGCAATATGGAGATGGCGTGGGCCGCGTGGCGGATCTCGACGATCAAAACGGTCCTCTCATAGGCATCGTTTTTAATTATCTCCTCGGCCAAAGAGGGCAAGACGACGTTGGGGGCGTTTTCTATGATGCGGTAACCAAACTCCTCAAAGACGTGGGAGATGGTCGATTTCCCGGCGCCCGAAACCCCGGTGAGCAAAAACACCTTGCGCATCTTTAGCCTTTCCTCCCTTTAATCCTCGCTATGACGGCGGTCGCGGCGATGGCCCCTTCCCCGGCGGCGTTGCTAAGTTGGCGGAGCCTTTTGCTTACGACGTCGCCGCAGGCATAGACGCCTTCGACGCTACTTTGCATATCCACGTCGACGACAATGAATCCCTTTTCCTCCTTAACGCCCAAAGGAGCCAAAAAGGCAGAGCCGGATGTTTGCTCGAATAAGGGGAAGGCCCCGGATACCTCAAGCTTCCTTGAATCCGCCAAAACGGCATAGGTGAGTCTTGAATCTCCGCCAAGGCTTTCCAGCTCGCCTTCGAGGATCTCGACGTTTGGACAAGCGCGGAGCTCCTCCAAATGGGAATAGACGACCTCAAGCGGCCTAGGATGAACGAAATATACTTTGCGGCAAATCGAGCTTAGGTAGAGGGCGTCTTCGGCGGCGAAGTCCTTATAGCCGTAGACCAAGACATCCTGCCCCCGGAAGAAAGCCCCGTCGCAGGTGGCGCAGTAGCTCACCCCTTTGCCGAAAAATTCCTTTTCCCCGGGGATCCCAAGCTTCCTTTCGCTTGACCCGGAGGCGCAGATGATGCTTGAGCAATAAACCGTCTTCCCCGAATCCAGGCGCAAGGCGAACCCCCAGTCGGATTTTGTGGCCTCGACGACGTTGCCGTAATCGATCTTCCCGCCGAGGTCGGAAAGCTGCTTTTGCAGGGAAATCGAAAATTCCAAGCCGGAAATGCGGGGCAATCCGGGGTAATTGTCGATGCGGTGGATCGTGTTAAGTTTGCCGCCTGGTGCCCCTCTTTCCAATAGGCAAAAAGACAATGAGGAGCGCTTTAAATAAATGGCGGCGCTTATGCCGGCGATCCCGGCCCCGACTATGACGACGTCGTAGCGCTCATTCATTCCCCTCGTCCTCCTGCGCCGCCTTCTCCTTCCTCTTCGCCATAAGGAAATCATAAAGGTAAAGCCCGCCGATGAAGACGACGCCGATTATTATGTAAACCAGGGAATTCCAGAACGACCAATTGCCGTCGGCCCCCATGTTGAAGCTTGGGTCGCGAAGCGGCTCCATGATCATCCTGACGATGCCATACCAAACCATGTATAGACCAAGCAGGCTGCCGGATGGCCGATATTTCCGCCAAACAAAAGGCACAAGCTTGGCGATGATGAAATAGCCCGCCAGGTTGATGACCGACTCAATGAGGAAGAGGGGGACGTGCATCATCCCCTCGGCCATCGGCTCTCCGTTATTGGCGATATGCATTTGGTTGATGATGATCGAAGGCAGGAAAGACCAGGATGAGATGCTGGTTTCGGCCCCATAGACCTCGCAGTTGAAGAAATTGCCCCATCTGCCGATGGCCTGCGCGATTAGGATGGTCGGGACGACGACGTCGACGGCCCAGCGGATATCGACGTATTTCTTCGTGAAGTGGAGGAACAAAACGCCGGCGATTATCCCGGCCACGGCCCCGCCGATGATGGTAAGCCCGCCGTTCCATATCTCAAAGACCTCGTACCAGCGGCCATCGGCCAAGGCCTCGGAGAAATTGGGGCCACCCGCCCCATCCCCGTTCCAGTTGCCGACGACATACCAGATGCGGGCTCCGATGACGCCAGCGGGGAAGGCGACTAGCAAAGTGCCGTCAAGCATCCCGTGCTTCCCGTATTTTTGGTAGAAATAATGGTCGGAGACGAAATAGGAGACGAGGGCGCCACCGATCATGATGACGCCATACCAGGCAATGTGGAGGCCGCCGGAAACATATTCGCCGGCCCTTAAAAGCGAGATGCCGTCCCCGCCGATGTGGATCCCAGAATAAAGCGGGTAAGTCAAATAAGGGGCGAGCCCCTCGGTGAAAAGCAAAAAGGACAAAAGCGCGCAGGGTATCGACCCGTAGAGGACGAGTTTAACCCACTTCAGGTGGCTATTGTCCATCTTCGGCTTGTAGAAGCGGACATAGAAGGCGCACCAAAGGGAGGAGAAGAAGATGGTGGTCAAAATGCCGCCTAGTATGGCCATGGTGGCGTCGCCGCTGGAAATCGCGTATTCGTTCCAGGTGATGATGGCGCCCGCAAGGAAGCCGCCAGAGAGGGCAAGGCAAAGGAAGCCAAAGCCCAAAAAGAGGGCATCTTTGTGGACGAAGCGGCTGACCCGCTCGTTTTTGACAAGGCGGCGCAAATCGATCCAAAGCAAAGCGGCCCCGCCAAGCAAGGTGAGCAATCCGACGACTAAGAAGGCGATATCCATGGCTAAACTATATTCCTTTCGCTCAAAAGGCTAAAGATTAAGCATCTTCTTAAGGTAAAAACCGGTGAAACTGTTGGGATTCTTCGCCACTTCCTCCGGGGTACCGGTCGCCACCACCGTCCCGCCTTTGTCCCCGCCTAGGGGGCCGAGGTCGATGATGTAATCGGCGACCTTGACCATGTCGAGGTTATGCTCGATGACGATGACGGTGTCTCCGTGATCGACGATTCTTTCCAACACGGCGATGAGCTTGGCCACGTCGTCGCTATGGAGCCCGGTGGTCGGCTCATCAAGGACATAGACGGTCTTCCCGGTCATCTTCCGCTGCAGCTCGGTGGCGAGTTTGACCCGCTGCGCCTCGCCTCCGCTTAGCTCGGTCGCCGGCTGACCAAGCTTGACATAGCCAAGGCCGACGTCGGCAAGGGTTTTTATTTTGTTAAGGATCTTCGGGCGGTTTTCAAAGAAGGGGATCGCCTCCTCGATTCGCATGTCGAGGACATCGGCAATGTTCTTCCCTTTGTAATAGCAGCGAAGAGTGTCCTCGTTATAGCGCTTCCCTTCGCACTCGTCGCATTTGACGTAGACGTCGGGGAGGAAGGACATCGGGATCCGGGTGACGCCGGCCCCTTGGCATTTCTCGCACCGCCCTCCGGGGACGTTAAAGGAGAAGCGGCCTTTGTCAAAGCCTTTGGCCCTGGCTTCGCTGGTCTCGGCGAATAGGGCCCTTATGTCATCGAAGACCCCGGTGTAGGTCGCGGGGTTGGAACGGGGGGTCCGGCCAATCGGCTCCTGGGTTATCGAAACGAGCTTATCGACGTTCTCGACCCCCTCGATCTTCTTAAGCAAAACCGGCTCGATGTCTTTTTTCTTGTTGATGGCGATGTCTAAAGCCCTAACAAGTGTTTCGTTCACCAGCGAGCTTTTGCCAGACCCGGAAACGCCGGTGACCAAGATTAGCTTCCCAAGGGGGAAGGAAACGTCGACATTGCGGAGATTATGGCAATAGGCGCCTTTGATTTTTATGAATTTCCCGTTGCCTTTGCGGCGTTTTTCGGGGACTTCGATTTTCTTACTTCCGGAAAGATAGGCCCCGGTTATGCTTTCTTTGCATTCAAGTAGGCCCTTTACGTCGCCGGAATATATAACCTCGCCGCCATGGACCCCGGCCCCGGGGCCGATGTCGACGATATAGTCGGCTGAGCGCATCGTGTCCTCGTCATGCTCGACGACTATAAGGGTATTGCCGATGTCGCGCATCTCCTTTAAGGTGGCGATGAGCTTGTCGTTGTCGCGTTGATGCAAGCCGATGGACGGCTCGTCCAAAACGTAAAGGACGCCGGAAAGCCTTGAGCCTATTTGGGTGGCGAGGCGGATGCGCTGGCTCTCGCCTCCTGATAGGGTCATGGCGTAACGCGACAAAGTCAAATACTCCAAGCCAACGTCGACTAGGAACTGGGCGCGGTTGCGCAGCTCCTTGACGATGAGCGAGGCGACTTGCCTTTCACTCTCCCCCAGCGTATCCCCAACCTGGTCGACCCAGGAAAGGAAGCGGTCGAGCGGGAGGCAGGTGGCTTCGTAGATGTTAAGCCCGTTGACCTTAACCGAAAGGGCGGCTTCGTTAAGTCTTGCCCCATGGCAGGTCGTGCACACCGAATCGCGCATAAACGATTCATAGTATTGCCTCATCCAGTCGCTGCTCGTCTCCCGGTATAGCCGCTCAATCCTCGTCTTGATTCCCTCTATCTTCCCATGTCGGTTCATCTTGTTCCCGGAAGAGGAGGTCAATACGTAATCAAGGCGGTCGGGAGAGCCATTGAGGATGATGTCTTTTTGCTTTTTGCTTAGCTTCTCGTAAGGAACGTCAAGCGGGATGCCATAGGTCTCGCAAAGATAGGCGAATTCCTTCCATTCGATGTTCGAGGTGCCGACGATGCCGCTTAGGTAGCGGATCGCCCCGCCTTTGATGGACTTGCTTTGGTCGGGGACGAGCAAATCGATGGATACCTCCCGCTTAATGCCGAGCCCTTTGCAATCGGGGCAATAGCCCAAAGGGGCGTTGAAGGAGAAAAGCCGAGGCTCGAGGGAGGGAATGGAAAACCCGCATTCGGGGCAGCAATGCTTGCTGCTAAGCAGCCTTTCGGAATCCCCGCTTACGATAAGCAAGTACCCCTTCCCCCAATCAAGGGCCAGCTCAATATCCTCAAGCACCCGTTCCCGGATGCCCTCTTTTATGACGAGGCGGTCGATGACGATGTCGATGTCGTGCCGCTTGTTCTTGTCTAAAGGCGGAACCTCCTCCAATAGGCAGGTAACCCCATCGACGCGAACGCGGCTAAAGCCTTGCTTCCTAAGCTTATCGATGGTGTCGACATGGGTTCCCTTTTCGTGTTTGACGATCGGGGAAAGGATCATAATCTTGCTGCCCGCTTCGTATTCCAAGACGGCGTTGGCCATAGCGACGGGGGAGAATGAATGGATGGCCGTATGGTGATTGGGGCAATAAGGCACGCCGACCCTGGCGTAAAGCAAACGGAGGTAATCGTAAATCTCGGTGACGGTCCCAACCGTCGAGCGGGGGTTATGGGAAGTCGATTTCTGGTCGATGGAGATGGCCGGGGAAAGACCTTCAATAGAATCGACATCGGGCTTTTCGAAGCCACCAAGGAATTGCCTGGCGTAGGAGGATAATGATTCGACGTAGCGCCTTTGCCCCTCGGAGAAAATGGTATCGAAGGCCAATGTCGACTTGCCAGAACCGGAGACGCCGGTGAAAACGGTCAAAGAACCCTTGGGGATCGCGACGTCGATGTTCTTGAGGTTGTTTTCCCTTGCCCCCTTGACCAATATCCAATCCTTCGATGTCTTCTTAGCCGGCTTTTGGGCATCCAAAATGTCTTTCTCTTCCATAGCGGGCTGATTATACACTTAAGGGAGGGGCTCAAAACAAAGTTTTGCTTTGCCTTTTCTCCCTATAAAGCGATATGAGGTAGGCGAATAGAAGCAAAACGCGGATAAGGGCTATGGTTAGCAGCGGTATTAGGAAGAAGGTTGCATATATAGGCGGCATGAAGCAGCAAAAGGCAGTCAAATCCAAAGGAGGACCAATAGGATTCGCTAGCCAAAGGAAGGGAGAATTCCATGGCGGTTTTGCCGTAAATCAAAAAGAAAACGAGCGCAAAAACCAAAGATGCGCCAAGAATGGAAAACCCTCTTATGCGAAGGTTTTTACCGTAAAGGGAAAGCGAATAGGCGTAGGAGCGGACGGCATCGCTTCCCTTATGTTCCAGGTAAAGCCAATTGTTACTTCGCAGCAATCCAAGGACATCGGCATCCTTTCGCCCGCCTCTTTATCCGCATTTGCAAAATTTACCCTAGACGGTCAATTATCAACTAAGTATAGAAAAGGGAGCCCGAATGAGTATAATACGCGTTGCCGGGACGTAGCACAGCTTGGTAGTGCACTACCTTGGGGTGGTAGGGGTCACGGGTTCGAATCCCGTCGTTCCGACCATTTGGTCAAAGGAAAATCCCGCTTAGGCCCAACTTAAAGGAGCGTAGGCGGGGTTTTTATTTGCCTTCGCCCTATCAATATCCAATCCGGCAAAGATACAATGTGGCCATGGAAGAAACCATTGCCACAGCCCGGCTTACGCTTCGTCGCTTCAACAAAGAAGACGCCAAAGACATCTACGAAGGCTATGCCACTGACGTTGAGGTGACCCGTTATTTGACTTGGCTCCCCCACTCCAACATCAAGGAAACCGCCGCCCTCCTTGATATGTGGATCGCCGAATATGACGATCCAAAGACGTGCCGTTACGCCATAACCGAAAAGGGGATAGACAAAGCCATCGGGTCCATCGACGTCGTGGGGTTCCATCCTGACGGCAACCCTGAAATCGGCTATTGCCTAGCCCGTCCCTATTGGGGAAAGGGATACATGAAGGAAGCGGTAACGGCCCTAGTGGACAAACTTTCCACGGAGTATCCGAAAATCCACATCCGGGCCCAAAGGGAAAACATCGGCTCAAACCTCGTCATCGCCTCCTGCGGGTTCGCCTTCAAAGAAGAGGCGAAGGAAACGTGCAGCCAATCTAAGCCAACCGAGATCTGCGTCAATCGCTTCGAATTCTCCACTGAGTCAACCCATCCTTCCATTCATCGCCTTTCTTTGCGCAAAAACCCATTCCTTTATATCAAAAACGGGAAAAAGGACATCGAGATGCGGCTATATGACGAGAAGCGGAAAAAGATTAAAGCCGGGGATTACCTTGATTTCCATTGCCTTGAGGGCGATGGGCGCATCCTCGCTTACGTCAAGGCCATCCACATCCGCGAGAGCTTCCATTCCCTTTATTGCGACTTCCCCCATTCCCGCCTTGGCTACGAAAGCGACCAGCAAGGCCGCGCGGAAGACATGGAAGAGTATTATCCGAAAGAGCTAATAGAGAAAAACAAGGTCGTCGGCATCGAAATAAAGACCATCTCCTCAAACTAAAGCAGGCAAGTAAAAAGCCCACCGGGATCCCGATGGGCTTTTTGGCTTTTGGAAGTGGCTTATTCGCCGAACTTCTTGATGTCGCGGTAGCGCTGCTCGGCGTACTTCTCGCACTTGGTGAGAAGCTCCTCGGCATGCTCCGGATTGACGATCGGAAGCTGGGAGAAGCGGGTCTCCTGCATGATGAAGTCGCGAAGCTTGGTGAAGTCGGGCTCCGGGCAATCGAAGGTGAGTGGGCTCTTCCCCTGCTCCTTTAGGCGCGGGTCGTAGCGGAACGTGGTGAAATAGCCGCATTCGACGGCTTTCTTCTCCTCGGAGATCGAGTTGACGAGGCCGCCTTTGATATGCTGCTCGGCGCAGGGGCAATAGCAGATGACAAGCGACGGGCCGTCGTAGGACTCGGCTTCCTTCAGGGCCTGGATGGCCTTGGCCGGGTTGGCGCCAAGGGCGATTTGGGCGACGTAGACGTGCCCATAGGCCATGGCCATGAGGGCGAGGTTCTTCTTCGCTTCCTTCTTGCCGGAGGCGGTGAACTTGTTGATCGAGCCGGTTTGCGAGGACTTCGAAGCCTGGCCGCCGGTGTTGGAATAAACCTCGGTGTCGAGGACGAGGACGTTGACGTCGGCCTCATTGGCGAGGACGTGGTCAAGTCCGCCATAGCCGATATCGTAGCTCCATCCGTCGCCGCCGACGATCCACACCGACTTGTCAACGAGGTCGCGCTCATAGAGTTTGACTTCCTTGACCGCTTCGTCTTCGGATTCGTCGACTAGCTTAAGCAAGGTCGGGACGATGGTCTTGACGTAGTCGCGGTCTTTGACGTGGGTGAGGTAATCGTCGATGACGGACTTCAATTCGGCGTTAACCTTGTCGGAGGACTTGGCGTCATTGAGAATCGAGGCGATCCTGGCAAGCTTCTGATCGGTCGCGATCCGCATGCCGAAGCCGTATTCGGCGTTGTCCTCGAATAGCGAGTTGGCCCAAGCCGGCCCGTCTTTGCCATTGTCGTTGACGAAGGGGGTAAGCGGGGTCGAGCCGCAGTAGATAGAGGAGCAGCCGGTGGCGTTGGCCACTAGCATATCCTTGCCGAAGAGCTGGGAGACGATGCGGTAGTACGGGGCTTCGCCGCAGCCGGCGCAGGCGCCCGAGACTTCCATATAGGGCTTCTTGAAGCCAAGGCCCTTGACCGAATACTCCATCGCCGGCGGGAGCTCGCCCTTCTTCTCGGCGACGTGGTAATAGAGGTAATCGGCCCCGATTTGCTGTTCGGCTTGGCCGTGGGCGTCGACCATCTTGAGGGCGTAGTGGTCGTTGCCGGCTTTCTTCGCCGCCTTGTTGGCCATGCACTCGGAAACGCAAAGTCCGCAGCCGATGCAGTTCTCGGTCGAGACCTGGATGCGGAACTTCAAGGTCTTATCCTTGGTCCCAAGGGCCGGCTTGAGGCCAGATTTGACGATCTCGGGGGCCGCTTCGACTTCCGCCTCGGAAAGAAGGTAGGGGCGGATGGTGGCGTGGGGGCAGACGAAGGAGCACTGGTTGCACTGGATGCAGTAACTCGGATCCCAGAGGGGAACGCGGTCGGCGATGGCCCGCTTCTGGCGGAAGGTGATGTTCTCGTTCATCGTCCCATCGAGCAGCTCGTGCTTGGTGAAGGCGCTGGTGGGGAGCTCATCGCCATCGAGGCGGTCGATGACCTCGACGTATTCGTCGTAATAGGTGTCGCCGGTGTCCTCGGGGGCCACTTTGTTGTAGGGAAGGTTGATCCACTCGGGGTCGACCTTGATCTCGCGAAGGCCCTTGGGGCCGGCGTCGATGGCATCCCAGTTGTTCTTGACGATGTCCATGCCCTTCTTCTCGTAGGACTTCTGGGCGAACTTCTTCATCCACTTCTCGGCTTCCTCATAATCCATGATGGAGGGGGAGAGCTTGAAGAAGGCGGCTTGCAGGGTCGTGTTGGTGTGGCGGCCCATATGGCATTCGGCGGCCAGCTTGTTGGCGTCGATGACGTAGAACTTGGCGTGCTTCTTGGCTAAGAGATGCTTCATCCGGTTGGGCATCGACTTGACGAGGGTCTCGTCGTCCATGTTCGTGTTGAGGAGGAAGGTCCCGCCTTCTTTGAGGTTGGAGATGATGTCGAACTTGAAGATATAGGTGTCAAGCGAGCAGGAGATGAAGTCGGCGTTCTTGACGTAGTATTCGGAATGGATCGGCTCCTTGCCGAAGCGGAGGTGGCTCCTGGTGGTGCCGCCGGCTTTGCGGGAGTCGTATTGGAAATAGGCTTGGGCGTATTGATGGGTGGCGTCGCCGATGATCTTGACCGAGCTCTTGTTGGCCGAGACGGTGCCATCCGAGCCAAGGCCATAGAAGAGGCAGGAGGTGTAGGCGTGCGGGATGACGAAATCCTCGTCGACCGGGATGGAAAGGTGGGTCACGTCGTCTTTGATGCCGACGGTGAAGCCGTTCCAGTTCTTTTCGGCATCGAGGAAGTCGTAAACCGACTTGACGTCCTTGGGCTGGGTATCCTTCGAGGAAAGCCCATAGCGCCCGCCGAGGACGACCTCGATCTTGCGTCCGCAAGAAGCGAGGGCGGCGATGACGTCGAGGTAAAGCGGCTCGCCCATCGCCCCGGTTTCCTTGGTCCTATCGAGGACGGCGATCTTCTTGACGGTCGCGGGAATGGCTTCGCAAAGCAATTTGGCCGAGAACGGGCGGTAGAGGTGGACTTTGACCAAGCCGACCTTCTCGCCCCGCTTATTGAGCTCATCGACGACTTCCATGGCGGTCTCGGTGACCGAGCCCATAGCGATGATGACCTTGGTGGCTTCCTTGTCGCCGTAATAGACAAACGGCGCGTAGTGGCGGCCGGTCAAACGGCTGGCCTCGGCGAAATACTTCTCCGCGACCTCGATGACGTGCTCGAAGTGGCTGTTCTGGGCTTCGCGGGCCTGGAAGTAGATGTCGTCGTTTTCGGCCCCGCCGCGGGTGACGGCGTGGGTATGCGGGTTAAGGGCCCGGGCGCGGAATTCCTCGACCTTGTCCATCGGGAGGAGCTTCTTCCATTCCTCCTCGTCGACGAACTCGACGTTTTGGACTTCGTGCGAGGTGCGGAACCCATCGAAATAATGAAGGACGGGGACGCTCGACTCAATGGCGGTCAAATGGGCGACCGGGGTGAGGTCGGCGATTTCCTGGACCGAGGAGGAGCAAATCATCGTGATGCCGCTTTGGCGGACGGCGTAGATGTCTTGATGGTCGCCGAAGATCGAAAGGGCGCGGGTGGCCAACGAACGGGCCGCGACGTGGAGGACGGCCGGGAGCAATTCGCCAACCCACTTGTAGATGTTCGGAATCATGAGCAGGAGGCCCTGCGAAGCGGTGAAGGTCGTCGCGAGCGACCCGGCTTGCAACGCGCCGTGGACGGCGCCAGAGGCCCCGGCTTCCGACTGCATCTCGACGACTTTGACCGGGGCGCCGAAGAAGTTCTTGTCGCCCTTGGCCGATTTGGCGTCGACTAGCTCCGCCATCGGGGATGACGGGGTGATCGGGTAAATAGCCGCCACTTCGGTGAAGTAGTAGCTTTCCATCGCGGCCGCGGTGTTGCCGTCGACGGATTTCATGGTTTTTTTGATTTCTGCCATTTTGTCAGTGAAATCTCCTTGCGGGCTAAGTATAGGTGGATAAAACCCCATTCTCAATAAGAAGTAACGAAAAAGCCCCTTAAGGGGCTAATGTTAATTTTACTTAATCATTTGGCCTTCGCGGCTTTGCTTTTTAGCCTCTTCCGGTCGCGCTCAGCCAGCTTGATGAGCAGCCGCAGATCGTGGTCGGAAAGGCTAAGCGAGCGATCGACCAAGCCCGCGAAGTTGGTGAGTTTCTTGCTCACGAAATCCAACGTCGAGGAATAGGATTTTAGCTCTTCGCTGGAAACCCCGTCCTTCCTATTGACCTTGGCCCGCTTCTTCTCGGGATCGAGGGGGGTGAGGATATACTCCCTGAAATCCTCCGACATATCGCGGATGTTGATGGTCGGATCGAGACGGATTAGGGGGTTGAAATAGCAAAGCTCCTGCCCGAGGATGTCGGGGTAGACGCCGATGAGGTTGGAAAGGTCATCGAGGTAGACGACTTTCTTCCTCGTTCCCGCGAGTGCGCTAATGACGCGGCGTATAAGCGTTTTGCTTGGCTTGCCCATATAGGAATTATACGTTTTCCGCGTTTTTTGAGGAAGATGGCAATTTAAGAGGATTAATAACTTGGCGTTACCGCAAAACTTCCAAGTGAAATGCCTCAAAACTTCAAAGTGAAATGCCTCAAAACTTCAAAGTTGGTTTGTAAAAGTTTCGATAAAATGCAATAATTTCAGCGGATTAAATAAGGACAAAAAAACATGGAATACAAACCTAGAATAATTGATGACCAATTAGACTTAAAACTCGAATCGTTTGGCGCAACCTTAATAGTCGGGCCAAAAGGATGTGGAAAAACAACTTCGGCAAAGCAAAAAGCCAAAAGTTATATTGAATTTCAAGACGAAGACGTTAGGGAAAACCTCCTTTCCGTCGCGGCCGATTCGCCCTCAAAACTTCTTCTCGGAGAGAAGCCCCGCCTTTTCGACGAATGGCAAGATGCTCCTAAGCTTTGGGGGGCGATCAGAAAATCGGTGGATGATCTAGGAGAAAATGGCTTATACATCCTCACAGGGTCATCTTCAAAAGACATAGCAAAGCCTCATACCGGGACCTCAAGGATCAGCCAATTGAAAATGTATCCAATGAGCCTTTACGAAAGCGGGGAATCCAACGGCACGGTGTCTTTATTGGATCTTTTCAACGAAGGGGAAACCTTCGACGGATGCCAATCAAGCCTTTCAATCGATGGCCTTATATTCGCCTTATGCCGCGGAGGATGGCCTAAAAGCCTTATGAACAAAACGGAACGATCGCAGCTTGAAGTGGCAAAAGATATCTACCGCCAAACATATTCAGTCGATATAAGCAACATTGATGGGAAAAACAGAAATGCACGTTTAACCGAGGCGATACTGCAGTCATACAGCAGAAACATTTGCACAACGGCTAAAACGAAAACCATTTATGACGACGTGAATGCAAACTTCGATGTCAGCCGCACGACGCTAGACGATTACATCGAAGCGCTGGAAAAGCTATACATTATCGACGAAATCGAAGCCTGGCGCCCCGCCATTAGATCAAGAAGCGCAATCCGCTCCTCCAAGAAGAGAAACTTCATCGACCCTTCTATTGCCGTCGCGGCACTCGGTTTATCGCCCGCTTATTTCGACACAGATTTCAAAACGCTTGGGTTCCTCTTCGAATCGCTTTGCATTAGGGATCTAAAAATCTATTCTGCCAAATTCGATGGCCGGATCGGTTATTACCGCGACCGCTATGGCTTAAAGGCCGACTGCGCGCTGCATTTAAACGATGGGCGTTACGCCTTGATCGAATTCAAGATTGGTTCAAGCCAAATCGATGAAGCCGCCAGCCATTTAATCAAAATAGAAGGCCTGATCAAGCAACATAACGAAAAGGAGAGGCAATGCCCAATTCGCCTGCCGGACTTGAAGATCGTGATCACCGGCTCCGAATATGGATATCGGCGCAAAGACGGGGTTTTCGTTATTCCAATCGGCTGTTTGAAAGATTGATGGACGGCAGGTGAAAATCCGAAGGAACGCTTAATTCCCTCAGGTTCCGCGAATTGATTTTGTACAAAGCACTCTCCGCCTTATAACCACATCAATTGCTTCGCAAACTACTAAATCTGAATTGCGCAAAAAAACGCCCCGTTCCCGAGGCGTTTGGCTTGTTTTACGATGGTGGACCGTGAGGGACTCGAACCCGCGACCCGCTGATTAAGAGTCAGCTGCTCTACCAACTGAGCTAACGGTCCAGGCGCTTTATGGCGCTTTGTAAATATACTCCCCTTGCTTGAAGTAGACAATAGGCAATTTTCACCCTTCTAAAGAAGGGTGATCGCCCTCTTGCTCCCCCGCTTCGTCTTCCTTTTCTTTCTCTTCTTCGCTAGAGGCGAAATCGATGGAGGCCATCTCTCCGTCTTTGGCTAAGCGCATCACCTTGGTGCCGGCGATAAACTCGTGGATGCTCCGGCGCGACTTGCTTATGAGCAAGACGATGAAATCAACCAGCAGGGCGAATCCGCCAGCCAATTGGGTCAACATCCCCCCACCAGGTATAAGGGGGAGCATAAAGCAAAGGGAGATGAACCCATAATGGATCAAAACCCTCCACCACGAAGCCTTCTGCCCGTTCTTATCGGTTATATACAAGCCGAATATAAGCTTGCCCAGCGTCCGTCCCTTTAGGCAAAAGGGCAAAACGATAAAGACTATTAGAGGCGACGCCGCATAGGAAGGCACGGTCTTAAAGTAGATGATGTCGCTGCATTCGTCAAAAAGCTCGTAATAGGCGGGCTGAGACTGGAAATGGGCAAAGGCCTCGACGTAGGCCCCACCATAACGCCCGTCTGCATAGGAATAGTAAAAGGAAAGGAGATCCTCGGCCACCGCCTCCTTGTCTTCGCCCTCAAGCCCCTCGATGACGGCGGTTGAATATGAGGGGGCAACCTCAAAGGAGGACGGCTCGGCGAAACGCTCATAAAACCCTTCCTCCCCATATCCGTAGACGTGGCGGTAAATCCATTCCCCAACGTCAGTTGGATTGGACTCATCCCCGGTAAATTCATCAGCTTCGAGGAAGCCAAGCTCCTCAGACTTAGGCAAGACGGAGTAATAGTAATCCCAGACTATTTCCTTATACCGATCGGCCCCGAGGTTCCCCTCCTCGTCAAGGGCGGGGAAGGCATAGCCCATCCCCTCCTCGTCGGCCAAGCCGGATTCGTCGACCAAGGAGGAAAGATGCTCCATCTTCCCCGCATACCCCAATGGGCGGGAGATGGCGTATTCACCGATGGTGAAATAGAGAAGAATCATGAGCAAGACGCAGACGATGGCGTCAAGCAAAAAGGCGAGGGACCGCTTGCCATAGCCGGCATAGGTCAGTTTTGAGTAATCGAGCTGCTTTTTCATATGACCCCCGTATTCTAAATAAAGAAAAAGCCTCCCACAAGACGGGAGGCAATTTCGGCTAGTTAAGCTTCTTCTCAGTGGAGAATCTCGGCGACGGTGCCAGCGCCGACGGTGCGGCCGCCCTCGCGGATGGAGAACTTGGTGCCTTTCTCCATGGCGATCGGGTGGATGAGCTCGACGGTGAAGGTGACGTGGTCGCCAGGCATGACCATCTCGGTCCCAGCCGGGAGGGTGATGGTGCCGGTGATATCGGTGGTCCGGAAGAAGAACTGCGGACGATAGCCGTTGAGGAAGTGGGTGTGGCGGCCACCTTCCTCTTTGGTGAGGATGTAGGTGGTGGCGGTGAACTTGTCATGCGGGACGATGGAGCCCGGCTTGGCAAGGACCTGGCCGCGCTCGACCTGGTCGTGGGTGATGCCACGGAGGAGGGCGCCGATGTTGTCGCCGCCTTGCGCGTAGTCAAGGGACTTGCGGAACATCTCGAGGCCGGTGACGACGGTCTTCTGGGTCGGGCGGATGCCGACGATCTCAGCTTCGTCGTTGATCTTGATCATGCCACGCTCGACGCGGCCGGTGACGACGGTGCCACGGCCGGAGATGGTCATGACGTCTTCGATCGGGAGAAGGAAGGGCTTGTCGTTGTCGCGGACCGGATCGGGGATGTAGGTGTCGAGGGCGTCGAGGAGCTCGAGGATGGGCTTGCAGGCCGGATCGTCGAGGCTGGTGGCGTCGCAGGCCTTCTTGGCGGAGCCTTTGATGACGGGGACCTCATCGCCCGGGAACTCGTACTTGTTGAGGAGGTCGCGGACGTCCATCTCGACCAAGTCGATGAGCTCGGGGTCATCGACCATATCGGTCTTGTTGAGGAAGACGAGGATCTGCGGGACGCCGACCTGACGGGCAAGAAGGACGTGCTCGCGGGTTTGCGGCATGACGCCGTCGGCGGCGGAGACGACGAGGATGGCGGCGTCCATC
>JADINA010000037.1 GCA_017694295.1 Candidatus Alloenteromonas pullistercoris | reverse complement strand
AAATTATTGCATTCTCATAGAAGAAATGTAGTTTTATGCAATCGATAATACCGTTTTTATCGCTATCAACGACTTCCCATTGATCGATTTGAACGCAATTTAGATCGTAATTATTACTAAGTGTTTTATACAGCATATCTTCGAGCAAATGGTCGTTCAATGTTTTAATGACGACTGCCTGATACTTTTCGTTACCCTCTTGCATAAGTTCATTCCACGTAGTAGGGAGAGTCTCTTCGGGTATAGCCCTATAACCGCACACGCAAACGCCGTCCGCATTATACGAATGTTCCGCTTTGCCGCTTATCTCGTCGCAGTTGATACACTTGTGCCAATGGTGTGTTTCGTTTGAAGTCCACTCACTAGAGAAAGTATGCCCAGTTGCATTGGTTTGTTCAGTCTTAGTAGCATCACACACCGTACAGGTATAAGTGGTTACTCCTGGTGTAGTACAAGGTGCCTCAGTGGTAACTTCACCACTATCCCATGTATGTTCAGCATAGCCGTCCTTTTCCCCTGTGTGTTCGCAGGTAGCTTCATGCCAGTGATGTGTATCATCATGCGTCCATTCCTCAGCAAATGTATGTATATGTTCTTCTTCTTGAGGACCACATGAAGTAAGAGTCATTGAGGACACTGCACCAGCGAATATTCCCAAGGTAACTAATATCTTGTTTACTAATCTCATGTCTTCTTTCTCCTTTTCTAGATGCTTTTGCGATATGGATTTAGTAAGAGAACACTTTACATAATAGCAATTTATCTTTTTCTCCACCACTTCCCCTTCTACTAGCTCGTAAGCCTAATAGAACACAAGAAAAGTTCGCGCCAGTTTAATTCGTTCGCACTGCCTAAGCATTTTCTTTCACGGTATTCTCTAATCTTTTTAGCATAATCAAACATATGGTCACCTCAAATGGTTATCAGTAATTCAACATAAACAAGGTTAAATTTCGATATTTTCGTGGAACTTTGACGAGATTTTTTCTCAAAAAGGATAAAAAGTTTTTAGCGCAAAATCACGAGTTAAAACTTCATTATTAGAGAATAGGATATTAAGTTGCTTATGCTCAACTTATGTTAAAAATATCCTTAATTTTGTTAATTTTGGCGCAAAAAAAGGTTTGAACAGCCGTTTTGCTGTATCAAACCATTGCTTTCAATATGGTGGACCTTATGGGGCTCGAACCCACGACCTCCTCCATGCCATGGAGGCGCTCTCCCAGCTGAGCTAAAGGCCCAAGGATACTTACGCGCTTTTAGGCGCGTTTCGTATCTTATATACCTTGCCGACCCAAGTCAACATCTTTTCTTCGAAAAGGGCACCATGATGCTTACATTGGAATGTTGTCGGCTTAACGAGGCAGGAAAGCGGCTATTGGATCTTCTCCACCGCTTTCTCCGGTTCATCGATCACCTCGATTTTTTCAATTACCGGAAGCGGATGGGGTTGGTCGTACCAATCGGTCGGCAGCGAGGCCAGTTTGTCCAAGACGTCGAAGCCGTCTTTCATCATGCCAAAAGCCGCGTATTCCCCATCAAGATGCGGGGAGTCCTTATGGACGATGAAAAACTGGGTGGTGGCCGAATCCTTGACGTTGGTTCTGGCCATCGAGATGACGCCCCGGACGTGCTTTAACTGGTTATCGACCCCATTGCTTTTGAATTCGCCCTTAATGGAATACCCAAGGCTTTTCCCGTTTTTGAGGGCGCCCCCTTGGATCATGAATCCCTTGATGATGCGGTGGAACACGGTTCCCGCATAGTCCCCGCTTCTGGCGACATAGACGAAATTGGCGCAGGTGTTGGGGGCGTTTTTCCAATCCAAATCGAAGCTCATGGCCCCATAATCCTTAACGTATATCCTAATCATAGTCTTCTCCTTAAGCTTATGGCCCACCAATCGGCCCAAGCTGTGGTAATATTACACCGCCACCTAGGAGGCGAAAAATGAAAACACTGCTATTCGCGATTCTCGATAACGTCCCGGCCACCGAAGACCTGCTTCGCCTTCTATCACAAGAAGGCTATAACGGGACCGTCATCCCCACAAGCGGCCTCCACCACGTCCTCCCCAAATTCGACGACTCGACCTCGGGGGCCATTTCCCTCTCCTCGATGGTCGATGACCTCCCTTCCGGCAACATCACCCTCTTCGTCGTGATCGACGATGACAAGGTCGAGGCGTTGAAGGAAACGATCCGCGAAGCAACCGGGAACTTCAAATCGATAAAAGGCGGGATGTTCATTTTGCCCGTCGCCTCCGTCGAAGGCAGCTTATAAGGATAATTTGCCAATCTTAAGCCCATGCAAATTGGGCTTTTTTCGCGCAAAAAGCCAGTAAGCGGCAAGGTTTTGCGAAAAAAGAAAACCTGCAATGCTTGAAGGCAATGCAGGCATGACTTTTCAATGGCGTCGCTAAGAGGATTCGAACCTCCGGCCTACCGCTTAGGAGGCGGTCGCTCTGTCCAGCTGAGCTATAGCGACAGCGCCGCTATATTATCACCCTCTTCTTCCTTATTCCACCTTTTACTTATCAAGGCAGACAAGGAGATAGACGATGGCGGCCGGCCAGATGAAGATGAGCAAGACGATGAAGATGACCCAGTTGACGCCACTCTCCTTTTTCTTTTGTTGCGTTGGCGGGACGTAGCTCGGGGTCGGGTTCGCGACTGGGGCTGGGGTAGTCGGGGCCACGTAAAGCGGGTTGGAGGTGCCGCAATAGGGGCAAACGCGGTCGTTGGAGGCGAAATCGTAACCGCAGTTTGGGCATTCGTTATGGCTGCTCATTTGCCTTCCTCCTCATCGTTAAGAATAACCTTCTCCTCGGCGACGGGTATTTCGTGCCCGGCCGAGACGATGTCTCGGTCCGCCATCTTCTTGTCCATAAACGCAAGCCCAAAGAAGAGGCCGCAATAGATGAGCAAGGTGGCGGCGATGATGACGATCGACCAGATGTCGGCGCCCGGCAGCAAGGCAAGGAGCATGTAGCGGATCCCCATGGGGATTAGCTGGAAAAGGGCGGCGGTGACGACCAAGACGGTGTTCGAGCCGGTTGGTCCGCTATGGAAGAAGGCATAGCCGGAAGAAGCCAAAAGTAGCAATCCGATTATGACCTTGGCGGCGATGTAGTAGCCGATGCCCTCGGTCAGCGAGAAGTCGTTGTTGAGCATGAAAGGGACGGCGATGACGACGGAAAGGATGATCAGGAATTCGCAGATAAAGGCGATTTTTAGTTTATTCATTTGCCCTCCTCCTTCATTGGGGCTCCGCAATTGGGGCAGAACTTCATATTGGGCGATACAGCTTGCCCGCATTTGGGACAAGTAAGGGAAAGGCGCTCGCCGCAATTGGGACAGAACTTCGCGCCCTTTTCGACTTCATGGCCGCATTTGGGGCATTTTTCCTTCGCCGTTTCGCCGCTTCCCATCGGCGGGATTATCGAGGCGCCGGAAGCGGCCCCCGCCATCTCCCCGCCCAAGCCGACGCCCATGATCATGCCGGCTGAGGAGTTATTCTCAGCCCCGGCTTCCAAGACGTCGTAGCCGCGGGTCGTCCGATACGCCTTGTCGCCAAGCTGCTCGTATTCGGCTTTCTTGTGGAGGATCTCGTTGAGGCGGGCCAAATCGCCGTCTGGGACGTTGATGGACTCGATGCTCAGATTGATGAGGTCGAACCCGAAATGGGCGAACTCCTCCTTCCACTCCGCTTCAAGCAGCTTTTGGATCTCGTCGATATGCAAATCGATTTCGAAGAAGGTGACTTTGTTGTTGAGGATGAAAGAGGTGAGGTTCTTCTTGACCGATTGGTTGATCTTGCCGCGGAAGAAGTCCTGGACGACCGAGAAGGAAAGCCAAGAGCCCTTCAAAAGGGTCCCAACCAGCGTTTGGAAGAAGTACTGGTAGGAGGAAAGGCGGATGCCGATTTGCCCCCGGGCCCGGACGTTGATTTGGATTTGGTATTTGGGATCGATTAGCTTAAGCGGGTCACTTGTGCCCCAGCGCATGTCAAGCTTAAGTTTTTTGTTGACGAAGTATATCTCGATCGGATAGGGATTGGCCCCGCCATGGAAAGCCTTGACGAAGCCTTTTAGGAAAGGAAGAAGCTCGGAATCGATCTTATAAGACCCTTCCTCGCATATTTTCTCGATTTTACCCGAATGGACGATAAGGGCGATTTGCCCGGGGGATACGATGAGCTTCGACTTGTTGTTGAACTCGTCGACGGGATGCTTGGCTAAAAGCCAATCAAGCCCGGCTCCTTCGTAGCGTATTACCTCATAAAAAGCCATAGAGTCACCTCCAGAAAAAGATTATACCCGCATTTGGTTGACGGATGATAGGGAATAATGGATAGGGCAAAATTGGAGGCGGGAAAAAAGAAAATGCCGAACGAGTCGGCATAGTTTTCAATGATGCGTTTGGAAAAAGCCTTAAATGCCCTTAGAACCAATAAACGAACGCGTTCAAAGTACAAAATCGAGCTTAATCTTCCTTTTTATCAACTATTTCCCAATGTCCTCCCCTGTCAGGACCAGAGCGTTTTATTCTTTCAGACGATTTAATTATCCTCTCTACAGTTTTTGCCGTCTTTCCTATTGCAGCAGCCATCTCCCTTTGGGATATATGTGGATTGTCTCTTATCAAAGCAATCAGTTTGTCTTCGACGGATTTTTCTCCGACATTTTCTCCGACATTTTCTCCGACATCGGGAGTAACCAAAATCTTCGTATTACTTTTGAGCTAGGTTCACCTGCTATTTCGAAATTTTCATCAACAAATAAAAGAAGCCTCTCACGATATAGTTTGAACCTATACCATAGGAGGCTCTTGTCATTATCCGGTAATTTGTTTCTACCCCTTTTTCTTCTTGATGACGAACTTTCTCCATGGATGGTCGGGGCCGGGGATGTATTTCGGCCTGCCGGGCTTTTTGGGTTTTTCCTCGGCCACCCTCTTCTC
>JADINA010000036.1 GCA_017694295.1 Candidatus Alloenteromonas pullistercoris | reverse complement strand
CCCTACATCGCCCCCGAGGACATCGACGATTCGTTTTCCTACGACACCAAGGTCGACAACCCCCTAAGCGGCTTCCGCTTCGAGCCGGCGGGGGAGGCGAGCCTGCCTTTGAGGCGGGGAAACGTCAATAGCCTCGGCCGCCTTGCCGACGTCGGCCCCCAGGAGGTGCCGACCATCTCCCCCGAGTTCGTCAAAAAGGGTCAGGCCCGCCTTAGCGGCCTTCAGGAAGCCCATTTCACCCCAACCCACGTCAGCGAGCCCCCGGTCCACCTCGTCGTCGAGCCCGAGCCCGAGGAAGCGCCCGAGGAGCGGGTCGACAACCCGCTTCGGCGCAACACCGCCGAATTCCCTAGGCGCCCCCAACCATCCCCCTCACCCGATTTGGGGGTCGCGGCGACCCCGGTTTTATCGCCTTCGAATCCTTCTTTCGCCCCGGCTGAGCAGGCAAGGGATCCTTTGCCATCTGCTATAAACGACCAACCCGTGGAAAGGCTTGCCGAGCCGACTTTCCTCACTCAGGAAGATCGCCCCGAGCCGATCATCGAGGAGGTGAGCTTCCCTAAGCCGGAGGATTTCGCCCCCGATCTTTCGCTTGAAAAGGAACCTGAGCCCGTCGTTGCCCCTTCTCCCGTGCCTTCGCCCGCCCCCTCGCCCGTTAACGCCCAAAGCGCCCCGGCAAATGGCGACGATGAGGAAAGCCTTTTCGAACCAGAAACCCCCTGGCCCCCGTATTCGCTTCCCCCCGAAAGCCTATTGAAGGAATACGGCAACGACCCTGAGCGCGAGGCCGAGCTTGAGAACGAATGCGAGCAGCGGACCGAGATCATCAACCAAACCTTCCTCGACCTTGGGGCCGGGGCTAAGGTGGTGGGGCATAAGATCGGCCCCTCGGTCACCCGCTTCGATGTCGCCACCGACCGCGACGTCTCGGTTTCGAGCCTTTCCAAGTACATGAACGATGTCGCCTTGCGCCTTGGCGGCGTCTCGGTCCGCTTCTCCGAGATCGTCCCGGGCAAGATCACCTCGGGCCTCGAGGTGATCAACTCGACCTCCCGCATCGTCTCCTTCAAGGAGGTCAATGAGCGACTCCCGAAAAAGGACAAGGGCATAATCGTCCCCTTTGGCGAGGACATCGACGGGAAGGTCCTTGGGGCCGATTTGACGAGCTTCCCCCATATGCTGGTGGCCGGGACTACCGGGTCTGGCAAATCGGTTTTCATCTCCTCGATGATCATGGCCATATTGATGCGTTACCGCCCCGAGCAGGTCCGCTTCGTCCTCATCGACCCGAAAACCGTCTCCTTCTCCAAAATCGCCGACATCCCCCATCTTCTTTGCCCGATCCTCAAAGAGCCCTCCCAGGCGAGGAACGCCCTCAAGAAGCTTTGCGACCTCATGGATAGGCGTTATAAGGTGTTCGAGAAGGCGATGGTCAACGACATCGACGAGTTCAACCGCGACTATTGCGAATACGCCCACGTCGCCAAAATGCCCTATATCGTCGTCATCATCGACGAATATGCCGATTTGAACGAGCAATGCAAAGACGTCTCGAGCTATGTGCTTCGTCTTGCCCAGAAAGCCCGGGCCTGCGGCATCCACCTCATCGTCGCCACCCAGCGCCCCGACGTCAAGGTCATCACCGGCACCATCAAGGCCAATCTGCCCGTCCACGTCGCCCTGATGGTCGCCAACACCATCGACTCGCAGACCATCTTAGGCTGCGCCGGGGCCGAGGAGCTCGCCCCCCATGGCGACATGCTCGTCGATTGCCCCCAGGTGCTAAGGAAGCAATTGGCCCGTTGCCAGGGCTGCATGGTCGATCCGGGCGAGATGAGGGCGGTCGCCGGATGGGTGAAGCAGCAGCAGGCCCAGCATTTCGACCCCGAGTTCCTTAACCTCGATGACGATGAGGCAGTCGAGGAGGAAGCCGCCGCCCAGGCGATGCCCTCGGCCGCCGATTTGAAGGCCGCGAGCGACGAGGAGAAATACCAAATGATCAAAACGGCCATCATGGCCCGCGAATACTGCTCCATCTCCCAGATCCAGCGCGACTTCTCCGTCGGCTTCACCCGCGGGGGCAAGATCATGCGCCGCCTCCAGCAGGAGGGGATCGTGGCGGCCGATGGGGCCAACCCCAACTCGACCAAGGGCAACAAGGTCTTGGTCCATTCGGTCGAGGGCGAAGGATGAGGATCGGCTGCGACATCGTCGATTTAAGCCGGATCAAACCGGAATTGGCCAAGGCGATTTTGACTGAGAGCGAGTTTTCCGCCTACCTTGTCTCCCCCAACAAAACCGAGTTCCTCGGCGGGCGGTTCGCCCTTAAGGAGGCGGTGATGAAGGCTTTGGGGCTAGGCATGAAGGCCGGATTCAAGAACATCGAGATTCAAAGCGAGGAAAGCGGGGCGATTTACGCATCTTACCAAGGCCGGCGCTTAGAATGCTCGCTTAGCCACGACGCCTCCTTGGCCTTCGCCGTGGCCTTGGACGAGGGATAACCCTTGTCTTTTGCCTTACTTTTGGGTAAGTTTCTCCTTGCAAGCAAAATAGAGGTCACCCGATGCGCGATTCCTATATCCAAGCCAAATTGATCAGGCCCGACGCCATTAGGCTTGTCGTTTTCTCGGCCTTGCCCTTCGAGCGCCTTGAGCCGGTGCTGCTCATCGACGACGTCAAAAGCGGCGTCCTCCATCCGAGCATCACCCAAACCATGCCTCAGCTCGCCTCGCTTGAATACACTCTTCCGAGGCCGCTAGAGCTCGGGCATAGCTATTTCCTTGTCTTCCCGCAGTTTGGGGCCATCCCGCTAGACGTCTCCGAGGCGACTGAGTTTCCCAATTTCGAATCCGATTTCTATTACGCCGGGGACGACCTCGGCTTCACCTACTCCAAGCAGGAGACCCGCTTCGCCCTTTGGGCCCCCTTGGCCTCGAAGTGCTCTTTGCTTTATAGGAAAAGGGGCGATGAGAATTGGCTGTTGCAGGTGATGGAAAGGACGGAGAAGGGCGTCTACCGGGCCAAGCTAAAAGGCGATTACGAGGGCTATGAATACGTTTATTCGATCGTCAATAGCGAAATCGAGCGCAAATCGACCGACCCTTACGCCAAATCAAGCGGGGCCAATGGGCGCGTCTCCTACGTCATCGACTTTTCCAAAACCGGGGACGCCCTCGGCCGGGAATGCCTCCCCGTCCTCGATTCCCCGACCTCCGCGATCATCTACGAGGGCCATGTCCGCGATTTGACCATCTCCTCCTATACCGACATCAAGGCCAAGGGCAAGTTCCTTGGGCTATCCGAGGAAAAGAGGAAAACCAAAGACGGGCTTCCGGCCGGGCTTGATTACCTTAGCTCCCTTAACATCACCCACCTCCAGCTTTTGCCGATCTACGACTACCAGACCGTCGACGAGCTTAACCCCGATTCCTCCTATAACTGGGGATACGACCCAGCCCAGTATTTCGTCCCCGAGGGGTCTTACGCGACCGACCCCGATGACCCCTATTCGCGCATAAAAGAGCTCAAAACCCTCGTTAAGGCGCTCCACCGGAAGGGGATTAGGGCCGTGATGGACGTCGTCTACAACCACGTCTACGAATACCAGTTCTCCGTCTTCGAGCGGGTCGTCCCCAATTACTATTTCCGCAAGAGGAGGTCGGGCAAGATGGCCCAAACCTCGGGATGCGGCAACGACCTCGCCTCCGAGAGGCTCATGGTCAGGAAGATGATCCTCGATTGCTGCGCCTATTGGCAAGACGAATACGGCATCGACGGGTTCCGCTTCGACCTGATGGGCATTTTGGACGCCGAGACCATCAAGCTCGTCGAGAGGCGGGCGAAGCGGAAGGACCCAAGCTTCGTCGTCTATGGCGAAGGGTGGAACATGGGCGGGGAGGTCAATTGCCCGCTCGCCCACATGGGCAATTACCAGCTTCTCCCCGGCGTTGGCTTCTTCAACGACTTCTACCGGGAGAAGATGAAGGCCTACTTCAAAGGCGACCTCGAGGCGATGCAGCCTTTCAAAAACGCCTTGGTGGGCTCTTGCGTCGATTTCATCGTCGGCCCCCATTTCCTCGACGCTAGGCAATCGATCAACTACGTCGAATGCCATGACAACGCCACCTTCTTCGATTACCTTTCCGCCCAGCGGGGCGACCTTTCCGAGCAGGAGAAGCTCGATCTTGTCTGCCTGGCCAACTCGACCATCCTTTTAAGCTTCGGCGTCCCCTTCATCCACGCCGGGCAGGAGATCGGCGCCTCGAAGTGGGGCGAGGACAACACCTACAACAAAGGCGACCACTACAACAAATTCTCCTATTCCCTTTTGGGGAAGAGAAAATGGATGTATGATTATTTCAGGAATTACGCCAAGTTCCGGCGCCAAAGCCGCTTCCTCCACGTCTATGACCCCCGGGTCATATTCACCGCCGTCGACATAACCGACGTCGATGACGCCCTCCACGTCTATTTCGTAGACGCGAACCTCATCGCGCCGCGCAAGGGGCTTGAATACTTCATAAACCCCTCCCCAAAACCCATTTGCTTTCACCTTAACGCCCCTTCCACGGTCCTATTCGACCACAAGGGGAATCCCGGATCGTCCCGGGTCGACGACGCGGCTGCCCCGGGCCGCTCGTCGCTAGTCGTCTGCTTGCCTTGATAGAGCGCGGGGGATCTTCTAGCTGCCCGATATAACATCAATAGGAGGCCTTTTGGCTATGCTTTCATCAGTTTTCCTCTCCGGGCGGCTTGGCCCGCTTTCCGAATCCAACGTCCGCCTCGTCGAGGTCGACCGCGTCATCCCCGAGCAGGGCGGGAGATACGGCGTCTTTTCCTTCCCCGTCCGCTGCCCCCTTTCCAAAGGCAGCTGCTTCTTCACCGCCAAGCCCGGCTCCTCCATCGTTTTGAAGGGCCGGCTGGAGATGGACAAGGAGATCGGGCTGCTCATCGTAAGCGAGGTTGAGGAGATCAATCCCATCCCCTAGTTTGCCTGTTTCGCTTCTTTGGTGATTTGGGGCCGCTTTTGGTGGTATCCTTTTCAACGTGAAAAGATTCCTTAAGTGGGCGAGGCTCGTAACCTGCCTCCTCCCCCGGCTCATCCTCGATTACTTCCGGATCATCTTGCCTTATTCGCGCCATCCGGAGCGCTACCCCCTTAGCTTGCGCTACGCCAGGCTGCGCGCGCTCATCCTCAAGGTCGCCAAGCACCTGCGAATCGATTTCAAGGTGAAGGGGTATGGCGAATTCCTCTCCCGGCCAAGCGGCTGCCTCATCTACGGCAACCACGTGGCGGTTTGCGACGTCATCGCCTTAATCGCGCTTTCGAAGGAGCCCATAAGCTTCGTTGGCAAGAAGGAGGTGAGGAAGATCCCCCTCGTCGGGCGGGTTTTCAAGGCCATCGACGGGCTTTTCCTCGACCGCGAGGACCCGCGCCAGGCCATCGCCGTCTTCAAGGAGGCCGAGAGGCGGATGAAGGGGACGGGGCTAAGCTACGTCATCTTCCCCGAGGGGACGAGGGCCAAGGGCGAGGCCTTCGCGACCCTTCTTCCCTTCCATCCCGGGTCATTCAAAATCGCCTTCCGCATCAAGGCCCCTTTGCTCCCCTTTGCCATTTCCGGCACCGAGAGGCTCCTTTCCGGCGATTTGGATAGGCGCCACCTCGTCTTGCTTTCCTTCTTCAAAGCCGATTTGCCTTCCGATTACGAGGGGCTTTCGACCGTTGCCTACGCCGAGAAGGCGCAAAAGGCGATCGCCGCGGAAAGGGCGAGGCTGCTTCAGCTTGACGCGGAGTATTACCAGGCCAACCGGCAAAAGGAAAAGCTCCCCAAAGGCGAATCGCTTTGCCTAGAGAGGATCGACGGATGAATAGGGAAGAGGGGAAACAAAGCTTCGGGCTATTCAAAACCGGCTGCTCGGCGGTTTCCATCGCCTCGCTTGCCGTCTTGGTTTGCCTCATCTATTGCCTTTATGGGATAGAGGGGGACCGCCTTCCTTTAAGCCTAGCATATGGTATCCCCTATGGGGTCATTTGCCTTTCCGCGTTGGGTTTTTCTTTATTCCTGATGTCGCGGCTAGAAAGGAAGGGGTGGCGGCTAATATCCGCCATCTTCGTTTGCTCGGTTGGGGCGGTTTACGCTGGCCTTTCCATCGGCATCTGGGTCGGCTTTGCCTCCGCCACGCTTGGGGGATGTTCCTTGGGGGTATCCGCCTGCGTCCTCGCGATCGGGGTATTATCGCTTTTCTCGCTTAACGACGGGGCTAAATGAGCTCTTCCTTAGCAAAACGCCGCCTAAGCCCCTTGGGCAGGCGGTTTTTCATCTTCCCGTTGCCGAGCTTGCCGATTCCAAGAGGCAAAGCGGCATAATAGGCGCAGACATAGCCTTCCCCGGGCATGGGCAATTCCTGCCCTTGCAGGAAAAGGATCGCCTCCTTTTCGCTTAGGGTCAGCTTCGGCAAAAGGCGCTTGACCCCGTTGCTTGGCTCGAAGCGGGGCAAAAGCAGGGCCTGGTAGCCGTATCTTATGAACCGGCTTACCGGGAAGGGCTGGCTGCAGGCGTAGATGGCCTCCTGGTTGCTGGCGAAGGAATAAGAAGCTAGCCCGAGGGCGGATAGCCTTTCCTTGGCTTTGCTCGAGATTTGGGTTTTGCTTAGGCGCGGGTTCCGCCTTTCTTCGTTTCCCTCTTTTATAAGCAAACAGGCGAATTGTCCCTCGCCCGGGTAGCGGTGCGGGAGGCAATAGGCGGCCTCGGGGAAATCGGCGTGGCGGAAGATCCTTTCGTCGCTTATCGGGCAAAGGGGACGAAAATCGCTATGGCGGGAAAGGAAGCCCTTCACCATCCCGATGTCCTCCTCGTAGGCAAACGAGCAGGTCGAGTAGACCATTCTGCCCCCGGGCCGAAGCAATTTGGCGGCCACCTCAAGCAGACTCGCTTGGGTTTGGGCACAGCTACTTACCTTGGCTAGGCTCCAATCGCGCCTGGCCTCTTCGTCTTTTCTAAACATCGCCTCCCCGGAGCAGGGGGCGTCAAGCAATATGGCGTCGAAATAGCCGCTTGGGAAAGGGGAATCGCGAAGCAGATCGAAGCAGGTCACGATGGCGTTGCCTAACCCCATCCGTTCGAGGTTGCTAGAAAGGGAAAGGGCGCGCGAGTGGCTTTTGTCGTTGGCGATCAATAGGCCCGAATCGCCGATAGCAAGGGCGATTTGGATCGATTTGCCCCCGGGGGCGGCGCACATGTCGAGGACGCGCTCGCCTCTAAGCGGGGATAGCAATGCCGCAGGCAAGGCGCTGGAGGGGTCTTGGATGGAAAAGGCCCCGGCGAAATAGCTTAGGCTTGCCCCGAGCTTGATGGAGGCGTCATAGGAGAAGCCGCCTTTGACGTTGGGGTCTGGGGTTAGGAAGGGAAAGCGTCGCTTAGCCTCCTCTTCTCCGTATAGCCTTTCGTCGAGGATGGCGATTTTGTTTTGCTCCCCCTTCTCCAAAGCCTTAAGCAAGAGGTCGCGCTCCGCCCCAAGATAGCCTAGTGATTCCTCAAATTCGCCCATCCACTTGATTTTATCCCTACTTTGCCCATATTCCCACCACCAAAAGGGGGTGATTTATCCTATAATGTGGGGGAAAGGAAAAAACATGCGGACAGTTGACATAATCGAGAAGAAAAGGGACGGGGGGAAGCTTAGCGAGGAGGAGATCGCCTTTTTCGTTAACGGCTACTCCAAAGGGGAGATACCCGATTACCAAGCCAGCGCCCTTTTGATGGCCATCCTCTTCGTCGGGATGGACAAGGAGGAGATCGCCTATTTGACCAAGCATATGCGCGATTCGGGGGAGAAAGTCGATTTAAGCGACGTCCCCGGGGTCAAGGTCGATAAGCACTCCACCGGCGGGGTCGGGGACAAGACGTCCCTCGTCCTCGGGCCTTTGGTGGCCAGCTGTGGGGCGGTTTTGGCCAAGATGTCCGGCCGCGGGCTTGGGCATACGGGCGGGACGCTTGATAAGCTGGAGTCGATACCCGGGATGCGGATAAACCTAAGCGAGGATGAGTTCAAGCAGCAGGTTAGGCGCATCGGCATCGCCATCATCGGGCAAACCGCCGACATCGACCCGGCCGACAAGAAGCTTTACGCCCTCCGCGACGTCACCGGGACGGTGGAGTCGATCCC
The DNA here is from genome assembly GCA_017694295.1 of Candidatus Alloenteromonas pullistercoris. Taxonomy (GTDB): domain Bacteria; phylum Bacillota_I; class Bacilli_A; order RFN20; family CAG-826; genus Alloenteromonas; species Alloenteromonas pullistercoris. Next base: position 26,663 of record JADINA010000036.1, on the reverse strand, counting down.
CCTTATCGCCTCCTCCATCATGAGCAAGAAGCTTTGCTCGGGGGCCAACGCCATCCTCCTCGACGTTAAATTCGGCTCGGGGGCCTTCATGAAAACCCTAGAATCCGCCCGCGAGCTGGCCAAGACGATGGTCGACATCGGCGATAGCCTCTCCCGCGACACAAGGGCCATCATCACCGACATGGACGAGCCGCTTGGGAAGGCGGTTGGGAACGCCCTTGAGGTGAAGGAGGCCATCGCCGCGCTTAAGGGCGAGGGGCCCGAGGACCTCCATGAGCTTTGCGTCTACGCCGGGGGGATATTGCTTTGCCAGGCTAAGCTCGCCTCTACTTTGGAGGAGGGCAAGGAAAAGATCGAGGAGGCGCTTCGTTCCGGCAAAGGATTAACCAAGCTGCGCGAGATGGTCGCCGCCCAAGGCGGAGACCCAAGCTATATCGATGACCCTGATAAGTTCCCGCTTGCCAAGCACATCGTCCCGGTTAGGGCGAGCCGCGCTGGCTACATAAAGCGGATCGATTCGCTTTCAATCGGGGTGAAGGCGATGCAGCTAGGGGCCGGCAGGGCGACATTAGAGGATAAAATCGACATGGCCGCCGGGATCGTCTTATGCAAAAAGGTCGGCGAATACGCCAAAGAGGGCGAGGTCTTGGCCTACGCCCACACCGACAAGGAAGGGATGGAGGAAGCCATCAAGGGCATCGAGCAAGCCTTTGAATACGGCGATGAAGAGCCGAAGAAGCGCCCCATCGTCTACGAATACGTCAAATGAAAGCCGTTTTGCAGCTAGTCGACGGGGCTTCCGTTTCCATTAAGGGCGAGGTCGTCTCGGAAATCGGGAAGGGGTTCTTGATTTTCGTCGGCTTCGAAAAAGGGGACGAGGAGGCCATATTGGCCAAAATGGCCCATAAGATTGCCCGCCTCCGCCTTTTCCCCGACGCGCAGGGGAAGACCAACCTCTCCCTTTCTGAGGTGAGTGGGGAAATTCTTTCAATTAGCCAATTCACCTTGCTCGCCTCGGTTAAGGAAGGCAACCGCCCAAGCTTCGTCAATTCGCTTAAAGGGGAGGAATCAAAACCCCTTTATGAGCGGTTCAACGCCTTGCTCCGCCTCGAGGGGGCCAAGGTCAAAGAAGGCGTCTTCGGGGCCGATATGGACGTTAGGCTCCTCAACAAGGGGCCTTTCACCCTTATTCTCGATTCCAAGGAGCTTTTCCGATGAAGGTGCTTCTTGGCTTCAGCGGCGGCGTCGATTCGGCCGTTTCCGCCTATTTGCTTTTGAAACAAGGGCACGACGTGACCGGGGCCTTTATGCGGAATTGGGATTCCTTGGCCAATTCCGATTACCTCGGCAACCCGAATGTCAACTCCCCCCAATGCCCGCAGGAGGCCGATTACCAAGATGCACTCAAGGCCGCCGAAAAGCTTGGGATAAAGCTATTGCGCGTCGACTTCGTCAAGGAATACTGGGATTCGGTTTTCTCCTATTTCCTTTCCGAATACAAAAAGGGGAGGACTCCGAACCCCGACGTCTTCTGCAATAAGTACATCAAGTTCGATTCCTTCCTCAAATTCGCCTTCGCGAGTGGCTTTGGCAAGATCGCGATGGGGCATTACGCCGGGAAGAGTGTCCGCAATGGCCACGTCCACATCAAAAAGGCGCTAGACGGGAAAAAGGACCAAAGTTATTTCCTCGCCCAGCTTAGCGAGCCTCAAATCGATAGCTGCCTTTTCCCCCTAGCGGAAACGGAAAAAAGCGAGGTCAGGCGCCTCGCCCACGAGCTTGGGCTCTCCTCGGTCATGGACAAAAAGGACTCGACCGGCGTCTGTTTCATCGGGGAAAGGAACTTCCGCGAGTTCCTCCATAACTACTTCCCGGCCACCCCGGGGAAGATAGTCGACGGGGCGAGCGGGAAGGTCGTCGGGGAGCATATGGGCGTCCTTTATTACACGATCGGCCAGCATAAGGGGCTTGGCGTCGGCGGGGTCAAAGGGGATGAGGAAGGGGCCTTCTTCGTTTACCGCAAAGACGTGGCCAACAACATCCTCTACGTCGCTCACCCAAGTCAAAAGCACCTGCTTATAAGCGATTCCTGCCTTCTTGGCGAGGTCAATTGGATCGGGGAAAGGGAAGAGGGCGATTACGGGGTCAAGTTCCGTTACCGCCAACCCGACCAAAGGGCCCATTTGGCCTTTGAGGGTGAGCGGATAAGACTGACCTACGAACAGGGCGTGTCATCGGTCACCCCCGGGCAGATCGCCGCCATCTACGACGGGGATGTCCTAATGGGATCTGGTATAATCGAGGAAGTATATAGGGGAAAGGAAAGAATCGATTGAGACTGAATTGATTTGCAACTCGCGATTTATAAGGAGGAGATGATATGAAGCGTGGTTTGACCTTGCTACTAGGGATCGGATGCTTGCTTGGATTAAGCTCATGCCACCTATTTTGGGATGTGGTGAGCGTAGGCGAATCTGATGGCGCCTCTAGCCCAACCGAAGAAAGCTCAAAGAGCCCTTCGCTAAGCTCGCCGGTATTGGAGTATGGGCCGCTAGAGATCCATTTCCTTGAGCTTGGCAACGCCAACACCGGCGACTCGGTTTACATCCAAGCTGGGGACAACGACATCCTAATCGACGCCGGGAGCCGGAAAAACTCGGCCTCGGCCATCGAAAGCTATCTCGACCCCTTAGTCGAGGATGGCAAACTCGAATACGTCTTCGCCACCCACGCCCACCAAGACCACATCGCCGGCTTCGTCGGCAATTCCTCTTCCTCCGCCCCGGGCGGGAGGGATGGGATCCTCTACCATTACGAAATCGGCAGCATCATCGACTTCGCCTACTACGATGACGGCGGCAGCGCCGTCTACGATAACGCCGAGCCTTTGCCTTCTGATAACGACGCGACCGCGATTTACGAGGATTACCGCGAGGCGAGGGAATACGCGATAGGCAATGGGGCGAGTTGGCAGACGGTCAAGGAGCTATTTGCCTCCGGCGAGGAGGTTTACACCATCGATTTGGGGGAAGGGGTATACCTCGACGTCCTCTACACCTATTTCTACGACCACACCTCGGCCGAGCTAAAGGGGCTAAACGCCGATTTCACCAAATCCGGCTTCAGCGCCCAAAACGACTGCTCGGTGTGCTTATTGCTCCGCCAAGGGGAGCATAGCTTCCTTTTCACCGGCGACGCCGAGGAATATTGCGAGTATAGCCTCGCCACCACCCACGACCTTCCCGAGGTCGACCTCTTCAAGGCCGGCCACCATGGCTCCTACACGGCTTCCGGGGAGTTGCTTCTTTCGGAAATCAAGCCCGACATCGTCTGCGTCTGCTGCTGCGCGGGCAATCAGGAATACGCCACCAACCCGAAGCATAGCTTCCCAGCCCAGGAGGCCATCGACCGGATCGCCGAATACACCGACCGGGTTTACGTGACTAGCCTTGGCAGCTGGGAGGATAGCTCCCACGTCGAGCCGCTTAACGGGACCATCAAGGTCAGTAGCTCCCTTCAGACGGGAATCGAGGTCGAATGCTCCCACTCCAACGACGTCCTTAAGCTCCAGCCATGGTTTAAAGAGAACCGCGATTGCCCAAGCCAATGGGCAAGCGGGGAAGAAAATGCTTCCTTTCGCTTAAAGCGAAGGCTATGATATCGCCGCATCGGGAATTTGCCACTCCCCCTTACGCGGGCAATGCCGCCGCCCACCCCTAGCGATATAAGGGAAAAGAAAGCGCGCCCCCATATCGGGGCGAAGAAGGATGGTACCGCGCCGAAAACAGGCGTTCCTTCACCCAACAAGGAGAAAAGGCAAACATGAAAAGATTAACCGGGAACCAGATCCGGCAGATGTGGATCGATTTCTTCGAGTCGAAAGGCCACCATTACGTCAAAGGCGTCTCCCTCATCCCCGAGGGCGACAAATCGCTTCTTTGGGTCAACGCCGGGGTCACCGGGCTTAAGAAGTATTTCGATGGGACCGAGGTCCCGCCGTGCCGGCGGATAGTCAACGTCCAGAAGTCCATCAGGACCAACGACATCGAAAACGTCGGCCACACCGCCAGGCACCACACCTTCTTCGAGATGCTCGGCAACTTCTCAATCGGGGATTACTTCCGCAAGGAGGTCATCGCCTTCGCCATCGAGATATTGACGTCGCCGAAGTGGTTCGCGATGGACATCGATAGGCTTTACATTACCTATAACCCCTCTGACCTCGAGGCTTTCAAGTATTGGCAGGAGCAAGGCGTTAAGCCCGATCACCTCATCCCCTTAGAAGGCAATTATTGGCAAATCGGGGAAGGCCCTTGCGGCCCCAACACCGAGGTCTTCTACGACCGCGGCGAGGCCTATGACCCCGACCATCTTGGGGTGAAGCTGCTCCAAGACGACATCGAAAACGACCGCTACATCGAGATTTGGGGCATCGTCTTCAGCCAATACAACGCGGTCAATGGGGTCGACAGGAAGGACTATAAGGAACTGCCCTCGAAAAACATCGACACCGGCTCGGGGCTAGAAAGGCTTGCCTGCATATCGCAGGGGACGGAAACCAACTTCGAGACCGACCTCTTCCGCCCGATAATGAAGGCGGCCGAGGATATTTGCCATAAGCCCTATGAGGGCCAATACCTTTTGCCTTATCGGGTCATCGCCGACCACGCCCGCTGCCTGAGCTTCGCCCTTTCCGATGGGGCGAGCTTCTCCAACGAAGGCCGGGGATACGTCCTCCGCCGCATCATCAGAAGGGCGGCAAGATACGGGCAAAAGCTCGGCATCGAGGGGCCTTTCATGTACAAGCTCGTCGACGTCGTCGCCTCCAATTACGGGGATTTCTACCCAGAGCTTAGGGAACACGCGGATAAAGTCAAAAAATCCATCCTCGAGGAGGAGCGCCGCTTCGCCAAGACCTTGAAGGAGGGGGAGGCGATGCTCAAGAAGATGATCGCCGATTTGCCTTCTAAGACCTTAAGCGGGCAAGACGCCTTCCTCCTTTACGACACCTATGGCTTCCCGCTTGACCTCACCAAGGAAATCGCCGCCGAATCCGGAATCGCGGTCGACGAGGCCACCTTCTCCAAGCTGATGGAGGGGCAAAAGGAAAGGGCGAGGCTCGCCCGCGGGGAGGTCGAATCCTTCCATCGCCAAAGCAAGGATCTGCTTGAGTTTAAGGAAGAAAGCCGCTTCGACTACGATTCGCTTGTCGCCTCTACTCGGGTAAACGGGCTCTTCATCGACGGGAAAAAGGTCGAAACGATTGATAAATGCGGCGAAATCAGCTGCGAAGTGACACCGTTTTATAGCGAATCCGGCGGCCAAATTAGCGACCAGGGGACCTTTGTCTCAACTCACGGCAAAGGCCGGGTCATCGGGGTCGGCAAGGCCCCGCGCGGGGAGCATCTCCACCTCATCGAGGTAGAAGAAGGCTACGTCGGGCTAGGCGATGAGATAAAGCTTTGCGTCGATGCGTCTAGGCGGCAGCTGATCGAGCGCAACCATAGCGCCACCCATTTGCTTCATGCCGCCATTTCAAAGGTCCTTGGTACCCACGTCGACCAAAAGGGGAGCTACGTCTGCCCCGAATACCTCCGTTTCGACTTTTCCTTCGATAGGAAGCTAACCGAAGAGGAGATAGGCTCGATCGAGGAGGAGGTCAACCTCGCCATCGCCTCGCATATAGAGGAAAAAACCCTCGTCCTCCCCATTGAGGAAGCTAAGAAGCTTGGGGCCGAGATGGAGTTCTCCGAGAAATACGGGGACACTGTCCGGGTCGTCTGCTTTGGCGACTATTCGAAGGAATTCTGCGGCGGTACGCATGTGAAAAACTCCGCCGACATCGGCATATTCGCCATATCCTCGGAATCTAGCGTCGGAAGCGGGCTCCGCCGCATAGAGGCCTACACGAGCCTTGGGGCCTATCGCTTCCTCTCCGCTAAGCGGCATCTGCTTGAGCAGCTTTGCTTGGGGCTTGATTCCCCAACCGATCCGATGGGCAAACTCGCTTCGCTTAAGGAAGAGCTTTCTTCGCTAAGGAAGGAAAAGGCCGCTTTGGAGGATAAGCTGCGCTCCCAAGAGGCGAAGAAGGCCGACTTCGAGCAAATAGGCGGAATCGACTTCGCGCTTCTATGCATAAAAGGCGATCGCTCGGCTTTGCTTAAATACGGCGACGCCTTGAAAGCCAACCGCTCCGACTACCTTTTCGGGCTAGTCGGGGAAGGGGAGAAGGCGCCCATCGCCTTCTTCGCCGGCGGAAAAGGCGAGGCGATTGGGGCCTCTAACGCCCTCAAGCTCGCCTCCGGGGTCCTTAACGGGGCCGGGGGAGGCAATGCCAAGATGGCCAGCGGCGTCGCCAAAGACCTCTCCCGCCTATCCGAGGCCATTGCCTTGTTGAAGGAAAAGCTCAATGGATAAGGTGCTTGGCTTCGACTTGGGGACGAGGACCCTTGGGATCGCTAAAAGCGACGCCATGGGCATCGCCCACGGCTATGAGGAGTTCCGTTTCCTCGAAGGGGCGTATCGGCAAGCCCTCCGCCACGCCATCGAGGTCATCGACAAGGAGGGGATAAAGGAAATCGCCCTCGGCTACCCCCTCAACATGGACGGCAGCGTCGGCGAAAGGGCCAAAAGCAGCGAGATGTTCCGCCTTTCCTTGCTTAAGGAGCGCCCTGACCTCAAAATAGAGCTGGTCGACGAAAGGCTTTCCACAGTCATGGCCTCGAAACGCCTATTGGAAGCCGATTTAAGTAGGGGGAAAAGGCATAAGGTCATCGACAAGGCGGCCGCGACCGTCATCCTCGAATCGTATTTGATGAGGAAGGAGGCCTTGGCCGCGATTGAAGAAGAAGGAGAAGACGATGGAGATTAGCGAAGACAACGACATAATCCTCACCGGGGAGGACGGGGCCGAGTTCAAGGCCAAGATCCTCTTCTATTACCATAACGACGAAAGGTCGGCCGACTACTATTTCCTCTATAAGCTCGAGGACCCCGACACCTGCGTCGTCATGGCCAGCGACGACGGGGAAAGCCTCCGCGAGGTCGATGAGGAGGAATTCGAGGAAGCCAACGAGGTTTTCGAGGCCTACAACTCCGACCCGGAGATCCAAAAGGCCAAGAATTAGCGATTGCCCCGAAGGGAAGCTAAGTAATATAATTGCCAAGCGCAAAAGAGGGAAGCAACATGCCAAACAAGAAGATAATCATCACCCAGGAGAGCCTTGACGAGCTCAACGAGGAATACCGCCGCCTAAACGACGTGGAGATGCCCGATGTCATCTCCAAGCTCGAGCTCGCCAGGAGCCAAGGCGACTTAAGCGAGAACGCCGACTATTCGGCGGCCCGCGATCGGCAGGCCCAGGTGGCCGCGAGGATCGCCGCCATCGAGGAGATCCTCCATAACCACGAAATCGCCGAAGCCGGGACGACCGACAAGGTCTCGATCGGCCACACCGTCACCTTCATCCGGCTCGACGACAAGTCGAAGCGGACCGTCGCGCTTGTTGGCAACGTCGGGGCCAACCCGACCGCCAACCCGCCGGCCATCTCCAACGAGTCGCCCATCGGCAAGGCCATCCTCGACAAGAAGCCCGGGGACGTCGCGACCGTCGAATCCCCTTCCGGCGACTACGACATCAAGATCGAGTCGATTCAGATGTAAATCCCGGCCTATTGGCCACGAAAGAGGGCTTAGCCCCTCTTTTTTTGTTACTTTTCCCTTCAATTTGCCTATATGGAGGCAAGGAGGGAAAACATGAAAACGATAATCATCGTCATCGCGCTCACGTTAGTGGGCCTAACGGCCTTCGGCTTCGTAAACCAGGTTATCACCCAGCCGATGATCGACCCGGCCGGGAGCCTTGAGCAGGGGGATATGCGCCAAGTCGCCATCTCCGGGGAGGTCATCCAGCCCGGAACCTACGCCGTAAGCGAATACGCGACCCTCGGCGACTTAGTCGAGGCGGCCGAGGGCCTCACCGGCAACGCCGATAGGCTGGCCTTCGACCTCGAATACGTCTTAAAGGGCGACGAATACTACATCGCCCCCCTTTACGACCATAGCGACGTCTGCGCCACCACCCCGATAGTCAAAACCAATATCAACGAGGCCGACGCCGAGGAGCTAAAGGAAGTCGCCGGCTTCAACAAGACGGTGGCCGCCGAGATCGTGAGCTACCGCGCATCCAATCCCTTCGGGGCCATCGAGGAGCTGCTCGACGTCACCGGGATCGGCCCGGCGACCTTCGCCTCGACCCGGGACAAAGTGACCATCAAGTGACCTTTTCCCATGGCGTTCCTCTACCCGTTATTCGGGGCGTTATTGGGATTATGGGCGATTCGGGATGAGGGGTGGGGGTTTCTTGTCCTTTTGCTCCCCCTTGGCCTTTTCCTCCTTCTTTCCGCCTCAAAGGCAAAGCGGCGGCGCCTTTACCTGCTTGGGCTTGCCCTTGGCCTTGCCTTTGGGGGTCTAAGCCGATTCATCCCGCCGCTAGAGGGGGAATTCTCCGGCTTGGCCTTGGTCATAAGGCGAAGCGACTCGTATTTGCTTGTTTTGACTTGGAGGGGGAAGGCCTATTTAAGCCTTGAGTCGACTTACCAGGTGGGGGATTTGCTGCGAGTCGAGGGGAGCTTCTCTCCCCTTTCGCTTAATAGCTATGAGTCGCGATTCGACTTCCAAAGGTATTTGGAGGGGCTTGGGGTGAAATCGCGCCTATACCCCGAGAAGCTTTCCGCCGAATTGCTTTTCCCGGTTCGGCTTATCGAAAGGCAGGACTGGGCATTGTCCGCCCTTTCGCCTTCCGGGGCGGAGGCGTTAAAGGCCATCACCTTCTCGAGGCGGGGGTCGAATATGGCCTTATCCGGATTGGCCGAGGAGCTTAACCTCGTCTATCTCCTTAGCGCCTCCGGGTTCCTCTATGGCGGGGCCGTTAGGCTCCTTTCCGCCCCCTTTAGGCGGATTTCGGAGAAAGCCTTCGGGATCGCCGAGCTTTGCCTAAGTCTCCTTTTCTTCCCCTTTTCGATATCGAAGATCGGTTCTTATCGCGTCTTGGCCAACATATTGCTAAAGCGGAGCAAACGCTTCTCATCCGATTTCCCATCGCGCCTTGGGGCATCGGGGCTCGCGATATTGGCCTTTGACCCGCATTTTGGCTACCAATCCGGGTTTTTGCTTGGCTACTTCCTTTCCTTCCTCTTCTATTTCGCCTTCAACGTGAAGGGGAAGGGAAAGCGGGTATTTTCGCGCCTTTTCCTCATCCTCATTTGCCTCCCCGCCTCCCTTTCTTCCTCTAGCGGAACCCTCCACCTGCTTAGCCCTCTTTACGCCGTTTTGCTTAGCCCTTTGCTTAGCCTCATCTATCTTGCTGGGCTCTTCTCCTTTTTCTTCTTTCCCGTCCCCGGGCTTGTCAATCCGCTAGGCGAAGGGCTAAAGGGGGCGTTAACGGTCTTTGGCTCGGCCAACCCCGCCTTGCCTTTGCCCCCATTGACCCCGTTTTCCATATTGCTCTTTTACGAAATGGCCTTTTGTCTTCTCTTCCTTATCGAGTTCGGGGAAAGAAATAGGGCGATGATCATCGGCATAAGCTCGGTTGCTATATATTTGCTTAGCCTTTTGCCGATTAGGGGATGCCTCGTCTCCTCAGTCTCTTTTATAAACGTCGGGCAGGGCGATTCGATATTGATCGAGCATCGGGGGAAGGCGGCTTTGGTCGATACCGGCGGCTCGCTTTCGTTCGACATGGCAAAGGAGGTGTTGATCCCCTATCTTAGGAAGCGGCGGGTCTATTCGCTTGACGCCCTCATCATAACCCATGGGGACTTCGACCACTCGGGGGCCGCCGATAGCCTGCTTTCTTCTTTTGAGGTAAAGCAGGTCATCGATTCCCCCTCCTTTTTCCCCTATGAGCTTGGGTCGCTACGTATCGATAACCTAAACGATTACGGGATAGAAGGGGAAAACGAATCGAGCCTGGTGCTTAGCTTCTCCCTTTTCAAGACCTCCTTCCTCCTTATGGGCGATGCGACTAGCGAGATCGAGCGGCGCATCGTCTTTGATAACCCAGGGCTTACCTGCGACGTCTTGAAGGTGGGGCACCATGGTTCGGATACCTCCTCCTGCCGCGAGTTTTTGCTTGCCGTTAGGCCAAAGCTTGCCATCATAAGCGTCGCCGCCTCCAATTCCTATGGCCATCCCTCGCCCGATGTGCTTAGACGGCTGGAGGCGATTGGGGCGAAGGTCAGGATGACGAGTGAGGAAGGAAGCATCGTCATAAGCCGGTTTGGGGTCGGATGATGGCCAATCCATTATCAAGTAGGCCCAGTATCGGGTATAATGGCGAAGTTATGGTAACCCTCGTCTTCTCCAGCGACCCCTACTTGGCCGACCAAGCTGGGCTTAAGCTATACAAAAAAGAAAAGGAAACCGCCCCCAACGCCATCGTCATAGACTGCAACGTCGATGGGATCGAGGATTTGGTGTCGGCCTGCCTTTCCTTTCCCCTTTTTGAGGGGAAGAAGGTCGTGCTGGGTCTCCGCTTCCCGGTTCCGGGCAAGAAAAAGGGCCGGGGCAAGAAAGGGAAGGACGATTCCCCACTTGGGCGGCTGCTTTCCTTCATCGAGTCCAAAGACCAGGATACCGACCTCATTTTGACCTACGCCGGAACCGAGGTCGACGAATCGATCCCCTTGCTTGCCGCCATAAAGGAAAACGGCAAAATCGTCAACAGCCGCGTCCCCGATGAGCGGATGCTCCGCGATTACGCCTCCGCCCGAATCATGAAAAGCGGCGGAACTATCTCCGATAACGCCCTCGACGAGCTACTTTCCCGGGTGGGCGATGACTATGGTGGCTTCTTCAACGAGGTCGACAAGCTTTGCCTTTACGCCGATAAGGGCCACATCGGCAAGGAGGACGTCGAGGAGCTGGTCACCCGGAAGCTCAACTCCAATTGCTTCGACCTCATCGACGCCATCTTGGAGGAACGACGTCGCGACGCCTTCCTCATCTACGCCGACTTGCTTAAAAGCGGCTATGAGGAAGTGGGGCTGCTTTCCCTGCTTGCCAATCAGCTGCGTTTCCTCGAGATGGTCGGCTATTTGGACGCGAAAGGGCTTGAGGCCGAGCAAATCGCCCCTCTTGTCAGCGATGGACGGCCGGTGAAGCCGGCGCGGGTCCGCTACAGCGTCTCGAAGTGGCGCCGCCTCGATTCATCCTGCGTCGAGAAGGCGATGGAATCGCTTTATTCGACCCAGCTCGGGATATTGAAAGGCGAGATCAAGCCCTATTACGCCTTCTCCCTTCTTTTGCTTAACATCAAATTGCGCCGTTAAAAAAAGGCCTAGGGCGATTTCCCTAAGCCTTTCCTTTTACCATTCCCAGCCGCCGCCGCCCCAATTGTATTCGGGCTCGTCGTCGAGGATGTCGGACAACCCGTTGATGACGGTGGTGCCGATGTCTTTTATCTCGCCCTCGATTATGTAGTCGTAGGAGGTTTGTCCGTCGATTGGCAAGGTGAGACGGGCTTTATAGCCAACCCCGTTTGCCTCCGTCAGCCAAAGGTCCATCGTCAGCGATTCAATAAGCGGCGCCCCCATCGAGTCGTCGAGGGCGAGGGTTATGAGGTCCTCATGGGTCAAATCAAGCAGCAGCGCTCCAAAGGAATTGTCGACCCCAGCGACGAGCCCCCCTTCGTCGTCGGCATAGGAATAATGGATGATGGATGGGTCTTCGTCGTCTATGGACATCCTGGCCCCGACGATCGTCTGCTCGGTTATGGACGAGAGGTTTTTGTGGTAGGTGTCGTAGAAGGGGGCTTCAACCGGGGCGCCGGTCGCCCAATCGGTGTCCTTAGTCCCGATTTCGGCCTTCCCGGAGGAATAATCGAAGGTGCAGACGTAACCGTCGACGTGGTTCATGTAGCCGTATTCCTCGTGGGTGACGGTCCCGGTCCAGTCGTCGTAATAGTAGTCATCGACCCACATCCCGTCTTCGGTGAAGTACATATACCGGGTCTCGTAGGTCGCTTGGTAGAAGTCGCCCATCTTCTCCTGTTCGATTAGGTCGGCTTTGTCGATTGGGGTGTCGGTTCCGACCTCGACGAGGTTCCCCGTCGCCTCGATGGTGTAGTTCATCCCATTCGCGGCCTCCAAAATCCGATCGGTGACCTCATTGCCCTCGAAAACCGGTATCTCGCCAGAGGCGATGTAGTCCTCGATGGCCTTCACTTCGGTCGTCCCGATCGCGGAGATTTCGACGGTGTAGGGCAAAAGGTAGAGGTCGTAGGTCAAAGCGGAAAGGTAGATGGTGGCAAGGCTTATCGACCCTTCGGATGCTTTGAGGATGGGCAATTCGTAGGCCAGCAATATGTCGGTGGAGGTTTCGATGTATGACCCGATGCCGGCGGCGGTCATGATCGCGTCGACGGCGTCGTAGCCGTAAATGCCGTATTCGGCCTTTAGCCCCGAGGCGGCGTAGAATGGCTCATCGTAGATGACGTCTTCCTCGATTATGGCGATCTCTGGTAAGAGCTCGGAAAGCTCTTCGGCGGCGTTTTCCTTCCCGCCGGGGAGGACGGTCAAGGCGCCTTGGGGGTCGAGCTTTAGATCGTAAAGCAATCCGTCTTGGAGGATCGCCGCCCCTTCGCCCAAGGAATCGCAATAATACGCCTCATCGCGATAGGCGGAATAAGTTTCCTCCCCCTCATCGTTAACCGTCTTCAAGGTGTAGTTGCCCCCGACTTCGAGTTCTGGAAGCAATTCGGCAACTTCGGTTGACCCGGTCTCGACGGTTAGTGGGGCGGAGGCGGTGGCGATGGCGGTCCCGGCCATGAGCAAGGAGACGGACAAAGTGACGGTGCCGGGATAGGAGCCGACGATGGAAAGCCCCTCAAGCGGGGCGATGAGCCCGCTGTCTTCGCTGCTCGAGGATTGGGTAACGGATATTTCTAGCAGCGGAGGCACGCTTACCTCTTTCCCGCTCCCGTCAAGGAAATGGACGTAGGGCGTAAGGTCGAGGGACTCGGCGACCTTGATCGCGGGAAGGGTGTCGATGGCGATGCTTTCTACCGCCCCCTCTTCCGATTCGGAGGATTCCTCGCTTGAGGATTTCTCACTTGAGGATTCCTCACTCGATGATGCCTCACTCGAGGAACTTGGGATTTCACTAGTCGGCGGGGTCGAATCGCCTTCGCTTGAGCTGGAGGTAGCGGGGCCGACGCAGGAGCTAAGCAAGGCGGCGGCGGCCATCAATATCAAATGCGGTTGTCTTTTGGCCATTTGGGGTTTCTCCTTCATTGACACGCCGCTTATTGTCGGGCCGCGATGCTTTTAGTCAATAGAGAAAATGAACAAATATAGAAAAAGAGCCCAAACGGGCTCTGTTTTCTACTTATTGGATTAGGCGATCTTGGCGACGACGGCTTCGAGGTGGGCCTTCTTGCGGTCGGCGTTGTTTTGCTTGATGACGCCGGATTGGGCGATCTTGTCGAGCTTGGAGACCGCTTCCTTGAGGGCTTCCTTGGCTTCCTCTTTCTTGCCTTCGGCGGCTAAGGCCTCGACCTTCTTGCAGGCGGTGCGGACCTCGCTTTTGAAGCTGGCGTTGCGCTGCCTGGCGGCTTCGTTGGTCAGGTCGCGCTTGATTTGCGATTTGATGTTTGGCATTTTTCTTTTTTCCTTTTGTTTTTTCTGCTATTGGCTAAATCCCTAGCGAACGTGCCTAATATTAGCCATTAGGCTAAGACTATGCAAGGCAAATTTGGCTTAAGGGGGCCAAAAGGCAGGGCTTTTATTGCTTTTTGAGGGTCAATATCTCCTTGGCGAAGTCGTTGGCGGTCATCAGTTGCCCCCAAAGTTCCTCGGGGATGTCGACTTTGAATTCTTTGTTGAGGGTTTGGCACATGTCGATGTAGCTCATCGAGTCGCCGCCGAGGTCGGCCCCCCAATCGGCCGATGGGTCGATCTTGAACTCGGGGAGGGCGAGGACCTTGGCGAACACCTTGGTGACGCCAGAGAGGGTGGCAGACACCTCTTCCGCGTCGAATCCTTCAAAGGAGACTATCTTTTTCTTGGGGGCGTCGAAGGCGATGAAGTCGCCATTGCCTTTTTCGATGTTCTCCTTAATGAGGAAGCGCTTGACCTTCATCGAGCCCGAGAGGGGGAGGGGGCGCTTGTTGACCAAGATGGCCTGGACCCGCTTCTCGGTCTGCAAAGTGGCGTTGATGGCCTTGATGTCCTCGTGGATCTTCTCAAGGGTTTCGGGGGTGACGGAGTTGTCGACCTCGCAGACGAGGGTGATCTTCTCCTCGCGTTCGCCCGGGAACTTGGCCCCGAGGCAGACGACGTTGTTGAGGTTCTTGACGTCTTTGAAGTAGCTTTCGATCTCGTCGGGGTAGACGTTTTCCCCGTTGGAGAGGATGATCGTGTCCTTGATGCGGCCCCGGAGGAAATATTGCCCCTCGGAGTTGCGGTAGGCGATGTCGCCGCTAGGGAAATAGCCGTCTTGGAAGGAGACGTATTTCATAACTCCGCCGATGATCTCACGGGAATGGACGATGTCGCTTTTTATCTGGAGCTCGCCGGCCGCGTCCTCGCCCTCGACGACCTCGCCGTTTTTCACGATCCGATAGGATATCCCGTAGAAGGGCTTGCCGATGGAGCCGCGCAAACGGGTCTCGACGATCGGGGAGGTCTCGACCGAGGTGATGCCGACCTCGGTCATGCCGAAGCCGTTATATAGGGGGTAGCCGATGCCGTTGATGGTGTTTTGAGTTTTGGGGGAGAGGAAGCCGCCGCCGGAGATGCAGTAGCGGATCTTGGTCCCGAGCACCTTCTTTTGGAAGAGGTGGTGGATGTGCTTCGATCCGCCTAACCCCGCCTCCTTCTTCGATATCTTGTTGGTGTTATAGGCGATCATCCGCGAGAAGATGTCGGCCATCCCAGGCTTCATCGAGGCGATGGTGACGTTGACGGTCTGGGCGATCTTGTCCCAAAGCAAGGGGACGGAGAAGACGTGGCTGCATTTGCCCTTCTTTATGGCGTAAAGCATGTCCGAGACCGCCCCGGAGGCCGGGTAGACGTGGGTTTTGCCGTAGAAGGCGAACCAAAGGTAGACGGCGATGAAGCCGAAGATGTGGTGGTAGGGGAGCATGGCGAAGTTGCGGATCTCCCCCGGGTAGATGAGGTCGAGGCTGCTGTTGGGGATGTCTTTGGCGGCCAAAATCTGGGCGACCATGTTCTTCCCGGTGTAGACCATCATCTTCGCGTCGCCGGTGGTGCCGGAGGAGCAGAAGATGAGGTGGTTGGCCCAGTCGGGGCGGAATTGGTAGTCGGCCTCCTCGCGGGCGATGTCGTTAAGCCGGTATTTGGGGACGGAGAACTCCTCCTCGTCGTTGCTCACTATCGCCTTGGCCTTGGCCTGGCGAAGGAGGTTGTCGGCGTTTTCCTTGGGAAGGCGGGCGTCGATCAATAAAGGCGAATGGCCGCACATGAGCAAGGCCCAGAAGACTATCGGCCATTTCGGCGAGTTCTTCAGCTTTATGCCGACCACCGTCCCCGGGGCGATGTTGCTAAGGAGCTTGGAGAGGCGGGATGAGGTCTTGAAAACCTCGTCTTTGAACTCGGAGTAGGTTTGCTTGACCATCTTCCCCGATTCGTCGAATGATATCGAGGAGAGGGATTTGGGTTCGTTGGAGATGATGGCTTGGTAGATGTCCTCCATCTTCATCCCGGTGGAGAGGAGGCGCTCGGAGATGTCGGTGAAGCGCTGGACCTCGGCCTGGGTGTATTTCTTCATATTGTTTTTTTCCTTTCCGGCCCTTTTTCGGGCGGGCGGGCCTATAATACCCTTCTGTGCCGCAGGTTTAAATAGATGGACAAAATGTGGTACGATTGTAGCGTAATGGAGGCTTTCGATGGATCGATATTGCGATAAAGGCGATTTCCGCTTCGTTTATTTCGGGACCCCGGGGGTCTCGGGCGATTTGCTTCATCGTCTAATAGAAGCCGGCTACCAGGTGGCGGCTTTGGTGTGCAACCCCGATAAACCGGTCGGGAGGAAGCACCTTCTTTGCCCTTGTCCCACCAAGGCGGAGGCCTGCCGATGCGGGATACCCGTCTTCCAGCCGGAGAGGATAAGGCTCGATTACGCCTTCCTCCATTCCGTCCAAGCCGATTTCTACCTCACCTTCTCCTATGGGCAGATCGTCCCCAAAGAGGTACTTGAGATCCCGCCCAAGGGCTGTTTGAACCTCCATGGCTCACTTTTGCCCGAACTTAGGGGCGCGGCCCCGATGCAGCGGGCCATCGAGCTTGGGCTGACCGAAACCGGGGTTACCCTCATGGAAATGGTTGAGAAGATGGACGCCGGGAGGATGTATGCCAAGCGCTCATTCCCGATTTTAGAAACCGACAACCTCACCGACGTCTCCGCCAAAATGGCCGAGGCCGCCTTTAAATGCTTCGACGAAAACATAATCCCCTATCTAAATGGGGAACTCCCTGGGGTGGAGCAGGACGAAAGCCAAGTGACCTTCGCCAAGAAGATAAGCAAGGAGGAGGAGAAGCTCGACCTTTCCCTTTCTCCCAAGCGCTTCGCCGACAAAGCCCGCTCGCTTAGCTATGAGCCCGGGGGCTATTTGCTATTGGAGGGACGCAAAATCAAATTGCTCCGCTGCCTCGTAGCGCCGGGGGAAAGCAAGGCGATGGGCCGGCTTTACGGGGAAAACGGCCGCCTTTACCTCGATTTGGCCCATGGGCGGGTCGAGCTGCTTGAGGTGCAGCTGGAGGGGAAGAAGCCGACGGATGGTCGCTCCTACCTTTTGGGGCACCATAACGAGGCGATTCTAAGCTGATATGGAAGGGGGGACGAGTCTTTTCGTAAGGGTCGCGGTCCATGGGCTCGTCGACCCCCTTTTCCGTTCCGGCGACCTCGATGACCGGGTCTATAACCAGGAGACGATGGCCGAGGGGACGAGGCTGCACGGCCAATACCAGAAAGCGCAAAGCCCCGATTACCTCTCCGAATACCCCCTTGAGGCCAAAATCGAGGTGAGGGAGGGGACGATTTCCCTTTTCGGGCGGGCGGATGGCATCAGGATCGAGGACGGGACGCCGATAATCGAGGAGGTCAAGTCGACGGTCGCCGACCTCGACGAGTTCTTTGCCGAATCCGAGCAGTGGCACCTCGCCCAGGCCAAGTGCTACGCCTACATGTATCTTCTTTCCAACCCGAAGTGCCGCTATGCCCGCATCCGCCTCGTCTACATCTCCCAGCTCGATTCCTCCCGCACGATGGATAAGGCCTATGCCTTCCCCTTTGAAGAGCTTGAACGCGACGTCAAGGAGATGGCCTCCCGCTTCCTCCTGCGTGAGCGGGAGGAAAGGGATAGGAAGGCCCTCCGCGACGCCTCCGCCAAAACGCTTCCCTTCCCGTTTCGCGAGTTCCGCAAGGGGCAACGGGAACTCGCCAAGCGGGCCTATGGGGTGTGCGTAAACGGGGGGCGGCTATTCGCCGAGGCCCCGACCGGCATCGGGAAGACGATGTCGCTTCTTTTCCCCTCCTGCAAGGCCTTTGCCGAAGGGAAGGTCGATAAGATCTTCTATTTGACGGCGAAAAACTCGGGGGCCGAGATCGCCGAGTCGAGCGCGGTTAGGCTGCTTGATTCCGGGCTTAGCTTTAGGGTGTCGAGCATCTATAGCAAAGACAAGGTGTGCCTAAGCTCGGGGCATTCTTGCAACCCCGACGACTGCCCCTTCGCCAAGGGATATTACACCAAACTCGCCTCCTGCTTGGAGGAAGCCAAGAGACGGACCGCCTTCGCCTCGCGCGCCTTTTTAAGCGCCTTTTGCCGCGAATTCGCCATCTGCCCCTTTGAGTTCCAACTTGACCTTTCGCTTAATAGCGACCTCATAATCGCCGATTACAACTACCTTTTCGACCCCTTCGTCAAGTTGGAAAGGTATTTCGGGGAACAAGCCGATCCGACCAGCTACGTCGCCTTGGTTGACGAATCCCACAACCTCATCGAGCGGGGGAGGATGATGTATGGGGCGAGAATCGGCTATTTCGACGCCTTGAAGGCCAGCAAAAGCCTAGGCAAGGGCAAAATATGGGGCAAGATAAAGCGGCGCATCGGCAAAATCGCCGACCTCGTCCGCGATAGCTGCCAGCAGGAGCCGGGGATCCTTAGCGGCATCCCCGAAGGGCTAAAAGAGCAAATCGACTCGCTTAAGCGGGTTTTGCTTGAGATAAGGAAGAAGCAGGGCGGCGGCATGCCCAAGCAAGCCCGCGACTTCATCCGCGAATGCACCCGGACCGCCAAATTGCTCGAGGGCTTTTACGGGGACGGGAGCCGCTTCCGCCTCCTTTCCGGGGGCGAGAAGAACCCATACATCGAGCTTTATTGCCTTGACCCGAGCCAGTTCATCTCCTCCTCTTTGCTCCGTCTGCGGGGCGAGGTCTTCTTTTCCGCCACCCTCTCGCCCATCCCCTTCTACGAGAAAAGCTGCCTAGGCGAGGATTCCTCCCCAAGCCTTTCCCTCCCCTCGCCCTTCCCGAAGGAGAACATGCGGCTTTTCTTCGCCACCAAGGTCTCGACCCGCTACAAGGACCGCGCTGCCTCCTTGCCCGAGCTTTCCGCCTACCTAAGCGAGTTCGTCGCCGCCAGGAAAGGCAACTACTTCATCTTCTTCCCAAGCTATGAATACCTCCGCCTCGCCTATCCCCTTTTGTCCTTTATAGGCTGCCACGTCTACATGCAATCGCGGGAAATGGGGGAGGAGGAGAAACTCGACCTCCTTTCCAAATTCGAATCCGACCCGAAGGAATCGCATGTGGCATTGCTGGTTTTGGGGGGATCGTTCTCCGAGGGGATCGATTTGCCTGACGACCGCCTCATCGGGGTCGCCGTGGTCGGGGTCGGGATGCCCCAAATTGGGCAAAGCAACGACCTTATCCGCGAATATTGGGACAAACAGGGGGAATCGGGTTTCCGCTTCGCCTATGAGAACCCGGGATTGAACAAGGTGATGCAAGCCGTCGGAAGGCTTATTCGGGGTGAAGGCGACGTCGGGGCGGCGCTTCTTATCGACGACCGCTACGGCCAAGCCCGCTACCGCGATGCCTTCAAGCGCCGCTATCCCAATAGCGATTACGTCTTCTCACCCTCACAGCTTAGGAAGGAGCTAAGCGAATTCTATCGGAAACACCCTTCCTTAAAGGGTGATGGGGCGATATAATCCGCACGGTTCTTTTCTATGGCCTTCGATCAAAGCAAAATACGCAACTTCTCGATAATCGCCCACATCGACCATGGCAAATCGACCTTGGCCGACCGCATTTTGGAATTGACCGGGACCGTCGATAAGCGCGACATGAAGGAGCAATTGCTCGACTCGATGGACCTTGAGCGCGAGCGGGGCATCACGATTAAGCTTAACGCCGTCACCGTCTCCTACATCGCCGAGGATGGGGAGAAATACATCTACAACCTCATCGACACCCCGGGGCACGTCGACTTCACCTACGAGGTGTCGCGCAGCCTCGCGGCCTGCGAGGGGGCTTTGCTCGTGGTCGACGCCACCCAAGGCGTCCAAGCCCAAACGCTGGCCAACGTCTACCTCGCCATCGATAACGACCTTTCCATCATCCCGGTCATCAACAAAATCGATTTGCCATCGGCTAGGGTGGAAACCGCCAAAGCCGAGATCGAGGGAAGGATCGGCCTCGATTGCTCTTCCGCCTGCCTCGTAAGCGCCAAAACCGGGCTTGGGGTGAAAGCGGTATTGGAGGCCATCGCCAAATACGTCCCCGCACCAAGCGGGGATCCCAACGGCCCGCTGCAGGCCCTCATATTCGATTCCTATTACGATTCCTACCGCGGGGTCATCGTCCTCATCCGGGTCAAAAACGGCTCGATCAGGCCCGGTGAGAGGATAAAGCTCATGAACTCGGGGAAATCGTATTTGGTGACCGAGGTCGGGATAAGAAACCCAAGCGAGATAAAAACCGCCTCACTCGAATGCGGGGAGGTCGGCTACCTGGCCGCCCAGATAAAAGACATCCATGACGTCTTCCCCGGCGAGACGATAACCAAGGAGGATAACCCGGCGAAGGAGCCGCTTCCGGGGTATCGGAAGATAAACCCGATGGTCTATTGCGGCCTTTACCCGGTCGAGTCCAAGCAATACGGCGACCTCAAGGACGCCTTGGCCAAACTTGAGCTTAATGACGCGAGCCTCGTCTATGAGCCGGAGTCCTCGAAGGCCCTCGGATTTGGCTTCCGGGCCGGGTTTTTGGGATTGCTCCACATGGACGTAGTCCAGGAGCGGCTTGAGCGCGAATACGGCCTCAACCTCATCCTCACCGCCCCCTCGGTCATCTACAAGGTCGTCTTCACCGACGGGAGCGAGATCATGGTCGACAACCCGAGCGACTTCCCGCCCCCGAGCAACATCGCCCGGATCGAGGAGCCTTACGTCTTCGCCTCGATAATGGCCCCGAAGGACTACGTCGGGCCGATCATGGAGCTTTGCCAGGATAGGCGGGGCAATTACGTCGACCTCGAATACTTCGACGATGAGCGCGTCATCGTCAAATACGAGCTCCCGCTTTCCGAGATCATCTACAATTTCTTCGATAAGCTGAAAAGCTTCACCAAGGGCTATGCCTCGCTTGATTACGAATTCCGGGAATATCGGAAGGCCGATCTATGCAAGATGGACATTTTGCTTAACGGCGAGCTCGTCGACGCCCTTTCCTCGATTGTCTACCGGCCAGACGCCTACAGGCGGGGATTAGCCATCGTCAGGAAGCTAAAAGACGTCATCCCCAGACAGCAATTCGAGGTCCCGGTGCAGGCCGCCATCGGCGGGAAGGTCATCGCCAGGGCCGACATAAAGAGCATGCGCAAAGACGTCTTGGCCAAATGCTATGGCGGGGACATATCGCGGAAGAAGAAGCTGCTTGAGAAGCAAAAGGAGGGCAAGAAGCGGATGAAGGCCATCGGCTCGGTCGAGGTCCCGCAGGAGGCCTTCATGTCCCTTCTTTCCATAGACGAGGAGGACAAATAGGCCCGCCAAGGCCTTTTCGTCATTCGGCAAGACGTCGATTTAGTAGTTTTTCAGTTGATTTTGAAACCGGCCTATTCTTATAATGGAAGGGCAAAAGGAAAGCACGGAGAGGCCGTTTCATGGGCGAAAGACTCGATAGCATACTCAACAAAGGCCAGGAATCGGCCGAGGACAAATACCGCCGCTTCACCGACGAGGAGTATTTGACCAAGAAGATGGTCGCCTCCGAGCTGCGGATGTCGCTTATCGACGGCATTTGGAAGTCGGTCAACGCCTATCGCATGAGCAATTACGCGGCCGCCTCCCACCTCATAAACAGGAGCAAGCGGCCCTTCCATTACGTTTTGACCAGCGCCATCCTCTCCCGCCTTTCCGCCTTCGACGCGGAGCTTAAGGAGCTTGACGCCCTTTGCGGGAATCTAGATGAATCCGGGTACCGCTCCCTGGCCGTGGCCTGCTGCGCCCGCTACGCGGAAGCTAGCGGCGAGGATTTCTCCTCCGCCTCCTCGGCCTTGAAGGTCGGGGCCTACGTCGGAAACGGGAAGACCAAGGGGCTAGGCGCCTATTATGGCGCTTTAACCCGTTTTTCCTCCCTCCCCCATGAAGACAGTGACGATTTCCTCGACGCCCTCTCCGCCGAGCTAGGCATCGAGGAGGGCACCCTTTACCGCGACATCGACAAGAAGAACATCTTCACCCGCCTCGACGCCGCCTGGGAATATGGGGATGGGGTGCTTAGCCGCGACATCCCCGAGTTCATCGAGGCTTTGCGCGACTACATCCTCGATGACCCCCGGCCTTGCTTCGTCAAGGCCCTCGTGAGCCTTTTCTACCTCGATTTCATCAGCCCCTTCTCCAAACAAAGCGAATTGCTTTCCTACGGCTATTGCAAGCACGTCCTTTTCATCGCCTACCCCCATCTGGCGCCTTTGCTCCCGATCGAGGGGGCGTATCGGGAAAGCGAGGACCACCGCGACTTCACCTTGTCCTGCCTTGAGAACAACGACCTCAATTACCCGATCTTCGAATACATCCGCTTCCTCTCCCCGCGACTAAGGTCGCTTCGCGATGATTTGGCAAAGCTAGAGGCGGAAAGGCCCATACTTGCCGAAAAGGCGGAGGAAAAGCCGGTTAAGGCGGCTGAGCCATTGCCCGTGGCGAAGGAGAAGCCTTCCCCGATTGAGGCACTAAGCCAAAAGGAAATGGAAGAGCCGATCGAAGAGAAGGTGGAGAAACCAAAGGCGGCCCCGGTCCCCCGAATCGACAAGCTCCCCGAATCCAAGCCAAGCGAGCTCGCCCTCTACGTCCCGCGTTCAGGGCTAAGCGAGAAGGAGCTAAAGGAGGCGGCCCGCTACATCGCCGAGACCCATCCCTCGCTAAAGAGGTCACAGGCCAACTTCTACGTCTCCCACTGCGCCGTCAACTCCTATTACACGATCGCCGACTACAAGAAATGGACGCGCTGCGCCTACGAGACGGCGAGGACGTCGATGGATAAGCTCGCCGAAGAGGGGTTTTATAGGAAACTGCAGATAAAAAACAAATACGTCTATACACCCATAAAGAGAAACGGGTAGAATCTTAACCCGTCGAAGGAGGGAATCCGAATATGCCGACATTACTCGCCAGCTGGCTCATCCCATTGATCATCATCGCCGCTTTCGGCGTCATCGTCCTCGCCGTCATCCTTTTGAAGCGCCACGTCAAGTTCTTCCAAAGCGACGAAAAGCCCAAAAACGAGAAGGAAATCGCCGAAGAGGAGCTTAACCGCCTCCTTGAGCCCGTCGAGGAGATGAAGGAGAAGGGCACTGAGGGCGATGAAGCTGCCCCCGAAGAGCCCGCCAAAGAGACCGAATCAGCCAAAGAGGAGGGGAAGGGGGAAGGCGAAAAGGGCGAATGAGGGAAAAGGCCCTTTACGTCCACATCCCCTTTTGCCAGGGCATCTGCCCGTATTGCGATTTCAACAAGACGCTCTACCGCCCGGAATGGGGGAAGCGCTTCGCCTCCAAGCTATTGGGGGAGATAGCCGCCCTCACCGGGCCTTTTTCGTCGATTTACCTTGGCGGGGGGACGCCGACTTGCCTAGCTTTGCCTCTTCTAGGCCAAATACTTTCCGCTTTGCGGGGCTTATTGGAAGAAGGGGGCGAATTCGACATCGAGGGCAACCCGGAGTCCTTCGATGGGCCCCTTTGCCGATTGCTTTACGATTCCGGCATAACCCGGGTGTCGATCGGGGCGCAGTCAAGTCAAGACGCGATCCTACATTCGCTAGGAAGGCGCCACCGCCACGAGGACACGGTGAGGGCCGTCATGAATTTGCTTTCATCCGGGATAGACAACATCAACCTCGATTTGATTTACGCTTCGCCAAATAGCAGCGTCCACACCGCGACGGTAGACGCCAAGGCCTTTTCCGCCCTCCCGATAACCCACGTCTCGGCCTATTCGCTTATCCTTGAGAAGGGGACGTATTTTTCCTTTTCCGGGGTCAAGGAGCTAAGCCAAGACGAGCAAGGGGCGCAGTTTGAGGCGATCGAGGGGGTGCTTAGCAGACATGGGATGTCCCGTTACGAGGTGTCGAGCTTTTGCAAAAAGGGACGCGAATGCGCCCATAACCTCGCCTATTGGGAGGATAAGCCGTATTTGGCGCTGGGCCCGGGGGCGAGCGGATATGACGGGAACGCCCATTATTCGATAAAAAGGGGGCTATTTGAATATTTCGAATATGGCTCTAGGCGCGTCTATGAGGAAGAAAGGGAAAAAGATAAGATTGAGATCTTCCTATTGACCAACCTCCGCCTGGCCAAGGGCTTCGAGCTCAATCGCTTCCGCCTTCTTTTCGGTAAAGCGGAGCTGCAAACTCTTTTGGAAAAGGCCAAGCCGATGGCGGAAGCGGGGCTGCTTAGGATATCTTCCGGGCGGCTAAGCCCGACGAATAGGGGCCTTAATCTCCTCGATTCGGTGCTCGTATCCCTGTTTTAGTTTGATTGAGGGCCGGATTTGCCTTAACCTATAAAGGAATGGGAAACGCGCGTTATTACAAGCGGATATACGGCTGGCTCATCGACCAGATATTGCCCCTGGCCGTCTTAATTGCCTTGATGGTCGTCATCCTTTACCTGGCGCCGTCTTTTTCCTGGTTTTTCGCCTTCGCCCTGTCTTCGCTTGCAGCTTATCTGACCTACATCCTCTCGACCGCCCTTTTCGCTCTTGCAAAGGAAGGGGCGAGCCTGGGGATGGTTTGCCTGAAGCTTCGCTCCGTCCACCAAGACGGGTCGCCGCTGCTTGGAAAAGAAATATGGCTTCGCGCCATAATAACCGGGGTTTGGGCCTTTGACCTCGCCTCGGCGATATACATGCTTTGCTCCCACACCGAGCGCAGCCCCGTCGACCGCCTTTGCGAGTGCACGGTCATCTCATTAAGCCGGCGTTGATCCGCCTTTGGGCAAATATTTGGCACTCTCCCCTTGACAGTGCCAAGCCTTTCTCTATAATTTGTTTGGCAATCGGGTAGCCTGAGTGCCAGAAGGGAGCGAACATGGACCGCCGGGACACGATATTGAAACTCATCGTCGAGCACTTCATAAAAACCGCCATGCCGGTCGGCAGCCAGACCCTGCTGGAGGAATACAAGCTCGATTGCTCATCGGCCACCATCCGCAATGAGATGAACGCCCTTGAGAAGGAGGGATTGCTCGAGAAGCCGCACGCCTCCTCCGGGCGCGTGCCCTCCAAGCTCGGCTATGAATACTACGTCGAGCGCCTTCGCGACGATCGGATCGACGATTCGGTCAAATACGCCATCCAGTCGGTCCTCGACAAAAGGGCCCAGTCGGTCGAGGAGGTCATCCGCCAATCGTGCGAGATCCTCTCCAACATGACCAACCTGGCCTCGGTCGTCTTGGGGCCGAAGGTGAGTGAGGAGCGACTCGTCTCGATTCAGGTCATCCCGCTTAACGGGCAAACGGCCACCGCCGTCTTCGTCACCGACCAGGGGTATGTGGAGAACAAAACCTTCATCCTCGACGAATCGGTCTCGATGGATGACGTGAAGAAGACGGTCGAGAACCTCAACCTCCGCCTTCAGGGCACCCCGATAAGCGAATTGGTCGGGAAGATGGAGGCCATGCGCCCGGCGCTCACCGACTACATGGTCGGGCAAGACGTCATCTACCAGGCGATATTCTCGGCCTTCCTGAAGTTCGCGAGCTCGCGGATGAGCCTATATGGCAAATCAAATCTGCTAAGCCAACCCGAATACCAGGCCGACGCCTCGAAGCTAAGGCAATTGCTCGGCCTATTGGATTCACCTGAGGAGCTTCGCCACGTCCTAAGCGAATCCGCCGACGCCGGCGATCTCAAGATCAAAATCGGCGGCGAGGACGGGGGGATCGAGGACGTCGGGGTCGTCTCGGCCGAGGTCAGGACCCCCGGGGGCCAAAGCGCCTCCATATCACTGCTAGGCCCCAAGCGGATGGATTACGACAAGGCGATGGGGCTATTAAGCTACGTCGCCGAGCAGTTGGACCGCTACTTCCAAGGCGAAGCGGGGATAAAGAAAGGAGAGAGCCAATGCCAGAAGAAGAAAACGAAGGCAAAATAGAAATCGGCTCTAAGGAGCAACAAGCGGAAGAGGCTCCCGACGAAGGGGAAAAGCTCTCTCGCAAGGAGAAAAAGGCCATCGCCTCGCTAAGCAAGGAGCTGGAAAAGGCGAAAAAGGACCTGCAGGAGGCCAAGGAGGCCTTGGAGAAGGCCAATGCCGACTCCGCGAACTGGAAAAACGAGTACTACCGGGCCTACGCCGATACCCAGAACCTCCGCAAATCGCTTGAGGAGGACGCCAGGGTCGCCTACCGGTATCGGAGCGAGGGCTTCCTATCATCCCTCCTCCCGGCCCTCGACGCGTTCCACATCGCCTTATCAAACGAGCCGCCGAGCCCGGAGACGAGGAATTACCTCATCGGGTTCTCCTACATCTACAACCAATTGGTCAAGGCGCTGACCGACGAGGGGGTGAGCGAAATCGCCCCGAGCATCGGCGAGGAATTCGATCCGAGCCGGATGCACGCGGTCGAGACCGAGGAGGGGGATGCCCCCAACAAGGTCGTCAAAGTCATGGCCAAGGGCTATAAACTCCACGACCGGCTGATCCGCCCGGCCATGGTCGTGGTCTCCAAAGCGAAAGCGGAGGAGGAAAGCAAGGCGGAGGAAAAGCCGGAAAATCCGGCGCAAGCCTAATTAAGGAGGCAAAAAACTATGGCAAAAGAAATCATCGTCGGCATCGATTTGGGCACCACCAATTCGGTCATCAGCTACATGCAGCCGGACGGGAAGGTCAAAGTCATCCCCAACCCGGAAGGCACCAACACGACCCCGTCCGTCGTCGGCTTCAAAGGGTCCGGGGAGGAGATAATCGGCAACGCCGCCAAGCGGCAAGCCATCACCAACCCCGACACCGTGAGCTCAGCCAAGCGGAAGATGGGGACCGCCGATAAGTTCCACATCGGCTGCCTCGACAAGGATTACACCCCGCAGGAGATCTCGGCCAAGGTCCTCGCCTACATGAAGGACTATGCCGAGAAGAACATCGGCTCCCC
>JADINA010000006.1 GCA_017694295.1 Candidatus Alloenteromonas pullistercoris | reverse complement strand
TTCGGGTTCATGGCCGAGCCACGGACCGTCGGACGGGTGCCCTTCCAGCGGGTTTTCCCGGCTTTGCCGAGGTTGATGAGGTTCCAATCCTCGTTGCCGACAGTGCCGATGGTGGCGCGGCAGTTTTTGAGGAGCTTGCGCATCTCGCTCGAGGCAAGGCGGACGATGACGTAGTTGCCATCGAGGCCAAGGACCTGGGCCGAGGTGCCGGCGGCCCGGCACATCTGGGCGCCTTTGCCCGGCTGGAGCTCAAGGTTATGAACGAAGGTACCTTCGGGGATGTTCTGGAGCTCGCAGCAGTTGCCGACTTTGATGTCGGTGGCTTCGCCGGAGACGACTTTGTCCCCCACCTTCAGCCCCTTGGGCTCGATGATGTAGGACTTGACGCCGTCGGCGTAGCAGATGAGGGCGATGTTGGCGTTGCGGTTGGGATCGTACTCGATCGACTTGACGGTCGCCGGGATCCCGTCCTTGCGGCGGCGGAAGTCGATGATGCGGTAGCGGTTTTTGTTGCCCCCGCCGATGTGGCGGCAGGTGATCTTCCCCTGGTTGTTGCGCCCGCCGGTGTGCTTTTTGGGGGCGAGCAGCGATTTTTCAGGAGAGGTTTTGGTGAGGTCCGCGAAGGTCGAGTTCGTCATCGAACGGCGCGACTTCGTATACGGACGGTAAGTTCTGATTGCCATTTCGTGTTTCTCCTATATTGGATTGTTCCTCTATCTATATATCCTTATTAGATATATGAGCGGTGTGCCTACTCTTTAAACAGATCGATGGCTTCCCCTTCAGCGACCGTCACGATGGCTTTCTTGTAGCCGGAGATGGTGCCTTTGTAGCGGGAGCCGCGGGTCGTGGTCTTGGCGACTTGGTTAAGGACCTTGACGTCGGTGACCTTGACTTGGAAGATGCGCTGGAAGGCATCTTTGATCTCGATCTTGTTGGCTTTGGCGCTGACTTTGAGCGTGACCTTGTTGGCGTTTTGCATAAGCGCCATGGTCTTTTCGGTGATGTGCGGGGCGTCGATGACCTCGTAATCGTGGTGGGTCGGCTTGGCGAAGGTGTGGGCGGGGGCTTTGGCCTCTTCCTTCTTCACCTTCTTGGCCGGCTTCTCGGCGACTTCGGCCGTTTCAACTTTCTTTTCGTCAGCCATATTACTTCAGGGCCTCCTCGATTTTCTTGATGCCGTCCTTGCTAACGACGAGGTAGTCGTTGTTGAGGACGTCGTAGACCGAGACGTTGTTGGTCTCGGTGAGCTCGACCTTGGCCAGGTTGCGGGCGGAGAGGACGAGGTTGTCGTTGCCCTCGTCGACGACGATCAAGGTCTTGCCGTCGGCCTTGATGGCCTTCAGGCAGGCCTCGAACTCCTTGGTCGAGGCTTTCTTGAGGTCGAGGGAATCGACGACGATGAGGCCTTTCTCCGCCTTCTCGGAGAGGACTCCGCGAAGGGCGAGGCTATGGGCCTTCTTGTTTTGGGAGAGCTTGTAGTTTTGGTTCCCATCTGGTCCGAAGACGGTTCCGCCGCCGACCCAGATCGGGGACTTGCAGTCGCCGGCGCGGGCCCTGCCGGTGCCTTTTTGCCTCCAGGGCTTCTTGTTGGTGCCGTGGACTTCGTGGCGCTTCTTGGTCTTCGCCGTGGCTTGGCGGAGGTTGGCTTGGTAGACGGTGACGGCGTCTTTGATGACCTGGTCGTTGGATTCGACCCCGAACACCGAGGCGGAGAGCTCGATCTCGCCGGCTTCCTCGCCTTTGAGATTGACCACCTTCAAGCTGATTTTCTTTTCAGCCATGGTTGTTATTCTCCTTTCTTAGCGGTGAGGTCGAGGATGGCCTTGACCTCGGGTTTCTTGAATTGGTGCCGGATGGGCGAGCGGAGCATGACGATCGCCTTCTTCGGCCCAGGGAGGCCGCCCTTGACGAGGATGTAGCCCTTCTCCGGGTTGCTTTCGACGATGGTGCAGTTTTGGATGGTGCACTGCTCAGGGCCCCAGTGTCCCGACATCTTCTTGCCGGGGATGACGCGGTTGTTGTCGCGGCCGTTGTTGGCGAGGGAGCCGATTTGACGGTGGTATCCCGAGCCATGGCCTTTCGGGCCGATGTGGTGATGGTACTTCTTGATGGTGCCGGAGTAGCCGTGTCCTTTGTTATGGCCGATGACGTCGATGACCTCTCCGGTCTTGAACAGCTCGGCGGTCAAGGTCTCCCCCACGTTTTTGGAGTAGATCTCGTCGCCCTTGAGCTCGTAGATGTGCTCCTTGGTGGCGACGCCGGCTTTCTTATAGATGCCCTTCTCGGCTTTGTTGAGGTGGCGCTCGGCCTTGTCCTCATAGCCGACCTGGATGGCCTCGTAGCCGTCTTTTTCCTTCGTCTTCTTTCCGATGACGACGTTGGGAAGGACTTCGACGACGGTGACGGGATACATCGTCCCGTCGGCGGCGAAGACCTCGGTCATGCCCATTTTCCTTCCGATGATGGATTTCATTGATCAGGTCCTCCTTATAGCTTGATGTCGATCTCGACGCCGCTGGGGAGATCGAGGTTGCGCAGGGCATCGATGGTGCCCTTTTGCGGATTGGTGATGTAAATCAGCCGTTTGTGGGTCCGAATCTCGAATTGCTCACGCGAATCCTTATATTTGAAGGTGGCGCGCAAGACGGTGTAGACCTGCTTTTCGGTCGGCAAGGGGATGGGCCCCTTAACGCCGGCTCCGGTTTTCTCGGCGACGGTCAAGATCTTCTCGACGCAGGTGTCGAGGAGCTTGTGGTCGTAGGCGAGCAAGCGAACGCGGATCGCTTTTTCTTTTGCCATGAATGATCCTCCTATGACTTTTCAGGCTTCTGGGCGTTTGTTCTAGGCGAATTCCCCGACACCCCGTCATGACAACGCCTGTGGGTGTGTCGGCAACCTCGCCCTTCAACGCAAGCGCCAGCGTGCCCCACTTTACGCGCACATACGGGAGGAAGCAACAAATTTTTTACGATTTCATCGAATAAAACGGAAAAAGTTGAAGTCAGCGCCAACAGAAGGGAAAAATTGTTTCGATGCCATCAAAGAAAAACGTTCCTCTTGTGCACCGTGCACAAAAAATAAAAATTTTAACTTGCCATTTATAGGTTTTGCCTTGACGGATTGATAGCCCCTTTGCAAGCCGGACTCAGATTACTTGTTTTGGCCTTGGAGGCGCTGCAGGTATTCATCATATGAGCTGCGGCAGCCGCAGTAAGGCTGGTTGTACAAACCATAGGCTTCCCTAATGGCCTTTCCCTTCTCGATCCCGCCTTTTTTCTTGAAATCCGAATAAAGATAGGGGACGGACGGGTGGAGGGCGGAAAGCTTCTCCCCGATTTGGTTTAGGACGACGCTGTTTTTCTGCCGCGAGACGGTCATGACCGTCGTGAAGTAATCGAAATGGTTGTCCTCGGCGTATTGATAGGCCTCGGCCATCCGGAACTCGTAGCAGCGGAAGCACCTATGGCTGCCCTCAGGCATCCCCTCATACCCCTTCATGTGCTCATAATAGGAATCGGGGTCATAAGGCGGGACCACCAAATCGATCGAAAAGCCATGATCTTGCTTCAAATAGGCCAAAAGCTTTTTCAGCTCGCCAAGCCGCTTCGAATATTCCGCCTCGGGATAGATATTCGGGTTGACGTAATAGATCGTCACGTCGAAATGGGGGCAAAGGTAAACAAGGGGAAAGCAGGAACATGGCCCACAGCAAGCATGCAAAAGCAGCCTCTTGCGCCCCGTAAGCGAGGCGATGACCTTTTCCCCAAAATCGTAATAACGGGTTTTCCTCAAATGGTTGGGATCGAACTCATTCATCGGGGCTCACCTTCGAATAGTCGAATTTGCCATATATGAACATCGAGTCGCCAAAGGAGAAGAAGCGATACCGCTCCCTTATGGCTTCCTTATAGCAAGAGAGGGTGAACTCCCGACCCATGAAGGCGGAGACGAGCATGACCAAGGTCGATTTGGGCAAATGGAAATTGGTGATGAGGGCGTCGACCGCTTTGTATTCGTAGCCGGGGCTTATGAAGATGGAGGTGTTGAGTTTATCGGCGGCGAACGCCCCGTGTTTTTGGTAAATCGATTCGAGGGTGCGGACGCTCGTGGTCCCGACGGCGATGATCCGCCTTCCCTCCCTTTTGGCCTTGTTTAACGCCTCGGCCGCCTCAGATGACATCTCGCAAAGCTCGGTGTGCATGTGGTGGTCCTTGGTGTCTTTGACCTTGACGGGCCGGAAAGTCCCAAGCCCGATGTTGAGGGTCACGTCCACCACTTCCACCCCTTTCTTCCTTATTTGATCGAATAGCTCTGGGGTGAAATGGAACCCGGCCGTCGGGGCCGCGGCTGAGCCGGGGACCTTGGCATAGACGGTCTGGTAATCGGAATTGTCCTCTATTTGCCTTTTTATATATGGGGGCAAGGGCATCTTCCCAAGCCTTTCGAGCACCTCAAGGAATATGCCTTTATAAATGAAGCGCATATGGCGGATGCCTTCATCAAGCGACCTAACGCAAACGCAGCTTAGGCTCCCATCCCCAAAGGTCACGTGGATCCCGGGCTTGACCGAATGGGCGTTGCCGACCAGGCATTCCCAGGTATCGGGCTCATCAAGCTGCTTTAAAAGCAATACCTCGCAATGGCCGCCGGTTTCGACCTTGGTGCCCACAAGCCTGGCCGGGATGACCTTGGTGTTGTTCCTTACCAAGACGTCCCCGGGGACGAGGTAATCGAGTATGTCCTTGAACTTGCGGTGCTCAACCGTTTTCTCTTCCCGGTTGATGACCATAAGGCGCGACTGGTCGCGCTGCTTAAGGGGGTATTGGGCGATAAGTTCCTCAGGCAATTCGAAATCAAAAAGCTCGATATCCATGTCAAAAACCTCTCTTGGAGCCGAACTTTGCGTAGATTTCCTCTTTAAACTGCGCAAAACGGTCTTCTTTTATGGCGATTCTCGCCTGCTCGCAAAGCCGAATGAGGAAACGGATGTTGTGAATCGAGTTAAGCGTCTTCCCAAAATCCTCCCCCACCCGGTGAAGATGGTGGAGATAGGCTTTGGTGTAATGGGCGCAGGTATAACAATCGCATTCCTCGTCAAGGGGAGTGAAGTCCTCTTTGTATTGGGCCCGCTGGATGTTGACGCGGCCATGGCTGGTCAGCAACGCCCCATGGCGGGCTAACCTCGTGGGGAGGACGCAATCGAACATGTCGATGCCATTGGATATGCCTTCGAGGATGTAATCGATCGAACCGACGCCCATGAGGTAACGGGGTTTGTCGATAGGCAGGAAGCGGACGGCGTCCTCGATCATCTGAAAGCACACTTCCTTCGGCTCGCCAATCGAGGTGCCCCCGATAGAGTAGCCGTCAAATGGCATCTTGGACAGCTCTTTGGCGGCAAATTCGCGTAAATCGCGATACGCCCCGCCTTGGACAATGCCAAATAAAGCCTGATCTTCCCGGCTATGAGCGTCTAATCCGCGCTTTGCCCAGCGAAGCGTCCTCTCGGTCGACTTTTTGACGTATTCGTGGGTTGCCGGATAGGGGATACACTCATCGAAGCTCATGATGATGTCGGCCCCAAGGGCCTCCTCGATCCTTATGGCCTCCTCGGGGGAGAAAAACTCCCTTCCCCCGTCTAGCTCGTTCCTAAACTCCACCCCTTCCTCGGTTATCTTCCTCCTAGAGGAAAGTGAGAAAACCTGAAAGCCGCCGGAATCGGTGAGGATGGGCCCATGGTAATTCATGAAGCGGTGAAGCCCGCCGGCTTTCCTGACTATCTCCTCTCCAGGGCGAAGATGCAGGTGGTAGGTATTGGCCAAAACGACGCCCGACCCGCAGGAAGCGACCTGCTCCGGGGAAAGGGTCTTGACGGTGGCGTTGGTGCCAACCGGCATGAACATCGGAACCTCGACGTCCCCGTGTCTGGTATGGAGTATCCCATACCTGGCCCCGGTTTGGCCGTCAACGTGCTTTATTTCCAAATAAAAGGCTTTATCCATTGCCTCGGTATTTTACAAACCAAAGCCTAATACTTAAAGGGATAATGGCGCGTCGGGGATATAGCCCTGAAGAAGGTTTTGTTGTTGCGCACGATCATGAAGAAGGCATACCCCACGGCTATCGCGATTGTTTCGCCAGCGCACACAAGGCCCGCTTGATACCAAAAGGTGTCCCAAGGCAAATCCAACAGCCAGCAAAGCTCGGCCCCGACCACGAAGGCGTTGATGGCGATCGGATAAAGGCAGGCAATAAGAAGCCTAGGCGAGGCGAAGCAAATCAGGACGC
Source organism: Candidatus Alloenteromonas pullistercoris (assembly GCA_017694295.1). Lineage (GTDB taxonomy): Bacteria > Bacillota_I > Bacilli_A > RFN20 > CAG-826 > Alloenteromonas > Alloenteromonas pullistercoris. Next base: position 10,162 of record JADINA010000006.1, on the reverse strand, counting down.
AGGAAAGGAAAGTGGCCCCGGTCCCGATGAGGATGTCGGGCCAGCCAAGCGAGGAATTCAGGTTGGCTAAAAAGCAGCCGATCGTAAGGCCGCTGATGAAATCGGGGCGAAAGAAGCAAAGAAGGCAAAGCAATTCGGCGAATCGTATTTGCATTGGCCCATAGGAAATGCCGTTTAGAAGCAGGCATAACAAAAAATAGATTGCCGCGACAATTCCATTTTGGGCAATCCGAAGAAGAAGTTTATCTGACACGATATGTGCCTCCTGATTTTTTTCCGCTGGGTACCGAGGACTAACAGCGCCCGTCGATTATATGCCCATATGGCTATTCGGCAAAACATTTTTTGAAAGCTGAGAATTCCAAAACTTAAGTCAACTTCTAAAAGCAAACTGCAATAACCTTTTGAAGGAATTGCATTTACCTCTGGAATAATGCAAAACCATTGCAAAAACATGATTTCCAAATAGAAAAAAGACCATCAGCTGGGTCCCTTTTAAATCGAAAAAGAATGCAAATCGAAATCCAAATCAATAAAAAGACATCCAGGAATCGGGGACGGCTTTGCCCTCGACGCTGGCTTTGATGACGCCGGCGATCATCGAGGCGATGGAAAGGACTGTAACTCCCTTTAAGGAAGGATGCTCAATCGAGTTGGTGACCACCATATCGACGATCGGGGATTTGGAAAGAAGGTCTTCCGAACCAGGGGAGAAGACGGCGTGGGTCCCGACGACCCGGACGTCAAGGGCGCCGCGCTCAACGATGGCGTTTGAGCAGGCGAAGACGGTCCCGGCAGTGTCGATTATGTCATCGACGATCAGGCAATGCTTGCCCCGCACCTCGCCGACGACGTTCATGACCTCGGCCACATTGGGGGCCGGGCGCCTTTTGTCGATGATGGCGATTTCCGAATTGGGAAGCTCGGAGGCCAAATCGCGGGCCCGGTGAATCGAGCCATGGTCTGGGGAGACGACGACCACGTCTTGGGTATCGATTCCAAGGCGGGCGAACTCCTTCCTGAAATAGTCCCCGAAAAGGGGGATGGAGGAAAGATCGTCGACCGGGCAGGAGAAGAATCCTTGGGTTTGGGGAGTATGCAAATCCATCGTGATGACCCGCGAGACGCCGACCGTGTCAAGCAAATCGGCGACGAGCTTCGCGGTTATCGGCTCCCCGGGCCTAGCGACCCGGTCCTGACGGCAAAAACCATAATATGGGATGACGAGGTTGATCTCCTTAGCCTTGGCGTTCCTTATCCCATCGATGAAGACAAGCAGCTCCATAAGCCTTTCGGCCGCCGGGGTCGCGGTGCTTTGGATGACATAGACGATATTGCCCCGCACCGACTCCGGGGAGCGGGCCATGACCTCGCCGTCGGAGAAATGGGTGACTTCCGATATACCCTGCTTTATGCCCAAAATGGAGCAAACCTCTTTTGCCAAAAGTGGATTGGCAGTTAAGGAAAAAATCTTGACGTTTTCCATCACCAGTTCTTGACGGTCATCAAAACCGTCGCTTTGTTCACTTCCTGCTCGCTTAGGGAAGGAAGCTCGGAAACGTCGTAGCCCTTTTTCTTCAACAAAGCCCGGCCTTCCGAACCCAAAAACCAAGTCCTTAAGAACCCTTTCTCGAGACGCTTGTCGTCGGTAAGGGGCTCCCATTTGGTCGGAAGGTAGAACATTTGCGACCCGCGGAGCATGAAGTTTTGCGGCTGCCAGTCGAGGGCGACTTTGGAGAAGCGGGCAAAGCGGTACAAATCGAAAAGGGCGGAGAAATGCTCATCGCTTAGCGGGCCATGGGAAAGGGCCTTGAGGCAGTCTTCCTCGGGGAAATAATCGAAAACGATGCTTTTGGTCGCCTCGTCGTGGAAGCACATCTTGGCCATGTTGATCCCAGCGTGCTTAAGCTCCTTGTAATCGGCCAAAGCCTGGTCATAGCCTTCTTTATAGGTCCGGACGCAATAAGTCCGATCGGCCCAAACGCAAATATAGGTGGTGTGGTCGGGATGCTCGGCTTTCACCGTCTTGACCACGAACTTGCGCGTTTTTACTTGAATGATTTCATCCATACAGCAAAATATTACCAAAGTGTGCCTTCTTGTTAAAGGCTCTTGTCTTTTGCCTTGGCCTTAGGCCAAAAAGGATTTGGCAAAGGGCACTAGGCAATAACGCGCCCCGCGTATAACATATGCCCGTATGCGAACCTTGTATTTGCTTAGCGCCCTCCCCGGTTCGGGGAAATCGACTTGGGCGAAAAGGTTTAAGAATGAGCACCCCACCGCTAAAATCGTATCTTCGGACAATTTAAGGGTGGAACTATTAGGCAGGCTCGATGACTTCTCCAACGAAAAACTCGTTTGGGCCTCCTTCTTGGATAGAATCCACGAATACGCAAAAGACGAAAACGCGATCGTGATCGCCGATTCTACCAATATCCTCAATTCGTACCGCGCTTATTATTTGGAACAAACCCCGGAATTCGATAGGCACGTACTGGTCATGTTCGACATCCCGCTTCCGATTGTCTACGCCCAAAATAAGCTTCGGGGTGGCGACCGGGTAGTCCCCGAGGAGGCCATGAAGCGGATGGCCGATCAGTTCGAAAAGCCAACCCAGGAAGTGATAAAGGCCTACGACGAGGTCATCCACGTCGGCCCCGACTTCATCGCCGAGGAGCTTAAACGGCAAAATCGGGAGGACCTCATCGTCCCCGAGTTGCTAAAATAAACGCATGGAACGGAAAGAGGTGGACGCGGAAGGACGCGAGATGCTCGACGTGCTGCCCGTCAGCAAGGGCCGGCGCATGTTGCTTTTCCTCGGCGACTTTTTCGTGGCTTTCATTTTGGCTTTGTTCCTATGCAACATCGTCGCCTTCCCAATCGCCGAAGCCACCTCCAACCTCGAAAACCGGGAAGCCACCAAAGTCCAAAACGAGCAAAGCCGGTTCGCCATCCTTTATGAGAACAACCTCCTTTTCTACGAATCAGCCGACTCGAAGAATCAAACCGAGATCAACCTTGAATATTCCTATGGTCGTTTCCTCTCCTATTACGTTGTCGATGGCCCCATTGGCGATGAGATATTCCACACCTACTACTCCCAATATGAAAACCAAGATGAGAAAAGCCTAATCGACCTATACAAAGGATTCGATAAGCTAAGCCTCTTCGATTACGACTCGTTGGATGAAAACGGGTGTCCCGCTTTAAACGAGAAATTCGTCTCTGGATTCGCGCCGGCTTTTGACGAAAACGACAGCCTAAGCAGCGAAATGCAGAAAGACTACGACGATGCCTTGGAGACATTCTTCCTGCCGATGTATTACCAGATGATGGAAGACATTCGGCATAACGACCTCTATTCGCCAGACGGCACCCCCTCTTGGTCCTACAACGAACTGACCGCGATGATTGAGGACTACAACGACTTCTACGACATGGTCGCCATCACTACGGCCTATGCGTCCTTGGCCTTGTCCTGCATCATCATGTATTTCGTCTACCCCTTGGCCAACAAGAAGGGCCGGACTTTGACCCAATCGGTCATGAAAATCGAAAGGATCGACTCGACCAACTTCAAATTGCTCCCTTGGCCAATCCGCCTCATAAGCGGGGCTTTCCTGACCATCCTGACCTTGTCCTGCGTCCTCTTCGTCCCCATACCGACGATCGACGTGAACTACGTCTTCTCCCTTCCGGCTTTGCTAAGCGTTTCGATCATCAGCATCTTGGCCATAATCGCTGCATTCATCTGCGTGTTGGCCGATAAATATAACCGGGGATTAACCGAGATATTCACCCATTCGGTCGACGTCAGCGAAGAGACCCTGGATGAAATATATCGCGCGAAAGGATATTACGTATGAGCGAAGCTCAGGACGAAACGCTAATACCCGAGATCAAATACCAGCGGCCGAAGTTCCATCGGCGGATATTCGCCAACCTGGTCGATTTATTAATTCTCGCGGCTTGCACCATCCTTTTATTCATAGGCGTAAGAGCTATCGCCCAGGCAACTCCCTCTTACAAAGAGGAAAACGGCCGCCTATTGGAAATCCGGCTCGATTCCTGTCTTTACGTCGATACCGAGGACGGGCAAGTCGAGGTCATGGATTACATTGGCGACGACACGGGGCTCACCGCCAAGATGAAATACGATAAGGCCGAAGCGGCCATCGACGGCTTCATCGAATACGCGAAAGTAACGATCGGCGACGAAGGGGCCAAGGAGATAGAGAAGGCCAGAGACGAGTTCAATCTCGATTTGGAAATAGCCCACGTCCCTTTGTATATAGAGGTAAACGGGGAGGCTGTATACAACCCGGACACCAAGGCCTCGTATTCGCAATACTTCGAGCTCGGATCGACCCAGTTCTACGCTTCCTATTGCCTTGGGTTTCTAACCACCAGGTTCCCAGAATACATCGATATCACCCTCCACTTCTCAAGGCTATTGGCCTTCGTGGAAATCCCGGTTTCCTATGCAATCGGGGGGCTTATAACCTACTTGCTTCCCACCTTCATCTTCAGGAGGGGCCGGAAGACCTTCGGCAAGGCCATCTACAAGATCGGCTTGGTGGATTCGAGGATCTTGAACCCAACCTGGAAAAGGAGTTTGGCCAGATTCGCCATTTTTTATTTCCTGGTCTTGCTTTTATCGATCGTGACCTTCGCCATCCCGGCCATAATCAGCACTACGTTGATGGGGTTTTCTAAAAAAAGACAAGGTTTTGCGGACTATATGCTTAATTTGCAGGAAGTTGATACCACCAACCAGAAAATATTCTTCAACACCGAGGAAGCAATCGCCGCGACCGTCGATAACCATAAGCCCCCGGTCGATTTCGAGGCGATTTCTCGTTTATGAATATCAGCAAATAATACTACAGTGGAAGCCATATTGTAGTGTGAAAGCGCTAATATGATTTAAAATTGTACAAAGGCTTCGGTCCCCGATTATAATAGCCGCGTATGAAAACCCCTTTTATGAGCAAAAGGCCGGCCCAGCTAAACAAATGGATTTTATCCATGCTTTTGGGCGGGGCTTTCTCCATTGCGGCGCTCGCCGGGAACATCCCGGAGGCCAATATCGCCCTCGCCGCCGAAGAGGAAACCTCCTCCACCCCAGCCGAGGAGCCCGGAAGCGATTCGTCGTCCTCGAGCCCGGCTTTCTCAGCCGCCGGCTTCATCAAAGGGGAACAAGTCACCGAACTAGGGGAAGCGAGGGTTGGCGCCGGCTATTCGACCGAAAATAGCATCGACGCCGAGAACAACTTCTTCGCCTCCATCGCCGAGGCCAGCTTCACCCCGACCATGCAAACCTACACGATCGAGTTCTCCTCCGAGATCCGCGTTTACTATAGCCTTCGCCGCCAAGTCATGCTCGCCATCGACGACCCGACCTATGCCGGTGAAATCTCCACTACCGAAGAACTCCCGACTTACCAAGGCTACGTTTATTCCATCCAGATCCCGACTTCCGGCCAAGGGGCCAACGGGACCATTTACATCCCGGCCTACCAAACCAAGGCAGGTTTCCACACTATCGAGGTCGCCGCCATCTACCCGAACGCGGTCGACCCGGAAACCGCCAGCGAGATCGAAGCCATCTACATCCCCTCGACTGTCGAAACCGCGTTCGAAGGGGCCTTGACCGGGCTTAGCGATACTTGCCAGCTTTACTTTGAGGCCGATTCGCTCCCCGAAGATTTTGAGGAAGGCTACACCGATGTCCCGGAAGAGAACATCCATTTCGGCGCAGAGATAGCGGAAGCCTATCGGAGCCAAGCCGGCTACCGCGATGAAACCTTAGGTAACGCCAAAGAGAACTTCATGATCGGCTTCGACGCGGGCGACGAGAACGAAAACCAACGTCAACTTCTCAATATGACCTATGACGTGGTCAACGACGATGGGACCAGGACCACCTACAACCGGGACCTCCCCATCAGCTTCTCCAGCCTCAACGCCTATTGTGACGTCTTCGGCACCCAGGTCGGCACCTCCGCCATAACCAAGACCATCAATCTCCCCAAAGGCGAAGGCGAATCCATTGATCCCAACAGCATCGTCTTCTCCAACATATATTTAACCGATGGGACCACCCGCCCCTACCTCCCCGACTACAGTTCCCCCACTTATTACGTTTCGGCCCGCGTGTCCTACCGTTATGAGTTCGACGCAACCCAATTCGCCTCCTTCAAGATCAATTCGATCTCAACCTTCGCCGGCTATACCTTAGTCTCAGTCGACACCACCCAAAACGCCGACGTCTACCAATACGTCAACCCGACGATGTACGAATCCTTGAAGGATAAGCTGGCCAATGGCACTTCGAGGGTCCGCTTCGGATTAACCGGATTGAACAGCACCATCTACTCGCTCGGATATGAAGGCGAAAACGGCGAAATCAAACAGATCGAAATGGAAATCCGGGCCCAGACCGACTCGTTCCTTTTTGGAAACAACGACACCATCGGCTTCATCTTTAAGAATTCGAACGTCGGCGACGACTTCTCAACCGACAAGATCCGTTCCTTCGGCTTTGAGAACTACTCAATAAGGCTGGACGTCATCGACAATGGCTCCACCACGGCCCCAACCAGGACCTCGGGCACCGTGAGGTTCGGCGAATACATGGTCATGAACCCGGGCGACAAAGTCCACGTGAGCAACGTCAACACCGGGCTCCTCATCACCTTCATCGTCTATACCGCCATAATGGCCCTATTGACCGCCGGCCTCTTCATCTACAAGCAGCAGCGGTTCAAAAACGACGAATTCCGCCGCCTAAACCCCAAGAGTTTCTTCAAGAACGCCGGCTTGGCCTATCTCCTCTTTGGCTTCATCACCTTCTTCATTGCCTTCTGCGTCGCGAGGTGGGGCTTCTTAGCCAATAACCTCGTGGTCTACAACCCGGCCGACGTCTTCGTAATCATCTTCGGCATCATCGCCATCATCGCCGTTGGCTACTACGTCCGCTGGCTCTTCATCGCCATCAACAACGAAAAAGCCCGTCGGAAAGCCATCAAGCTTAAGCTTGACCAAGACATCAACGACGACGACGGCACCAAATAAGGGATAATGAGGTAAACACATGGAAATCAAGATCAAAGACTTAACCAAGATCTTCCCGGGCGACGCGAAAAAGAACATCCGCGACACCGTGGCGGTCAAGGACATGAGCTTCACGGTCCCCGATGGCAAGCTCGTCGGCCTCCTCGGCCCCTCTGGATGCGGCAAATCCACCACTCTTTACATGATTTCCGGCCTCCAGTCCCCCACTTCCGGCGAAGTCTGGTTCGGCGATCAGGAAGTCACCAACCTCGCCCCGGAGAAGCGCGGAATCGGCTTGGTTTTCCAAAACTACGCCCTTTACCCGCACATGACCATCTACAAGAACATCGAGTTCCCACTTACCAACCTCAAAGTTGAGGTGCCCTTGGTCACGTTCTACAATTTCCATTTGAATTACAAATACAACCTCAAGAGGACCGACATCGTCGATGGCATCTCCAAATCGGTCATCGCTTTGGCGAAGCGCCTTGGCCTCAAAGGCAAGAATATCACCTGCACTCACGAGCAGAATAGCAATGAGCTGACTCTTCACATAACCCTACTCAACGTCGCCCCCATCGTCGAAGAGCTTTACAAGAAAAACCTCCCAATGGTTTTGGAAAATGCCGAGCTTTTGGATGAATCGAGCGAGGAGACCAGCGAGGCCAAATTCGACGCCTCCTTCCGCGCGACCATCAACAAGGTCAACGAAAACGAGATGCTCGACATCATCTTCAAAGGCAACCTCGGACGCAAATTCGATACTTCCACCATCGACGCGACCATCAAATCGATAAAGGCGGTCATCCATAAGTACGCTGTGAGCGAAGGCGTCATCATCTCGCGCCTCCAAAACGGGGACTATGAATTGATGGCCCGGCTCGCCAAGCTTCGCCGCGGGCAGCTCGATATGCTCGTCAATCAGCTATTGGCCACAGCTTCCTTCCAATCCCATAATGTCTCGGTCACTAACGTCCGCAACAAGGAATTGGCCCGCGAATTCCGCAGGCAATTTGCCCTCAAAAAGCTCCATATCTCTGACTTCAAGCTTTATTATGCCGGCGACAAGACCAAGGTCTATTTCCGGCTCCACCGCGTCGGCAAAGAAGAATCGGAACAGGCCAAGGAATTCCTCATCCAGGCCTTTGATTTATCGGACGTCGCGATGGATCTTAGCCAAGCCATCGCCCACCGCCGCCTCACCAAGGAGGAAAGGCGCGACATCGTCTATGACGCCGCAAAACTCGTCCAAGTCGACGAATATTTGCAACGCAAGCCGAATCAGCTCTCCGGCGGCCAGCAGCAGCGCGTCGCCATCGCCCGCGCCTTGGTCAAGAAACCGAAGGTCCTCCTCCTCGATGAGCCCCTTTCCAACCTCGACGCCCGCTTGAGGCTGCAAACCCGCGAGGAAATCCGCCGCATCCAAAAGGAAACCGGCATCACCACCGTCTTCGTCACCCACGACCAGGAGGAGGCGATGTCCATCTCCGACGAGATCGTCGTCATGAAACTAGGTGAGATGCAGCAAATCGACGCCCCGCAAAACGTCTACAACAACCCGGCCAACCTCTTCGTCGCCATGTTCCTTGGCACCCCGCCGATCAACGTCTTCAAAGGCCATATCGGCAATGGGCAGGTCAAAATCGGCGAAGACGTCGTCTACGAAAACAAAAAGGACAAGGCCCTCAAAGAGGATAAGGACGTCTTCGTCGCCATCCGCCCCGAAGGCTTCTCCATGTCCAAGCCCAAGGAAGGGCAAGGGCTCCATTGCGACGTCGAGATGATCCAGGTCCTAGGCCGCGACATCTCCATCGTCGCCAAAAACGGCTCCTGCACCAAACCGACCTTCAAAGTCATCATCTCGGCCGAGGATCAAACCGCCGAAACCAAGCTTTGCCTCTCCATCAAGAAAAACAAGATGTTCGTCTTTGACGGGGAAACCGAACAAAGGATTTACCTCGATTAAGGAGAGCGGCGATGTCAGAAACAATCACGGCGAAACCGAGCCTCGGCTACCACGAGGAGAAGACGGATACCGTCATCCGCCTGGTTTCAAACAGGAAAAGGAAGAAGGAGTACCAAGTCAGTGGCATCGAAGACGTCGCCAGCCAGAATAACTGGAAGGCGTGGCTTTATTTGGCTCCGGTCGTCATCTTGCTCACCATTTTCCTCCTTTACCCGCTGGTCAACACCATCTTCATCTCCTTCACCAAGGACTACATGTACTCGCTGGGGACCTATGATGGCTTCACACTTGAGAACTTCGGGATCATCCTTGGCCTTACCAAAACGGATTTAGGCGGCGCGGAGGTAAACTTCACTAAGTACGCCATCCCCAACACCTTTATCATCGTCTTCATGACCGTCCCGGTATCGACCTTGTTGGCCCTCATCATCGCGGTCGCCCTCAACTCCATCAAGTGGTTCCAAAAGTTCCTGCAAACCATCTTCTTTCTCCCCTACGTCACCAACGGCATCGCCATCGGCATGGTCTTTGCCGTCATGTTCGATGCCGACGGCGTCATCAACTACCTATTCAACATTGACACTAGGTGGATATATGGGGCCGAGCAATACACGGCTATGGTGCCGCTATGCATCTACATCGTCTGGAACTCAATCCCCTTTAAGATTCTCGTCTTGCTGTCGGGCTTGCAGGGCATCGATAAGCAATATTACCAAGCCGCCCAGATAGACGCGGCTGGCAAAGCCAAGACCTTGTGGAGGATCACGGTGCCTTTGCTTTCCCCGCAGATCATGTACCTTCTCGTCACAAGCTTCATCGGGGCCTTCAAGGAATACACCTCGATCGTCGCCATCTTCAATGGGCCGGGCACGAGCTCAGGTTCCTCGAACATGCTGACCATCGTCTACTATATATACGAGAACCTCGACATGAACACGTCCTATGCCGCAGCGGCGGCCGTGTTCCTCTTCGTCATCATCCTCGTGTTCACGTTATTGCAATTCGCCATCTCCAAAACGAGGGTCCATTATTAAGGAGGTAACGACAATGGAAAAGACAGCCACCATAGAAAAAACCTCCATCAAAAAGGCCCCTCTCATCGAGAAGCCGAGGATCTCGCTTTCAATCGAGGACGCCGGG
>JADINA010000035.1 GCA_017694295.1 Candidatus Alloenteromonas pullistercoris | reverse complement strand
TTTTACTATTTTCGATGGTCATTCTAGGATAACAAAATTTTGGGTTACGACATAAAGAGCACAAATCAGTAAGATTTGGTAAAAAAATAACCTATAATGACTAGGCATTATAGGTGTTTTTCAAAGATGGTCGGAACGGCGGGGTTCGAACCCGCGACCTCCTGGTCCCGAACCAGGCGCACTACCAAGCTGTGCTACGTCCCGATGCGCTTTATAAGCGCGGGTCAAAGTATAGCTTTATGGCAAACTTAAATCAAATGCGAATTGCCGCCATCAAAGGAACTCGAAGATCGAAGCCTGGTTTTTCTCCCCCAGCCCCTTAAGTACCCCGAGGGCGTCAAGCTCGTTCAAATTGGTTTGGTTGAGCTTGGTCCGGTTTAGCAAATCCTCCTTGGAGAGGAAGCGCTTGCCGTTGCTTCTGGCCTCGACGACCGAGCGGCCCGCCGCGTCGCCTAGCCCACCGATGACCTTGAAAGGCGGGATAAGCGATTTGCTTTCATGGTCGACAACGAACATCTTCGAATCTGACTTATACAAGTCAATGTTGGAGAAATGACAGCCCCGCTGCTCCATTTCCAAAGCCATCTTCAAGCTGAAGAGTATTTCCTCTTCCTTGGTCGAAAGCGGATTGCTCCTATCGTTGGAGCGAAGCTGGAGGTTTTGGATTTGGGCTTTGATCGAATCGATGCCCTCGATCATCGTCCTGATGTCGAACGAGTCGCAGCGGACGGAGAAGAAAACGGCGTAAAACTCAAGCGGATAATACAATTTGAAATAGGCCACGCGGACCGCCATCATGACATAGGCCGTCGCATGCCCACGCGGGAAAAGGTATTTGATCTTCTTGCAGGACTCGATGTAGTAATCCGGGACCTTGCATTCCTTCATCTTCGACTCGAACTCCTCGCTTAGCCCCCTCCCCTTGCGGACGCTTTCCATGATCTTGAAGGCCATCGATGATGGGACGCCTTTGGAGATGAGGTAGGTCATGATATCGTCGCGGCACCCGATGACGCCGTGGAGGTCGGTCGTCCCCGACTTGATGAGGTCCTCGGCGTTGCCGCTCCAAACGTTGGTGCCGTGGGCGAGGCCGGAGATGATGAGGAGGTCATTGAAGCAAGTCGGCTTGGCCGTCTTAAGCATGCGTTGCCCCAGCGGGGTCCCGAATTCGGGTAAGCCGCTCGCCCCGGTTTCCACCCCAAGGAAGTTGTCGGATAGCTTAAGCTCTTTGGGCGAGACGAAAAGGGAAAGGACCTTGGGGTCGTTCATCGGGATCGACTCGATGTCGACCTTGGTGTAGTCGCGGTAGTAGCGCATCGCCATCGGGTCGACGTGACCGAGGATGTCGAGCTTAAGCAATTCGTCATGCATCGAATGGAAGTCGTAATGGGTGGTGAGCCAGTCGCTTTCGACATCGTTGGCCGGATATTGGACGGCGGTGAAATCGAAAACTGAGTGGTCCTTGGGGACGACGATGATGCCGCCGGGATGCTGGCCGGTCGTCCGCTTCACCCCTTGGCAGCGGGCCGCCAAATAGGCGATGTAGTTTTTGAATATCGGGTCGTTGCAATCCTTCCCCTGCTTCTCGAAATAGCCCTTTACGTAGCCGAAAGCCGTCTTCTCGGCGACGGTTTCGATCGTCCCACAGCGGAAGACGTTGTTCTCGCCAAGGAGGGTTTTGGTGTAGTTATGGGCCTTCTTCTGCGATTCATCCTCGAAGTTGAGGTCGATGTCGGGGACTTTGTCGGCCGAGAAGCCAAGGAAGGTCTCGAAGGGGATGTTTTGCCCGTCCCCATGCATAATGGTCCCGCAATGGGGGCACTTCTTGTCGGGGAGGTCGAAGCCGGAAAGGTATTTCTTGTCATCCCCCCACTCGAAATAATGGCAATGCGGGCAAAGGTAATGGGGAGGGAGGGGGTTGACCTCGGTGATGTCGGCCATGGTGGCGGCGAAGCTTGACCCGACCGATCCACGCGACCCGACGATGTAGTGTTCGGGTTCATCATGGGCCATCTTGATGAGGCGGGAGGCGATGATGTAGGTAACCGAATAGCCGTTTCCTATAATGCCGCTTAATTCCTTTTCGAGCCGTTCTTTGACCTGGGCAACCCGCTTCTGCACCTCGGGGTCGGGGTTCCCACCATAACGGTCCTCAAAGTTTTTCTCGCACATTTCCCGCAAAATCCTATCCGAATGCGGCAAATTCGCGTCTGGTTTGAATAGATCGTCCAAAACCGGCTCCAATACATCGACCGAGTCGGCGATGGCGTTGGGGTTATCGATGACGATCTGCTCGCAATAATCTAGCGGCAGCCACTTGGAGAAGGAATCGATCATCTCCTTCGTGGAGCGGAAATGCTGGTCGGGGTTTTCAAACTCGGGAAGGTTTTCCCGGAAGTTGGGGTTAAGGGGGTGGCGCCCGGTGCCCGGGGTGGCGGTGGAGATGTAGATGTCGCGGACTATCTTGTCGTCGGGGTTAAGGTAATGGGCGTCCCCGGTGGCGATGACCGTCTTCCCGAGGCTTTTGGCCGCCTCGATGATGTCGTTGAGGGTCCGCTTCAACTCATCAAGGGATGAGAAATCGTTGATGTTGAGCAAGTAGGAGTAGTTCTCAAGCGGCTGGATCTCGACGACGTCGTAAAACCGAAGCGCCTCCTTAAGCTCCTCGAAGCTTTTGGTTTTGGCGACTTCCATGATCTCGCCGTTGAAGCAAGCCGTCCCGATGATGAGGTTTTCGCGGTATTGCTCCAAAAGCCGCTTCGGGGTTTTCGGGGTTTTGGAGAAATAATCGACGTGCCCGGCGGTGACGAGGCGGTAAAGGTCGGAAAGCCCCTGCTTGTTTTTGGCCCAGGCGGTCACATGGTAATCGTGGATATGCGAGCAATAGGCGTTATAGGTCGCTTTCTGTTCCTCATAACGAGGCTTGTCGGGATCATTGGGATCTGGAAGGGGCAAGGAAAGATGGGCCAAGTCGGCGTGGGTTATGCCAGGATGCTCCTTATCAAGCCGCTCGACTATCTCCCGGTAGCCGAAATAAAGCTTCTCGGCATCGTAATCGGCCTCGTGGGCCTCGGTGTCGTTGTAGATGTCGCCTAATCCTAGGCTGCGGAGCAGCGCCCCCTCGTTATGCCTCCCGGCTTTCGGGAAAAGGTAATGGGAAAGGGGCAAGGTGTCGATGACCGGGTTGGTCAATTCCTCTCTTCCCGCCCGCAGCAACGTGGCGTTAAGCATGCCGATATCGAAGGTCGCATTATGGGCGACGAGGACGCAGGAGCCGAAAAACTCCAATATCCTATCGAGATCGTCCTCGATCCTGGGCATCGAGGCGACCATCTCATCGGTGATGTGGTTGATTCTTGTGGCGGATTCGGGGATGTGCATGCCGGGGTTGTAGTATTGCTTGAATCGCCCCACTTCCTTCCCGTCTTTTATCTTGATGGCCCCGATTTCGATAATCCGGTCGTAACGCGAGCTTAAGCCGGTGGTCTCGGTGTCGAAGACGACGCATTCGGCGTTGCGAAGCGGGATGGGCGAGGGGTTTAGGACCATCTGCTGCCGATCCTCGATCATATAGAACTCGCAGCCATAGACGATCTTCAATCCATACTTCTTGCCAGCGCTTTGGGCGGCGGGGAAGTTTTGCAGCACGCCATGGTCGGTTATGCCGATCGCGGACATGCCCATGTTTTTGGCAAGCGCGCAGTAATCGGCGATCGAAGGGATCCCGTCCATCGCCGACATGTTGGTGTGGAGATGGAGCTCGACCCGCTTCCTCGGATAAGGGTCATCGCGGAGCTTCTTCGAATCCAAAATCTCAATCTTATGGACGGTGATGGCCGGGATGTGGTCGAAGCGGTCTTCCTGCAAGGCCCCATATACCCTAACGGGGAAAATCGCCTTCCCCTTGGCCGATTTGGCGGCGATATCCTCGATGAGGGAGCCGTCGATGCTCCTTCCCTCGAATACCCGGACGTTGATCGCCCCGGTGTCGTCGCCGATGGCGAAGCGGGTGTAAAGCTTGCCTTTGTTGCTCGTCCTCGCCTCAATGTTGCCAAAAGCCTCCCCCTCGACCTCGACGTTGCATATGCCCATCGAGTAAAGGTCGCCGATGGACTCCACCTTCTTATAATGCCCCCGTTCCCACATCTTCTGCCGCAAGATGGAATCGCGGGCCTCGTTTATGTAGCGGTCGGCCGCCTCCTTTTTCAAAGCCTCGTAATCTTCCTCTGGGGGAAGCGGCTCGGGATCCTCGTCTTTGTTCTCTTTTTCCTCCCCCTCCTTTTTGCCTTCGATTTCCGCGGCATCGGGGGGAAAGGGCGAGGAGGAACTTTCGATTTCCTCCTTCTTCGGGTTTTGCATTGAGGCGAGGGAAATGGCAAATGGGTAATTGATGAACTTGAAAAGCTCCTCGGCCTCTTTTTTGAATTCGTCGGTTCTTTCCATCGTGTCTTTCACGACGATTATTTCATGCACGGAGGGGAAAAATTCAGGCAGGCAGTGGAAATGGTCCATCCCCCAATCCGAAAGCAAATCGAACGCCTTATCCGCGCTAAGCTCCTCATCATATGAGAAGCGGATCGAATATTTGTATTGGATGTTGGAAAGGGCCTCGATGAAGCGGCTTAGATGGGCATAATCCCAAGGGGTGCGCTTGCAAATGGCCATCTCAACCCGCATATTGCCTTCCGAAACATGGATAAACTGAAAGCTGAGGTCAAAATCCTCGGGGTCCTCGATACCGATGGAATTGAGAAACTTGGTCATTCGCGACATAGAGGCACCTCCGGAAAAAGCAAAGCAATTTTACCCCAAATGAAGGCGGGTAGAAGCCTAAAAGAGCTGAATTATGTCTTTCACCGTGACGGCGATCATAAGCCCAAAGAGCAACACCATGCCGATTATCGACATAATGCTTTGGGCCTTGGCCGGAACCCGCTTCCTCGTTATGCCCTCGATGGCGGTCACCACCAAGGCCCAGCCGTCAAGGCCGGGGAAGGGAAGAAGGTTGAAGAAAGACAGGTTTATCGAAAGCAAGCCGGCGAAATAGAAGATGCGGGCCCAGCCGCCGCTAGCTTGGATATTGGGCAAAGCCGCCGTCATGCCGACGATGCCGCTTAAGTTGGAAAAGCCCTCGGCGGTGAAAAGGCTGCCGATGCCCTTGACGATGGCGCCGCAGGCGTTGGGGACGTCTTTGGCCCATTGCTGCCAAGCCCCGTTCCAATGAAGCCATTGCCTTATTTCCTCGAATTCAACGCCCGAATCGGCCCAGTGCCGGTCATTCCCCTCCCCTTCGACGGTCAAGGTAAAAGGGATCTCAATATAGGAGGAACTGACATTCTCCTCATCGTCTTCGACAAAGCCAATGAAAGGCAAAGTAAAGGAAGCGGTCGTCCCGGTCGCGGCGGAGGAAACCAAATAGGAATCGCCGGAAGCAAGCAAATCGGGATCGGGCAAAGCCTCGATTCCCTGCGACAGCATCTCGTCGGTAAGCCCCTCGGTCGAGGCGCGGTAGAAGAGGATGGAGTCGGAAAGCTCGTGCGGCTTAAGCAAAGTCGAGGGGGAATAGAGGGCGACGAAAGACTCGTCCGTCCCGGAGATGGTCACGTCGTCGGAAAGCAAAACGTAAAGCCCGGAGTCGGGGATGGTGAGGAAATTGACGAAATAGGAAGATGGCTCAAAGCCTTCCTCAGCCTCTTCCTCGATGTAGGAAAGGACCTGTTCCGAATAGGTGGCCTCGGAATAGAAGATGGTTTGAGACGAACCTTCGGGTTGGTAGGCATAGGAGGCGTAATACTGCGGGAAGGCGATGTTGGAGATGAAGATGAGGACGAGGCCCAAGACGAAATTGAGAAAGACGCCGGCGATTAGGACGATGGCCTTCTTCCATTTGGCGATGGCGTTAAGCGACCTCGAGGGGTCGGGGGCCTCATAGCCATCAGGCGTTTCCCCGGTCTCCCCATACATCGAGACATACCCGCCAAGGGGGATGGCGCGGAGGGAGAAATAGGTCTCGCCGTTTTTCCTTTTCTTATGCAGCAAAGCCGGGCCGAAGCCGATCGAATACTCAAAGCAATAGACGTGGAAGGCCTTGGCCATCGACAAATGGCCGGCTTCATGCAATGAGATGAGGAGGCCGAGGATGATGATTATCTCGATTATGGCGATGAATATATCCATTTTTTTAGTTTAGCGCCGCTTCGACATAGGCCCTTACGGCCCGCCGGGAGGCGGCATCGTCTTCCTTAAGGGAAGAATAGGAGCTGCCTTCGCGCCTAGGCACGGCCCGTAAAGCATATCTTACGGCCTCCTCTATTTTCAATAGGGGCAATTTCCCGTCTAAGAAGGCGTAGACCGCCTCTTCGTTGGCCCCATTCAAAACCGCCCCGCGATTTCCCCCTTCTTCGAAGCAGGAAGTGGCGATTCCGACGCTTGGGAAGCGCTTGGGGTCAAAGGGGAAAAAGGAATAAGGGGCAAAATCGGCAAGCGAATTCCCCTTTCTTGGGGCAAAGCTGAGTTGCCCTTCGAAAAGGGCGTATTGGATCGGCCCATGCATGTCGGGGGCGCTCACATCGGCCAAATAGAGGTCGCCTTTTGTCTTGATAAGCGAATGGACGTACGACTCGGGCTGGATGAGGATTGTGATTTGCTTGGGGGAGAGGTTAAACAAATAGCAGGCCTCGACGACCTCAAAGCCCTTGTTCATCATCGTGGCCGAGTCGATGGTGATCTTCCGCCCCATCGACCATGTCGGGTGATGGAGGGCCTGCTTAGGCGTGACAAAGGCCATTTCCTCGCGGCTACACCTCCAAAAGGGGCCGCCGGAAGCCGTGATGAAGACGGTGTCGAGGTCTTTTCGGTCGATGCAGGAAAGCAATTTGGCGATCGCCACATGTTCGGAATCGATTGGATAAAGTCGCCCATGCCCCTGGGCGAGAGACTTATTGACCAACCCCCCGGCCACGACCAGCGACTCCTTGTTGGCGAGGCAAAGGATGCGGTTAAGGGAAAGGGAAGCCAAAGTCGGCTCAACCCCGGCAAAGCCAACCAAGGCATTGACGACCATCTCGGAGTCGATTTCCCTCAAAAGGGATATTAGCCCATTATCCCCAAAGTAAAAACGGATATTGGGGAAGGACTTTTGCAGCTTTTCGGCTTCTTCCCCATCAATGCAATAAACGCCTTTAACCGAAGGGAAATCACGCAAAATGGGCGCGATTTTATCTACTTGGCGGCCAACGCTAAAGGCGGCGAGGGAAAACCTATCGGGGAATTGGCGAAGGATATCGAGGGTTTGCGAGCCGATTGAGCCGCTCGCGCCTAGAAGGGTAAGATGGCGCATAGGTCAAAACCAGGCGGCGTAGTTGCCGGTGGACAAAGAGGCGACGATGGCGGCAAAGATCATGGTGAAGCAAAACGAATCGACCCGGTCGAGCACCCCGCCATGGGCCCGAAGGATGGTCCCATAGTCCTTGGTCCCGAAGTGGCGCTTTATAAGGGAGAAGGAAAGGTCGCCGAGGTTCCCAATAAGAGGCAAGGCGAAGCTAAGCAAAAGCACGGCCCAGAAGCGGTTACCCTCCCCGAACATCACTAACCCTGGCAAAATTGGGTAACCGAAGTAATCGCTAAGCAAGGCGAAGAGGAAGCAGGTTAGGCCGCCGAGTATCCATCCGCCGAAGAAGCCCTCCCAGGTTTTGTTGGGGGAGACGCTCGGAATCATCTTGTGCTTGCCGAAGAAGATGCCGACGAAATAGGCCCAGGTATCGTTCATGATGGTGGCGATGGCGACGAAGATGAAGTAGGCGGCTGAGCCAAAGTAAAGGAAATCGGGGGCATGGTTTTGCAAATCTAACGACATCGGGAAAAGGCGAACGCAAATGAGGGCTTGCATGCCTAAACTCACCAATAAGCCCATCCCAAACAAATAGAAAACCCCGTCTACCCCCACTTTCTTATCAAATAGCCCAAGGCCAAAATACGACAAAAGGGATATCCCGATCCACAAAGGGGAGATCGATAGACCGGACAAAGGGGCGGATAGGACGAAATCGTCCATCGTCGCCAAACCCTCGAAAATAAACCAGAGGAAGGTGCACCCGGAAAGGAGGTAGGCGATGGCGTAAACCCACCAGGAATAGCCTTTTTGGGTGCAATGGACGTATTCGTAGACGCCAATTATGAAAGCGAGGCAGACAAAGCCAAGCCAATAATAGCCGCCCAAGACGAAGCAGGGGATGAAAACGGCAAGCAAAATGGCGGCCACCAAGATGCGGGACGCCAACGAGGCCTTTTTCTTCTGATCGAGCTGATTAGCCATTGATAAGCCCTCCGTAGCGGCGATTCCGCATGCAATATTCTTTTAGGCAATCGTCAAGGGCCTTAGAGTCGAAATCAGGCCATTTGACCGGGGTGAAGACGAACTCGGCATAGGCCGCCTGGTAAAGCAGGAAGTTGGAAAGCCGCTGCTCCCCAGACGTCCTTATAAGCAAATCGACGTCAGGCAAGCCAGACGTGTAAAGATAAGAGGCGAAATCCGCTTCGTTGAACCTGTCTAAGCCGATTTTCCCTTCCGCATAGTCCTTAGCCATCCTCTTAGCCGCCTTCACGATATCATCCCTTCCCCCGTAATTAAGGCAGATGTTCATGATGTTCTTCGAATACCCCGCGGTCTTGGCGATGGCGTCCAAACATACTTTCCTCGTCCTTTCCCTGATCTTGGAAAGGTCGCCGGAAACCATGATGCGGGACTCGTTTTGGCAAAGGTAATCGATCTCGCGGGCGAAGAATTCCTCAAGGTAATCCATAAGGTGGTCGATTTCCTCTTGGGGGCGGTTCCAGTTCTCGGTGGAGAAAGCGAAAAAGGACATGACCTTGATGCCGCGAACTCGGCAGGCGTCATAAATCCCTATAAGCATCTCACAGGCTTTTTTATGCCCTAAAAACCTCGGCAATCCCCTGGCTTTGGCCCAGCGGCCGTTGCCGTCCATGATAAAGGCGATGTGGTCTAGTTTCTTGGTTAGTTCGAATGATTTGCTGGCCATGGCGGTATTATGGTACCAAAGCGGGGAAAAGAAAAGGCCGGTTGCCCGGCCAATTGATTCAGATGGTGAGTATTTCCTTCGTCTTGTCGGCGATGATCTGGTCGACTTTCTTGTTGGCGGAGTCGACTTCCTTTTGGATTTCCTCCTCAACCCGCTTCTTGTAATCGTCGGACATCGAGTCGTCTTCCTTGATGAGGTTAAGGACGTCGCGGCGGATGTTTCTTATCGAGACCTTGGCCTCATCCCCAAGCCCTTTTGCCTTCTTGGCGATGTCTTTGCGGATGTCCTCGGTTAGAGGCGGGACGACGATGCGGATCCCGTCGGCCTCGGTTTGCGGGTTGACCCCGAGGTTGGCCCCGGCGATCGCGGCCGCGATGCTTTTGATGTCTTCCCGCGAATAGGGTTTGACATAAAGCTGGCGGGGTTCGGGCATTTGGATCGAGCAAAGGCTCGAGATGTCCATCTTCTCCCCGTAGTAATCGCATTTTATCCCGTCGAGCATCGACGGATTGGCCCTTCCGGAGCGGAGCTTCGACAAACTGCCCTTAAGCGAGTCAATCGACTTTTCCATCTTCCCGGCGGCTTCGAGTGTATAAGCGTCCATAAGCATTCTCCCGTTTCGGCTTACTAAGTATATATCAAATAGGTTTTTTATTCGTCGGAAATCGTCGTCCCGATCTCCTCGCCGGACAATACCTTGAGGAAATTCTCCGGCTTATCCATGTTAAACACCCTGATGACGACCCGTTTCCCCTCAAGCATGGCGACGGCCGTGAGGTCCATGACCTCAAGCTTCTTCTCCACGACCTCGTGGAAGGTCAAATGCCTAAGCAATTTGGCCTCGGGGTGCTTGCGCGGATCGGCGTCATAAACCCCATCGACCTCGTTTTTCGCCATCAAGATGGCATCGGCCCCGACCTCGAGGGCCCGAAGGGTCGCGGTCGAATCGGTGGTGAAGAAGGGATTGCCGGTCCCGCCGGCGAAGATGGTGACCGTCTTCTTGGAAAGATGGCTCATCGCCTTGCGGCGGATATAGGCCTCACAAACCTGCGGGACGTTGATCGAGGACATGACCCGGCATGCGATGCCCCGCTCCTCCAAGGCGCTTTGGATGGCGAGGGCGTTGATGATGGTGCCGAGCATCCCCATGTAGTCGGCGGTCGCCGGCTCGATGCCGATTTTCTCGGCGAGCCTTCCCCGCCATATGTTCCCGGCCCCGACGACGATCCCGACCTCGGTGCCGGTGTCAAGCACCTCCTTGACCGTCTTGGCGACGTTTTTGAGCTTCTCCGAATCGAGGATCATCCGATCCCTCTCGTCGGCCAAAGCCTCGCCCGACAGCTTGATGATTATCCGTTTGTATATGCTCATAGTTTTCCTCAGCCGCTAATTATAGAAAAAAGCACCCCTTCGATGGAAGAGGTGCTTGGATGCCGATCTTATTCCTCGGCGGGCTTCTCGATGCCTTCCCCGACCGCGTAGCGGACGAAGGAGACGATCTCGACGCCGTTTTCCTTCAAAACCTGGGCGACGGTCTTGTTCTCGTCATAGACGAAGGGCTGAACGTCGAGGCAGGAGGCGGAGAGAACCTTGTCGACTTTCCTGACGACGATCTGGGCTTTGACGTTGTCCGGTTTGTTGACGAGCTTGGGATCCTCGGCAACTTCGGTTTGGGCGATCTTGGTTTCCCTTTCCCTTATCTCGGATGGGACATCGGCGAGGGTAAGGTAGGAGGGGTTGTTGGCGACGATGGTCATGGCCAACGCCTTGTTGAGGTCGCCGCAATCCTTGGAAAGGAGGACGAGGCCGGAGATCTTCCCCTGCATGTGGGAATAGGCGCCATAGGCCTGCCCGTTCTCGGCGTGGAAGACGACATAGCGGCGCAAGACGAACTTCTCGCCCATGGCGATGGTCGCCTCGGCGAAGGCGTCTTTGGTGAGCTCAACGGCTTCCTCAAGGGTCTTGGGATCGTTTTTAAGAAGGATATCGGTGACCTCGTCGACGAGGGCGTGGAACTTATCCGAGCTCGAGACGAAGTCGGTCTCGCAGTTGACCTCGACGATGACGGCCTTCCCGCATTCATGGCAAACCTTGATGTTGGTAAGGCCCTCGGCGGCGACGCGGCCGGCTTTGGAGGCGGCTTTGGCGATGCCTTTCTCGCGGAGGATGTCGATGGCTTTCTCAATGTCCCCGTCGACTTCCTGGAGGGCGCGCTTGCAATCCATGATGCCGGCGCCGGTCCGATCGCGGAGGGCTTTGATCTGATCGATGGTGACGGCCATTGTTACTTAGCCTCCCCTTCGGTCTTCTTGGCCTCGGCTTCGGCTTTGGCCTTGGCGGCCTCGGCCTTGCGGGCGGCGTAGCGGGCCTGACGCTCGGCCTGGAGCTTGGCGTAATGCTCCTCGCGGGC
>JADINA010000005.1 GCA_017694295.1 Candidatus Alloenteromonas pullistercoris | reverse complement strand
AGGAGGCTAACTATTAGAAGTCAATAACTATTTGACCCTCCTTGGCTTCTCCCCCCAGAAGCCAAGCTGAAAGTAGCGCGAGGCAAGCGCCGAACGCTGATTGATCTTGGAAAACGGTTGGACTAACGCAGCTTCTTCGGGTCGAAGTCGATCCCGGCTGTCTCCAGCTTCCAAATGACCCTTATGAGCTTCTTGGCGACGTGGCTTAGGGCGACCCGCCTCTTCTTGCCTTCGGCGGTGTGCTTCTTCTCGTAGTACTTGGCGAACGGCTGATTCCAGTTCTTCACCGATATGGCGAGGTTCATCAGCACGTACCGGAGGTGAGGCGAGCCGCGCTTCACCATCTTCCCGTGGGAATCCTTTTGCCCCGATTGGGAGTGCGACGACTCCATTCCGGCGTAGGCGAGCATCTTGCCGGGCCCGTTGAACCGCGAGATGTCGCCGTACTCGCCGAGGACCGCCGCGGCCGATATGGTGGATACGCCGGGGATAGACGAAACGTGCTCGTCGATCCCGGACATTATCTCCTCTATCTGCGCCTCGATCTCGGAGACGGCCGCGTCGACGGACTCGAGCACCGGGATAGTCGCCCTTATGATCGCCGAGGAGGCCGGGTCCGGCCTCCCGACCGTCTCGGAGGCCGCCTTCCTGAGCTCCTCGAGCTTTAGCGCGCATCCCCTTCGGCTTATCTTCCTGGCCTTCTCCATGAACGCCGTCGTCATCTTCGCGATCGACGCGGCGTCGGCCTTCTTGGACAGTATGAACCGGGCGACCGCCGATTTGACCGGGATTATCCCGGCGAATTCGGGGAAGATCGCGTCGAGGCAATTGGTGATCACCACGATCTTGTCGGACCTTTCCCTGACCAGTTTGTCCCTCGCCCTCGTGAGCGACCTCAGCTGGCGGAGCGCCTCCGGCTGGGACGAGCCGGGCTCCGGCTTCTTCTCCAGGGCGTACCTGGCCAAGGCCGCGGCGTCGACCCGGTCGTTCTTCTCCTTGCGGAGCGTCAGCCCGCGGGCGAAGCAGCTGGCGAGGAAGGGGTTGACGACCGAGGGGGCGTACCCCTCGCCGGCGAGGAAGCCGTAGACGGCCAGGTGGTAATGGCCGGTCGACTCCATGCAGATGTGGACGTCGCCCTTGCTGCCCCCGAGCCCCCCAAGGGACTCGAGGAGCGAGGCAAACCCCTCCTTGTCGTTCTTGACCTGGATGGGGCCGAGGACGACGGCGCCGTTTTGGTCGACGGCTAGGACGTCGTGCTTCCATTTGGAAACATCGATTCCTACGTAAAATGGCATAAAAAGTGCCTCCTATGATGGTTGCCGTGCGATCGCCGCAGCCCTCCATCACCGACACTTGTGCGAAATGAAACGTCGTTGCGTTGTCTAACTGATTACGGCTGGAAATGAAAAGCTGCGGTGCGAGCCTCCTTGAACAGTCTAAGCCGTAAAAATATGGGCACGCATTCCACAGCGCCCACATTATAGCGGAGACCCTCGATCGAGGCAAACCGCGCCCCATTGGGCTTATCAAGAAAGGAGAATGTATTCTCGGGCCCAAATGGAACGAAATGAGAATACAAGCATAATATGAGGAAGCTAATTTTGGTCGCCCTCTGTTTGTCGTCTTTCTGCCAACCATTGATTCATGGTCGGCAAGAGCCGCATTCCGATCAGGGTTTTGCGGCATATATTGAGCCTGGGTATTTTACACCAAAAGTTGTTGTTTGTGCCGATCTAGGTATTACAGACGAAAGGCAATTCTCTGGAAAAGGCATTAGGATAGGCCTTGTTGAGCAACCGTCGGCTAGAAGCTTGGACGTAAACATGCATACTGACGAAATCGAGGAATATAAGTCGATTTACGGGGAAGAAGACTATAAAGAAGGCGAACGGCACCTTGCCAATGTTGCTGGTATTATGCGCACGTTAGCTCCCGATGCTACCTTTATTGGCAATTTCCCTTTTTCGTCGAGAGATTATATCGATGCTGCTGAAGAATTGATTGATGAATATGATATCGATATTTTGAATCATAGCGCCGGCACTATTTTGTGCCAAGGGATGTATACTCAAAGAGATTCGGCATATAGTGATTTTCTATCGAAAGAACATGATGTACTTTTTGTAAACGCCATTGGTAATTCCGAACTTAGCGACGGCAGCCATATGGAGCACATTTCCGCAGCCGCAACCGGGCTTAACGTTGTTTCGGTTGGTGGTTCATCTTCAAAAGGCGGCGTTAATTCATTGGATGATAGCTTTGCCAATGTTCTTAGTTTGGCAAGCGTTGGCGCTCCTTCGTCTGGATTATATGGTTTAGTAGGCACTAATCGATTACTGTTTGACGTAAATAACAATGGAGTGGAGCAATATTATCTCGATCCCGTTTTTCTTCAGCGGGAAAATATTGGTTTGTCTGGTACCAGTTTTTCCGTGCCAATGGTTTCAGGCATTTCCGCTTTGCTGATGGAAGAGTTCCCAGAACTTAAAGAAGATCCGCTGTCTTTGAAAAATATATTGCTTTGTTCTGCCGATCGCGATCGTTTAGTTAATTATTCAAATGCAAGGATAGCCGCTTTGCATTCGAGCGTTTTCAAGTTGGATTCCTTGTCTTCGCCTAATTATGATAGCTATCATAAAACTATCACTATTCCGGCAGGCTATTCCATTCACGCTTCTGCGGTTACCGAGTTCGATAGTTCCAATTTGCTTGGGCCGGATCGCAACGTTTCCGTTGACCCAAACGGGATTCGCTATAGTCGCGTTTCAATTGAATTGAGGGAGACTTATGGCCAAAAGAAGGCGGTGGCTAGCAGCTACAACGACGGGAACCTCAGCACGCTGGTATATAAAAATGATGGCGATGCTCCCAAAACGTTTGGCTTGGCTGCAAGGGTTTTAGGCAATAAAGTTGGCACCGACGACGAGAATGTCGCTATCTGTTTCAGGATAATGCCTACAAGTAGTCCTTATGTGTCAATGGTCGGAGAGGATTACCTAGATACCCCGCCGATTTTCGAGTTTGGCGGAATCGCTGATGGCTTGGATGAGGTTTCGGCTATTTTTGAGGATTACTTGGGCGAAGATGTTGCCGTTATAGAGAATTTACCTGTTTCGGGTAATTTCACTCTTACCAAAGAGCAGTGGAAAAACATAATTGATTTGCCAAACAGGTCCTATTATCTTCGGTTCGAATACGAATACGATAATCGGGCGTTTACTACTCCGTGTTTTAAATTTTGGGAACCCGTTGATTTCGAGCAATCAATTTTGATTAGACCGGAAGATTTTGGCTTCGACGAGCAATATTTCTTCGACCTAATTGAAGAGGTTCATGATTTCGATGGATTGTCAGTTCGCAGCAAACGTCTTCGGTGTGGGTACATCGAGGAAATGTATAATAATTTATCGCCAAGGAGAGAAAACGCCGGTCAGGCTTATTTGGAATTGGTTTTTGAGAAGCCCGTTAAGGCCGTTTCTTTTGGGATCACCTTATGGAGAAATAGCGAATTGACATCATGGCGGGAAGGCGATTCCCTGACGGTGGATATATTAGAAGGAGGCGTTTGGTCGCGGGCTTTGGATATTTTTGATTTGCATCCTTCGTTTGGAATGATGGAACGCAACATTATAAAAAGATTCAAAATAGATGGGGATGTCGAAGGCATTAGATTCAATGCGACATCTGCTCCGGTCGGATCTAAAAATGGCGGCCGAGTCTGTATTGGTGACATTGCAGTTTCGCCGACGCAGGAATCGGCGGATTTCCTTATCGGGAATTATGAGCCTTTAGTCATTAGGCAAAGTTTTTGGGATGGTACTTTAAGATGAAACGAAAATGCCTTTTCCCCCTTTCCGCTTTCGCCCTTTTCCTTTTGGGTTGCTCCGGCTTGGATTCTTCCTCCCAAACGTCCGTCTCGACTCGCCCGGCGCCTAACGAAGCCGAATTGTCCTGGGATTATGGGGTCCTGCCTTCCTATTGCTTAGTCAACCTCGACGCGCCGCGGCTCCGTTATGGCATTAATTACGAGCAAGGGTCTCCCGCTTCCTTCGCCGTCGGGACTTCATGCCGGATGGAACTTGAGTTCGATTATGCCCCTGCCTCCGGAGCCAGCCTCGAATTCGATCCGTCCCTGATCGATATATATTCCGCCGAGTTCCCGATATTCCCAATTTCCCCCGGGGATCCGCTTGATGAATTCAGCGGCAGTTTCCAGGTCTACTTCAAAAAGGAGGGGAGCGGAATCATCAAGGCCATGGAAGGCCGCGACGTTTTGACGGAACTGTCATTCTCGGCATCGGAGCCAAGCGAGTTGGGAGAGGTCGACGTCTATTGGATCGATAATTTCCCGGGCTCCCAGGAATCCGGGCCTTGCCGGGTGATTCTGATCTCAAATGAACTGAACTACCTACCGACCCTGATGGTTCCCTTCGTTGAGGACGACCCAAACTATTTTCACGACCACATGCTGCTATTGATCAAATTCAATCACCTGCAAAGCCCCGCCTATCCTTTCCTGCTTAACGGGACCCTATATGTGAACTTGATATCCTCTTTCCACGGGCAAGACGTGACCTTCGACATAGGCGGTAGATGCATAGCCATTGGGGTGAGCGAGGAGCATCTTGAGCTAATTCAAAACATCTGCATCCTCGAGACGCCGTTGTTCCTTGGTTGGCAGGACGCCGCGATACCCGGCCCTTAAGCTCGGCAGAAAAGGTTTTTTCCGAAGCAAACTTCCGGTGGCATCGAGGCAAAATCATCTTTTACATTTTTTTGCGAAAAAAGTTATTGACGGAGTAAACGAAAAGAGTACAATAACCACCGTTCGCAACTTGGGGGATAAGCCAAGCCGAACAGGGAAAACATTCGATGGACCGGGCACAATCCGGTAAATCGGGGTCAGGAAGGAAAATCAAGAAAATTGAAATTCCCCCTTGACTGGAAACCCAAAGGAGAATATCTTATCCAAGCACACAACTTCGGGAGACCGAAGCGGCGAGAGCCCGGTGTGCTGCTGATCTTTGAAAACTAGACAGATAGACAACGAACACTTAACGTTGATTCCTAATTAAGAATCGAACACCAGATAATTCATCGGGTTGGATCGGACTTAAATTAATAATCTATTTATTAATAC
>JADINA010000034.1 GCA_017694295.1 Candidatus Alloenteromonas pullistercoris | reverse complement strand
CCCGTCCCTTGGGGGCCTGCCCGGGGAGCTGCTGATTTCTCAAACGGGAAGGCCCACAAGGGCCATTGAAACGCGGATGAACCGCATCCGCGATTATACCATTAGATCACCCGTGTGCACCTTAGGACTTTATTTACAAAAAGAAATATCGGTTGGTTTCCGATTTAATTTGCAAAGACACTCAGCAAGGCTTTTAGTGGATGAAGGTCACTTTTTTGCAATACGGTTTTTAAGCGACAAGCATCGCAAGATTTTTGCGTCAGCCCATGCTGTGATATGTTTTTCAAAGGCGCCTAAGAAATTTTTTAAGATCGAAAAATAAGGAGGAACCGGATGGCTAATTCAATTGAAAGGCGTGGTGTTCATCACGTTGGCGAAATCGCCGAAAGAAACCATTGGATGTTCAGGGAGCAACCTACTGATGATGTTGGGATCGATGCCCACATGGAACTGACAGACCCAACCGGGAAGCAAAGGCAGCTCCTCGCCCTCCAGATAAAATCCGGAGCAAGCTGGTTCAAAGAGAAAAAAGATGGCTGTGTAATATTAAGAAGTATGAACCAGAGGCAATACAATTATTGGGCAATGAACTCATTGCCTTGCATCATCGTCCTGTATAACCCGGAAGACGATATCTGCATCTGGCAAAAACTGACAGACCAAACGATCGAGAAGACCAAGAACGGGCAAGGGACAGGGTTCGTCGTGAGAGTCCCCATGAACCAGATTTTCTTAGACGAACGCTCGCAGAAAAAGCTCCTTTCCTTCACCAACCTGCCCGAACATGTCAGGAACTACAACTTCCTGCTTTCCCAGAAAAGGTTCATGCAGATCATCAAGGATGGCGGCGAGGTCAAGCTGCATTCCGAAGAGTGGGTCAACAAAAGCAGCGGAAGAGGCGACACAGAGCTTATCGTGAATGACGGCAAGAGCATTCAAACGTATTCGTATCCATATTGGTTCCCTTATACGCCCTACACAGAGGTTTTCCCCAAGTTATTCCCTTGGGCAAATTTCTCGGCCGACGGGGATTTCTTTGAGGATCAGGACGAAGCGCTTTGGAGGGAATACCACTGCTATTACGACAAGGAGGATCGCGAATGGCTTATCGTGGGCGACACGTTCGAGGAATTCAGAGAGAAACTGGATCCCATGAGAAGTATCGACCATTCTGGGGAGGTGGCGGAATATATGATGATACTCAGCCTTAACGAGTTGGGGGAAGCATTCTTGAAAGTCGACGAATTCGTGTCTCGGCCCCAACATTACTCAGAGGCTCGGCCAGAAGGAGGAAGCGAAGATGAAGAAGATAAGGCTGAATGAAGACTTCGGAAAACCGGACTTTTCTGCCCATAAATACGAACTAGACCCGACCGAGAAGTACGTGATCAACATGGATGAGGAAATCGAAACGCAGGCCGCCATCTTCGAGGCTTGCGCCGTCATGGGTGCCCCTCCGGCATTGAAGAATTACCATGCTTGGCTATTCGAAAACGGTTTCAGCGTCGATAGCCCTAATCCAACCAACAAAGTCGTTGCCCCCTATTATGGCGTTAAACCTCTATGGAAAACGCCATACTCTCAAGGGGTAGTCATGAAGGCAGATGGCGAAGATGACTATTTGATAGTCATGGAGTGCAGTTCCAAGAACCGCGGATTCAAGCATACGAAAATAGTGCTTACGCCGGGCGGATGCCTTTGAGGATTGTCAGAAATAATTGCGGGCTTTTCTATTGAATATATTTCAATTGCGGGCCTCGTTTGCCGGAAACTTCTCCTAATACAGCAGAAAAAATGTGGATTTCTTAAATTGTCTTTCTCCCTTTCTAATATCAAGTTCACAAAGGGATGACCTTGTCTCCTGCCATTCTTTCCTTTGTCGAGATGACGAGCATCGGTCTTGTTGGAGACACTTGTTCTACGCGTTTCTCTCTCAGGCCATCCTAGGCCCCGGCGGAGTTTGTCACCGGCGATTTCTCTTCGAGATTGCAAGGCGCCATTGTCAGATATCTCGTTGATCGTTGTTTTTAAGAGGAGGGGCTTATATTGCGAAATCTTTATTGATTGCTTGATTAAACTCAATGTTTGTAATTAACCTAGAGTAGCAAAACTGTTTAGTTTTCACTCCATCAGCATAACGCATGGTCGTTAAGCATAATGATTTTTGAAAGTGATCAAAAAATGAAATAACAAAACCGCAGATACAATCTTAGAAATCTCTAAAGTTTGGAAGTCGTGTCAGTCGTTAAACATTCTTGCATTGAGGCGCTGTCAAAACCAAATTCCAAACAACGCTTATGTTTCTCAACTTCGACCATGTCATTTGGGTAACACAAGCAAACTTTTGCATTACCGTTGACCGAACGATCGAAGCGAGTGGGCACAGGGGCAATTTCAATGTGCTGCCCCGTCCCTTTCAAACTTTCAATATCCGTATCGGAATTAAAAGGAATCTGGAACAAGAAATTTTGGTTTCTGATGATGAATTGATATGTGGGTTGGCTCGACGATTGTTTCCTTTTGAACAAAGAGACTTGAAAATTGAAAAACCCGAATCCGGGAAACTGCTCAAAAAGAAAAAATTCGCAGCCAAGAGGCTCATCGCTTTTTAGAAGGCTTTGACATATTTTGGTATCTGCATAATCCGCTTCGCCCAAGGAAGCCAAAGCCATTTTCAACAAGGCTTTATAGACTTTGTGCCTAGAGTAGGAAGGGATCTCCATAGAATACGTAAATTTCTTTTTCTTCTCGTCGATAGAGAAATTTCCGCTCCCCTCTATTTCGGTTACTCTCATGCAACCGTTTTCGGTGGTTGCCGTCGTTGATTCGTCTGACGATTTGTACTTTGCCTGCCCACGTTTTCCCTTGATGTCGTTGAAAACAAGGTACGGAGATAGCATGGCCCGCAAATGAGCTTCGTTGCCTTCTCCAAAAGCATGGTTGCAGGCATCACACTCGTTATTCTTGCTAACAAAGAGCTTGTTTCCCATGAATTCCGGGTAGGTATGGGCTTTGTCTTTGAACTTGGCTTCCGGCTTCGTTTTTCCGCAAAAACGGCACGTGCAGGAAGAATCTTTAAAATAGAATAAGTGTTTCCCCAAGGAAACGCCGTTTGTTACATCCCATATTTCGCATCCACCCTTAACCGTTCTTTGTTCGTAGTCGAAAACGGTGTCATAGTTCGAGTCGAAATACTCCTTGCTTTTAGCATCAAACATATCACCTTCTCCTATTTGCTAAATATAAAATGGCGGAATCCCATATAATTATTTGTTCGTCAGGCTCTCCCCACCTATTGAACAAAACTCAGCACATATAAGGTTTTTTCTATCAATCCTCGAAATCAAGATAAGGATTCATAAGGAACGGCATATCAACCTCCGGATGCTGTTCATGGAGCCATTCCAGCAATTCCTTCTTCTCGTTTGCTTTAATAAGGTGCTTTTTGACTTTGGCCAAACCTTCAAGTTTATCAAATGTCTTTCCGTTCACGATTTCATAATCATATAGGAGTATGAATTTTCCCTTTTGACGGAGCATCCTATCATTAGGCATGATGTCGATGACGGCATACTTAGGGACAAGGTTATCAACGATTTCCTTGTATCGCATATGGCTGACAATCTTGCCGACCCCCGTGTGAAGATCGAACGCCACCACGCTAGACCCAGGTACGATTTTCTTATTGGTCACCGCAATCTCCATTTTCGAGACGATCCCATCTATTTGTCTAATGTCGTCAATAGGATCAACTCCATCAGGCAATTCATAAATATATACGGCGGAATCAACGTCCAGGAAAGCGTTTGGGTTTTTTGCGTTTACCGCGAATGACGCGGCTACACAATAGTCGCTTGTGAAATCCACCAACGGGCTATACTCGGTGGTGTGTTGCATCCATGCGAGGAAGCGATAATCAATATCGTCAGGGTTCAAAACGGGTTTTGGTCCATAATATTTGTTGTATTTCTTTATAAGGGAATCCGAATATCCGTTTTCGTAATAAAGATGAAAGAAGCCTCCCACATTGAGGCAAACGCCATCATAGACCGCGCCTCTTCCATCCCTTATGATCAAATTCCTGACCATGCTTGGGACTATCGTCCAGGAATAATCGGATTGGCCGCGATAATATAACTTGCCGTGCTTGGATGGGTCGATTTGTTTCTTAGCGAATTCAATCTGATCGCCCTGCTCATTGTTATAATTGGCGCCAAGGTCTTTATCCAAAGCGGAATACAAACAGCGCCTGGCCAGTGAACGAAGAACGCTCCTCACCCTGCTATCGAATACTGCCGGAAACCGCCCACTTCCGCTCGTCTCTTTTTGAAACCGAGGGGAATTTAAGGATTCTTTTAACAAACCAGGATTAAGGTCCAATCTTCCGAGTTCATAGTTCAGTACGGACTCGATGCTGGAAAGCTTGATGCCTTTGGCTTCGCTTGGCTCCGATCCGTCATAGAGGAAATTATTTATTTCCCTTAGCCCCATTTCCGCAAAAGAAAAGAATTGGTCGTAATTCGATGGTCCATCGTCTCTCGAACCTTGCATCCTCTCTGCGAGGTCATATAAAACAGAATAGTCAGATTCCATTTTCGCACCCCACTCCTCTCATAGGCCGAATTCCAGGCGCGGATCTTCCAAATAGGCCTTTCTTATCATCGGGCGATTATTCCTCATCCATTCCCTCATCGCCAGCTTGCTTCGGCATTCGATCATCTGCCTTTTTAGTTTTGCGCCTTCTTTGAACACGGGGAATATCTTTCCGTTCACGGCGACATAGTCGTAGAAAAAAACATATCTCCCCCGCTTTCTATGCGTATTGTCGTTAGAAGCCACGTTAAATACCAGGACCCGCGGAAAGAGAAGGTTTGCGATCTTTCGATATGATCCGAAATCCAACATGAAATCATATCCCAGCCTGCTTCTTACCTTATGCGCTATTCCGGGAACGATTCCGCTTTTAAGGTTGTAAATATTCCATGTTATATTTTTAATAAGATCATTGATGCTTGCTTCGTCGTTAATGATGCATGCTTTCGGGACCGTCAATGAGTAAATCGCAGAATCGGCATAAAGGAACGCGGTTGGGTTTCTTGTGCCGAGGACTTCAATCAAAGCGATCAGATAATCTTCAGTGAAATCCATGAGCGGACTGAAAGAGGCGGAATTCTGCATCCATGAGAGGAATTTATAGTCCATTTGATTCGGCCTTACGATGTTTTCTTTGAACGCACCGTTGTATCTTTCGATCAAAGACCGAGAATATCCACCCTCTTCATATAGGCTGAATAAGGAACGAGTATCGTAAATGACCCCTTTGAATCCGCTTGGGGTTTGCTGCCTCAGGAACATCGATGGCCCTATGCTGTAAACAATCTCCTTTTGTCCGAAGAAGATAGGTGTTTTGCCTTCGCTCGCAAGCTTAATCGGCAGTTCGTCGGGGGATAACTCTTCCCCGAGTTCCAGATCGAACTTAAGACCGAAATCTCGATCAAGTGCTTTGTATAACTGGCGCCTTATTGATTCGCGAATAGCTGGAAGAACATCACGGAAGGAATCTTCTATATCGCTCCGTTCAGGAGAACCATTAGAGAAATTTGCATACTTCTCCAAATCTGAGAGCGATCCCCATCGTTCCCGGTCCAGGTGCGATTCCAAATCGCTTAAGATTTCACTCTTCAGATCGCTCAGATGCGTTAGCGAATCGGCAAGATAAGTTGTGTCCTCCGCGAAAATAAACTTTGAAATGTTAAGCAACTTCATCTCTTTGAAAGAGAAGAATTGGTCATATAATTCCTCGTTCGGAGATACGCGTTCCTTGCCGTCAGCCATACTAGAGCCCCCTTATGTCGATTTTGGTTTGATCCGCACTAACTCTAAATCTACATGCCTATCTTGCCCACTTTCATCAATTGGCACAGCGCTCAGATAGGCCTTTTGTCGAAGCCACTGTACTCTCTCAATATCGGACGAATACTAAGTTCCCTGTCTTCTATAATCTATTATTACCATCAAATCTTCTTATTATAATATAGCCAAACAAGGAGAACGCAAATGGACACAGATCTATTCCGAGACATACTAGCATCGATGCATTCTATTTCGCATGACATAACGGAGATTTTATACCTCCGTTATTTCGATAAGCTTGGAAACGAAAACAAATACATCCTCTCGGTGATGCTTGACGCCTATAAATCCGTGGAGGTCTTTTGCCTCGCCATGCAGGAAATCGCCCTCGTCCAAGCCGGGGCGCTGCTCAGGCAATTGACCGAGCAGGTAGCGATCTCGTCCATTTTGGTGGAACGCCCGGAATTGCGTCCTGCCTATATAGACCACCACAAATTCAGGACAGCGATAATGGACCTGGAGAAGGAAGAGCAGAAGCGAAGGATCTCCGAGAACTACGGGTCATACAAGCGCGAAGCCTTTCCCTATCTTGATTATGGCTGGATCGAAAAGGGCTATAACGAAAGGAAGATGCTCATGTTCGCAGGCTTTAACGATATAGTCAGATGGAAGGAGGCCTACTTGGACAAGATGGTCCATTGCACCATCACCTCGACCTCCTTGGTCGGCCCGAACCAGGATTATCCGATCACGGAGGCCTTTATACAAATAGCCTCCAAGCTGTTCGACCACCTTTGCGTCGCCTTCCATAATCTGACGAACTTTGCCTTTGTCTTTGATGGCGAGGACAGGTTCAACGGCGTCTTCAGGGAACTATACAAACGCCTTTTCTCAAAGAGCGCTCCGAAGGCCTAGGTATGATTTGATCAGTGAAGATAAACTCCGAAACGGGGATTTGCCCAAGCGATTTTCGTTTCCAGGAGCCTCATCGACCATCACTAATTCAGTGCGCTGCTGTCATTAT
This sequence comes from Candidatus Alloenteromonas pullistercoris, assembly GCA_017694295.1. Taxonomy (GTDB): domain Bacteria; phylum Bacillota_I; class Bacilli_A; order RFN20; family CAG-826; genus Alloenteromonas; species Alloenteromonas pullistercoris. The sequence goes on along the minus strand of JADINA010000034.1, from coordinate 27,385 downwards.
CACGTTATTTGTTTCCACCTGATTTGATCTTGACCGCGTACTGTCTCCAGGGGTGATTTGGGCCCGGGATGTACTTCGGCCTCCCCTTTGGCTTCGGCTTGGGTTCGTCCACGGGCCTTTCCTGCGCCTCCTGGAGGTTCCAAACCTCACCATCAAAGACGGCGACCGTTTACCCTTTTCTCGTAACGTACACGTCGATCGCCGTCTTTGATGGGATCTTCGCGACGTTCCCGTCCTTGCCGACGAGCTGGAGCCTCCTGCCCTTGAAGCCGACGGCCCAGTCGTGGGGGCGCCCAACAGGAGAGGGCTTGGGGGTGCATCCGCAGGAATAGGGATGCTTCGATAGCTCGTCGCCGGTGACGATGAACTCCTTCCCGCAGTCGCACTTGCAGAGATAGAAGACGACTCCTCTACTGCGGCTGCCCCCTTTTCCGCAGGGGTACCTCTCTAGGACCATCGTCATACCGGTCCTGTATGGTTTGAAATTTGGATCCATGTCCGTTACCTACTCGGATAAATAAAAGCCTCCGAGATTCCATTTCTAGGAACCGGAGGCCATTTCTTTTCATCTGGTGCGGACAACAGGATTCGAACCTGCACGGGTCTCCCCAATAGATCCTAAGTCTATCGCGGCTTCCATTACGCCATGTCCGCATGTCACCCATTTTTCTTCGATGCCATGGGATTTTTTGGCATCTGATTTTTCGGGACTTTGTAAGACTTTCAGCCTTAAGGTTGTCCGCACCTCTTACGTCGTCTGGAGATGTCCGCAGGTGCTCCCTAATCACCTTTCTGAACTGTGGACCAATTTATCATTTCGTCCGCAGTTTCCTTGGTTTTCTCGATAAACTTGGGACTTTTGCCAAGTCGGATTTTCCGACTTTGTATGGTCCTAAGTCATGCGCGTATACCAATTCCGCCACTGGCGCGGTTTCAGGGTTTTGCTCCCACGGCTTTCGCCGCCTGCCCATTATCCGCTTTAGGGCAGGCAAGAGAAAGGGTTTTCTTTCATTTTGGCGAGGCTAATTAGAAATCAAGCGAGGTGCCGTGGGTGAAAACGGCGTTCAATCCATAGGATTCGGCAAGCGACTTGACGAAGCCGTGCTTGCGGGATTTGCCGTTTCTTTTCTTCGTGTCGCCGGCTTTTATTTGCCTTAGGAATTCGTAAATCATAAAAATCCTCCTTTCTTTTTTTGGCTAACCCCTTTCGGGGGGTTGCGAAATAATAAAGACTATTTTCGCCCCGTCAAGGGCATTTCGCCATGAAACCGCTTCCACCACTTACTTTGCTTTTGCCCATAGGGCATAATTAGCAAGGTTTAGCTAAGCCTTGGAGGGAAAATGAAAAATACTATCTATCCAGCGTCATCTACGCCGTGTTGGCCTTGCTCGGCGGGGTCTTTTACCGGGAGTTCACCAAAGGGTTGTCCTACGTCGACAAGACAACCCTATCGGTCGTCCACGTCCATTACCTGGTTTTGGGGACCGTCTTCTTTCTTTTATTGCTTCTATTGCAGAAGTCTTTTTTCTTCGAGGACAAAAAGACCAACGTCGCCATCTTCCTTTACCATGTGGGTTTGAACCTTACATGCGCGATGTTCTGGGTTCGCGGGATATTGCAGGTAACCCTCACCCCCTTAAGCGATGGCTTAGATGGGATGGTTTCCGGATTCGCCGGCATCGGGCACGTCATTTTGGGCGTATCGCTTTTATTGCTATTGGTCTTCATCTACCTAAACGTCTTCAAAAAGAAGAAACAGGAAAAGGAATAAACGCCTAAAGCTGAGGTGGACGCCCCACTTCGGTTTTTTTCTAAACAAAAACCTTTAACCGGATTGGCATTATTCGATAAAGGACCTATTTGCCTTTTGCCTTCTTCAATGCGCGCAAATCGCTGCTCCGCCCTTGCTTAAGCAGCCTTTCGTAATTGGCGTTAAGCGCCCTTTCGTAGGCGCTTTTGTCGCTTCGCTTGTAAAACTTCCTGTCCTTGTAGAATTCGGGGAGGTATTGGATCCTTTCCCAAAGATCGGGGCGGTCATAGGGGTATTTGTCCTCTTCCTCAAGGCTCACCGGGGTGAGCTTAAGGTAATCCTGGACCATGAAGGGGCGTTCGCCGGCGAAAGCCATCGCCTCCTGGATGGAAAGGCAGCCGGCTTTCGAATGGGGCGAAAGGCAAAGGTCGACGACCGCATCGCCCAAGGGGATGATGGCCTCCGGGAAGCCAACCTGCTCCGCCGCCTCGATGGCCAATTGGCAGCGCATCACCGCATTTGGGTTGGCTAAGCCGATATCCTCATAGGCCGTCACCAAAAGGCGGCGCTTTATCGAATCGAGGTCGCCGGCGATGCATAGCCTGGCCAAATAGTAAAGCGCGGCGTCGACGTCGCAGCCGCGTATCGATTTCTGCAACGCCGAGACCGAGTCGTAATGCTCCTCCTCGTCTTTGTCCATCGCATAGTTGGGGACGCGCTCGATCTCCTTTATCTCCTTCTCCCCGATCGGCCCTTTGCCGAATTGGACGGAAGCCTCCTCGAGGATGTTGAGGGCGAAGCGCATGTCCCCGCCGGAAAGCTTGGCGATGAAGGAATAGGCCTCATCGAGGAACTCGCTTTTGCCGTCAAGCCCCTCCGGGATGGCGGCGGCCCGCTTTAGCCCGGAAACGAGGTCATCCTCGCTTAAGGGGGTGACCTCCAAAAGGCGGCAACGGCTCCTGATGGCCCTTGAAAGGGAGATATAGGGGTTGGCCGTCGTCGCCCCGATGAGGAAGAAGGTGCCGTTTTCCACGTAGGGGAGCAAATAATCCTGCTTGGTTTTGTCAAGCCGGTGGATTTCGTCGACTATGAGGATGCAGGGGTTCCAGAACTTCGTCTGCTCCAAAGCCCCCTCAAGGTCCTTTTTCGACAAGGTGACGGCGTTAAGCGATATCGAATGGACCCCGATAGAGCGGGCATAGGCCTCGGCGATCGTCGTCTTCCCCGTCCCCGGGGGGCCATAGAAGATAAAGGAGAAAAGCGCCTTTTCCTCAACCGATTTGCGCAAAAACGAGTTGGGCCCGACCAATTTGCTTTGCCCGACCACATCGTCAAGCGTCTTCGGGCGGACGCGGAACGCCAAAGGCTGTCTCATCGCAGGCATTGTAATAAGAAAAAGCAAAATAGGCTAATGCCAAATCGGGGATATGGCGTAAAATCCCCTTTGCCTGGAGGCAAGAAGATGATAGTCAAAGTCAAGCAAAAGCAAACCGGCAGCCGCGACTGCGTCGTCTGCGGGATGGAAAACCCCTTCGGATGCCATGCCCAGTTCTACTCGATGGAAGACGACACCTGCGTCGCCTTATTCAAATACAACGCGATGAACCAAAGCTACCCCCACCGCACCCACGGGGGGATGATCGCCGCCATGCTAGACGAAACGATCGGGCGGGCCATCTGGTGCACCGAGCCCGAGACCTGGGGCGTCACCATGAAGCTCGAGGTCGAATACCATAAGCCCTGCCCCTATGACGAGGACCTCATCTGCGTCGGGCGCATAATCAAATCGACCCGCATGACCTTCGAGGGGACGGCCGAGCTTTACGATAAGCAAGGCAACCTCCTCGACAAAGGGCACGCCACCTATTTCAAGCTGCCTCTAGAAAAAGCAGTTCAAGGCGATAGCAGCCTAACCGCGGACGACGTCAACGTCCTCTACCCCGACGACGTCACCGAGATCGACGTCCCAACCAGAAACCGTTGATGGCCGATAAAGGAAGGAAAAGCCTTGGCCAGGCGCTTCTTCGCCTTGGCCTCATCCTCCTTTTCCTATTGGCTTTGGCCATAGGCGGCTATTTCCTTTTCCGCCACCTCGGATTCGACAAATTCAAAGACATCGACGAATTCCGCACCTACATCGCCTCCTTTGGGGCCTCTGGGCCGGTGATTTTCATCCTTGCTTCCTTTTTGCAGGTCACCTTCATCCCGTTGCCTAGCACCGTCACCGTCGTCGCCGGCACCTTCCTTTTCGGCCCCTGGCTCTCCTTCCTCTATTCCTTCATCGGCATATTCGCCGGGGCCTGCTTGGCTTTTTATCTAGGCCGGCTTATCGGGAAGAGGTTCGTCGTCTTCGTCGCCGGGGACGAGGAAACGGTCGACAAATGGCTGGGCAAGATAGAGAAAAGGGAAAACGTCGTCTTGGGTTTCATGTTCCTCTTCCCCTTCTTCCCAGACGACGTGCTATGCGCCCTTGCCGGCATAACGAAGATGAAGTTTTGGGTATTCGCCATCATGCAACTGGTAAGCCGGAGCATTCAGCTTGGCTATACCGTCGCCCTGGGCTCAGGGGAGCTTATCCCCTTCTCCGGATGGGGGATCCCGGTTTGGATAGCGATAGTCTCCGTCTTGCTCGTTTTGCTCGTGCTTTGCTTCATCTACGGCGAGAAAATCCAAGACTTCCTATTGAAAACGTTCAATCGGCTTTTCAGCAAAAAGAAAAAGAAAGCGGAGGAAAAGGAAGAGGAAGGATCTAACGGGAACGACGGCTCGGCTTCCTCTCCGTGAAGTCGGAAAGGTAATGGACCCTGACGTCGGCGATCGAGCAGCCAAGCACGGCGAGCAATACCAAGCCGATGAAGATGGTCCCGATGCCGTAGGCGCCGCTGGCCATAAGCCCGGCGAGGAAGACGAGGGAGACGATGTCGACTATCAAAAGGGCGATCTTAAGGGTGAAGCTTGGGACCTTCATGCCGGCTAGGCTTATGGCCAAGCAGGCGCATAGCCCGATGAAAACCGCGTAGAAAAGCACAAGCGAATCGTATTCAAGGGTCGAATAGAAAAGGGTGAAGCCCGGCTCAAGGAAGTGGATGTCGAAGGGCAATAGCAGGCAGCAAAAGCCGAACAAAGACAAGACCAAGCTGGCTGGGAAGGAGAAATTGTCGATGCCTCTTTTCATTTTTCCTCAGCAAAAGAATAACCGCAACAAGGGCGCTTGGCAAGCAAAGGAGCCCGCTTCGAAGATGAAGAGAACGCCAAAGCGAAAGAAAACCCCGCAAAGGCGGTTTGCTTTCGCATTTTTCCTTAAGCGGGGCCTTTTTGCGGTTTTTCTTTTTAAACTAAATGGTTTTAATAGCCTATGCTTCCGAGGATGACCTCAACCTGGCCGGAGGGGAAGATCTCCGGGGCCCCGGTTTCCTCAGCGGAGTAGACGATGAAGTAAAGATAATAGGAATCGGAGGAATAGTAATAGAAGCCGTCGGACGAATAATCGGATTGGAAGGTGAATCCGGCATCAAGCAAGACGGCATCCATCCCCGAGGCGAAGGAGGCGGTGTCGGCGGTGCAGTCGCTGACGTAGAGGTAGTAGCCGGAATACTCATCCCCGTATTCGGTCGCGTAATAACCGACTCCGAACAAATCGGCCGGGAAAGCAATTCCGGCATCGGAATAATAGGAATCGTAAACCTCGCCCCAAGAGGTGGGGGCGGCAAAGCTAAGCCCATCCAAAATGAGTTGGGCCCCTTCGTATTCGGCTTCGCCAAACCCGCTTACCTCGATAAGGAACTCGGCATCCCCGTAGGAATAGGAGGAGAAGGAGCTGGAGAAGAATAGGCGATCGCCATCGATGGTCAGGCTGATCGCCTCAAACGAATCGGAACTGTCGATCTCAAAGCCGAAATAGGCGAAAAGGGCGAAAGAGGAATCCTCATTGGTGGAAACATAGCCTTCCCCTTGCTCTTCCCAATCGGAAACGGCGCCGAAGAAATCGATGGCCGTGTAGGCGAAATAGTCGGTGACGTCGGCCCCTGGGACGGGGGAGAGGATGCTTTGATCTTCCAAAGCCCCATCGTAAAGGTAGGCTTGGCAGGTGTATTGGCCGTTTGACCCGTAGATGTAGGTTTCGTCCCCATCGGTTTGGACGACCAGGTCGGTCGAGACGACGTAATCGAAATACTCGATTGAGCCGCCCTCGTAGTCGCAAAGGGCATCCATCATGAAGTTGGCTTGCTCCAGCAAGGAGGCGGCTTCCTCTAAGGTAAGGTCGGCGGGTGGCTCGCTGCTATAACTAGATTCGCTTTCCTCGTTAGAAGAACCCTCGGAGGAACTTTGAAGCGTAGAAGATGAGGAAGAGCCATCCGAAGTTCCAGGCTCGCTAGAAGAGGGGGAGCTTGAGGAGGAGACGGATGGGCCGCAGCCTAAAAGGAGGAGGGAGGATAAAAGAAGCAAAGGGGCTTTCGTTTTGAATTCCATTTTTCGTTGTCCTTGGCGATTTGCCTTAGGCAATGTTAAAACCGAGCCCAAACCATTTTCAAGCGTCGATCGACTCTAAGTTTTTGGTTTTCCTTTGCCCCTCAGGCCTAAGAAACCCCACTTGCCTCTGATATGGGCATTTTGTCTTATGCCAGCTTATGGACAAGGAAAAAGAAATCAAGTTAAATAGAGCCGCTATGAACAGACAAGCCATCTTCCATTTAAGCGAATCCCCCTATTCCTTTCCGCTAAGCGAAAAGGAGTTTTTCTTCCGCCTCCGCCTGGGTATAGAGGACAAGGAGGCCAAGGTATACGTCCATTACGGTAACAAGTTCTTCCTCGCCGAGATGAAAAAGAGGATCGAGATGCCCCTAGCTAGGGTCGACGGTTTATTCGCCTACTTCGAGGTCATCGCCCCGCTTGAAGACAACCGGGTCGGATACGTCTTCGAAATCGAGGAAGGCGGGAAAACGTACTACTACACCGAGCGCGGCTTGCTTGAGGAATATGTCTTCAAAGACTGCTACAAAGACTATTTCGAATATTCCTGCGTCCATCCCGAAGACCCCTCCTTGCCCCCTTCTTGGACGAAAAACGCCGTCTTCTACCAAATATTCCCCGACCGCTTCCGCCTTGGGGATGAAAGCAAGGACAAAAGCTACATCACGATGGATTGGTTCGCCTCGCCCAAGCCCGGCGACTTCGCCGGAGGCGATTTAAAGGGCATCGCGGATTCGATCGGCTATTTGTCCTCCCTTGGGATAAACGCCATCTACCTAACCCCGATATTCAAGGCCATGACCTCGCATAAGTACGACACCATCGACTATATGCGCATCGACCCCCAGTTCGGGACGGAGGAGGATTTAGCCTCCTTGCTTGCCAAAGCCCACCAAGCCGGGATCAAAGTCGTCTTAGACGCCGTCTTCAACCACGTCTCCGCCCTCTCCCCCTTTTTCCAAGACGCGGTTAAAAAAGGGAAGGAATCGCCCTACTTCGACTGGTTTTACGTCGAGGGCGATGCCATCGACTTCAAAAAGAGGAACTACCAAACCTTCTCCTTGGCCCGTTATATGCCGAAGCTCAAGGTCACCAACCCCGAAACCGAAGCGTATTTGCTTGAGGTCGTCCTCCATTACCTCCGCCTTGGGATCGACGGGTGGCGCTTTGACGTCGGCGACGAGATCAGCCATTCCTTCATCCGGAAGGTCAGAGAGAAAGTCAAAGCCGCCTTCCCCGAGGCCTTGATGCTAGGCGAGCATTGGCATAACGCCCATTCGTTCCTGCGCGGGGATGAATACGACGGGGTCATGAACTACCCCTTCACCTACGCCGCCTACGATTACATCATCTATGGCAAAGACGATGCCAGGCGCTCGGCTTTCCGCCTAAACGAGCTCTACACCCATTATCGCTTCCAAAACGCCCTCGCCTGCCTTAACCTCCTCGATTCCCATGACACCCACCGCTTCCTCAATTTGGCCAAGGGAAACCAGGCAAAGCTCCAATGCGCCATCGCCATGGAGTTCTTCTTCCCGGGCATGAGCTGCCTCTATTACGGCACCGAGATCCCGATGGACGGGGGCTTTGACCCCGATTGCCGACGCGGCTTCCCCTATGAAACGGCCTTAAAGGGCAGCAAGCACATGGAAGTGGTCAAGCAGCTTATAAAGATAAGGAAAGACCCGCGCCTCGGGAGCTACCACTTCCTCGCCAAGGAGGAAAACGGGCTGCTTATCCTTTCCCGTGGCGAGGGCAAAAGCCTGAAGCTCGCCATCAACCAAACCGGGAAAGACGTCGTCTTCGATAAGACCCCAATATATTCGGCCAATCTAGAGGGCAACCTCCTCCATAACGACGGATTCGCCATATTCGAGTGACGAAAAAAGCGGTTAGGCAATTGGACCTAACCGCTTTTCCTTTATAGCTCGATCAATTCGTAATCGCGGCTTCCGACGCCGATCTCCTCGGCGGCCTCGAGGGTGTGGAGGCCATTCCTTGAGATGACCCGTTCCTTGAAATGCTCCTTGCCGGGATCGTCGCTATTCCAAACCAAATCAATGCAGGCTTGGTCGATGGCGACGGGATCGAGGCTGGCGAGCATGCCGATGTCTTTCATGCACGGATCCTCGGCGACCGCGCAGCAATCGCAGTCGACCGAGAGGTTCTTCATGACGTTAATGAAGGCGATTTTCCCTTTGAAGTGGTCGACGACGGTCTTGGCGGCATCGGCCATGGCCTCGGGGAAGATGATGTGGGAGGCGTGCTTTTCCCAACATTCGTAACGGTCATCGCTAGCCCCGGCGGAATGGATGAGGGCCTTCCCGGCGCGGGAGGCGCAGCCGATGGAAAGCTGCTTGAGGGCCCCGCCGTATCCACCCATCGGATGGCCCTTGAAATGGGCCAAGACGAGCATGGAGTCGTAATTGAGGATGTTTTTGCCGACGGCGTTGGTCTTAAGCACCTTCCCGCCTTCGACCGGCCAAACGACGTCTGGCCCCTCGGCATCCATCAAATCGACTTTGAAGTATTTGTTCCAGCCGTGCTCCTCAAGAAGCTTAAGGTGGGACTCGGTGTTGTCCCTGACGCCTACGCTGGCGTCCCCATAGGCGGTGTTGCACTCGACGATGGTCCCGCCTACGTAATCGACCATCGGCTTCCAAAACTCGGGATGGAGGTAGTTTTGGTTGCCCTTCTCGCCCGAATGGACCTTGACGGCGACTTTGCCCGGCAATTCGATGCCGAGCCGCTTATACAGTTCGACGACTTTCTCTGGGGAGAGGTCGCGGGTGAAATAGACTTTGGATTTCATGGAAACCCTCCTTTCCGGCTAAATGATAGAAAACGGCTTCGCGCACGGTCAACCGCCAATCGATATGAACATGGCTCCAGGTTTTTCCCTGTTTTGGGTGAATTGGGCCTTTTATATTGCTATAATCGGCCCATAACCCCGATATAGCGGGATTGCTTCGCCTATTTTGGGAGGGCTTGCTTGATGCTGGAAAAGATATTCCACCTTAAATCGCGAGGTGGATCCATTAAGGGCGAGTTGATCGGCGGGTTGGTCACCTTCGCCTCAATCGTCTACATTTTGCCCGTCAACGCCGCTTTGCTTAGCGACGCCGGGATGAATTCGGGGGGCGTGTTCTTCGCCACCGCCTTGGTCAGCTTCATCTGCTGCCTGCTCATGGGCTTTTTGGCCAATTACCCGCTGGTGCTAAGCGCCGGCATGGGGATGAACGCCTATCTAAGCTACACCATCTGCGGAACCATGGGCTTCTCCTGGCAGCAAGCCATGGTCTTGCTCACCGTCAATGGCATCCTTTTCATGGTGCTGACGTTGACCCCGCTTCGCCAAATCATCGTCAACGCCATCCCCAAAGGGCTCCGCTCGGCCATCTCCATCGGGCTTGGGGGGTTCATTCTCTTCGTCGGGTTGCAGGGGGCGGGCATCATCTCCGACTCCTCGACCTTGGTTACTCTTGGGGACTTCTCCTCCCCCGCCGTCTTGCTCGCCAGCTTCGGGATATTGGTATGCGTGGGCTTAATGGCCTTTAAAAAAGTGCCCTTGCTCTCCCAGCTTGCCATCCCCATCGCCTTGGTGGCGACCGCCTTGGTCGGGGTCATCGCCTCGTTAAGCATCGCCGCCGCCGGAAACCCGGAATTCGCCATCTCAAGCGGGCTTCCCCTCGCCCCTTGGGAGGACCCTAGCGTCTTTTGGGGCGTAAGGGGATTGGACGAGGTTTTGTTCTTCGGAACCCTTGACGGGGCGACTTCCGCCTCCGATTTCGGAGAGATGCTAGGTGATCTATTCGCGAGCCCCGACACCTACATCGCCATCTTCACCCTCATCTTCGTCAACATGTTCGACACGACCGCGACCATGCTTACCGCCGGCAGGCATTGCGGTCTCATCGATGAGTCCGGGCAATTGGTCGGGGCGAGGAAGGCGATGATCGCCGACGCGACCGGAGCCCTCATCTGCGGGCCGCTAGGCACTTCGACCGTCACCTCCTTCGCCGAATCGACAATCGGGATATCCTTGGGGGCCAAAACCGGCTTAAGCGCGATAGTCGCCGGGACTTTGCTGCTTATCTCCGGGTTCGCCTTCCCCATCTTTTCCGTCTTCTCCTACTCCTCGGTCAACGCGGTCGCCTTGGTCGGGGTTGGGTTGCTTATCATGTCCGGCGCCTTGCCTGAGCTGGCCAAAGAGGACATGACGACCTTGGTTTCCGGCATCTTGCTCTTCCTCATGATGATCCTCACCTATTCGCTAAGCAACGGCTTGGCGATCGGGGTCATCGCCTATATCGTCATGCGTTTGTTCGAGGGCAAATGGAAGGAGATCTCGATCCCGGTATACGCCATCGGGGTCATCTTCTTAGCGAGTTTTGTGGTCACCGCCTTATAGGGAAATCCTCTTTTTCAATGGATTATTGCGCCGTTATCGCTATACTTTGATTTGGATTTGATCGCCAAAATCCCTTTAAAGACATGGCCAAAAAGAAGACATACGTCGAATCGGTTAAAAAGGAGGCTGAGCCCAAATGGGTGAAGGCCCTTCGATACTCGGCAGCCTCGGTTTTGATCGCCGCCGGATTGGGGTTATCGATCGCCAGCAACTATTGCGAGCCCCTTTCCTCCCCGTTTTGGTCGATATTCATATTCGCCCTTTTGTTCGTCGGCATCCTCTTCATGATCTTCTGCCGGGAAAAGCAGCTTCCCCTTTTGTCTTTGTTTTATGTCACCATCGCCGATTGCCTTATCTTCCTTCCCCTATTCGCAAGCGCCAAAATATGCTCCCTCGTGACTTGGCTTTACGCCTTGCTCGGCTTGGGTTTGACGGTTTTCGTCAAGCTCAAGAAGAAAAAGGACTATGAGCTGAAAAACGAATTCGAGGCCTGGGTTTTCATCCCCGCCCTATTGTGCATATTGCCTTCCGCCCTATTCGTTTTAAAGGCCGACTTTGATTCGGGATTCGCCTTTTGGCTTCCCTGCTTGATAGTCTCCTTCTTGGCCGGGGTCATCATGCTATCTTATTGCCTCATTAGGAAGAAACAAGACAATGGCCAAATGCCGAAGAAGAGCAAATACCCCGCTTGGCTGCGCTACACCGGCTTTAGCCTAACTGCTTTCTTCTTCGCCTTCTTGCTCGCCTGGGACAGCTTATTGGTCGTAAACGTCTGCTTTGACTTTTCCCAAGGCGAGGTGAATTCCTTCGCCATCGTTGACAAGGACGTCGACATCGGGACAAGACACGTCCCGACTACCTATAACCTAAAAATCGAAATCGACGGGGACGAGCGTTCCATAAAGGTCCCCAAGCACGTTTATGACGCGAAGGAGATCGGGAGCTCTATCGAGGTAAGCTATTATGACGGCCTTCTTGGCGAGTCATATTACATATACGCAGGCTACGTCTTTTGAATTGGATCCCGACGGCCATCTCGCAAACCGCCGTCAGGAGGCTCCTCCCGTAGCATCCGTTCCTAGGCCAGGGGCGCCCGTCTTTGCATTCCCCGGCGGAGCCCAGGAGGACGCCCTACGCGGCAACGCGGAAATCCTTATCCGTCCCGCATTTTAGTATCTCGCCACCAGGAACGGGGCTTTCCCAATGAAGCCCTTCGCGTCGTCTTTAGCAATGCGGCTTTCTCTTTCCTAAGCAAATGCAAGGATTAGAAGGCTACATCTTGGGAATCTAGCCCTTCCGCGGTAGCCCAGTGGACGTTGGCGGACAGGTTTTCGCTTACACAACATTCGTCCGTGGCCCCGCGGTTAATTGAACTGTTATATTCGATTTTGCTTTATGCAGTTTGACGAGACTTAATATAAAGATCGATATCGTTGACGATATATCTTGCTCCCGTAGTATGCAACACCTCATAAAAGTCCCGGATATATTCGCAAACCGAATACTTGTTGAACAAGGTCATAACTTCCTTGCCCGTAAGTCCTTTTTGGTTTTTGTATTCTTCAACGCAAAGCACCATAAACGGCAATTCCTTGCTCATGACTCATTCCTCCGGAAATACAAGTTGTCCCGTCTCTTTTTCGTGTTTCCACATTGAATAAATGGTCATAGGGCTGAAATGCCACATCTTTGTTTCCTCTTTAGCAAGCATTTCGTAGGTCTGAGAGTTATAAAATTCATTCATGGCGGAAATATCGTCAAGCCCTTCATTATTCACAATAAGACCAACCGTCTGCGGTATAAGCACGATGCTCAATATAAAGTTAAATTTCTCGTCCATTTTTCATACCCCCCCCTTCTCGGCAACGGAAGCAAAAGACTTTGAAACGCAGACGCGCCGTCAAGAAGATTAGGCCAACGCTTCCCCAACGTGTGAATTCCCTCTCCCAATGTCAAATGGCTTCCTTCCCAAGGAATAAATCGATTGCATTTATGTGGCGAACCCCTTCTTGCTGATCTCTAAGCAGATCAAGGGAAACGATATATCGGGGATAGCCATCTCTTATTTCCCTAAATGGCCTATATTCCCTTTCCTTGGTTTCCTCGTTTCCCGTCATCGTATATGCGACTTGGATATAGGCATAATCGCCATTTTGCTTTCTTACGATAAAATCGCATTCGAAATTGCCGATTTTCCCTACGCTTACTTGGTATCCGTTGCTAACCAAATAAAGATAAACAATGTTTTCCAATGAGTGGCCATAGTTCAATTTGTTATTGACGTTAGTTGAAAAATACAACGCCAAATCTGCTAGGTAATACTTTTGTTCTCTCAGCAATGACCTTTTGGATTTCAAATCGAATCTATCGCATTCATATATGATTTTGGCTTTCTTTAAAACCTCAATGTAGTTCTTGATCGTTGCGATCTTTGCTTTAATGCCGGCTTTAGTTAGCGAATCGTGAAAGCTCTTTAGGGAAAAGGGAGAAGCGTAATTGTTGATGATGTATGACTGAACCCTCTCAAAAAGGGCTAGATTGGAAATCCTGTTTCTGGTTTTGACGTCTTTATTGAATATTTCGGCGATTATCTGGCTTGTATATAGTTGTTTGGCGCTAAAATCGTCAAACTCCAAAGCCTTTGGAAAACCGCCTTCCATGATATAGGAGTTAAATTCTTCGTAAACATTATTCTTGATTGTCTTGCTGAAGAATTTTTTCATTTCAAGATATTCGCGAAAATCCAATGGATATGTTTCGAAAGCAACATATCTTCCGGTCAATTTAGTCGAAATTTCATCGCTTAAAAGATATGAATTTGAACCGGTTAAAAAAACCGAGTAGCCTTCTTCTTCGTATTGAAGCACCACTTTTTCAAAACCTTTGACATTTTGGACCTCATCGATAAATAGATAATATCTGCCTGAGTCATGAATCTGTTCTTCTATTTTGTTTTCCAGTTGTGTTGGGGTAACGATATTCTTGTATCCCTTTTTATCCAAGGGCAAATAAATGATTCTGTCAGACAGCTTCCTTGACTCCAATTCGCTGATAATGGCTTTCAAAATCGATGTTTTGCCAGACCTTCTAATGCCCGTAATAACCTTTACGACATCGCTATCGTAAAATGGCCTGATTTTCGACAAGTACTTTTCCCTAGGATAAATCATATTCTCCATAAGTTTGTTTCCGTCCAATGGTTTTATATCATTAAATCGCGTTTAAGGGTAGTGTTTTTGAGAAAAATTAAAAAACAGTCCCCTTAAACGGCTATTTACTTGCAAACTGAAGTCTTGGTCTTATTGGCTTTTTAGTGGAAAAATTATGCGGCTTTCCAAGCGGTTGGTCCAATGGATAATCCATTAATCAATCCATCTTTATTTCCAATCATGGAAATGAGATTTAGCAAAAACCAGCCTAGCCGCAACCACGAGAACTAAATGGAAACCAGCGAATAGGCAAACAATTCCTAACTATGACAAAGCGAGGCCTTCCCAAAATATACGCGCGAAGTCTTAGATCCAATCGCCAATAATCCAAGCGCAGGATTGCAAATAACGTTTTTTACTAACCCATTGCCGAAACCTGGAGTGGGTTTTAAAACCCGAAACGGTTAACGACTTTATCTGGGTTAATAAAAATGGCTTGAGCAGCCATTCCTAAGCTTATCAAGCCATTGCCTTTAATATGTGGTTGCGCATCAATATTGATACATTTAGCCCTTTTTGCAAGGGGTTGCACTACAACATTGATACATTTCAGAGGAGATGGGGGAGTCGAAACATAACAAACGTCCGCCTATCGATTATTCGGTCCAACGGTAATTAATCTGGTCCACGGTGAGATTCAATATGGCGAGACCGGCCCCGCATAGCTTGATTATGGCCGATTTATACCCAACGTACTCGCAAAGGTATATGAGGCCTTCCTTGGAAAAAGCCTCAAGCGCTTTGCCGAGAAGGGGGACCATCTTCCCATGTTTTTCTACATAAAATTCGGGCTCACCGATTAGGTGGTATTCGATTTTCAGCGAATCCGCTCTCGGGTGGTGGGAACGAACCGAGTCATGGCGGGCGATATCCTTTTCGAAGACAAGGAGAAGGGAATCCTTGCCGACTGTGATTCTTTCAACTTTGCAGTCATGGATATTCGGTAATGTCGGGAGGCAATCAAAGCCAAGGTGATAGATGCTTTTGGCCTCATCCAAACTATAACTGAGAAGGTCGGTTGCACTGAGGCCAAGCGCCTCGGCGTATTTGAAAAGCGTATCGACGGTGATGTCGTTCACCCCCGTTTCGACCTTAGCTAGCGTTGAATGGTCCTTATACCCAAGCCTCGAGGCCAACTCGGATTGCGAAAGGCCGAGTTCCTTCCTTCTCTTCCTTATCGCCAGGCCAACAATAACTCTACCCATAAAACTATTTCTTTTTCAGGACGTCCAGCAGTTTGCTATCCAGCTCGTGTCCCATCCTGAGCTTCCGGGCATTATCAAATTTCTCGTATTCCTTATGGGCTTTCTGTACCGCAAGGGCGTGTGAAATCTTGCCAGAACCCGTCAAGATATCCGCCCTTTCGAACCGCAGAAATTCGTCGAGGGCGCTCGCCCAATCGCTCATATGCATTGGAATGGCGCTCTTTGCCATTCTCTCGGCATGGTCGAGGTACATGTTTACGATTTGGTTCAAGGAATCGATTTCCTCTTTAGACAAGTAATTCTTCGCGATTGTCACGTCCGACTTTTGGACATGTTCACCACTCCACGAAGTCAAACCCATGTTGTCTTTTTCGGCATCGGCCCGATGATAAACGATCTCCGCCGCGGTCTCACCGGAAATCGCGAAATTGAGCTTGTTCTGTACCGTTTTGAAGAAGCTGATGGTCTGTTCGTCGTTGGCGTTGTAATCGACGCTAGTTGAATAGATGTCGAGCACCTTTTGATAGAACCTCTTCTCGGAGGCCCGAATCGCGCGGATTCTCAAATAGAGCTCGTCAAAGTAATCTTTGCCGAATCGCTCAGGATCTTCCAAACGCCTGTCATCCATGGCGAATCCTTTCACCATGTATTCCCTAAGAACGTTGTTCGCCCAAATTCTAAACGAGGTTGCAGCAGAGCTCTTCGCGCGAATTCCGATGGCAATAATCATTTTGAGATTATAGAGCTTGATGGTCCTTTTAACCGTCCTTGAGCCTTCATTTCGAACTAGTAAGTCAGGCTTACTGGTTGCCTCCTCCATAAGCTCGCCTTCCTTATAGATGTTTTGGATATGCATTGTAATGTTGTTTCTCGAGGTTTGAAAAAGATCAGCGAGCGCAGCTTGGGTCATCCAAATATCCTCGTCAAATAAATAGACTTCGACGTTAGAATTCCCATTAGGCGTGTTGTAAATTAAAATGTCATTTTTGTCAGGCATGATTCGCGCCTCCTTGCTCTACTAAAATTATACTTTGTTGGTGATTATTAATCAATATTTGTTGAAACACAAAGACGTTAGAAATAAAAACAGCCCCGAATGTATCAGGACTGTAGTCTGCATATGGTGCCGCAGGCCGGAATCGAACCGACAACCTACTGATTACAAAGCAGTTGCTCTGCCGATTGAGCTACTGCGGCGTCGGTTGGTGGGTGCTACAGGTTTCGAACCTGTGACCTCTTCCGTGTGAAGGAAGCGCTCTCCCACTGAGCTAAGCACCCAAACAAAATGCCCCGCTTTCTCGGCGGGGCTTTTTATAAACCCTGTGGTGGGCCTTAATGGGCTCGAACCATCGACCTTGCGCTTATCAAGCGCACGCTCTAACCAACTGAGCTAAAGGCCCACAGGCGCCCGAAAGCGCTCTAATAATATAGACTAGCCTCCTACAAGAAACAAGAAGTTTTTTACACATCGAGCTAGGGAATTTTGGAGCAGAAAAATAAGCGCTCACCAAGCAACCGCGAACAAGGCAAAAGCTTAGGCAAATCAGGAGCAATTGAAGCAGAGATTATTGAAATTAAACGACTTTTTGCGAGCATGTTGGTCGGTATTTGAGCTTGCAAAGGAAGACAAAACAAAGAAAATCCCCGGCAAATGCGGGGATTCTCCTTCTTTTGCGGATATTTTAGGCTAACGCCCGTTCGTAGGTGCCGCCGTTAACGAAGGTCAAGACGATCGTGCTGACCCCGTCCCTATCGACGATCTCCGCCTTGGCGTAGGTTTCGTCCCTCTCGTCGATCTCGATTAGGTAGGTAATGGCCCCATCGCGTTCGATCTTGATGATCTCGATTTCCCGTTCGCGGCCGCCTTGCTCGATCTCGAAGCTCACCTCGACCGTGCCGTAGCGGCCAACCTCGATTTCGAATTCCTTCTCGAGGACGGTGCGGCCGTTTTGCACAAGCTCAAGCTCATACTCGTTTTCCTCGTCTTCCTTCTCCTGGGTGAAGGTGACGTAGTTTGCCCTATCGGTGAGGAAGGTGAACTCGACCTCCGACTCGGTCTCCCTTCCCTCGGTCTCGATGGTGTAGGAGCCGCGGAAGTCATAGGTGGTTTCCCCTTTATAAGCGAGTCCGGAGAAGATGTAGGTCTCCTCGGTTTCCTTTTCCCAATCGTCGTCGTCATCGACTTCGATGTGGCTCGCGACTTTGTTGAAGTAGAGGCGGTATTCCTCACCTTCGAGGTTGAGGGAGAGAAGGTATTCGTAGTCGGCATCGTCGGATGTGAGCTGCTCGATTTGCCCCGGCTCATAGCCGAGGATCGAATCGAAGTCCTCGATGTAGTCAAGGATCTCGTTCGCGAGAGTTGCCTCGTCGGTGACTTGGACGTTTTTGGCGGCTTTGCCCCTTCTTAAGGGGGTCGTGGAGGGGGAGCCGCTTCCGAGCAAGTCTATGCCCATGACGGCTTGGCTCATGAGGATGGTCGAATCGGAGGCGGCGTCAGCCCCGTTTCCATCCCCGCCGCCGGGGAAGAGGTCGGACCCGCCAGATCCGGAGGAGGAGCAGCCAGCGAGGGCCGCGAGGGGGAGGGCGAGAAGCAAGGTGCTAAGTTTTTTCATTGTCGTTTTTCCTTTCATTTCATTTGATCTTTTTGCAAGGCTTTTTCCTGCCTTACGCCTACCAAACGCATATAGGCATTTCTTTATTACAAAAAAATTTTCACGTTGCCGTCATTTTCGCGATTGAGGACAAAAAAATCGGCCAGGTAAGCTCCTAACCGAATAATCTTTTCCCTATATAGGTATTTATATGGTGACGGTGATCCCGCCCTCCTCGAAGCGGAATTCGTAACGCCCGTCTTCAAGGCGGCGGATTTGCATATTGGCCTCGACTTCCGCCCTATCGCCCTCCTTCTCGAATTCGCATTCGAAGTGGGTGTCGTTCCCGGCGAAATAGGTGAAGGAGACGCTGGTCTCGATTCCAGATTCGGATATCTTGAGCTCGGTCTCGCTTTCCCTTCCCTCGATCTCGGCTTCGTATTCGACGGTTTTGACCATTCTTTCACCAGAATAGAACTTATAGGAGAAGCTTGACTCGAGCTCATCGCCCTCCTTCTCCATCTCCTGGGTGGAGACGATCCTTTGATCGGAATGGCCCTCCTCGTAGATGACGACCTCGATTTCTTCCTTCGTCTCGTCCCCGTCGACCTCAGCTTCCTTCTCCCCGTATAGACGATAGCTAACCCCCGTTTCGGCGGAGGAGATGGTGCCTTCGTAGGAATAGTTGCCGTTGCCCAAATCGGTTTCGGCGAAATCTAGGTCGTAAACGACTTGGCTGCCAAAGAATATCTCAAACCCAGAATCGTCGTCGTAAACGAAGCTGAACCCATCCCGGTTGGCGAAAGAGGAAACCATGTCCATGTACTCCGCCACTTCATAGGCGATTGCCTCGGCTTCGCTTTGGCTGATGAGCCTTCCCCGCCTAGCAAGGGTCGAGGTCGAGGACCCATCGTACATCGAGACGGCCGAAAGGGCTTGGAATCCGAAGGAGCTTAGCTCTTTCTCATTAAGCGAATAGGGGATGGCGGGCAAGGTAACGGAGCTGGAACCCTCGGGAGTTGATGGCCTATTGAGCCCAACCCCAAGCCCCACCGATAAGGCGATGACGGCGGCCGACCCGGAAAGAAGGGGGAGAGCCCAAACGGCCTTCCTCTTTCTTTTAGGATGCTCCACCACTTCTATGGCGTCGGGCAACCGCTTCTTTGTCTCTTCCAAAGTGAAAGGGACGTTGAGCGAGGCGGCTTCTTGGCGGAGCTTGGCCTTGATGTCTTTCCTCATAAGCGGTTGTCCTCCTTTCTCTTCATTTTCTTAATGGCTCGGTGGTAGGCGACCAAGACGCTAGAGAGCTTCTTCCCGGTTATCTTGGCGATTTCGGCGAACTTCAGCTCATCGAGGACATGGAGGATGACGATTTCCCTTTCCGCCTCCGATAAGGGGGAAAGGAGCCTGGCCATCCCATCCTCATCCCCATATCGGTCATAGCTCGCCCCCGTTTCATGGAGCCCATCCTCGTATTCGAGGGCATCGTCGCGCCCGCGAAGGAGGGTGTAGCAATAATTCCTGGCGATGGTCGCGAGGAAGGAAAGGGGGTTGGTGCCCAACATGTAGGAGGCGATCTTCTCGATGCATTGGGCGTAAGTCATCTGGCAAACGTCCTCGGCATCCTCCTTTTGGCCCAATAAGCCATAGGAGATGTAGTAGATCTTCCGATGGGTGAGTTCGTAGAACGAGGCGAAGGAATCGAGGTTCCCCTTTTGGAACTCGGCCATGTATGAGTCGAGCCGCTTAACGAGGGGATCCATTCTTTTCCTCACCTACTAAACGCTTCATGAGTCGATTTTATTACAAAAGAATTGCAAAGAAGAAAGAAAACGCTTTCTTGGTGGGACTTTTTTGGACATGAAAAGACGAAAAAAGCCCGGAATGGTTGATTCCAGGCTTTGATGGCGTTAAGGCGATTAACGCTTGGAGAACTGCGGAGCGCGGCGAGCGCCTTTAAGACCGTATTTCTTCCTTTCCTTGCTGCGGGCGTTGCGGGTGAGCATCCCGGCGACCTTGAGGGTGGAACGCTCCTCGCCGGCCTCGAGCAAGGCGCGGGCGATGCCAAGGCGGATGGCCTCGGCTTGTCCGGTGAATCCGCCGCCTTGGACGTTGGCCTCGACGTCGTAGCGGTCCTCGCCGTTAACGAGGGCGAGCGGCTGCTTGAGGTTGAGGACGAGGGTCGGGAACGGCATGTATTCGTTGACGTCGTGGCCGTTGATGAGGATCTTGCCTTTGCCGGCTTTGACGTAGACGCGGGCGACCGCGGATTTGCGGCGGCCGGTTCCGTAATATTTGGTTTCAGCCATCTTTCTTCTCCTTACTTGCTAAGGTCGAGGGCGACCGGATTCTGAGCTTGCTGCTCGTGGTTGCCGTCGGCGTAGACGTGAAGCTTCTTGATCATCTTCCGGCCAAGCGGGCCCTTCGGAAGCATGCCCCAGACCGAACGCTCGATCATCTCGACCGGGTATTCGCGCTTCATGACGCCGGCGCTGCGGGTGCGGAGGCCGCCGTTGTAGCCCGAGACGTTGTAGTAGTTCTTCTTATGCTCGGGGTCGTTGCCGGTGAGTTTCACCTTCGAGGCGTTGATGACGACGATGTTGTCCCCACAGTCGACATGCGGGGTGTAGGTGGGCTTATCCTTGCCCATGAGGATGACCGCGATCTTAGAAGCGAGGCGGCCAAGCGGGATATCGGTGGCATCGACTAAGTACCAGCTGCGGGTGACTTTTTCAGCTTTAGCCATCGTGGTTTGACGCTGCATTTGTTTCTCCTTCCGTCGTGTTAAGCGACTTTTTTCGAACTTTTCAACTTTACCGGGGTTTACTCGTTCAAAGTAGTGCCGGGTGAATTATCCGCGTATGCGCGTAGGTAATCAAGAGGCAGTTTTTTGGAAAATTGGGTGCCGGTTTTGGCTATTTGCAATCAAAGAACAAGCCAATCGCCGAGTTCTTCCATTCTTCTTTGACCATGGACTCGACGTATTTCGAATATTCGGCGAATGTCTTAAATGGCAGCTTTCTCTTTTTCGAAAGCATGACCGACCAACTTTGACATGCCTCGTCGAACGCAATGACTCCTTTTCTAACCGCCAAATACAGAATTTCCGCCGTTGTGATGTGCTTTAGCCCGAATTTCCTAACATATCGTTTGACGTCGCGCAGATTGTTGCTTGCCAAGATGCCATCATGACTTTTGGCGAGGACGATTCCGGCGGCTTCGCCTTTCCCGATGACGGGAAGGAAGCGGGAGCCGGAAGTAAGTTCAAAGTAAAGCGATAGATCTTCGCCATTTAGGGAAATGCCTTCCTTCCGTAGACGGCCTCCCCGCATAAGGGAATCGACCCGCCGCTTAAGGTAGGCGACCTTCGATATTTCATCATAAACCTGGTCCGGCAAGACCAAGTCGGCGCCATCCAAGCATCGAAGCAGGACATTTCGACCTTAGCCCAAATGAAGGAGCAAAGACAATCGGCGTCGAAAAACACTATCTCAATCGCAGATTTCCTCTGGGCTGTTTTCATCGAAAACAATGTCTTCCCGATATCCGTCAAGCAAATACTCCTCGTATTTCCCTTCGGAGATTAACCCCAACTCCTTCAGCTCAAGAGCCAATTTCAAGTATTTGCCATAGGCTCCTTCCCTCTTTTCCATCGGGAAATACAAATCTGTCGGATAGCCGTATTTCTTGGCGTTTTTCACGATGTCTTTTTTAAATGGCTCAGCCTGGGCTTTCTCTAGATACCCGCCTTGGCAAAGCCGAGTCAAAACAGCTTCTCGGCTGACGCGGAAATGCTGTTCAATCGCCAAGACGTCTTGCAATCGAACGGCCCGATTTGGGAAATCGGTTAGGCGGTTGACCAACTCGGCGAACGAATAGTCGGGCATAAGCAAAAGCGATGCGAAGGCATTCGCCTCCTTCTCTTCCCCGCTCGCATCGGACAAATCGCGAAAACCGATCGAGGATGAATCCCCACCATAAAAATAATGGTAAAGCTCATGGCCCAGCGAGAAATGCTGCCGCCCCGAGGTCGCTTTCGAATTGATCGCTATCAAGTCTAATTTTGGTATGCAAAGGCCGCCAATGTCATCCTTGAACGGATAAAAAACCAAAGTGATGTCGGGGTTTGACCGAACTGCGCCGAATAGGTCAATTGGCCCTTCCGAATCGCATCCAAGCCGTTTTCTGGCCTCAGTGGCTTGCCGGCTGAGCTTCAAGTCATCGTTCATCGACATTCTCCAATATCTTTTTCATTTCCATAAGGTTGAGGGCAATCTTGTTGATAGAGGAAATGTCCTCAAGCGAGTCCGAAGCCGTCGATGATTTCCTAAACTTCGGGGCAATGGTCTCGACCGCTTCCCCCATCTTGAAAAACTCTTCAGTCGGGATGCCGAAAAGCAAACAGGCTTTCTCAATGCTGGATAGGCTTAAAGCCCGTTCCCCGTTTTCAAAACGGCTGATGCTGCTTTGCTCAAGCGACAAAAACTTCGCCATCTCCTCTTGTGAAACGTTTATCTTCTTCCTCAGTTCCTTAAAATACTCACCTAATGACGTAGCCATGGCGTACCTCCCAAAGGCATTTTACCAATGTCATATTTGCAAGGATAGATTTTAATATAAATATGACGAGAGCATTAATGATTTTTGCAATAATGCCAGCCAACTACCAAATAGAAAGGGATTTTGACCATCATATTAACAAGATTTTGTCATTTGATTATTAACATAGTTATTGAAAATATATGACATTATCAAGTTACGGCAAGAAGAGCGATCTTCTGTTCCCCATGTACCTCCTCGTCTTTCAAATAGGCGTTAAAAAGCGAAACGGCACTAAGTGAATAAAATGGATAAGGTTTACCAAGGGACTAACGGCAATATTCTTGGGCTCAATTCAAGAGCGTCCCACCCTATCACGAACAACATCTTGCGGGAACCCGACCACTGGCCGAGGAAACGCCCTTACGAAAAATTCGTCCCCCGCTGCCAGGGAGTCTATCTAGCTCGCATAAGCTTCACCGCTTTAAAGTGTGCTGTTTGACTAGCGCGCCAAGATTGCGAAGTTCAAAATGCTGCCATTCAAGTTACGCTTTGATAAAGATTCCGTTTTCCGAATAACGTATGGACTCGTTCGGATTATTCGCATCGCTCGCGGACACCGCGCCAAAGGAAAGAGAAAAGCCGCCTCTCGGCGGCTCTTGCATTGGCGTTGACTTAGATGTTGTCGACGTTGGTGTAGACGTTTTGAACGTCTTCGGCCTCGTCTAATTCGTCTAACATGGCCTTAAGTTTGGTTTTTGACTCGTCGTCGACCTCGATCCACTCATTCGGGTACATCGTGGTCTCGGCCCGATCGTAATCGGCGACTCCTAGGTCCTTGAGCAGCTCTTTGGCCTTCTCAAGATCGGTTGGGGCGACCCGGACTTCGATCTCGCCTTCGGGATCGATGGTGACCGACCTGACGTCGACGTCCCCAAGCACCAAGGCCTCCTCGACCTCATCTTCCTTCGGTCCCTTGAAATTCAATATGCCGAGATGCTCGAAGTTATAGGCGACCGAGGCCATCTTGGCCCCTTTCCGGGTGCAGATGGTCCTCACGGTGACCAAGGCCCTATTGACGTTGTCGGTAAGCGTGTCGACGATGATGTTGCTTCCGCCCGGGCCCATGAACTCATAACGCCCCGGGATGTAGGCCACGGTGTCGCCGCCTTTGGCTTTCTCGATGGCCCTATCGATGACGTCTTTCGGGCAGAGCTTGCGGTATTTCTCGATGGCCGAGCGCAGGGCCAAGTTGGAATTGGGATCGGGCTCGCCCGATTTGGCGGCCGCGTAGATCTCCTTCGAGGCCCGCATGTAAATGGCCGATTTGGCTTTGGCCGTGGCGGCCATGGCCGCGGCCCTTACTTCAAAATGTCTTCCCATGGAATTGCTCCTATGCTTTTTTGTGGATTAACGAATCTCCGTTGCTTTAGAAGCTCCTTTAGTCCGGCGTTAATATAGCACTGCACCGCCCCGGCGAAAAAGAGGAAATTGGGCCAAATGGCCCCAAAAGGGCCACCGATAACGCCGTTTTGCTTTAGTTTGCCTATCTCAAACGGGCTTTTTTATCCTCGGCTCGACGATTTTTAGGCCCAGCTGCTTGGCAAGTCCAAGCACTTCAAAACTCGCCGAATGGTAGAAATCGCTTGGCGAATGGGCGTCGATCCCGTAGGTGACCTTGGCCCCATAGTCGCGGATTATCTCCCAAAACTTCGGATAGGGGTAATGCATCCAGGTCAAAGAATCGACGGGCGGATGGGTCGATCCGCGGCGGAGGTAGCCACAGTTGAGCTCTAGCGGCATGTCGAGCTTAATCGATTCCTCGGCGATGGTTTTGGCGATGTTGACGGCGGTTTCGTTCCAATCCATCCACTCGATGAAGAGGTCGGGGTGGGCGAGGTAGGAATAAAGGCCGCTGTTCATTCCCAAAAGCACGTCGGAAAGGTATTGCTTGGAGGCCGCGACTTTATCGCGGTTGAAGCCGTAGAAGCGGGTTTGCGTTCCCCCAACGACGCCATGTTGCCCCTGGATGAGATAATCTACCTTCTTCGTCTGCAATAGGTCAAAAAGGTAATCGGCGGTCCTTCCGGGGGTGTATTCGGCTTCGAAGCCCACGAGAATCTCGATTTGCCCTTTGTATTTTTCTTTCAGCCCGTTGATGCTGGAAAGATAATCGGGAAGGAGGGAGAAATCGCCCCGCATCCCGGGTTCCTTCATGTCGGGGAAAATGCAATGGTCAGAGAAGCCAAGTCGCTTTATCCCGGCTTTTATGGCTTCCTTGACGTATTCCTCGTCCTCCCCATAGGCATGGCCGCAGCGGCTCGTATGGGTATGGTAATTGAACGCTATGCCGTATTCCTCATAGGTAGGGGATTGCTTCATACTTGACCTCCAATAGGCTTAGCCCGCAGGCGGGGGCTTTGTAATGAGTGACTAGCCGCGGTTTCCTTTCCAAGGCCCTTTTGAGCTCCTCTAGGCTTGACTTCCCCATCCCGACCCGGAGGGCATAGCCCATCATAAGCCGGATTTGGTAAGTCATAAAACCGGAGGCGGAGAAAACGGCCTCGCCGCGCCCGCTTTTTCCGTCAAAGGAAAGCTGAATCGACTTTATGTCGCGGACAAAGCCATCGACGTCTTCCTTTTTGCAGGTGAAGTTGGAAAAGTCGTGGACGCCCAAAAAGACATCGAGGGCTTTTCCAAACTCAGCCCAATCAAAAGCGTAATCCCCCAAATACGCCTCAACCCCGGAATCAAGGGAGAGCTTATCCTTGACGGAGAAGCGGTAACGATACACCTTCAAATAGCTGCTATGGCGGGGATCGAAGGAATCGTCGACATAGGCAAGTGAGGAGCAGGATATGTCTTTTGGCAAACGCCTATTGAAATAGGAAAGCAGCCGCTTCAAGTCGACCTTGCGGGAGAGGCAGAAGGCAAAGGGATAGGAAACGGCCGACACCCCGGCGTCGGTCCGCCCCGCCCCTTTTATGGCGATGTCCTCGTTAAGCAAGCTCGAAAGCACCGCCTCGACGCTGCCTTGAACCGTCTGCTTCCCCTTTTGCCGCTGGAAGCCATAATAGGCGCCGCCGAGGAAGGAAAGGAAGCCCAAGACCTTCATAAGACGCTTAACCCCGCGAGGGCATAGAAATCAAGGTGCATGACCGAAACGGTTATATACCCAGCCAATATAAGCGAGGGGATCAGGAGGGCGAGGAAGGAGGCGAAGGTGAAACGGAGCTTCCGGTAACGGGTCCTTTTGGCGCTTGGGTCATAGCCCCGGCACTCCATCGCGTCGGCTAGGTCCTCGCTTCGCATGAACGAGGAGACGAAAAGGGGGATGATCAAACTCGTGATCCCGACTATCCTCGCCCCGATGCGCCCATGTTTGAAGTCGACCCCGCGGCTGGCTTGGGCGTTGCTTACCCTATTCGCGTCCTCAAGGAGGGTCGGGATGAAGCGGAGGGCGATGGAGATGGTCATCGCGACCTCGGCGGAAGGGAAGCGGAAAAGCTTAAGCGGGGTCAAATACCATTCGATGGCATAGGTCAAATCCAGCGGCTTGGTGGTGGCGGTCAATATCATCGTGAGCATTATCATCATCACGAGGCGGAGCATGATCCGCGCCGCCTGGGCGAAGGCATCCCAATAAACCGTCCAGCCGTTAATCTCCCAAGCGACCCCCAAAACCGGCTCATCGCCCTGGGGGACGAGGATATAGATTAGGAGCAGGAAAAGGATCATGAACCAAAGGGAGCGGAGCGAAGAGAGGATTGAGCGCAGGCTCATCCGCGATACGTAAAGCAGGAAGCAGAAGAAAAGAAACAAAGCCCCCATCATGGTGGCCCGCATCGACCAGCTTGGGTAATCGAAGAAGACGGCGATCATAAGGGCGATCACGGCGAAAAGCTTCGAGCGCGGGTCGAGCCGGTGCAAAAAGGAGTTATAGGGGACGTAGCGCCCAATCGCGAAGCTAGCCATTTCCTTCCCCCTTCGCCCTTATTATCTCCTGCGCCAAACAATCCAAATCGAGGCACTTATCCAAATCGATGGGGAGGCCTTTTGAGCGCAATTCCTTGGCAAAACGATAAAACGGCGGGATTTGAAGCGAATAAAGGGACAAATCCTCCTTGAAAAGCTCCAAAGGTGTGCAAACCCTGGCGATTTGCCCTTGTTTCATGACGATGACCCGGGAGCAATGCTTTAAAACGAGCGACATGTCGTGGGTGACGAGGATGAGGGTCGTCCCCTTGGAATGGATCTCGTCGAAAAGATCCATCATCTCCTTCGCCCCAAGCGGGTCGAGCCCGGCCGTCGGCTCGTCGACGACCAGGTAATCGGGTTTGATGGCCAAGATGCCGGCGATGGCGGCCCGCCGCTTCTCGCCTCCGCTGAGTTCGAAGGGCGAGCGGTCGTAAAACCTCTCCCCCATCCCGACTAGACTAAGGGCGACTTTGGCGTCTTCGATCGCCTCCTCTTTGCTTTTCCCGAAGTTTTTCGGGCCAAAGGCGACATCGTCTAAGACGGTTTTTTCGAAAAGCTGGTATTCGGGGAATTGGAAGACCAGCCCCACTTTCTTCCTTAATGGGCTTATCTTCTTGCTCCGCCTCTTCTTATCGGGGGAGGAGACGAACTCATCGACCCTCACCTCGCCCTTGCTTGGCGTCAAAAGGGCGTTAATGTGGCTCACCAACGTCGATTTGCCGCATCCCGTCCTCCCGACAAGGGCGACGAACTCCCCGGAATCAATATGGAGGTTGATGCCCTTTAGGGCCTCATATGCCAAAGGGGTCTTTGGGGAGTAGGTATAGTAAACGGAGGAGAAGTCTATCGGCATAAGAGCTCCTCCAAAAGCTCCTCTGGCTTCAAGGTCCTTTTGACGTTTAGGCCAAGATTGGAAAGCTTTTCCGAAAGTGCGTAGGCAAAGGGGACGTCAAGCCGGGAGGAATCCAAAACGGAGGATGAGGAGAAAACCTCCTCCGGCGTGCCCTTAAGTATCAATCGCCCTTCGTTTAGGACCAAGACCTCGTCGGAATTCCCGGCCTCCTCGATGTCGTGGGTGATGGAGAGGATGGTAAGGGAAGGCATCCTTTCCTTGACCTTGGCGATGAGGTCGGCGATCTCCTTTTTCCCTTTGGGGTCAAGCATCGCGGTCGCCTCGTCGAGGATGACGATCTCCGGGGACATGGCCAAGACGCCGGAGATGGCGACCCGC
>JADINA010000033.1 GCA_017694295.1 Candidatus Alloenteromonas pullistercoris | reverse complement strand
CAAAGCAAGGGGGATGAAGGCGCTCCGCCTATAGGAATTGGCGATGAAGTCCAAGACAACCACATGGTCCTTCCCCGGGCTTTTCCTTAGCCCGCGGCCCAGCTGCTGGATGAAGATGGTGCTGGATTCGGTTGGGCGAAGGAACAAGACCATGTTGACCCGCGGGATGTCGACGCCCTCGTTGAGGATATCGACGCAAAAGAGGATCGAAAGGGGGTCGTCGTCATCTTGGAGGCGGCGGAAGGCGGATTCCCTTTCCATCGAAGACGATTTCCCGGTTAGGGGGATTGAGGGAAACCCGCGGGCGGAAAACCGCCCGGCCATCCGCTCGGCGGTTTCGACGTTGGGGACGAAGGCGAGGGCCATGAGCTTCCCGCTTGGCCAATGCTCCTTCATCTTCGAGATTATAAAATCGACGTTGCCCTCGTCGGCCATCATCTTGGCGATTCCGTCCAACCCCTGGTCGGAATAATCGAGGTGCTCGTCTTTGAAGCCATAATAATGGAACGGCACGACCAAGCCGTTTTCGATGGCCTCCCGGAGGTTTAGGTCATAGGGGATGTTGTCGTCGAAAAGGGAGTAGACGTCCTGGCCGTCCATCCGGTCGGGGGTGGCGGTTAGGCCAAGGAGGAACTCGGGCTGGAAATGCTCGATTATCGCCTTGTAGGAGGAGGCGGCCGCGTGGTGGACCTCGTCGATGACGATGTAGTCGAAACGCTTAGGGTCGAATTCGTTTAAATGGCGGCAAAGCATCTGGTTGGATGCGAAGAGGAAGTCGGCGTCGCGATCGGCTTGGTTGCCGGTATATAGGCCGTATGTCCTTTTGTCCTTGAATAGCTTGGCGAAGGTGGCCTTGGCCTCCTTAAGTATCGACTCGCGGTGGACGACGAAGAGCACCCGCTTGGCCAAAAAGTCGTAGGCGTCGAAGGCGGCGAGGAAGGTTTTGCCTGAGCCGGTCGCGGCGATGACCAAGGCCTTTTTCCCGCCTAGCTGGCGCAATCTCCTGATCTCGGATAACGCCTTTTGCTGCATGGGGTTAGGCGAAGGGAGGTTTTTCCCGCCGAAAGCGAAGTCCATGTCCCAGCGAAAGGAAGAGGAGGCCAGCCTGGCGGCATAGTCGCGGATAAGGGCCTCGTCGAGGGGGTGGGTGGATTCGAAAAGCGTAGCGAACTCGCTTTTGGCCTGCCTATAGGCTTCAAAAGAGGAAGAGGCCCCCAAATCCCATTCGACGTTCCTTTCCAAGGCGAAGGAGGTGAGGTTTGAGCTCCCGATGAGAAGCTCGCAATCGTTATCGTAGGCGAATAAATAGCCTTTGCAGTGGAATCCCCCATCGAGGAAATCGTCGTAATCGAAATGGCAGGAAAAGGAGGAAGGGAAGGACTTTTGCAGCCTTAAAAGGGATTCCAAGGCCGCGATGTCGGTGAAATTCTGGTAGCTGGAGGCGATGAAGGACCCCTTTGCCCCGCGCCGCAAAGCCGCCTCCAAATCGTTCATTATGAGCGAAAGCCCGCTTTGCTTGACGAAAGAGACGGAAAAGGAAAATTCGCGGCAAAGCGAAAGGCAACGGCGCAGCTTATCGAGGAAGCGCGGCGAGGAGGCGTTTGAATAAAAACCGATTTCTCCCATTGACGGGATTATCCCAGGGTTGCTTCCCCAAGTACAGATCCCAAAAGGCTATTTGCCTTTGCGGTGGGCCTGCTTATATTCGACGAAGCGCATGTCGAAGTCGGCGACGAAGGAGGAGCGCATCGGCTCGGTGAGCTCGACAAATCCCACAAGCCCGGTCGGCTCGAGGATCTTGTAGGAGATGAGGAAGGCGTTGTCCTCCTCGTCCATCCCCGGGATGTCGATTTGGTTGGGGGAGCCGAGCACCACCATCTTGGTAAAGCGCCCGATCCGGGTGACGAGGGTCTGCATCTCGTCTAGGGTCAGGTTTTGGGCCTCGTCGACGATGATGATGCAGTCCTCGAAGCTGCGGCCGCGCATGAACTCCGGGGCCAGAGGGACAATGTCGGATGGGAGCTTTTGGTAGGGTTTGGCCATCATCTCCTCGTCCTCAAGCGCCTGCTTTATCCTTTTCGGCTGCCTGACCTTATCGGGGATGGAGCCTTCCTTGCGGGCGCTGTTCATGAGGTGCTGGTAATTGTCTAGAAGCGGTCCCAAATAGGGGGCGTATTTATCCTCCTCGGTGCCTTTTAGGTAGCCAAGGCGATGCCCGATCTCCACCGGCTCGCGGACGTAGTAGATCGTCTTGTATTTCCGTTTCGCCCCTTTGCCCCTTACTAGGCTTAGCGCGGCCGCGAGGGCGGCAAACGTCTTCCCCGTCCCGGCCGAGCCGGAGCAGAAGACGACCGGCTTGCGCTGGCAATCCTCGTTTATCTCCCTGATCAACTCCCTTTGACCGGGGTTGGATCCGAAATCGATGCCGAAAAGGGTGTAGGAATTATTGTCCATCTCTTCCTCCGACTATGGGTAAGCGTTCCCTCATTGGCTTTATGATAAGGGCAAAAAAGGCGCTTGGCAACTAAAGCAAGGCCCGGAAAAGGCCTTAAAGAGGCAAAAAAGTTTATAAACTTTTAGCGTTTGCCTTTTACAATGCGCCTACATAGGTTATAACAACCTTGGAAAGGAGGCTAAGCCAATGGAAGAGAACAAGCAAAAGGAGCCGCTAGGCAAATTCGTCGAAAGAAGGCGGAAGGCGCTGCGGCTTACCCAAACCGAGCTCGCGAGCTACGTCGGCTATAGCCCCCAGGCGTTTTCGAAGTTCGAATCCGGGCGCCTTTCGATTTCGCTGCTTGTCGCCCCAAGCTTGGCCAACGCCCTTAGCCTAAGCCTCGACGACCTCTTCGCCAGGCGCGAGAAGGAGACGCAGATCGTCAATAAGCCCATCGACCCGCAGACGGTTTCGGTCCAGCTTTCCTTCTTCCGCAACGCCAAGGGCATCCACCAAAAGGACTTCGCCTCGCGAATCGGGGCCTCGATTAGGAGCCTCCGCTCCTACGAGCTTGGCGACTCCGTCCCCTCAATCACCATCATCGACCGCCTACTAGGCGAATATGGCATCGAGGCCAGCGAGATCCTCTACCCGAATCCGATGATGATGAACACCCGCCTCGCCAGCGACATCCGCTCCGGGCAAATCAGGACGGAAAGGAAAAAGGCCCTCTACGCCTCGCTTCTTGGCGTCTTCTCCTGCCTCGTCATCGGGGTTGGGGTCGGGGTTGGGGGGATGGCCAACGCCGGCTACTTCGATTTGGCCCCCTACGCCCAAGCCCCAAGCGAATCCGAGCAAAGCGAGCAATCGAGCGAACTCAGCACCGAGGAAAGCTCAAGCAAGTCGGACCGCTCCTACACCATCGCCGACGTCGACCCGAATTCGCTCCGTTAGATAAAAGCCAAAGCATCGCCGCAAGCGGTGCTTTTTTCTTTCCTTCCCTTGGTTTATCATTCGCAAAGAGGAAAACCATGATCAAAACCCCGCCAAAGCTAGCGCCAGGCTCGACCATCGCCTTGATCGCCCCCTCTTTTGGGGTCAACATCGAGCCCTACTTCTCCAGGCTCGAGCAAGCCATAAGGAACCTGACTAAGCTAGGCTACAAAATAAAAACCGGACCCAACGTCTATTTGGGCGACGGCGAGGTGGCCTCGGCTTCGCCTAAGGCCCGGGCCAAGGAATTCATGGACGCATATTTGGACGACGAGGTGAATTTGATCCTTTCCGTCGGCGGGGGCGAGCTGATGAACGAGATGCTCCCCTACGTCGACTTCTCCTTAATTGGGCAAAGCGCCCCCAAATGGTTCATGGGCTTTTCCGACAACACGAACCTCTGCTTCCTTATCCCCATCCTTTCCGGGGTGAAAACCATCTATGGGCCCAACGCCCCATCTTTTTGCGAATACCCGCTTCGGCTCAACCAGCTTGACGCCATAAAGCTGCTTCAGGGTGAGGCCAATTCGATTCTTGGCTACCCAAAATGGTCATTCGGCAATAAGCCCGAGGACCCGTATTTGAAAAAGACGAGCTACCGGAAGATAAGCAAAATCGAGGGCTTTAACTACGATGGTCCGAGGCAAGGGACGCTTATCGGCGGATGCCTCGATTGCCTGCTTACCCTAGTCGGGACGCGCTTCGATGGATTCGCCAGCTTTTCCGATGAGCATAAAGGCATCATCTTCTACCTCGAATCCTGCGACCTCAACCCCATCTCCTTCAGGCGGGGATTATGGCAGCTTCGCGAGGCCCTCTATTTCCAATCCGCCAAACTCATAATGTTCGGGAGGCCTTTGCATTGGGGGGAGAGGATGTTCGGCGTTTCCTTTAAGCAGGCCGCCAAATCGGTCCTCGGCGATTTGGGGATACCACTGCTTTTCGATTGCCCGCTTGGGCATCTGCCCCCATCGATGCCGATGGTGAATGGGGCCAAGGCCCGGGTAAGCTATGAAGGCGATTTGTTGCGCATCGATTACCTCGATATGTAAAATAGAGAGTTGTGGAAAAGGAAGAGCAAAGGGAAAATCAAGGATGGGGGATAGCCGAGTATCGGGTGCTCGCCATCGTTTTGGGGTGCGTCTGCCTGCTTCTTTCCGCCGCCATCATCGCCTTGCTTGGCCTAGCCAAGGGGCTGCTTGAGGAATGGGCCCCCGAGCTTGCTAGCTGCGCTTTCGGGATAATGCCGATCGGCTGCCTCATAACGATTGCCGCCTTCGCCGCGATTTCCCTTTCCTGCGCCTCGACCGGCTATAGCCTATTCTCGATTGATGGCAAGGCGAGGGTCGACGAGAAATCGAAAACCCTCGATTTGGTTGAGGCCGCCCTCCCGAGCCTTGGGGTCATTTTGGCCTTGATTGGGCTCACCGGGGCTTTCGGGGAGATAACCGACTTGAAGGCGTTCCTCCTTCTTTCCCCGGGGTTGGCGAGCCTTCCCATCCGCTCGATTAGGCTTACCTTGCCCTGCTTCAAAGACAAGGAAAAGGATAAATCAGGCATTGCCCTGGCTTATGTTTTCCTTTCCTTCCTCTTCGCCATCCTCCCCGGGGCGATTGCCCTCGGGTTTGAAATCCATTACGCGATGTTCCTTTATTTGCTTTTGCCCTTAAGCTACCTTGTTTTGGTCATAAAAGACGAGATCAAAGACAAAGGAAGCGACATTTAAGGGGTTTAGGAAAAGCCCTTAATCTTCGGATATCTTTTCGATTAAGTAGCATCTTGCGGAGAAATCGAAGAGGATCCGGGTTTGCTTCGATATCCCGTTCCCCGCCCAGCGCTGCCCAAGGAAGATCCCGGCATTTTGCAGGCTTAGCCCGGATTGGATAACGGCAAACTCCTCAATCGGCAGCTGGTAGAATTTGGCGATGAGCTTTATTAGGCACCCCTCTTCCTTGATCCTAACCGGGGAGATGTGGTTGACCATTGAGCCAAAGGAAAGAAGATCAAGCTTTTCGGGGCGGACGCTGACTTTGTATTTGCTTTCTTTCCCTAATCCCGGAATGCGGAGAGTTTCCTGTTTTGGAGAGGGGGAGATGCGGGAAACGCAATAGGAGAGGATGGATTCGCTTTCAAGGCTAGAAAGCAGGATGAAGTCCCCGTTAGAGGAAAGATCGGCCACCTCGCCGAATTGGCAAACCTCACGATGGGCTTTGTAAAACTCGATTTGGCTTTTTATCTCCTTTTCGTCAAAGCCATTTAAGGCGGAAAGGTCAAGCTCGTAGCCAAGGCATCCAAGGCAGGCGACGTCGAATTTGCTCCCAAGGCTGGTCTTGCGGAAAAGCTGGTGGCTCGTCTTGGCCGAGACGTGGTTGGAGAAGGTCGACAAAGGGTA
The DNA here is from genome assembly GCA_017694295.1 of Candidatus Alloenteromonas pullistercoris. GTDB lineage: Bacteria > Bacillota_I > Bacilli_A > RFN20 > CAG-826 > Alloenteromonas > Alloenteromonas pullistercoris. The sequence goes on along the minus strand of JADINA010000033.1, from coordinate 48,258 downwards.
GCCAAGGGTCAAGGATGATTGGATGCGGGCGCGCTCAAAGGAGTCGATGTCGTCGCTTACCCAACCATAAGGGAAAAAGGAAAGCATGCCGAGGTCGAACCTGCTCCCACCCGAGGCGCAGTTTTCGAATAGGACGTCGGGGTGGGATTCGGTAAGCCGATGCAAAAGGGAATAGAGCGAAAGCACGTAGGAATGCATCGAGGCGGCGTCGACGTCGGAGAGTGGGCGGTTGAAGTCCCATTTGATGTAATCAAGGGCAAACTCATCGATGGCCTTATCCAAAACGCCGAATAGGTATTCCCCCACTTCATTATTCGTCAAATCCAGCACCAGCTGGTTGCGGCCAACCGCCTTCTCCCCCCTAAAGGAAAAGGCGTATTCGGGGTGTTGGTTAAAAAGGATAGAATCGGGACTAACCATCTCCGGCTCAAACCACAGCCCGAACTTCATCCCCTTTTTGTGGACGTAATCGGAAAGCTTCCTTATCCCGCCCCTTACCTTCTTCCTGTTTTCCTGCCAATCCCCAAGCGAGGAGGTATCGTCCTCCCGCTTCCCGAACCAACCGTCGTCGAGGACGAAAAGCTCGATCCCGAGCTTGGCGGCCTTATCGGCTAGGCTCTTAATCTTCGAGGCGGAGAAATCGAAATAGGTCGCCTCCCAGTTATTGAAGGAAACGGGGCGCGGCTTTTTGGCGAATGGCAGAGGGGTGATGTGGTTCTCTATAAAATCCTTATTGGCTTTCCTTAGCCCCTTTAGCCCCCTATCCGAATAAGTGAGCAAGGCCAAAGGCGAGGCGAAGCCCTCCCCTTCCTTTATCTTCCAGCCCAACCCGCCGACTAGGCCCGATTGGATCCGGAGGCGGGAAAAGGAATCGCGGGAGAAGGAGGAGGCGAAGGACCCGGAATAGATGAGGTTGAAGCCATAGGCTTCCCCGAAAAGCTCATCGCAGTTGTTGCTTAGCAAGGCGAAAAACGGGTTGAACCCGTCGCAGGAGCTCCCCAATGGGCTTTTGGCCTCGATTTTCCCTAACGGCAAATCGAAGACCTCCTTTTTCGCCTCATCGCCCCAGGAAGAGGCAAGGAAGAGGCCTTTTTGGTTTGCATATGGCAAATCGAGAGTGAAGGAGGCAAGGCGGTCGATGGACATCGCGCCACGTAGGCAGATTATCTTCGAATAACGAATCAGCCCTTCCTCATAGACGATGTAATGGAGCTCGCACCCGACTTGCCTTTCCTCGTCTTTAAGCTCGATGACGAGCTCCTCGCCGCCGCGAGGAAGGGGATAGGGGAAAACCGATTCGGGGGTTTTGTTTAGCCGATATCCGGAATAGGCGAAGTCGAACGCCTTCCCCTCCTTCTCCCCCTCAAAGGAGGGATCGAGGCAATCGCCCCGGAAAGGGAAGGAGAACTCCAGCGGCAAAAAGCTTAGCGGCTTCTCCCCGCTAGGGGCGATCGAGCGTCCTGGTACAACGGAAAGATCGGGCTTAAGAGCCTCGATGTCCTCTTCGCTTATCCTCCCGCCATAATGGAGGCAGCATACCCTTGAGCCGATGACATCTATCAAATAGGAGGCGGATGCCCAATTAAGCAGGAAAGATGAGCCGAAGACGTTTATCATAATGGGGTTTCTCGTCCCAATTAGGATAAACCAAAGAAGGAGGGAAAGGAAAGACATGTCCATCTACTATGTCCGTCATGGGGAGACCGATTACAACAAGGCCTACCTCATCCAAGGCTCAATCGACGCCCCGCTTAACGAGGTGGGGATAGAGCAAGCCCATCAAATCGCCCTAAAGCTGAAAGACATAAAGTTCGACGCCATATATTGCTCGCCTTTGCATCGGGCTAGGCAGACGGCGGAGGCGATTAACGCCTTCCACGGATTGCCTATATATATCGCTAAGGAGCTCCATGAGCAACGGTATGGGGAATTGGAAGGCAAGTCGCGTAAGGAGGAGGCCTACCTTAGGCAAAGGCCGCGGTTGGCCGCCCGCTACCCCAAAGGGGAAAGCTACCTCGACGTCGCCGCCCGGGTCTTTCCTTTCCTAGATAGCCTAAAAGGGCAAGCCAAAAAGAGCAACGTCCTCTTGGTGGCCCATGGGGGCATATCGCGGATCGTCAACGCCTACTTCGAGCCGAATATGGAAAACGAGGAGTTCATAACCTATCTTTTGGCTAACTGCGAAGCAAAAAAGTACGATTACCCGGATTAGATGGGCTTGGTCATCTCCTTTAGCAAGGGGAGCTCTTCCTCCGTGGCAAGGGGGGAGAGAGCCTCATATACCTCTTGGTGATAGGCGTTAAGCCAATTTATCTCCTCCTCGTTAAGCAATGACAAGTCGAGGCAGGAGGTGGCGATTGGGGCGTAGGTGATGGTTTTGAAGCGGTAAAAGACGCCGTCAGGTGTTTCCGCGTAGGGGACGCAAAGGAGGTTGTTCTCGATTCTGATGCCGTATTTGCCCTCTTTGTACACCCCGGGCTCGACGGTCGTTATCATCCCCGGGGCGAACGGGCAATCGGAGTCGCGGTTGCTTTTGTATCTGATCGAATTGGGCCCCTCATGGACATTGGACATATAGCCAACCCCATGGCCGGTCCCGCATTTGTAATCGAGGCCTTGCTTCCACATGTGGATGCGCGAAAGCCCGTCGATGCACCGGGACCCAGCCCCCTGCAAAAAGATGGCGGAGGAGACGGCAATAAGCGATTTGAGGGTGAGGGTGTAGTCTTTTTTGAATTCCTCGCTCGGGTTTAGGGGGAAGGTCCTGGTGGTGTCGGTCGTCCCCCCATAGTAGGTTCCGCCCGAATCAAGGAGGAGGCATGGCTCTTGCCCGGTTATCCGGCTATGGCTTTCCTTGCTCGGGGCGTAATGCATCATGACGGCGTTTTCCCCCACCGAGCAAATAGTCTCAAATGACTCTTCGATAAAGCCTTCGCCTTTTTCCCTAAGCTCATGGAGCTTTTCTGAAAGCGTCCATTCGTCGGCATCGCCTTTTTCTAAGGCCTTGCTTAGCTCTACCGCAAAGCGAAAAACGGCCAAACCGTCCTTGATTTGCGTCTTTATCGTGTTGTTTACCTCGACATCGTTTTTTATCGCCTTCATAAGCTTCGAGGGCAGCGAGGCGAAGACGGCGTTAGGCAAAAGCAAGGCAAGGGAGGCCGAGCAGCTTTCCGGGTCTAGCAAAGTCATGACCTCGGCATGCCGCTTCAAATAGGAGGTCAGTTCATCAAGCGGGAGGACGCGGCAAGAAGAAAAAGAGCTCGGGACCCGGCTTGGGGAAACAAAGAGGACGTCTTCATCCTCGCCAAGATAAAGGAATGACTCAAACAAAGGCGAATAGGGGATGTCGCTTCCCCGGAGGTTGGTCAAATAGGCGACGTCGTCAAGGGTGGTTATCAAGGCGGCTTTTGCCTTGCCAAGTTGCCCCTTGAAGCGGGCTATCTTGCTTTGGCTTCCCTCCCCCGAAAGCTCAAGCGGGAGCTCAAACAACGGGGCAGAGGCCGACTTAGGGGCGTTTTCGACCAAGTAGGCGAAGCTTTGGTCGACGATCCTCGCCCCTTCAAGGGAGTTAAGCGCCTTATAGGAGGAGAAAGGGAGGATGGAGAAATCGGTGGCCAATGGGTAGGGACGGGTTTCGCTAAGCAATTCATCAAGCGATTTCACGCCCTTTTCCCCCATCATCATGAGGGTTATCGGCGTCCCCTCAAGCTCGCGCTTAGCCGAGATGAAGAAGCGGCCGTCGACCCAAAGGAAGGCCTCGTCTTTGGTGATTAGCAAGGTGGCGTTATCCCCGGAAAAGGGGCAAAACCATTTCCGCTCGGCCGCGAACAAGGGCAGCGGGATCTCGGAATGGTGCGGGTCGCCTGTTAGGATCAAATACGAGGCGATCCCCTTTTCCCCCATTTCCTTTCTAAGCGCGGCAAGGCGCTTCGCGTAAACGTTTTCCTTCTTTTCCATCGTCTTTCTCCTGTTTTATATTTGCGATTCCTGGTAAATCCTTTCCAATGCGGATAGCAATTCCTGGAAATGGGCTTTGTTTTCCCGGCTTCCCCCATAAAGGGAGGTAAAGGCCTCGACCGCCTTCGCTTTTCCTTCCCCCTCTTCCATATACCCATCGGCTATGCCCTCGTAAAAGGAGCCGGAGAGGAAGCAGGAGGCGGAAAGGCATTCTAGCGGCTCAAGCCCAAGTTTTTCAGATAGCTCAAGGCATTCCTTGGCGATAAGCAAATCGGCAAGCGACTTCAAAGCCTCCTTGTTGGGGGCGTCCTTAACCTCGCCCCAATCCGGGATTTGGCTTTTTGGCTCTTCGGCGAATAGGCAACGCGAATCCAAGACGCGGCAAAAGACCGAAAGGGAAAGGTCCAAATAGGCCCCTTGGGTAAGTTGCTTAGGCAAAAGCGAGAAGGCGGCGAAAAGCAATTTGGCGGGGACGGAGGAAAACTTGGCCCACTTATCGAGGCAAGAAAGCAAATAGCCGGCGGATTTCCCCTCCTCGTAGCTTTGTTGCGGATCGACTTTTATATCCATGATGGCTAACCTCGGGTTAAGCGAGGTAAATTAAACCACTTTGCGCATAAAACAAAAAGCCCCGAGGAGGGCTAGGGGTCGGGCCTCCTTAGGGCAATGCGTATTTTAAACAAGTTGCCTTGTCCGTCAAGAGGTTTTTTCCTCTTTTTTGCCTTTCCCTTTTCCTTGCTTGCCCCGCTTCATAGCCTTCTTTTTTGAATTGACTTTATCGGAAAGGGGAATGGAGAAGGCCAGGCGGCCCGATTCGTAGCATAGAAGGAGGTGGAAGGTTTCACTTCCGTTGACAAGTGGCAAAAACAATCGGTCCCCCTCCCACATCGGGAGGCTGCTTAGCTTGGAGGTGTCGAAGTATCCTAGCTCCCCCTCATCGCATTCCCTTAATTCCCCTTTCGCCCCAACGACCCGGAAAAGGTACATCCTTTCGGCATAAGAGGGGTTTTGGCTGAGGTCAACGAAATCGACTTTGCCCCGGTAATGCTGCAATGTCACCTCCATCCCGGTCTCCTCCTTGAACTCGCGCTTAGCAGCTTGAGCGATCGACTCGCCCTTTTCGATATGGCCGCCGATACCGACGTATTTGCCTTCGTTTAGGTCGTTTTCCTTCTTGTCGCGGTAAAGCAAAAGGGTCTTGCCTTCTTTCTCGTAATAGGAAAGGGTCGTCCTCTCTTTTGGATGGGTGGCCGCTTCGATGGCCTTTCTCCTTTTCCCCACTTCCAAGGCGATCGAGTTTACGACGGCGTCTAGGTCCTCACCAATCTCAAACCCCCAGAAGCGCATCACCTTATAGCCTTGTCCCTCCAAGGTCTTGTTGACCAATTGGTCGCGCCTAATGTTGCCTTCTATCTTCGTTATCCAATAGTCGCGGTGGCTTTTTATCTTTTCCCTTGCCACGTCGAAGTTATAGCCATGCCAAAACTCCGAATCGGCGAAGACGGCGACCTTCTCCTTAATGAAAAGGATATCCGGATGCCCAAAGGCCTTTTTCGAGCAGACGAGGTAATGAAGTCCCTTTTCGGATAGCTTTCGACGAAGCTTCCTCTCGATTCCGGTGTCCCGGCCTTTTATGCGCGACATCGTCTTCGAGACGATCGCGGGATCGCGGCTCATTTCCCGCGCTTCGCCCCTTTCTTGAGCGCGTTTTTAAGCGTTGGGGCTTTTCCGCCCTTCTTCTCCTTTTTCCCCGCTTCATCGTCTTTGTCAAGCTGCTTCAAAGCCTCTTCAAGCCCCTTGATGGACTTATTGAGCGCCTCGGTTTGCTCCGCCAATCCCCCTAAATCGAGGGAGGAAAGCGTCTTGGCGGCTTTTTCCAAGGTTTGGGAAAGCGATTCGATTTTTTTGACGTTGTCTTCTTCCTTCTCTAGCAGTGAGCTAAAGGCGTCGAGCTGCCGTTTAAGATCGCCGGATTTGGCGTGGAGCCCCTCCATCGCGTCTTCCATCTGCTCGATCCTTGCGGAGAATAGTTCCTCGGCTTCCCTAATCGAGGATATGTCCTCGCCTAGGGACTCTAAGGCCCCTAGGGTTTTGATAAGCTTGTCGTCGGCGTTTTCCATTTTATCTTTCTCCTTTTTCCTTTTTGTTTGCCTCTATCGCTATTTTCGCCATCGTTATCTCCCCTAGCAAGCGCCGGGAAAGACAACTGGCGGCCAACTCGAAGAAGGTGGATTTCTCCAAGAAGGTCGACTTGTCGACTATCTTCCTGAATAGGGGGAGGATGTCCTGGTCGCGGGGCTCATGCCTATTCAAGGCCGTCTCGAGGAAGAGGGCTTTGTTGGTAAGGTTGAGGCGATTATAAACATCGTGGAGCTTGCGGTAATCGCGCCGGGAAAGCAGGAAATCGATATAGCCGCTTTCGAAGTTCTGCCCCTGCTTCCGGCTGCCCCACATCCGTTCGTATCGGCAATACTCCCCGGCGACCCTCGCCCTTTCCTTGCCCTCTTCGCCCTCAAGCCTCTCGAAGGCCCGCTTGGCCCCTTCGTAATCGCCTTCGCGCAATAGCCTCTCCCCATGGGCCATCCAGTGGTCGGGGTCGACGTGGCCGCAGAAAAGGCTATGAAGTTCGCCCTCGGGGATCCGCTCCAACCCGCCATAGACGACTTCCTCCGACTTTGCAGGGGGATTCGTCTCGAAAAGGAATATCCGGTTTTTGGCCCGGGTCAAGCCGACGTAGAGCCGATTGAACATCATCCGGTGGACCGTCGAGGAATGGCCGGATTTTTCTTGCAAGGCGAGGGCGAAGTCCTCCCCGAATTCGCTTAGGAAGTCAACCAGGACGACGCAATCCCATTCCCTTCCCTTCGACTCGGAGACAGTTAGGAAGTTGGACTCGGCGTATGGCCTCAATTCCTCGTCTAGCCCTTTTAGGGCATTATCGCGGCTTAGCGGGGAGGGGAAGACGAAGACGATGTCGTCATCGCTTTCCAAGGCCATGGCGACGATGGAGGCGAAATGGGAATGGAAGGAGAAATAGGCGACGAAGAGGTCGTCTTGGTCGCTGCGCAAAGTCGTCTCCTTGGTTTCAAGCTCCTGGCGCTGGCTGCCGATCGATTTCTTCTTGAGGTCCTTTAGGCGGTTGATGAAGGAAAGCAAATTGGGGCCGCTTCGGTAAGAGCCATCGAGGCTGCGCTCGGAAAGTTCGATTGGGTAATGGAAATAATCGTGCAAAGCGGCGTTGGCCTTGGGGATGGAGAAGATTGTCGGGTTGACGCATTGGTTCTCGTCCCCGTAGATGTAAAGGGGGATGGAGGCGGCGTTTTGCTCGCCTAGATAAGGCAAAAGCGACCAAAACTGCAGCTCGGTGAGATCCTGGTATTCGTCGATGACGAGGGCCTTGCAAGCAAGCGTCCGCCTTTTTTTGCCAAGAAGCATGCAGGCAAGCGAGTTGTCGGTTTGCCTTCCCGACTCAAGCAGATGGTCGCGGTAATCGAGGGCGAGGCTATAAAGGGGGCGAAGCAATTGGCCCGGGAGCCCCGCCTCCCCTTCCATCTTCTTGGCAAACTCCTCATAGCTTAACATCATCGACGGACTATCCGCGCATTCGCGGCACCCGGTTATGACGCCCCGATAGAACAAATAGGCCCTCGAGGCCTGATCGGGAAGGCTCGAGCCAAGCGCGGCGAAGGTTTTCCCCAATTTGGGCCTAGCCGAAATATAGGAGGCGAAGAAGGAATGGAAGTCGTTCTCCCCCTCGACCAAATAGGGTCCAAGCTCATCCAAGGCCAGCTCGGCGTAGGTGAGGCATTTAACGTTTTCCTCCCCAAGCTCGGAAAGCTTTTTGGCCGCGAAATCCCTTAAACTCGGCTCGTAGGTTAAGTAGATGATGTCGCCGATTCCGCCTAAATCAAGGCAGTTTTGCAGCGAAAGTATCGTCTTCCCCGTTCCGGCTGAGCCAAAGAAGGCCAAAGGCGGGTGGGAGGAAGGATCGCGGAGGAGGGCGAATTGCTCATAGCTCGGATAGGCGATCGAATCGACCTTGCCCCCGCCTTTCTCTAGTAGCGACCTCTCAAGCAAAACCGATTTGGCGGAAAGGAGGTATTTGCTTAGCCCTTTGGCGACCTCCCCTTGCCGGTCATGATCCTCGGGGAAGCAAATGGAAAGGAGGATGATGTCGCTAGGGAGGAAAAGACGGGAGGAAAGGGCAGGGTAATGATGGGCGTCATAGCCGTGGATATAGAAAATGCGGGCGGCCGAATAGGCGGGTTTTTTAAGCCGGAACTTCGAAATGCCGTCTATTTGCTTGTTGTGCCTGGCCTCAAGGAACTGCGTTAAGGAGGGGGAGGAAAGAGAAAGGAGGTCAATGGAAATCCGGCTAAGCTCGGATTCGGCCTCGGGGTGCTTGCCGATGAGGGTTTTGCAGTCGTCTTTGAAGCGGAAGGTTTGGAAAAGTCGGCGCTGCTCGGCGATCCCGAAGTCTATTTCCTCCTCCTCGGTTTCTTCCTCCCCAATATGCGGCAAAACGCTTTCCATTGCCTTTTCCGGCTCCGTCTCCTTCTTAGGGGGTTCTTCTTTCTTTACATTGCCCTCCTCCTTGCTGGCGAGGTTGGCTTTGGCATCGGAATAGAGGCGGAAATAGTAGGCGGAGTTTTTATAGCCGCTGCCATTTATAAACATCCCCTTGCGCGAATAGCCGAGGACGCTATGCCTCCCGCCGACTAAAAGGGAAAGGCAGACGTCCGGGTTGCCCTTAAGGCAAATAAGGGCGAGGAATGGATCGCCGCTTTCATACCCCAAGCAGGCGAGGACCGCCCATTCGTCGATGTCGAAATGGGCAAGCAAATCGAAAATCGGATCCCCTTTTTCCGGGTAACCCGGGCAATAAAAGCAATTTTGGGCGAACTTGGGGGAGGCGTAGCGGAGGCTATCCTCAATTAGGGAGCGCAGCCGCAAATCGGCGAAAGGGCCGGCTAAGGCGAAAAATCGCTCGGTGGCCGGGGTCGAGCCGACTTTGAAATCGTAATGGGGGACGCTTTTGGCAAGGGTGGGCGCGGTCCCCCCTTTGCGGAAATTGGGGTTACTGTTCAAATTTGGGATGGCGGCTTTGCTTTGCCCGACGAAGGGCTGCTTAAACGAATTGGGGTCGACGCTGGCCTTCGCCTTTTTAAAAGAGAGCTTCGGAGCGTCTTTTATGACCCCGGGCTTATGTTTCGAAGAAGGGGAAAAGGAGGCCTTAAGGCTATTGACGTCGACATCATACCCTCCCTCATCCGGCTCTTCTTTCCGCGAATAGGCGTATCCCCCGAGGTTTTTGGGCTTAGCCTTGCTAGGTGGAGAGAAACTAGGCCGGTCCACTTGGACCCGCTCGATTTCGCTTTCTTCCCCGCCATCTATGGGCAAGGCCAAGCGGGCGGCGGGTTTAAGAAAAGAGGGTGGAGGGGCATAGGAGGGCTCATCGAAAATCCTTTTAAGCTCCTCAAAGCCATAAAAGGCCCCGGAGGCCAAGATGGCGAAGGGCTCATTGATGGCAAACTTCACCTCCATGGAGGGATAAAGGACCGAATAAGCCGGCAAAAGCCCGCCCAAATGGGCGATTAAGACGTTTTTCACATCGCCCCTAGCGTTTTCCGAATAGGCGAGGATCACCCAGTCCTCGAGGTGAAAGTCCTCGAGTTCGGCTAGGTCGCTTTCTGGGATCTTGAAGAGGCTCGGGAAAAGCAAAACCGAATCGGAGAGGGATAGCCTCGGGATAAGGAAATCGGCGTCGAGCCGGGGGTTGGCGTCGACGTTTTTGGCAAAGTCGAACTTCAAACGGGCCCTAGTCCCGTTTTTAAGGTTATCGCCAAATTTGAACATCCGTTTGCCTCTTGCGCTACAATAAGGCGAAGCGGGCAATTAGGCAAGGCATTTATGGAAAGATTGCGCAAAGCGAAGGATAGCGACCTCCCCAACGTGCAAAAGCTCCTCGGAAGGGCGGAAAAGGGGATGGGATACGATGGCCTCCCGCCCTTTTCCCATTATTACAAGCCAGGGGACGGGCTTTACGTCTACGCAGACGGGGCCAGGTTAATCGGGGTGGCCGACGCATCGAACTCGCTTGAACCCCTATTCAAAACGAATGCCGCGGCGAAGACGACGGCCCTGCTTGAGAAAATCTCCTATTCGGGGGAAAGGATCGTCTTATTCAACGCCTTTGTCATCGATCCGGCCTATTGGAGGCGCCATAAAGGCCGCGACTTCCATAACGGCTTGCTCTCCTATTTCGGGAAGGGAAGCTATTTCGCCCTCCTTTCCCGTTTCAATAAACCGGCTTTGTCCTTCTTTTCCTCGCTAGGCTATTTCATCGTCGACGAAGGGACCGACCTCGATTTCCCCGACAAGACGCTGATGCTGATGGCTAAGCCGTTTAGGAAAACAGGCCTATGCTCGGAAAGTCTATTTTAGGAAAGCTGGGAATTATAAAGCTCGGCGAAGAAGCCGTTTAGCTCCATAAGCTCCTGGAAATTTCCGGATTCGACGATCTCCCCTTTTTTCATGACGAGGATGTAATCGGCGTTTTTGATGGTCGAGAGGCGGTGGGCGACGACTAAGCTCGTCTTCCCCTTCATAAGCTCATCGAAGGCCTTGGAAAGCCGTAGCTCGGTGAGCAAGTCGATGTTGGAGGTCGCCTCGTCGAGCAAGACGATCTCCGGGGCGTCGAGGATGATGCGGGCGACGCAAAGAAGCTGCTTCTCCCCCATCGAGAGTCCGCTATTATTGCCAACCACCGTGTCATAGCCTTGCGGTAGCCGGCGGATGAAGTCGTCGGCCCTGGCCTTTTTGGCGGCCTCCACCACTTCCTCGAAGCTGCTTTCGGGGCGGGCGAGGGCGATGTTCTCCCTGACGGTGCCATGCTTCAGATAGCTATCCTGGAGGACCATGCCGATGTGGCTGCGCATCATTTTTTTCGAAAGCTCGCGGGAATCGATGCCGTTGAAATAAAACCCGCCTTTATCGGCGTCGTAGAAGCGCATCAATAGATTGATGACGGTCGTCTTGCCGCATCCGGTGGGCCCGACCAAGGCGATTTTATGGCCTTTGTAGACGTCGAGGTTGAAGTTGGAGATGATCTTTTGCCCCGGGGCGTAGGAAAAATCGATGCCTTTGGCCTCAAGCGAATCGATGGAGCCATCTATTTCCTTTTTGCCTTCGTCAAGGTCATCGGGCGAAGAAAGCGCCTCATCGATCCTATAAAGCGAGGTTAGGGCGTAGAAGACATCGCTCGCGGCGTCGGCGATTTCGTTAAATGGCGTCATGTACTGGAGGGCGTAGGTCAAAAAGGAGGAAAGCGCCCCGACCGAGAAGGCGACCCCAAGGTCGACCTCGGCTATGACCAAATAGGCCCCAACCAGGATGACGAGGCCGTAAATGAGGTTATTGACCAACCTGGTCCCGGGGTTGATCCAGGAGGCGGCGAAGGAGGCTTTGAAGTTGGCGTCCGTAACCGCCAGATTAACCTCCTCGAGCTCCTTTTCGCGCCTAGCTGAGAGCCCATAGGCCTTTATGGATTCGAGGTTGTTCATGCTTTCGAGCCCGTTGGCGTTAAGCACGCCCCGCTTCTTGCTTTGGGTGGCGAAGTAGCGCTTATTCCGGCTTGAGATGAATTTGCTGACCACCACCGATATCGGGGTCAACAAGACGACGAGCAATGCCAATAGGTAATGGAGGTAAAACATAAACGCCAAGGTGGCGACGATCATGATGACGCCCTCAAATAGGGCCCCAGCCCCGGTGATGAGGCCGGTTTGGACGTTTTCCACGTCGGCGATTAGCCGCTGGATCAAATCGCCATGGGAGGAGGAGTCAATATAGGAAATCGGGGCGCGGAGGTATTTGCCATAGAGCTCATCGCGCATTTTCTTGACCACCCTATTGCCAAGGAAGGAAAGCGACATGTCGAATAGGTAACGGAATAAAGAGCCGACGAGCAATAGCCCAAGGCAGGCGAAAAGCAAATAGGCGATGTCGAAGTTCCCCTCCTCAAGGTGGTCGATCGCCATGCCGGTGAGGAAGGGGATGGCCATCTTCGCCCCAACCGAGAGGGTCGCGAAAAGCAAGCAAGCCAAAGACAGCCCATACGAGCCCTTAAGATAGGGCAAAATCAAGGCGATTCTCTTCCTTTTCATCTTTGGTCCACCTGGGCTTGAAGCGTCTCGCGGTATATCGGGCAGCTTTCCAATAGCTCCTCATTCGTCCCGACCCCGACTATCGCCCCCTTGTCGAAGACGTATATGCGGTCGCAGTCTTTTATCGAAGTCGCCCGCTGGGAGACGATGATGGTCGATATCCCCTTTATGGCGGCGATGTTTTGCCTTATGAGCAAATCCGATTTGTAGTCGAGGGCGCTTGTGGAATCGTCGAGGATGAGGATGCTCCGGCGCGAGGCCAAGGCCCGGGCGATCAATATCCTTTGCCTTTGCCCGCCCGAGAGGTTGGACCCGCCTTCCTCGATGTGGTGGCTCATCCCGTCTTCGTAAGAAGAGGCGAATTCGGTGCAAAGCGCCTGCTCCAAAGCCCAATTGACCCGCTCCTCCCCCATCTCCGGGTCGCTTAAGGCGACGTTGGAATAAACCGTCCCCTCGAATATCTGGGGCTTTTGGAAGACGATGGCTATTTGGGCGCGGATGTCATCGGAATTGAGTTCGGCATAAGGGATTCCGCCAAAACAAAGCTCACCTTCGCTGGGGTCATTGAAGCGAAGAAGAAGCGAGAGCAGGCTCGATTTGCCTGAGCCCGTCCCCCCTAGTATCCCGATCCTTTCGCCTTTGCGAAGGAGGAAGTCGACGCGATCGACGGCATTGGATTCCCCGCCATAGCTTAGGCTTACGCCCTTGGCCTCGATTAGGGTTTCCCCCTGTTGGACTTCAGGCAAGTCCCTTTCCCCGTCCTTAAGGCAATTTTCCAAGGCCAGGAAGCCGTCAAGCCTCCTTTTGCTGGCGAAGGCCTTCGAAAGCGAGGTCACAAGGCGGCTGAACTGAATGAGGGCGGTCAAAGCCTGGGTGAGCAAGGAGACGATGGCGACGATCGAGCCCGAGGAGAGGCCAGAGAATGAAAACTGATATGAACCCAGGTAGAAAACGGCGACGATGGCGAGGTTCACCAGCCCGAAGGTCAGGGGGTTTACGATGGCGTTGACCAAGGAAAGGGAATCGCTCCTCCTTTTGTATTCCTCGCTTTTCGCGGCGAATTCGGCTTTGGATTTTTCCTGCAGGTTGAAGGTCCTGATCACCCTTGCGCCCATGACGCCGTCTTCGCCTAAACTGGTGAGCTCGTCTAATCCGGATTGGACTGCAACATAGCCTTTCGGGGTCTTGGCCATGACGATGGCGACGGTAAGCGCGCACAAAAGCAAGGCGGAAAGCACGGCGATCCCGGCATAGACGTTCAAGACGAAGGACATGACGATCGAGCCGATGGTGAGGAAAGGCGCCCTGACGAGCAACCGCATGAACATGAAGACGCCGTTTTGCAATGAAAAGGAATCGGAGCTGAGGAGGTTAAGGGCCTTGGAACGGCCGTAATCGTTTATCTGGCTTGAGGAAAGCGACCCGAATTGGCGGTAAACCTCCCTGCGAAGCTCATAGCCATAATCGGTTGAGACGCGCGAGGCGACATATTGGGTGACCATGGTGGCGAGAAAGCCCAGGACGCTTAAGGCGAGGACGATGAGGGCGATGGAGACGATATAGCCGACGTCCCCATAACGCGACCCGTCCTCGCTAAGCCCCTCGTCGATGATGGTTTTCACCAAAAAGGGGACGATGAGCTCGCAAACGCATTCGACGACCTTCAAAGACGGGGCAGCCAAAACGGCGAAGCGATGCTTTTTCAAAGGGGAGAGCGAGGTCATTGCTCGCCATCCTTTTTGAAATAGATGGTGGCGATTGGATCATCCTCGTCGAGCCGATAAAAGGAAAGGCTCCCATCCTCGGCGATCGAGTAGTTGAAGGAAACGGGCGTCCGGGGCTCCTGGATTTGGATGGAGGCGACGCGGTCGAAGACGAATGTCGCCCCTTTGTTGACCCGCTTGACAGACAAATTGGCCAAATCGACGAGCAGGAAGGGGGAAAGGCAATTGAGGGAAAACGAAAGCGTGCCCTCCTTCTGGTTGAAATCGAGCTTGCCGATGTGCTTGAGCATCGATTCGGGCATGAGGTAGAGCGAATCGTTGAAGGTGTCGTAATCCTGGACGAGCTCGCCGAAGGTGTAGCCCCTTTTCTTGGAGACGTCGGAGAGGATGGCGTCGACCTCGTCGAGGACGGCGTCGCAGTATTCGCCTTTGTTCAAAGCGAGGCAGAAGGTGAAGACCATGGCGAAGGCCAAAGCCGCGTCCATGTCCACCGGCGTCCCGATGCCGTAATAGTAATGCTGCATGAGGCGGATGGCGATCTCGCCCAAATCGGCGTCGGGGTCGAAGCCCTTCTTCAGATAAACCGGATAGGCGAAGTTGTAGCAGGATTCCAAAAGCGAGAAGGCGAAGAAGGGGTCCTCCCGCTTGCCATCGCCGACGGTGTAGAGGTCGGAAAGCATGTAACGGGCCTTGACCGAGCCCAATAAAGCCGCCTTTTCAAGGGAATCGCAGCATTTGGCGATGTTGGGCTTGCGCTTGGCCGATCCCCTTTTGAAGATGATGGCCTTGTTGATGAGGGAGAGGGGGCTATAGGCGACCTCGGGGAGCTCGTAATAGCTTAATGCCTTGTCGTAATCGGGCTTTCCGGACATCCCGCCGCGCATATAGAAATCGGCGAGGTCCATGATGGCGATCGGGTCGTGCTGCTTGCAAAGCTTTTGGCAGTAGAAAAGGAAAAGCTCCTCGTTTTTGGCGTCCTCGGCGATCTTCCCCTCGGCGTAGCGAGCGCAGAAGTCGCGGATGGCCTCGATGTTGCTTTCGTCGAAGGCTTTGTAGCCGGGCTGCCGGCGGAGGCGGTCCAAGGATTTTTTGTCGATTTTGAGCCCCGATGCGTCCCCGACGACGGTCGGGAGCCCGCAATGGGCGCAGACGGCTTTCATCTTCCCGCCTTCATCGGCCCAATCGTGGACGTCGCGGGCTGAATAGACGGCCCCGCAGGAAAGGCAGCCGACTTTCGAGGAGGAAAGGATCTCAAGCTCGTTGTCGCTTGTATGGTCCAAATAGGCCTTCAGCTCCCCTTCCGCAAGATGGGGCTTCGGGGCTATGTCCTTTTGTTTGTGCTTAAGCGAATTCATTGCGAGGGAAGTGTATTACCTCGCGCGCGAGGTTTCAATACCCCCGGGGGGTCCGGCGCAGTTATCCGGTTATTTGTTTCCACCTCCCATCCACTTTGGAAGATTAACAATTCTTATTTAAAATTATGTGCGAATTAAATAATTCAATAATGCAAGGAGGTCAACGCATATATGGCAAATATCAATGTAACCATTCGCATGGATAGGGATTTGAAGAAAGAGGCGGATGACCTCTTTCGCCAATTGGGCATGTCATTTACAACCGCCGTCACGGTTTTTGCCCAACAAGCTGTACGCGAAAAAAGAATCCCTTTCGACATCAGCCTTCGCCAAGATCGAGCCAAAGCTGCAACAAACGCGGAAGTGGAGAGGATTTCAAATAAATTCCTTGATGAAAATAAGATAGCCTACCAAGAACTAGGAAAATGAAGTATCTCGCCAATGGACGAATCATTTTTCTCCAAAAAAGGTCAACCGAGAATACGGCGTCACGCTAGATGGAAAATCGAGGCCGCTTCATAACTATGTTTGAAGATCAATCGCAGAAGCGGTTGACTCTCGAGATTGCATCAAAGACATGCCACGTAAAGACGGCGAAAAGCCGTCATGAACAACTCGGGAAGCCCCGCTTCTTTTTTTGCTGAATAAAGGCCAAAAGGGGTTTCGCCATTTATGGGTTTTATGGTCAACGGGAAATAGAGGCCTTTTCTTAACCAAGCCCAACGTCGAGGGCCATCATGAGGGCAAAACCGATCAAGGCGCCCCAGGTGCCGAAATGGGGATGCTCGGAAAGATGGGCGTCGGGGATGAGGTCCTCGACTACCACGAATATCATCGCCCCGGCGGCGAAGGAAAGCAGCCAAGGCTGGGCGGCGAAGACAT
Source organism: Candidatus Alloenteromonas pullistercoris (assembly GCA_017694295.1). GTDB lineage: Bacteria > Bacillota_I > Bacilli_A > RFN20 > CAG-826 > Alloenteromonas > Alloenteromonas pullistercoris. Next base: position 32,175 of record JADINA010000033.1, on the reverse strand, counting down.
AGGCGGCTAGGAAAAAGCCAAGAAGGGCGAAAAGCGGCTCGACCGCCCCGCTTAAAGTGCCGTAAAGAAAAGCCTTGCCCCGACTCCCGGAAGCCGAATAGAAAGGAAGCGAGACGGCCGCCCCCTCCGGGAAATTCTGGATGGCCATCCCGATGGCGAGGCCAAGCGCGGATACGAAGGCCGCATCGGCCCCGCTATAATTGGCCGCCCCAAAGGCCAACCCGACCGCGAGCCCCTCGGGGATGTTGTGGATGGTGACGGCGAGGAAGAGCTTCGACTTCTTGTCCAAATGGCTTTTGATGCCCTCTTCCTCATTGGTCCCCTTATGGATATGGGGAACGAGTTTGTCGATGAGGACGAGAAAGGCCCCACCAAGGAGAAACCCGATGACGGCAGGCAGGAAGCTAAGCCTCCCAAACCCCTCCTCCGCCTGCTCAATCGAAGGGAGCAGAAGCGACCACACCGAGGCGGCCACCATCACACCCGAGGCAAAGCCAAGGAAAAGGGTGTTAAGCCTTCCGGATATCCCGTTTTTGAGGAAAAACACCATGGCGGATCCGGCCGTAGTCGCAAGGAAAATGACGCAAAAGCCGATTATCGTCATCAAAGTAGGCGTCATTTCAACCCTCCAATATCGTTTATAACTATGAACAAATCCATTTTCATCAATATAACAAAAACGGGGGTGACATTGCAAAATCGGCGCTTAAAGGGGATTAGATTAAGACGCCGATCGCCGCCAGGCCAAGGCAGCCGATCATCGAGATGCCATATAACCCTAGCAAATTGGGGTTGCGCCTAGACAAAAGCGAGGCCAATAGCCTGCCGATCCCGAAAAGGAGAACAAAAACGAAGACATAGGAAAGGGAGCTATAGAAGGTCGAATGGAGGTCGATGAGGATGTATTGGACGAAGGCGAGGGAGCAAAGGACGAAGAGGGAAAGCGACCGCGAAAGGCTTACCCAAAGCTTCGGCTTGTCGTCCTTCCATGAATTGTTGCCGATGAATAGGAATACGGCGAGGAAGGCGAGGAAGAACATGCCGATGAAGATGTAAAGGCTATTGGGATAGGCCACCTCCTCGATCGCCTCGGCATCGGGGACGAGGCTTTTGAGGTCAGCGCTTAGGTAGCGGCCCAAATATATGAGGCCAAAGATGCCGATCGCCTCGATCAGATGCCCAAGGAGGCGGAAGAAGCCAAATAGGCGCGGGAGCTTTATCTCGCTTGGGGCGAATCCGAATAAATAAGGCAATAGGCGGAGCGACTGCCCGACGAAGAGGAAGAAAAGGAAAAGGGAATAGGCAAGTCGGAGGGAGGAGAAATCGATGCTGACGGTCAAGATCGCGCATAGCAAAAGCAAGAGGAGGTAAACGCAGTCCAAGACAAGGTAGGGATGGCCCTTATTCGCGCTTGATCCGTTCATGGTTACTAGTCCGCAAGGGGCTTCGCGGTGTATTATAAACCATTGAAAGCCCAATCTAAAGGGGCCGGAAAGGAGCGTTCCATGGATATCGCGTTGGATTGCCTAGGTGGGGATTTGGCCCCGAAGGCCTGCGTTGAGGGCCTTAAATACGCCTTAAGCAAGGAGGGCGGGCTGCACATCGTCGCCTTCGGCCCGAAAAAGGAAATCGAGGAAGGGCTTGGCGAGCTTTCGCCAAGGGTTGAGATCGTCGACACCTCGGTCGCCGTGCTAAACACCGACCATCCCTCGACCTTCTTCAAGGAAAAGCCGGATTCAAGCTTGGCCTTGGCCTTTGAGCGGCTTCGCGGCGACGAGAAATGCGCGGCCTTGGTCTCAGCCGGCCCCACCGGCGCCTTGCTTAGCGGCGGCATCCTTCGCATCGGGCGGATCCCCGAGGTCTCGCGCCCGGCTTTGATGGCGACTTTGCCAACTAGGACCGGCGGCATGGTCAAGGTCATGGACGCCGGGGCCAACATGGACTGCAAAAGCGAATACATCCTCCAATTCGCCATCATGGCCTCGACCTACCTCGAGTCGATTGGGATGGAAAAGCCGCGGATCGGCCTATTGAACGTCGGAAGCGAGGAAGGCAAGGGCAATGAGCTTAGCAAGGAAGCCTATGCCTTATTGAAGGAAAGCGGGCTCAACTTCGTCGGTTCGATCGAAGGCGACCACGTCCTTAAAGGCGAGGCGGACGCCGTCATCTGCGATGGCTTCGCCGGCAACGTCTTCTTAAAAGGAACCGAGGAGGCCTGCTATTTCATCTCCGACCTATTCAAGGAGGCGATATTCAAAAACGCCTTAACTAAGATGGGGGCATTGCTCCAGGCGAAGGGGCTTCGCAACGTCAAGAAGCCATTTGATTACGCCAAGAAGGCGTGCGCACCGCTGCTAGGCATAAAAAAGCTCGTCCTCAAATGCCATGGCAAATCCTCGGCCGAGACGTTTGGCGAGACGATAATCGAGGCGAAGCGCCTTTATGACGCCGACATGATTGGGAAAGTCCAAAGTCGGATTGCCGAAAAGGAAGGGCAAAAATAACCCTTTTGCGTGTTTTCGCTTAAACTTTGCAAGGAAATTGGGTCGGCCAAAACCGGCCCTTTTGCTTTAATCGCCTTTAAGCTCGTCGAAAGCTTCCTTGACGCTTGGGGCGTTTTTGGTGAGCTTTCTGATGGTAATCGCGTCGATCTTGTTGTTGGCGATGTTCAGGTTCTTCTCGCTTCCGAGCAAGCCTTTCTTGACCTTTTGGAGGTGGTCGATCGTCTTGTCGATCTCCGCGATGGCGGCGTCGAACTTCTCTTTGGCACGCCCAAAGTTGCGGGAGAAGTCGTCTTTGAAGTTTTGCAGGTTCTCCTCGAAGTTGACGACGTCGATGCTTTGGCTCCTTGCTTGCTTAAGCTCAACAAGATACTTAATCGAGTTCCTCGCCTCGTTGCGGAGCAGCCCGATGAGGGGGATGAAAAACTGGGGACGGATGACGTACATCTTCGGGTAACGGTGCGAGACGTCGACGATGCCTTGGTTATATAAATCGGAGTCTTTCTCAAGCATCGAGACCAAGACGGCGTATTCGCAGCCCTTCTCGTTCCTATCCTTGTCGAGCTCTTTGAGGAAATCCTCGTTTTTCTTCTTCGTCGAGGTCGAGTCGGTCTCGTTTTTCATCTCAAACATTATCGAGATGTAGGGCCTATCCGGCATGGCGTGGTCGAAGTCTTTGAAGATGAAATCGCCTTTCGAGCCGGAGGCGGAGACGGTGTTGTCCTTGCCGAACTCGGCGCTTGGGAAAGCCATGGCCCGGACTTTCTCGAATTGGTCATGGCAATAGGTTTCAAGGTCTTCCCCCACCATCTTCGTCGATTCGCGCGACTTGAAGTCCTTCAATTGCCTTATTTCCTCTTCCTTGGCCTCAAGCTGAAGCTTATGGGTTTGCTCCAATTCCTTTTGCTTAAGTTCACCCGCCTTCCTTTCCAAGGCGAGGTCGGATTGGGCTTTGGTCAGCTTTTCGTTGTAAACGGAGATCTCCTTTTGCCTTTCCGCTTCGGCTTGAAGCGAGAGGTTCTTCAGCTTGCTTTCAAGTTCTTTGATCAAGCCGTCTTTTTGGGAAATCGTCTCAAGGCTTTTGCGCTCAGCTTCGTTTAGGGCCAGCTTCTTCTCGGCCTCAAAGGAGGCGATTTTCGCCTTCAGCTCATTGATTTCCTTTTCGTAGGAAGAGCTATTCAGAAGCTCGCGCTTCTCATAGTCGCTTTTGGCTTTGGCGAGGTCGGCTTCCTTTTTCGCCTCGATGGCCTGGACCTGGGATTTGATTTGGCTTTCCATCTCCTTCCCCCTGACCTGGGAAAGGAGGTCTTGGTAATCCTTATCCTGCAGCTCGAATTCCTTTTTGCAGTGCGGGCATATTATCTTTTGCATGTTCGTATCCTCCGCTTCTTATTTTACCCCAAAGAAACGGAAGACCTTAACAGGGTCTATTTCGAAAATAGAGTTTGGAACGTGGGCGAAGGGAGTTAATCACGCAACGCCCCGATGGGGACGATGCAAACGCCGTCGCCATTCATATACGCGTAATCGCCCACCCCGGTTATGACGGCGAGGAAAGAGGGCGCGCCCATTTTTTCAAAGTCGATGGTTGAGGAAAGCTTCTTAAGGTTCCTAACCCCCTCCTCGATAAGCCTATCGCCTCCGAGTTTGATTTCCGCCAAGCCGTATTTCCCGTTTCTCAAATGGATTACGGCATCGCACTCGAGCCCGCTTTTATCGCGGTAATGGTAGACGCTCCCATCAAGCGCTTCGGCGTAGATGCGCAGATCGCGAATCGCCAACGCCTCAAAAAGCAAACCGAAGGTATTCAAGTCGCTTAGCAAATCGCCGGGGCCTAGGCCTAGGGAAGCCGTGGCGATTGAGGGGTCTGAGAAATAACGGGTGTTGGCTTTCCTAATTGCGGTTTTTGATCGTAGATTTGGGCTCCAGGCTGGCATTTCCTCGATTACGAACATGTCGTTTAAGGCCGCGAGAAAAGTTCCTAATGCTTTTATCGAGAATGCGCCGGAAGCGCCGGAAGCGATATCGTCAAGCAGCTTATTGTCGCTTACCTGCGTCCCCTGCTGCCTAGCGTAGCAGCGCATTATCTTTCGGGCGCGCTGGGTATTGGAAAATATCCCGCCCAGTCGCTTCAAATCCCATTCAATAAGCGCATCGACGTAATCAAATGCCTGCTTTAGCGAATCGCTTTCGCTTAGGGAGATGGCCATCGGCCAACCGCCCCGGCAAACAAGATAGGCAAGCTTTCTTATATCGATTTCCGCCTTGCCCCGGATTTGGGATGGCGATTCGAAAAGCCCTTTCAAGGAGACCGAACCATTGGAATCAAGCGATTCGAACAAACTCATCGTTCTCATTAGAAGCCTGGTGAAGCGACCCGTCCCGCTATGATGAATCTCCTCCCTCGAATAGGGGGTTGTCGACCCAGTCAAAATAAACTGGCCCATCTTTTGCCTTTTATCGACTTCGAGACGAACCGCATCCCAAAGTTTGGGGGCCAACTGCCATTCGTCGATCAGCCTCGGCGTTTCGCCATCAAGGAGGGCGGAAGGGGCAAAATCAGCCAAAGCGATGTTGTTTTGCCTTTCCTCATCCATTAGGAGAACGCTTTTTGCGTGCATTCTTGCCGTCGTCGTCTTGCCACACCATTTCAACCCCTCAATTAAAACAGCGCCTTTTGAGGCAAGCTTTCCAACCAATATCTCATCGGCGATGCGATGCTTGTAACTGAAATCCATGTCAATCTAAAGCCTCCTTTCGCCTAAATTTTACCATATTTTTCTAGTAATTCCATATTTGGACAAAGATTGCTTCCACGTTTGGACAAAGATTGCTTCCACGTTTGGCCATTCTATCTTGATAGGCGTTTGCTTTGCACCGGAAATCAGCAAAGCATTTTTCCTATCGCGAAAATCAAAAGCCCCCGATGCTTCACTAAGAATCGCAAAAACTCCCCTTCTCACGAATCGTTAGCAGCCCAAAGGCGAAGATTCCGCCTAAGCAGGAAGAGCAAAATAAGTAACGGTCTTCTTTAGTTAATAGCCAATTCGGAAACCGGGTCATACAGCTTGGCTTTCGACAGATTGACTTATATTTTCAACTCATCCCCGGCCGATACCGGCTTTGAGGCATCAATCATCGCGACCGCTTTCATTAACCAAGCAGACAAAGAAAACGCCCCCTTTTCGGAGGGCGTTTTCAGCATTGTTTAGCTTATTCGGCCGGATAGCAATCAACGTTGACGTCGTCGTTGGACACGCGCATGTAGGGATTGCCAATCGAGGCTTCAAGGAAGCTGATCTCGTATTCGACCCCGCCTATGGTGAAGGTGGCTTGATATCCGAGGAGGAATGCTGTGAACTCGATGGGGTCATCGAAGGTGACACCATCGAAGGTGCCGGTTCCGTCGGCGTTGATGACGAGGGTATGCTCTTCGTCGGTGTTAGTGTCGATCCCAACCCAGGTCCCAACCAACTGCGGATCCAATTCGATGGCCCCGCCGCCTTCCTCAACAAGCGTTAGGTTGGCGTTATAGTATTCATAGCCATCGGATGTCTCCGCGCCATAGCTTAAGGAGATTTGGGCCCCCCAATCGCCTTGGGCCGGATTATAGGTCAACTCGTAGGAGAGACCGCCGGAGGTCAAGGTCGCATAAACCGAGCCGCTGGATTCGCTTATATCGGTCAGCTCGGCGACAACGCCGTTAAGGGTTATTTCCTCTTCGCCGATGATGAGGTCAACCGGCCCATCGGCCCCTTCGATGTTGGTGCTGACTGTTTCGGCATGCCAGGTCCCGATCATCGCCTCGGGGATCGCTACCGGATCCTCAACGCCGCCGGTTTCCTTATATAACCTGACGTTTACGGTATAATCGTCAGAATAAATCCATATCTCTTCATAGGCCGGGTAATACTCGAAGCCAAGGTCGTAAGTATCGCTTACGATTGTTCCGACGAGATTGTTCCAACGGTCATATTCGCCTTCGATGGTCGCTGCTTCCCCATTGAGGGTCGCCGTCCCATCTTCGCCGATGACGATGGTATAGACGTCGCTGGTTGCAATCATCGTCCCGGTCCAGGTCCCGGCAAGGGTAGAAAGGTCGACTGGCTCAGCCGAGGGGACGACGAACTCGTAATCGATGGTGGCGGTGTCGAATTCGGCGATTTCGACTTCGCAGTGCTCGATGTAATAGCTTCCGATGCCCATCGACATGTAATCGAAGGCATAACCGGTGACAAGCCCGCCTTCAATGGTGATGGTCAGGTTGTCGGCGACGCCGAAGTATTGGATAAGGGAAAGGAGGTTCGGATCCTCGACGAGCCAGATGATGGCGGATAAGGCCAAGGAATCGTCGCGGAAGGCATAGACGCCCTCTTCTTCGGTTTCCTCAAATAGCTCAGGGGCTATCTCCCCGGGGAGGGGAAGGGGCAACTGGGCTTCTAAGGCTTCGCCTTGGACCGGCGCTCCATCGACTATCTCGAATTCGTAAACCTCCCCATCGTCATAGACGGCATAGCCCCAATCGTTATCGGAGGTGATGCCGCCGTCGTTTTTGATGAGGATGGCGTTGGAGGTGACGATGGTTTGGCTGGTGGCGACGGGAAGGGACGGCTCATCGACTGGCGTCAGCGTCTTATTCAGCACATAGCCCGTTTCATCGCCTTCCCCGCCCAAGGCAGCGTCCCAGGCGGTCAAGGCGGTGCCGACTGCGTCATGGTAATCCTCATGGGCATAGGGCGTAGGGACGGCCAAATCCGTGGTTTCGGAAATTTTAAGTTCATAGGAGAGGTTGAGGTTATAAATCTCGCCATAATCCGAATAGGACGAAATAAGCTCAAGCGCGATGACGTCATCGGTCCTTTCCAGGGTAATGCTCGAGACGTTTTCTAGCACATAGGGGCAAAGCGGATACCCGAAATCGGAAAGCTTTTCGGAAGCTATCGAATAGACCCCCTCGGATGTTTCGGTCAGATCGGCTTCGGTCAAAAGGGCGAATGGATTATAGACCAATTCGTCGAAATCGGAGATGGCGTAGCCGTCGACATAATATTGGGTCTCGACCGTGTTATCGAGCAAAAGCGAGTAATAGGCCGCGTAATTGGTGCCTTCCTCGCGATATACAACAGTGTCGACGTAAACATACTCGCCGTCGGTCTCAAGCATCGAATAGGTGTTTTTGCCGATAAACCCGACGATGTCCGTCAAGGTGGTGTACAAGGTGTCGGTTAGGGTCCCGGCGAAGTCGATTGAGGCTTCAGCCCATTCGTCGAGGAGGGCTTGGTCGATCGTTTTTTCTGGGCCAACCGGCTCTTCGGAATCGGTGACGTCGCTAGAAGATGATTCTTCGGAATCCGCAACCTCACTTGAGGAGGTTTGCTCCGAATCGCTTTCCTCAGGCGAATCGGTGATGGTTTCCTCAGAAGAGGAAGGTGATTCCTCGCTTGTCTGTAGCGAGGAGTCTGGAGAGGAGGAGGCCCCATCCGTTACCGAGGAATCGGATGAGCCTGATGGCCCGCAGCCGGCCAAGGCGAGCAAGGCGGCGGCCATCGGAATGAGAAGCTTTCTGTTGTTCATAAGCTTTTGTTCCTTTCTGGTGGGCTAAATATATAAGAGGGAAAAAGATTGTCAACGGAAAATTGGTTTCAATTTTGCCCCGCCCTTTTTCTCTCTTTCCAAAGGAAAAAGGAAGGCGGAAACAAGCCTGCTTTGTCTTAGAATTGCTTTGAATTTTGCGGAGTTTCATTGCAAAAACCATTCAAAATCGTCGATTTTGCCAGCCAATATGCCGATTTATACAAGAAAGAATGCAAAAAAGAGGGAAAACGCAAAAATGGGATAGTGAAGATAGCTATAAGAGCCATGTCCAACTTCCTTAGTCAACGGAAAAAGAAACCCCTGGATGAGGCGAGTCTAGAAAAGAAAAAACGACCCGTTTGGGATCGTCGTTTCAAATCGCAATGGCGGAGGCGTCGGGATTTGAACCCGAGCGCCGGGTAAACCCGACCTAACAGGTTAGCAACCTGCCCCCTTCGGCCTCTTGGGTACGCCTCCGTGCCGGCTTATATTACAACAAAGCCCGTTATAAGCAAACAAAAATAAGCAAGGATTGGGGATGATCGCCTAAATGGGGGCGAAGGCAAAAAGAAAAGGGGAAGCGCGGCGTCTTCCCCTAAACCCAAACTCAATAGGCCTTGGCGAAATACACGACCTTATCGGCCTTCTTCCCGCATACAGGGCAGGTTTCGCCAAAAGGGGATTCGTGCTCGCCGATGCAGCGGGCGGTGCCTCCGCCGGTGATTTCCTTCACCTTGAGCTCGCATTCCTCGTCCCCGCACCACATCATCTTGGCATAGCCGCCTTCGTCGAGTATCTTTTTCAGCTCCTCAACGTCGTGGGCTTCCTTGATGTGGGCGTTAAGGTGGGAGAGGGCTTTGTTATACATATCCATGTGGATTTCATCGAGCAACGATGGGATGGACTTCTCAATCTCATCGATGGGGGCGATGCGCTTTTCCCCGTTAACGCGCTTGGTAAGGCAAATGTTGCCCGCATCCAAATCGCGGGGGCCGAGCTCAAGCCGAAGGGGGACGCCCTTCATCTCCCATTCGGCGAACTTCCAGCCCGGCGTATGGTCGGAATCGTCGAGCTTGACCCTTATGCCCATGCCGGAAAGGGTCTTCTCGATCTCGCGGCATTTATCCAATATCCCCTCGGCGTCCTGCCTAATGGGGACGATGACGACTTGGATGGGGGCGACCCGGGGAGGCAAGACGAGGCCGTTGTCGTCGCCATGGACCATGATGATGGCCCCGATTAGCCTAGTGGAGACGCCCCAGCTCGTCTGATGGGGGACCTCAAGCTTGTTGTTGCGGCCGAGGAAGCGGATGCCAAAGGCATCGGCGAACCCCTGCCCCAGGTAGTGGGTGGTCCCGGATTGGAGGGCTTTGCCATCATGCATCAAAGCCTCGATGGTGTAGGTGGCGACCGCCCCGGCGAATTTCTCGTGTTCGGTCTTTAGCCCCTTGACGAAGGGGATGGCCAATAGGTCGCGGCCTAGGTCGTCATAGACGCCAAGCATATTGAGGGTGTTGGCCCTGGCCTGCTCCTCGGTCTCGAAAAGGCAATGCCCCTCCTGCCAAAGGAACTCGGCGCCGCGGAGGAATGGGCGAGTCGTTTTCTCCCACCTGACGACCGAGCACCACTGGTTGTAGATCTTGGGGAGGTCGCGATAGGAGGAGACGAGCCGCTTGTACATGTCGGAGAAAAGGACCTCCGAGGTCGGGCGGATGATGAGGGGATCGGAAAGCTTCTCGCCCCCGCCGATGGTGGCCACCAAGGTCTCCGGGGCGAAGCCGTCGATATGCTCCTTCTCCTTATTGAATAATGAGGAGGGGATGATCATCGGGAGGTAGACGTTGCTTGAGCCCTGCTCCTTGAAGCGGCGGTTGAGATAGCTTTGTATCTCCTCCCAGATGGCATAGGAATAAGGCAAATAGTCGATGAAGCCCTTAACCGAGGAATAATCCATAAGCTCGGCCTTCCGGCAGACGTCGGTATACCACTGGGCGAAGTCCTCGTCCCGGCTCGTTATGGCGTCGTTTTTCTTTCCATTCATTTTATCGTTAGGCATGTCCATACCCTCCAACACAAGGCAAATAATACACGTTTTGACGCTTTAACGCAGGAATTCGTCGACTTTCTTTATCGATTTGGGGGAGACGGGCTGAATCATCTCCGAATAGGGGGCGAAGCATTCGGCGGAGATGTAGAGAAGGCCGCTGCGGACGAGAAGCTCAAGCGAAGGCCAGCCCTCGACCTCGTTGGCGACGATGGGTTTTTCGTATTTAAGCAGCCGCTCGACCAATACGTGCATTTGGCTTCTTACCAGGGCGTCCATGTTTTTGGCGCTGCCGGCGAAGTTGAAGTCGCAGACGAAGAAGTCGAAGGCGTGGTAAACCGAATCGGGGAGGCCAAGCTCCCCCTCGTCAAGCTCAAGGGCGACTTGGTATCCCTTGGCCCTGATCGAGCGCATGTCCTCCATAACCGTCCCCGGATGCTGGGGATTAAAATGGGCTTTTATGTCGGATTCGCGGTAAAGGAAGACGACGCGCGAGGTCTTGGCCTTGGGGATGCGGGCGAAGGTCGTGAGCATATACGGCCTTTCATCGACCCGGACTGGGAAAAATATCGACTCCTTCTCGTCGCTTCTTTCGGCGATGAATAGCGGCATCGAGTTGCGGGCGACGGTGGAGAAAAGCGAGCCGAGGTCGTCGGTCCTGGTGGCATAGTCCTTCAACTCATCCATCGAATCGAAATAGGTGTCGGTCGGGGTGACGCGCAGGGAATAGGCGATGACCCGCCTCGACTTAACCGAATAGACGGGCCTGAACTGGTAGCGAAGCCTCTTCTCGTTGATGATGCGTTCGACCTCGGTCCGGTAGGCGGCGTCGTTAAGGGGGTTAAGCGACTTCCTCCCCTTCTCATAGACCATGACCGGGTCTTCGTCGTCGAAGGCTATTTGGGCGGTTTTCCGGGCGTAATCGAGGATCGCCTCGGCCTTGCCGTCATAATATTGGTGCCCCACCATCCCGATCCTTATGTCAAGACGGCTCAAATAGCCGGAAAGGGATAGGTAGCGGTTGACCGAGGCCAGACACGACTTCACGAAAAACATAGCCTGCGTCTTGGACGATATCTTCAAGTCGACGACGAGCAGCTCGTTGCCCGAGGCCTCAAGCAGGTAACGCCTATTGAGGGTAAGGCCGTACATGATTTGTTTGACGTGGGCCCAGACGATCGGATCGATGGGCTCGTCCTTGTCGGCGATGCGGCGGTATTGGAAGCGGAAGCAGGCGGTGAAGCCCTTGCCCTTGCATTCGGAGATGGCGTCAAGGGCGGCCTTGCCGCTGCTAAGCCCCTTGAAGTCCTTCGGGACGCCTTTGGGGATTAGGTATTTGATCTTATGGCGCTCCAAATGGATGACCTGGCGCTTTTTGTCGACGTGGTCGGCTTGGAGCATATAAAAATACTGTTTTCGCGTCTTGGGGTTGGACACCACCCCGGTCTCAAGGAAATCGGGGGCCGATTCGCCTTTGGATAAAAGCGCCTCGATCCAATCTATGACGCGTTGGCGCTCATCGGGGAGGAAATTGGCGTAAAACTCGGAGACGCTGCTTTTCTTTATTTTCCCAATCGAGCTCGACTTGAAGCTCAATACCTTATCCGCGCTCAAATCAATAAGAAAGATGGCGACCGCGTTCTTCGATTCATCCATCGCCTTGGCATATCTTTTGTCGCGGTACCGGGAGATGAAAAAAGCCACAGTCAAGCCGATGGCCCCGCCAATCAAGATGATGGTGACTGGCAACGGGGCCCAATAGGCAGCGAGGATTTCGACGGTTTTCTCCCACATAGCCTAGGAAGGATAGCACAAAGGAGGGGATTTATCATCCTCCAAGAGGATGAGAACATGAGGAAAATGAGCAAAAGAAACGGGAATAACGCAAATTTAGCGAGGCTTTTGCGCATTTATCGCCCAATTTGCAAAGAAATTCTGCTTAAAAAGTAGCGGCTAAAATTCCGTTTGAAACATATAGTCGCGGGTGATAAGATAGGCGGGCCGTGGAGAAGTACCCAAGCGGTTGAAGGGGTCAGTTTCGAAAACTGATAGTGGGGCCCTGCTCCAGCCGGGGTTCGAATCCCCGCTTCTCCGCCACAAAGGAAAAAACGGGCCGCGAGGCCCATTTTCTTTTACTTGATCGGCTTAATGAAGAAGTGGCCGTAAACCTGCTTTAGCTCGGTTACCTGGACAAACGTCGCCGGGTCGGTTTCCCTGATGATCTTGACGGTCTGGTTGACCTCGTAGGAGGAGATGACCATCTCGATGATCGTCTTCTGCTGTCCCGAGAAAGCCCCTTCGCCGTGGATGATGGTCGCCCCATGCGGGATGTTGGCCATAAGCACCTGGACGAGCTCGGGCTTGTCGGTCACGACCTCAACCTTCATCTTCTTGTTGCGCAGATTGATCATGTCGATGACGACCATCGTCACGATCAGGTAGATGATGGAGAACAAAGCCGAGGAGACGATTTCCAAAGAGGCTTTCTCGCCCCACCCCACCTTCGTGGCCGAGAGGATGGTGTAGACGATGAGGATGCCGCCGTTGAGGTAGGCGGAGTACTTGCCCACTAAAGTCGATTTCTTAAGGGCTATATAATAAGAGATGACGTCGATTCCCCCGCTGGAGGCGTCGACTTTGAAGGTGAGGGCGCTTGAAAGCCCGGTGCAGACGCCGGCGAAGATGGCCCTAGAGAGCAACCCCCCGCCATAGTCATCAATGAACTGGGATACCGGGCGGATGATCGTATCCTCAATCGCCTCAATCGAAAGAAGGTTGGTGAAAAGGGAAATCTCGACGATGTTGAGGAGGGTGATGATGGTGAAGCGCTTGCCGATGCCAAACCAGGCGAGAATGACGATTGGGACGTTGACCGCGAAGTAGAGTATCGAGTAAACAAAGTCCTCGTTTTCGGAGATGAGGTCGGAAAAGGACCCGGGGATGAGCTCAAGGGCCATGATGACGGTTTGGGAGACGCCCGAGGCCCCGCCGGAGACGAGCCGGAAGTGATCGGCTTCAGTAATAAGATCCCGGGGAACGAGGAAGAACTTATAGCCAATGGTGAAGATCAAGGCCGAGAGGGTGCAAAGCAAAACCGCGTAACCCCAGTTGAGCGTGCCCTTAAGCTTGGAATGGTCGTAGAGGAAGTCGGTGATCCTGCTTTGCAGACTGCGCTTGAACATAACGAGGCCATTATAGGCAACAAACATGAGTAATAAAAGGCGATTTTCGGGGTTTCGCAAAAGGATAAATCCATTGTTGCCCCACATGGGGGTCGATGGTATCATTAACCCGCTGTTTAGTAATAAACAGGTCTTTCCGGAGGCATTCCATGAACATATTGAAAGCAATCGGCGGATTCTTCACTAAGCTATGGCGGTGGATAAAGGAAACCGCCTGGGTCCAGCCGCTGCTCATCGTCGGCGCCATCTTCGCCGTCATCTTCTCGATCCCGCGGATTACCCAGTGGGTCCAAAGCTGGGGCCTAGGCTCCGCTTCCCGCTACTACGCCGATTACCAGCTCCGCCTCGAGGGCGAGACCAACAACATCGACGAGTTCAACACCGAGGCCGACCAAGTCACCAAGGCCATCCTCGATTGGAGCGACTTCGACAACCAATACGACACCTACGCCGATTACCTCGCGGCCATGGAGCAAGCTGAGGTCAACCCGATTGAGAAATACGGGGAGAAGTTCTTCCTTATCTACGTAAGCGAGGATTGCGACAACTGCGAAACCATGCAGCCGGCCCTCGAGACGCTGCAAAACGGGTGGAACGGCAACTACGCCCCATCCGACGATCGCCCCTTCGCGATGTATACCATCTTCACCGACGAGTCCTCGACCAACGACGATGACTATGACCTCGAAGACGACCAACGGGCCTTCGTCCGCTACCTCGACAAGTTCGCCGACAACGACTTCTTCTCGGAAGCCGGCGGCCGCCTTGCCGATGAGGCCCCCTATAAGATCAACGCCAGCGTCGGCGACTCCGATTACGACAACTTCACCAACGCCGACCACTCCGCCTTCTCGGTCCCGACCATCCTGCTCATCGACTTCTCCGAGGAAGCCTTCAACCTCCATAGCTCCCGCCCGGGCGTGAGCGAGGTCCTCTTCGGGGTTTCGGGCAACGACCGCAACGAGAAGGCCGACCTCCTGCTCCAGATGTGGAACCACACCGACGAAGACGCCGCCAACCCCTTCTCCGACGCCTACGTCCGCTAAAGCCAATATCGATTAAGGGCCCAACCGGCCCTTTTTCTTCTACCCCTATCAAAGCCATATTAGTAAAATAAGGCGAACGCAAGGAAGAGGGAAATGAACGAAATTGAAATAACCAACGGCGCGTTAAGCGTCAAAACCGCCACCCGCGGCAATTCCATCGAGCTTGGAGAGGAAGTCGAAGGCTATTACGCCTCCGCCGACACAACAAAAAAGCTCACCATCCATTCATCCGACGAGGTCCCGCTTTTCTTCGGTATCGAGGGAAAGCTCTTCGGGGCCGCCAAAATCGGCTTCGACGAAATACAGACCAAGAGTTTATTGGCTTCGCTTAGGGCCAGTTTGGTCGCCTATGGCCTCAACGTCAAAGACATCAAGGCCACCATCGGGCCCTGCCTCACCTTCTCCCATTGCCCGGTCGAGCGCAAGGTCATCGAAAAGCTGCTTTCCGATGGCTACCAGGCCGCGGCCAAAAGGACCGATGGGGTCGATTTCCTCGACCTCCCGGTGTTCGTCTTGCTCGAGCTGCGCCGGCTTGGGGTGGAGATGGAGAACATCAAAATAGGCGATTACGACACCTTCGAAAACCCCGATTTGCTTTATAGCAAGCTCCGGGGCGAGAAGGAGGAAAACCCAAGCACAGCCTCCTTATCGTGACTTGGCTTTGTAGCAAGATAATACTGCAGGGGGGACCAACGGGGCGATGTCAGCCCCGTTTTTCCATAGCTCATTGATGGTCGAGGAGGAGATGAAGCCGGTCTTCTGCCCCGCCATGAAGAAAACCATGTCGATCGATGGGTCGACGAAGGAATTCGCGGCCGCGAACTGGAACTCGTATTCGAAGTCGGTGACCGCCCTTAGCCCGCGGATGATGTGGCTTGCCCCATGGGCGCGGGCGTATTCGACGGTGAGGCCGGAGGTGAAATCGACCTCGACCATAGGCATATCCTTGGTCGCCTCCCTCATCATGAAAAGCCTCTCCTGCACGGTGAAGGCGCTTGTCTTCGCGGGGTTGACCGCCAAAAGCAATATGACGTGGTCGAATACCTTGGCGGCCCTTGTCAATATGTCGAGGTGGCCATTGGTGATGGGGTCGAAGGACCCGGGATAGACGGCTTTCTTCATTTCGTTACCTTCCTGGCGATGCAAACTCGGGTATAGCCATATTTATAATAACGCGCCGAGTAGCCGATATCGAAGCTTAGCGGGCATTCGCCCTCGTATTCGATGACCAAAGCGGCGCCGGGGGAAAGCAGCCCCCCTTCCTCCAATAATGAGATTGCTTTGCCGTAAAACTCCTTTTGGGCATAGGGCGGATCGAGGAAGACGATGTCAAAGGATTTGCCCTTAAGCCTTTGCAGTGCCTGTTGGTAATCCAAGTTAATCACTTCGCCTTCCTCCCCTAGCAATCTTAGGTTGGAGGCGATGATGCGCGCGGCGATGGGCGAGCTATCGACGAAGGTCGCCTCCTTGGCCCCGCGGGAAAGCGCTTCGATCCCAAGCGCCCCCGAGCCGGCGAAAAGATCGAGGACGGAAGCACGAGGAAGAAGATCGGACAAGGCCGAGAAAAGGGCTTCCCTGACCCGGTTTTTGGTTGGGACGGTGCCTTCATCCGGGGTTTGGATCACCCGGCTGCGGTGCTTCCCGCCGATTATTCGAAGCATAAACCCCCGATTTGCGGCAAAAGGCCGTTGATTTTATCCAAAACCGACCGGTACTCAGCTAGTTTTTCAAAGTAAAAGATGGCGGCTTTGCAGCCATCGAGCCTTTGCTTGGCCTGGTGGAGGAGGCGAAGGTTCTCCTCCGTCGGCTCATCGGCGTAGCGCTTGGCCATCTCCTTGGCTTGGCGGGAAAATGCGTTGGCTTCCTCGTCTTTGGCTAAGGCCCTCTCGGCCTCCTCAAGGGCGGCTTTCTCCTTTGTTTCCTCTAAGGCGGAGTGCAGGCGAAGCAAGTCCAGCCGGGTCGATTCTCGCATGAGCATAATATAAACCGAAGGAGCGAGACCGTGCTAGAATAACCGCGTATGTTCAAAATCGTCAAAGACACCAACCCCAATTTGCGCCGACCCTGCCTTGAGGTCCCCCTCCCCCTAACCGAGGAAGACGGGGAAACGCTTAAGCAGATGCTTGATTACCTAAAGAAAAGCCAGGACCCGGATTTTTTGAAATCCCATCCAAGCGTCCGTTCCGGGGTTGGGCTCGCCGCCCCCCAAATCGGCATAAACAAAAGGATGATCGCCGTCTATTTCGAGGAAGCCGGGAAGGAGGTCACCCACCTCCTGGCCAACCCCAAGATCGTCGCCTCCTCCGTCAGGATGGCCTACCTTTCCGGCGGGGAGGGCTGCCTTTCGGTCGATTCGCCCCACCCCGGCCCCGTCTACCGCCCCTACAAGATAACGGTGAAGGCGTTTGACGCCATCGCGGGGAAGGAAAGGAAAATAGTCGCCAGGGGGTACGAGTCCATCGTCTTGCAACACGAGATCGACCACCTCGACGGCATCCTTTTCTACGACCATATCGGGAAAAAGGACCCATCCATCGATTATAGCGACGCCATCGAGATATAAGAAACCCCTTTCAGCAATCTCTTTCTTGCAATGCCGATAGCATTTTATGCTATAGTTTGGTCGTCAAGCCGACATAAAATCCATTCGTTTTAACAAGGAAGCAGATTATGACCAATTCTCCTATCAGCATTTACGCGCTCGGAGGGCTCGGGGAAGTCGGGAAGAACACCTATTGCTTTGAGTCCGACCGCTCGATCATCATGGTCGATGCCGGCGTCCGTTTCCCGGAAGCCAATTTGCCCGGCGTCGATTACGTCATCCCCGATTACACGTATCTGAAGAACAACCGCTCGAAGATCAAGGCCCTCTTCATCACCCACGGCCACGAGGACCATATCGGCGGCATCCCCTTTTTAGTCCGCTCCATCTACATCCCGGTCATCTACGCCCCGCGCCTTGCGGCCGCGCTTATCCGCCATAAGCTCGAGGACAACCGGATCAAGGACCCGGTCAAGATCGTCGAATACGACACCAACTCCGTTATAAAAGTCGGCGACGATTTCACCGTCTCCTTCTTCCGCGTCACCCACTCCATCCCCGATTCCTACGGCATTTGCATCGACACCCCTCAGGGAAGGATCGTCGAAACCGGCGACTTCAAGATCGATTTGACCCCGGTCGGCCCCAAATTCGAGCTAGCCAAGCTGACCAGGCTCGGGATCGAGGGGGTCGATTTGCTCATGGCCGATTCGACCAACGCCGAGCTAGAGGGCTACACCCCAAGCGAAACCAACGTCCGCAGCGGCGTCGAGGAAATATTCGAGAAGGCCCCGGGCCGGATCATCGTCTCCACCTTCTCAAGCAACATCAACCGCATCCAGCAGGTCGTCGAGGTCGCCGTCGCCCACAATAGGAAAATTTGCATCTTGGGCCGCTCGATGAAAAACGTCATGTCGATCGCCCGCGAATACGGCTATATCAAGATCCCCGACGCCTCGATAATCGAGGAGGGCATGCTCCGCAACCACAAGCTCAACCAAATCTGCATCATCTGCACCGGCAGCCAG
The DNA here is from genome assembly GCA_017694295.1 of Candidatus Alloenteromonas pullistercoris. Lineage (GTDB taxonomy): Bacteria > Bacillota_I > Bacilli_A > RFN20 > CAG-826 > Alloenteromonas > Alloenteromonas pullistercoris. Next base: position 14,258 of record JADINA010000033.1, on the reverse strand, counting down.
GGCGAGCCGATGGCCGCTTTGTCGCGGATCGTCTCAGGCGACAACAAAAACACCTCGATCATCCCCGGCGACACGGTCGTCTTCTCCTCCAACCCGATCCCCGGCAACGGGATGCTCGTCGATAGGCTGGTCAATAACCTCGTCAAGCAAGGTGCCGACGTGAAGCAAAACTCCATCGCCTTCTCCCTCCATTCCTCCGGCCACCCATCGCGTCAGGAGCTCCGCCTCATGCAGCGCTTAGTCAACCCACGCTACTTCATGCCGGTGCATGGCGAATATAGGATGCTCATGCTTCACGGCGACATAGCCAAAGACCTCGGAATGCCCAAGGAAAACGTCTTCATCTGCGATAACGGGGACATGCTTGAGCTTTATGACCACAAAGTAAGGAAAACGGGCAACCGGATACCGGCTGAGGACGTCTATATCGACGGCAACGACCTAGACGGCGTCTCCGGGACCACCATCTCCGAGCGCGACGTGCTCAAAAACGAGGGGATGATCGCCGTCATCATGACCTTGTCCAAGGAAAAGGGGCTCGTCGTCCCGCCGATAATCTACCCCCGCGGCTTCGCGGCCAGCGAATCCTCCCACGTCGTCCGCCACGCCCAGATGAGGGCCGAGGAGGAGGTGAGGCGCGAAATGGAAAGCGGCGAGGTCGATTACGCCGAGCTCAAAACCTCGATCCGCTCGGTCGTCGGCAAATACGTCGAAAGGAAAACCGGCCGCCGCCCGATCGTCCTTCCTGTCGTCATGTCGCTAGACGCCTAAACCATGCTTATCCTCGCCTCAAGCTCACCAAGGCGGAAAGAGCTGCTCGCCCGCCTAACGCCTTCTTTCGTCATCGACCCGCCTTTTGTCGACGAAAGCCTTTTGAAGCAGGTCTCGCCTGAGCAATTGCCCCTTCAGGAAGCCAAAATGAAGGCCTATGCCTGCCTGCAAAAGCATTTTGGCGACGAGATCTTAGCCTGCGACACGGCCGTCATCTTCGCCAATCGGGTCCTTGGCAAGCCCAAGGACGAGGAAGAGGCTTTCAAGATGCTCTATGCCGAGCAAGGGAAAAGGCAAGTCGTCGTCTCCGGGTATTGCTATATAGGAAAAGGCAAGGAGATAACCCGCTCGGTCGCGACCGCGGTTTACTTCAACCCCCTTAGCGAAGCCCAAATCCGCGATTACATAAAAAAGTTCAGGCCGCTGGATAAAGCCGGGGCCTATGGGATACAAGACGATTACCCGCTTATAGAGAAGATCGAGGGAAGCTATTTCAACGTCATGGGATTGCCGCTTGAGGACATCGCCTTCCACGTCTTCGGCAAAAGGCTTTAGCCGAATATCGCCTTATACACCTTCTCGCTATCCCCTTTGAGGACAAGGGTCAGCTTATCCTCCATCTCGATGAAGCCGTCGACCCCGGCCTCAAGCAGTTTTTGTTTGTCGACTTTCGAATAATCGGCAAGCCGCAAGACGATGCGCGAGCCCTTCAGTTCCTTACTCAGGACGTTTTCCTCGCCCCCAAGGGCGGACAAATACTCGCCTTTGGAGGCAATTTTGCCCTTTTTGCCCTTCCCCTTTTTCAGAAAATAGGGCAAAAGGATGGCAAGGGCGACGATGAGGATGAGGGCAACGACCCCAAGGGCGAGGTAAAGCCCATAATCCCGGAGGAAGTCATTAAGCGAATTGGCGAGAGTCAAGAAGGCCATGGAAGATTTTCCCTCCTATCCCCTTTTAAAGGACATTGCTATAATTAGCCAGGTAATAATACCATGCCTTCAATGAGCATTTAACAAGAGGTGAAACAATGTCCAACGCGATTGAAATAGAAGCCAAGGCCCTCGTAAGCCAAGACGACTACAAGAAACTGGCCAAGGCCTTCCCCGACTCGCCCCGCTACACCCAAACCAACCACTACATCGATTCCGACGACCGGATCCTCAACAAAGAGGGGATCGCGCTTCGGATCAGGGAGAAAAACGGGACCTACGAACTGACTTTGAAGACCCCGCTTTCGCAGGGGCTACTAGAGAAAAACTGCGTCATCAGCAAAGAGCAGTTCGACGACTTCGCCGCCAAGGGCATCTTCCCCAAAGGCGACACGAGCCGGTTCCTTACGATGCTTGACATCGACATCAAGACCTTAAAGATCCTCACCTCGCTTACCACCGATCGGATCGACGTCGAATACGAAGGCGGATTACTCTCGATCGACCGCAACACCTATTCGGGCAAAACCGATTACGAGATCGAGTTCGAATACAATAACCTCGGGGGCGCGGAGAACATCCTCTCGACCCTTTTGCACAAATTCGGCATCAAAGCCAGCTTCTCGAAAGCCTCCAAGACCCGCCGGGCCATGGACGCGCTTAAGTAAACCCGGATAAAGGAAAAGGGATTCAAGCCGAATCCATTTTTTAGTATGTAGAACAATATTTCAGGCGACTTTGATCTCGACTTCGAGCGGGGCTTCCCCTTCCTGCTCCACTTCCTTGGGCTTATAGCAGCCAAGGCCAAGCAAGGCGATGCCCAATAGCCCCGGCATCAAATACGGGAGCATGGCCAGCAAGACGGAAAGCTCAATGAAGGCGGAGGGGTCATCGATGATGTCAAGATAGGGGATGCCGACGGCGGTCGTGGCAAGGCCCAAGACAAAGCAGATGATGCCAAAGGCGATGGAGGCGCCGCCCCGAGGCCGGTTGTAGCAAATGATGAGGGCGATGAAGGCGACGAAGCCGAGCAGTATGGCCATCGTGAAGAAGAGGATCGGCTGCATAAGGGAGAAGTCGCCGGAAGAGAAGGCGTCGGCGATGGCTTGGAAATCGAGGAAATCAAAGCCGATGGCCTTCCCAATCGAATAAACGGAGACGGTCGAACTAAGCAAAGCGAGGCAAAGCGAGGTGCTAAGGATCACGGCCCCGGATTTGGCAAAGGCCCCAACGAGGGCAAAGAACAAGAGGACCAGAGCCATTAAGGCGATTCCCACGGAAATGCAAAGCGGCATGATGAGCTCAAGCACGTAATCCCAGGTCGCCGAGTCCGTCGGATAGCCGTTAACGAAATCCACGATGGCGTCTTTGAGTATCAAAGAAAGACCGGCAAACCCCACCGCCATGGCCAAAACCAGGAAGATGAGGTAGACGGGGGAGCGCAGTTTGTTGTTTTTCATGAACTTGCCTTTCCGAGTTTCACTCTATTTCTCCTCGCCCTTATCGCAAGCATGCTCGCAATAGGGGTAACGTTCGCAATCGCCTGGATTGCAGAAGAGCTCGGCCAATTGCCGGGCCTTCGGGATGAAGGTAAGGATATCCTCAGTATTGTAACCCACTTGTATCCGTCGGTCATCAACGATTATCGGCCTTTTGAGGATCGAAGGGTGTTTTTTGATGAATTCGATGAGCTCGGATATCGTCATCGAGTCGAAATCGATGTTGTTCTCCTGCACGATCTTCGACCGGCGGGATATGATGTCGTCGGTCCCGTTTTCGCATTTGGAAAGCAGCTCCTTGAGGTCTTCGGTCGAAAGCTCGCCTGAGAAGATGCTTTTCTCCTCATAGGGGACCTGATGGTCGTCGAAGTATTTCTTCACCTTGCGGCAAGAGGAGCAGGACGGGGAAGTGTAAAGCCTAATCATAACCAAGGAAAGTATAGCACCGGGAAAAGGGGATTTTAGGGCAAAGTTTCATATTAATCGGCCTAGAGGCGACATTTTTAAGCGAAATCTCCGCCTTTGCCTTATAATAGGCGCGATTTGGAGGCATCTTATGCGCGTATTGTCTGGAATCAAGCCAACCGGGAAGCTGACCCTTGGCAACTACATCGGGGCCCTAAGGCACTTCAAGGACTTTCAGGACTCGGGCGAGGTTTTCATCTTCATCGCCGACCTCCATGCCCTCACCTTGCCAATCGACCCCGAGGAGTTAAGGGAGAATAGCCGCGACCTCGCCTGCTTCTACCTCGCCTCCGGGCTCGACCCCAAGAAGACGACCATCTTCCTCCAATCGAGCGTCTCCGAGCACGCCGAGCTTAACGCCATCCTCCAAAACTACCTTTACATGGGCGAGCTTTCGCGGATGACCCAGTTCAAGGAGAAAAGCGCCAAGCTCAAGGAAAGCGCCATCGGGCTTGGGTTATTCGCCTATCCTGTTTTGATGGCCTGCGACATCGTCTTATATGACGCCGATATAGTACCGGTCGGCGAAGACCAAACCCAGCACGTTGAGATAACCCGCGATTTGGTCAACCGCTTCAACGGCCGTTATGGGAAGGTGCTGGTTGAGCCGAGGACGAAGATAAACAAAGTCGGGGCAAGGATCATGAGCCTCACCAACCCCCTGGTGAAGATGAGCAAAAGCGACCCCAAGGGCGACATCTTCCTCAAAGACGACATGAAGACCGTGAGGAAGAAGATCATGAGCGCCGTCACCGACTCCGGGTCGGAGGTGAAGTTCGACAAGGAGAACAAGCCCGGCGTCTCCAACCTCCTTACCATCTACGCCTCGATGAAGGACATTTCCATCGAGCAAGCCGAGGCGATTTTCGCTTCCTCGCGTTATGGGGAATTCAAGAAGGCCGTGGCCGATGCCGTCATCGAGGAGCTTGAGCCCTTCCAGGCCAAATACCAAGCCATCAAGGATTCCGGGGAATATCTTGAGGTTTTGCGCGCTGGCCGCGACAAAGCCAAGCAAATCGCCCACCAAACCCTATTAAGGGTGCAAAACGCCGTCGGATTGCTCGGATTATAGGTAATGATGGAAAGGGCCATCGCCATCGACGTCGATGGCACGTTGCTAAATAGCCAAGGGCGGCTAGGGAGGAAGACGAAGGACGTATTGCGCCGTCTTTCCCCCACCTCCCTCATCATCTTGGCCTCAGGCCGGCCACGTAGGTCGATGCTTAAGCTTCGCTTTGAGTTAGGCATCGACTGCGCCCTCATCTGCTATAACGGGGCTTTAACCTTCGATTGCTCGCTTAACGTCTTGGAACGGAAAACCCTGCCAATCGATTCCCTTTACCGCATTTTTCACACCTGCTCATCTTTCCTCTCCTCTTTCGCCATTGAAACCGAAACCGACATCTATTCCTACATCGAGGACCATTACCTCAGCCGTTACTTTCCCTTTGAGGGGATGCGCATCCACCTCGGGCCCGGCCATAAGCTTCCCGAGGATGGCGTCATGGCCGCTTTGATGCGCTGCCCCCACCGCCATGACGAAGAGCTTAAAGAAGCGGTAATAAGGGAAAAGGGCTTGATGTTCCGCCACTGGACGAGCTCGACCTATAGCGAGGTCACCAGAGATGACTGCGACAAAGCCACGGCGTTGAAGGGACTATTAAGTCTTTATGGCATCGAGGCGGGGAATTGCTACGCCTTTGGCGATTCGACCAACGACTATTGCCTATTGAAGGCCTCGGGGCACCCCTTTGCCATGGCCAATAGCAAAGCGGAGGCCTTAAAAGGCTTCCCGAGAACGGAAAAAGGCAACGCCGAGGAAGGCGTCGCCTTGACGCTACAAAAGCTTTTCCTTTAGGCCTTCAAGCCGAGCTTGGCCATGATGGCCCCGTATATCGATTTGGCCCCTTGCTCCAAGCCATCGGGCTTTTCCCCGACGGTTTCGATGTAGAACTTCATCTTCGGCTCGGTCCCGCTTGGGCGGATGGCCAAAGTCGAGCCATCGGCGAAGACGTATTTGAGGACGTCGGATTTGGGAAGCCCGACGATCGCCTTGGTCGAGCCGTCGGAATAGGTGATGAGGTCGCTAAGGTAATCCTCGACGGAGGAGACTTTCCTGTCGGCCAACTCCTTTAGCGGCTTTTCGTGGAGCTCCGCCATAAGGCGCTTCATGGTCGCGGCCCCTTCCATCCCCTCGAAATAGGCATCGTTCATGGTCGTGAAATGGTAGCCAAGGCGGCGCTGCAATTGCTCATAAGCCTCATCGAGGGTATGGCCATGGAGCTTGTGGAATAAGGCCATCTCGGTGTAGAGCAAAATGGCCTGAACGCCGTCTTTGTCGCGGACGAACGGCTTGATTAGGCAGCCATAGGACTCCTCATAGCCGAAGACGAAGGTCGGTCCTTTCCCGAGCTTCTCGTAATGGTGGATGCGGTCGCCGATGAATTTGAAGCCGGTGAGGAAGGATTCGCATTTGACCCCATAGGAGGCGGCGACCCTCCTGGCTTGGCTGGAGGAGACGATGGTGTCGTAGATGACGGCATCGTCTGGAAGCGTGCCCTTCTCCTTTTTGCTAGAAAGCAGGTAATCAAGCAGCAAGGCGGCCGATTGGTTGCCGGTGAGGCGGCGGATGTCGCCGCTACAGGAACGGTAGGCCAGCCCGCAGCGATCCCCGTCGGGATCGGTCATGACGGCGAGGTCGGCGCCGCTTTCCTCCATATAATCCAAAGCCCTCTCCCAGGAGGCGGCGACTTCCGGGTTCGGGGATTTGGTTCCGCCGAAGTCGGGGTCATGGACGCATTGCTCCTTAACCGGAATTATCGAATACCCGCATTCGGAGAAAACCCGCATGGCCGATTCGTAGCTCGCCCCGTGTTGGGGGGTGTAGACGACTTTGAAATGGCTCTTGTCGAGGGACGGGTTCTCCTGGCAGGAGATGACGAGGCGGACGTATTCGTCGTCGACCTCGGGGCCAAAGACGGTTTGCTTGCCCTTTACCTCGGCCTCGGGGACCTCGAAATGGAGCTCATCGGGGAGGGCGGAAAGGATCTTAAGCATCGGGGCGATGGCGTCGGGGACCAATTGGCAGCCGGTCTCGTCGTAAACCTTGTAGCCGTTATATTGCTTGGGGTTATGGGAGGCGGTGATCATGATGCCGCCGATCGCGTTGGCGTAACGGACGCCAAAGGAAAGTTCCGGGGTTGGGCGAAGGGCGTCGAATATATAGGTATTTAAGCCCATTTTATTGAGGATTTGAGAGGAAAGCAAAGTGAATTCGCGGCTGTTTCGCCTATTGTCGTGGCTGATGACGACGCCCCTAGAGGCGGCGTCAGGGCTTAAGGAAAGGAGGAATTTCCCAAAGGCGACGGTGACCCGGGAGATCGTAAGGGCGTTGACCCGGTTGGTGCCAGGGCCCATCACGCCGCGCAGCCCGCCGGTGCCGAACTCGCATTCTTTGAAGAAAGCATCGCTTTTCTCTTCCTCGCCCATGGCCAAAAGGATTTTCTTGTCCTCTTCATTGACCCGGCTTGAGGAAAGCCATTCCCGATATTTCCGCTCGATATCCATATCAAAGCCTCCAGACGCAGTTATCTTACATAGCAATATCGACAATCACAAGATGGGCCTTAGGATAATTTGGCTATGACTGCGCGAAGCTCAGCGGGCAAATCGGAGCAGATGTTCGTGTTCGTTAGCCCGGCTAGGGGGCCGCTAAGTTCGCCAAAGGAAAGCTCATGGGCGTGGAGGAACTGCGAATCGAGGCCGGTTAGGCTTTCGATTTCCTTGTTGAGGGCGAAGTCGCCGTATTTGTCATCCCCCAAAAGCGGATGCCCGATGCAGGCGAAGTGGACCCTGATCTGGTGGGTCCGGCCCGTTTCAAGGCGCACGCGCAAAAGCGAGAAGCGCGGAAGCTCCTGGACGACGTCATAATGGGTTTTGGCCGTTTTTCCGCCTTTATCCAAAGCAAGAGGGAAGGCCCGACCGGAATTGGGGTCTTTCCCAAGGGGGATGTCGATGTCTCCCCCATCGCCGTCGAAATGGCCTTTGACGAGGGCTAGATAATACTTCTCGACCCCGACCCGGGTTTTAAAAAGCTCGGTAAGGGCCTTTAGCCCGGCATCGGTTTTGCCATAGCAGATGAGGCCTGAGGTGTTGCGGTCGAGGCGGTGGGCCGGGGAGGGGACGAAGGAAGCCGAGGTTGGGTCGAACTCCCCTTTTAGGCAAAGGTAATCGAGGACCGCGTTGCCTAGGGTTTCCCTGACGCCGGTTTTGTCGCCATATGTCAAAACGCCTTTGGGTTTATCGACGATCAAGACGTTTTCGTCCTCATAGGCGATGCGATAGGGAAATGGCTTAGGGGTGACGGGGCGGGGCTTTTTGAAATCCTCGAGCTGCTTATCCGTGACGTAAATCCTCACCACGTCGTTTTCGTGGATCACAAAATCCTTCTTCACCCAATGGCCGTTGACTTTGATGTCCTTTTTCCTAAAAGCCTTATAAATATATCCAAGAGGGGCCTCCGATAGGTACTTCCGAACGAATTTCTCAATTTTCTGCCCGTTGGAGGAGGCACTTACGACGATTTCCTTCATAACCGGGTGGATTATAGCAAATGCTACAGCCTGGCTTATAGGCAATTGGCGATAAACACCAATTCAAACAACAGAGGCCAAACGTGATTTTGGCCTATATGGGAGTTTGCAAAGACAAAGGCAACTTAAACTTTGAAACCGCCATTTCAAAAAACCTTTACCAAAACGCATCCATTAGCCTATAATCCGTCTTGCCTTCTTTAAGGCAAATGGAGGAATACCCAAGTGGTCGAAGGGGCGGGCTTGGAAAGCTCGTAGTCTCTTAACCGGGAGCTAGGGTTCGAATCCCTATTCCTCCGCCATAGAAAAACGTCCCGCTTCCAAGCGGGTTTTTTATTCGATTTTTTGAATCTCTGCGAAACTAAAAGGGATTATTTGAATAGATTTTTCTAAAGATAAGGGCACGCGCAAAAAAATTTTCCTACGCCATATGCACCGAAAAAAGGCGTTTCGACAAAGACCAACTTCATAAAGCCAAATGCGGTAAATGCGAAAATAGCGCAATTCCCACTCAAACGAAGCGGATTTCAATTAAGCGCAAAGCTTACCCGGCAATCACCTTCCCCCACCGCCTCCTTTAGCCCGCTTGGATCTTTTATCCGCCCGATCCTGGTATAGGAATAAGGGGTATCGAACGAGTCGTAAAACAAAACGACGCATGAAGAGTCAAAGAGCATAATGTCGCCCGCCCGAATGGTTCCAACCATCTCGGGCTCACTTGGAAGCGGGGAACTCAGGTAATGGTACTTCTCGTTGCCGTTAAGCTCTTGCATATATAGCCTTAAGGGAAGCAGGCTAGCAAACGCCGCAGCGGTTTCCCCCTCATAAAGCTCCGCTTCGAAAATGTGGCCGTTGACCTCAACTTTCATGGCGTTTTCCTCCTCGTATTCGCTTGTTGCATTCTCCCCTATATCGCCAGTTGAAGCAGATGGGCTTTCTCCAAAAGAGCAGCCGGAAAGCAACGCTGGCAAAGCAAGGAATATGAAGGACTTCTTCATTAATCCAAATAGGCGACGCGGCCGGCTTTGATGGCTTTTTCCATTGCCGGGGCGGCGGCATAGCCTAGGCAGCAATGTCCGATGCCAATGAAACGCTCATCCCCTTTTATGAGCCCCCACTTCCGGAAAAGTGCCTTTCCCTCCTCCGACTCAAATTCCTCCTTGGCCCGATGGACCCAAATAGAGGCGAGTCCGAGCTCGGTTGCCTCAAGAAGCATGTAGCCCAAGCAAAGCGAGCCGTCGTACACAGCGGTTGGGAAGTCTTCACAATAGACGAGCAAAACGGCCTTCGCCCCATAGAATGGATCGTTATCCGTCCCCATGATCTTGGCGTTAAGTTGGCTTAACTCCTCAATTTTCCCCAGATCTGTGATCACAGCGATATGGGGGCATTGGGAGTTATGACCGCTAGGGGCGAAAAGCCCGGCTTCCACCACTTTCTCGATTTTTTCTTTCTCGACTTCCTTATCGAGGAAAGCTCGGCACGACCTCCGGGCTTTGATGCATTGCAATGTATCCATGTTATCTCCTTTTTGGAAAAGAAAACGGCGAGGCCTAAGCCCCGCCGCCACTGTCTATTTGCTTTCCGGCGCCTCTTCGGTTTTGATTTCGGCGGAGGCTTGGTTTTGCATGGCAAGCCGCTGAGCCCTTCTGCTGGCCCTTTCGCTATCGCGATCGGTTTCCCTGGCGAAGACGCTAAGGCAGACGATGGCAAGAAGCGATCCGGCGAGGAAGAGGATTAGGCCCCAATAACGGTAGCCCATCCCGGACCAATTCGACAGCCAAAGCGGCTCCGAATACAAAATCCAGTTGTCGCTATAAAGGACGTTGAGGTTCTCCCCCACGATCCCGAGGATCAGGAAGAAGAGCCCAACGAAGGCGATGAACCCGGCGATCGAGTACCAAACTATTTCCTTTTTCTTGATTTTGGTTTTCATTTTTTCCCTTCTTAGGCTTGCTTAGAGGCGGAATCGGACGCTTCCTTGGCCTCCCGGTCCTTCTTCACCTGGGCAAGCAACTCCTGAATGAAAGGCGGGTAGGCGGCCCGGAAGGAAGCTTCGGCGTCGCGGAGGTAAAGCTGGATGGTCTCGATGGTTTCCTTCATGACGTCGGGGAACTTCTTCCCAACCGGCAGATCGCGCCTTCCGGTCATCTCCTCGATGAGGGCGACGATCTTGTCTTCCATGTTTTTGTAGACGGCGTCGGTCTCGCGGGCCGAGGAGCGGACGAAGTTGATGTTCTGGACGATGGCTTGGATGTCGTTGGTGATGAACTTCGAGGTCGGGCTCTCGGCGCCTTTGGCCTCCTGGCGGGCTTTGTTATAGTCGTTGAAGAGGGAGATGAGGTCGTTGACGAGGGTCAAATAGGCGACCGCCCTGAACATCTTGTCCTCGCTTTTCCACACCTTCTCGGCTTCCTGGACGTCGATGTTTTTGCCTTTGGCGTCGCGGAGGATGCCCTGAATCATGGAATTGACGTTCTCATGGATCGGGAGCACGCCTTTGTAGATCGGCAAATGCTGGTTGTGATCGACGCGGAGCCCATCGTCGGCGAGGTGGAGTATGGTGGATTCATCGCCATAGACCTGGGCGTAGAAATCGCGGATGAGCTTCTCGAACTTCTCCCCGTTTTCCCCGGAGTGGTCGATGATGTCCTTAAGCGGGGTGTGTTGGTCGACCTCGGCGAGGATCGAGCGCTTCTTTTCCGAGAAGACCTTTGGATCGTAGGTTTGCTTCTTAAGGCAATACTCGAGGGTGTCCCGGACGGTGACGTTGTAATGGATCAACGTGGCCAGGACTTCGCTTGTTTGGTTCATTTGTTTCGCTTCCTTCTTTATTTCCCGGCTTCCCGGGCAATGTCGGTCCTATCCGACAGACGGGTATAGGACAAAAGGTTGCCGAATGACAACTTCCATATTATCCGTGTCAAAGGAAAGTTAATCAAGGGGGAATCACCCTTTAGGGTGAAGGAAAAGGCCCGGTTGCCCGGGCCCCTTATTCGGCTTTCCTTAGCGAAGCTGGTTCTCGGCCTGGATGACGCCATAGCCGCCGTCAAGGCGCTTATAGGCGACGGAGATCTCGCCGTCGTCGGCGTCGAGGTAAAGGAAGAAGGAGTGGCCGAGGGCCTCCATCCTGGTGATGGCCTCGTCGATGGTCATCGGCTCGAGCTTGATCGATTTGGTGCGGACGAGGGTGTCTTCCCCTTCGCCCTCCTCCTCGAGGAAATTCTCGAAGGCGAGGGCCTTGCCAAGGGAATCGGCTTCCTTGGTCCGGTCCATGCGGGTTTTGAGCTTGCGCATCTGGCCCTCGAGCTTGTCGATGGCAAAGTCGACGGCGGCGTAGAGGTCGTTGTCTCTGACCTCGGTCCTGAAAGTCATCTGCTTGGTGAAGATGGTGATCTCGACCTTGGCGCCGACCGAATAGCTTCGGACGACGGCCCGGCAAAGGACGTCGTCGTTGATGACGAAGTACTTGTCCATCCGGGAGAGCTTCTTTTCGATGTCGTTGCGAATAGCATCGGTGACATCGATGTTCTTTCCGATAATTTGGTATTTCATCTTAACTGCCCCTCCTAAGGGCTTACGCCATTATTTTATAGCATTTCCGAAAACTAGAAAGAGCATTTTGGAAGCCCTTACACGAAAATGGGCGAAAAAGGCGGAATTAGGCGTTTTCGGCGAAGAATTTCTTCAATTCGTCGACTTTGTCGAGTTTTTCCCATGGCAAGTCGAGGTCGGGCCGCCCAAAGGCCCCGTAATTGCAGGTGTCGGCGTAGCGGAAAGAAGGCTCGACCAGCCCGAATTGGCGGATGATGGCCCCGGGGCGGGCGTCGAAGAATGTCTCGATGGCCTTTAGGATCGCTTGGTCGGAAACCTTCTTCGTCCCAAACGTCGAAACCGAGACGCTTAGCGGCCTAGCGACCCCGATGGCGTATGAAAGCTGGACCTCAAGCCGGCTCGCGGCCCCGGCGGCCACGAGGTTTTTGGCAATGTAGCGGGCGTAATAGGAAGCCGAGCGGTCGACTTTGGACGGATCTTTGCCAGAGAACGCTCCCCCGCCATGGCGGGCAGACCCGCCGTAGGTGTCGACGATGATCTTCCGCCCCGTCAAGCCCGTGTCGCCGGCTGGGCCCCCGATGACGAAGGCCCCGGTCGGGTTCACCAAATAACGGAAGTCCCCGTTAAGCCCAAACGAGCGGGCGACCGGGTCCATGATGTTGGCTTTCACGTACTCGCGAAAGATAGCCATGTCGACGCCGGGGTTATGCTGAATCGACATGAGAATGGTGTGGATTCTCGGCTTCCCCGACGAATAGTCGATGGTGACTTGGCTTTTCATGTCCGGCCGGGCTTGCTTGAACTCGCCGCTTTTCCTTAGCGAGGTCGCGACCCTGACCAGCTTATGGGCGATGGTGAGGGGAAGGGGCATATAGCCTTCCGACTCGTCGGTGGCATAGCCAAACATGATCCCCTGGTCGCCGGCCCCCATCTCCAACACGTCCTCCGGCCTAACGCCCATGGCGATGTCCGGCGACTGCTCCTTGACTTTGACCTCGATTTGGCACGAATCGGCCCCGATCCCAAGTTCGGGGGAGGTGTAGCCGATGCGCCGCAAAACGCCTCGGGCGATGCCTTCGTAATCGACCCCGGATACCCCGCTTATCTCGCCGCCGATGACAAGGCATTCGGTGGTGGCGAAAACCTCACAGGCCACATGGGCCCATTTGTTGCGGCTAAGGCATTCGTCGAGGATGGAATCGGCGATTTGGTCGCACACCTTGTCGGGGTGGCCCTCGGAAACCGATTCGCTGGTGAAGAGGAATTGTTCTTTGTCCATATTGATCTCCTGCCCTGCGAAATCTCTCCCGCCGGCGGAAGACTATGTCGTTCCTTTTGGCATCGTTCTCCCGGGGGAAGGGAGCTATGGCGAGCACTTACCGCTATAGCGGAGTTGCTAGCGGCCTGGGTACGCCATTGACGCCGCTTCTTGATGCCTGGCTTTCGTCAGTGCGGCTATCATAGCGCCTTCCGCTTTCCTCCACAACAAGAAAAGGCCTCCGAGGAGGCCGAGGCGTTTATTGTTGCTTTAAGGCGATGAGGGCCTTGGCCAACTGGTCGGGGCAGCTGGTCGCCTTATTCCGCGACCCGCGGCAGACGATGCCCTGCAGTTTGGCGATCACCTCATCGATGTCCATCCCCCTTACGAGGGAGGCGATGCCCTGGAGGTTGCCATGGCAGCCGCCCTGGACCCGGAAATCGACGATTTTCCCGTCCTCGTAATCGATTTCCATGGCGCGGGAGCAAACGGAACTTGGGGTGTAGGCGAAGGTCTTCATTGCTTGTCGTGGTGGCAGCAATGGCCTTCCCCATGGCAGCAGCCGCCTTCTTCATGGCCCTCGCATTCGCAATCTTCGTACATCAATATTTGGCCATAGACCTCGCCGGAGGCGTTGGCGGCGTTGCTTTCGTCGGTGTCGATATGCATGGCGAGGGAGAATTTGGGCGAGACGCGGATGATGGTGTCGCCAAAGATGGTCTCCCTTTCCGGGGTGGAGACGGCGACGTAGACCGAATCGCCGTCTTTGACGCCAAAGGCCTCGGCGTCCTCCGGGGTCATGTGGATATGGCGCTTGGCGACGATGACGCCTTCGCCAAGTTCAAGCTCGCGTCCGTTTTCCGGGTTGACGATCTTGATCGGGGCGCTGCCTTTGACGTCGCCGGAGAGGCGAATGGGGGCGCTTACGCCAAGGGCCCTGGCGTCGGTGGCCGAGATCTCGACCTGGTTTTTGCTTCTGAGGGGGCCGAGGATCGAGACGCCATTAATGGCGCGGGGTTTGCCGGTCTTCGGGTTGACCGGTCCGACGAGGTTGAGGCGGACGTCGGAAACGTATTGCCCGGGCTGGGAAAGGGGTTTGCGGACGTTCAAGGTCGCGTGCTCGCCCTCCTTCGCGCCCATCAGGTAATCGAATGAGGCCTGATCGAGGTGGATGTGGCGGGCGCTGGTC
>JADINA010000004.1 GCA_017694295.1 Candidatus Alloenteromonas pullistercoris | reverse complement strand
GCCGAGGGGTGGGAGATAACAAACGGCTTTTGGCTGAGCTTGGTCGCGTCGTAGACGACTTCGCCATCGTTTTCCTCCAATAGAAGCGGGAATTGCGGGGTTTGGGATAGTTTTTCCGCGCATTTTAAAAGCAATTCGCCTACGCCTTCCTCCGTATAGGCCGATAGGCCGAGGGAGGGGAAGCCAAGCTTGGCGTCGAATTCCCTTTTCCTTTCCTTCGCCCCTTCCTCATCGAGCTTGGAGGCGACGACGATCTCGGGCCGCTCCTCGAGCCTGGCCCCGTATTCCCTTAACTCCGCCCTAATCGCCTTATAGGCCTCATAGGGGTCGCGCTCGCCATCCATCGAGACGAGGTGGACCAAGACGCGGCAGCGCTCGATGTGGCGGAGGAAGGAAAAGCCAAGGCCCTTCCCCTTGCTCGCCCCCTCGATGAGCCCGGGCATGTCGGCGACGACGAATTGGAGGCTCCGATCTGGCAAGGTCGCGATGCCAAGATTGGGCTCAAGCGTGGTAAAGGGATAATCGGCGGTCGGGGCGTTGGCGCGCGAAAGGAGGTTAAGCAAGGTGCTCTTCCCCACCGAGGGGAAGCCGATGAGGCCGACGTCGGCGAGTAGCTTCAGCTCCAGCACGAGCCTTTTCCTCTCGCCCGGATGCCCGTTTTCGGCGATTCGGGGAATCCGAAGGCGGCTTGACTTGAAGGCGGCGTTGCCCCGCCCCCCGCGGCCCCCTTTGGCCGCCAAAAAGCGGTCCCCGGGCTTATTGAGGTCGGCCAAGACGCGGCCGCTCCCCTCATCGATGACGACGGTTCCCACCGGGACGAGGGCGGTGACGTCTTCGGCTGAGGCCCCAAAGCGGAGCTTCTTGTCCCCCTTTCCCCCGTCAAGGGCGCTTATGAGCTTCGAATGGCGGTAGGCCAAAAGGGTGTTGACGGTCGGGTCGGCCTCAAAGTAAACCGAGCCCCCATGTCCTCCATTTCCCCCGTCTGGCCCGCCTTTGGGCATGTTT
Source organism: Candidatus Alloenteromonas pullistercoris (assembly GCA_017694295.1). Lineage (GTDB taxonomy): Bacteria > Bacillota_I > Bacilli_A > RFN20 > CAG-826 > Alloenteromonas > Alloenteromonas pullistercoris. The sequence continues at coordinate 5,037 of JADINA010000004.1, read as the reverse complement.
TTCTCCTGCAAAAAGGAGATGGCCCCATCCCCGCCTTTGCCAGAGCGCACCTCGACCACGGCCCGATCGATCAGCATAGGGCCTCCCTCTCCTGTTTGCTCAAGACATAGGCGGCTTTGTTTTTCTTTATGGCGGAAAGGTCCTTTGAGAACTTCTTGCTGGCCGAGGCGAAGGAGACGGTCGAGCCGCGCTCATCGTTGAACCAGCGGACCGGGATGCGCTTGACATTGAAGCGGTTGAGCGAGAGGAAATAGCAATACTCGACGTCGAAGGCAAAAGCCTCGATTATTTGCCTTTTCGCCATCTCCTTTGCCACCGAATCGCGGAAGCACTTATAGCCGCATTGGGTGTCGTCGATGCCATGTAGGTGGAAGCGGAGCTTGACCAAGGCCTTGCTCCCGACGTGGCCAAGCCACCTTTTGAAAGGCCGCTTGTTTTGGACCGATCCCTTCATGTCGCGGTCGGCGATGAAGGCGTCGTAATGGCCTAGCTCGGGCTCGATGAGCTCAAAGGCGCTTAAATCGGTGGCGAGGTCGGCGTCGAAGAAAAGGTCGTAGTCGCAACAGGATGAAAGGATGGCGTTTTTCACGGCGAGCCCCTTGGCCCCATAGGGGATGAAAGGCAATACCTTTACCTGGGCCGGAAGCCCCTTGACGCCTTCAAGAAGGGCTTTTTGCTCTTCCTCAGAGGAGCCATTGGGCGCGATGAGGACGTCGTAGGTTATCCCTTTGCGCGAATCGAAATAGGGGATGACCTTGTCCTTGAGGTTTTTAAGCAGCACCTCGGTTTGCCCCTTGACGGGGATGATCACGGAAATTTTCATGCGCCCCATTATAGAATAGCCTAGAGCGAAACAAAAGGGCTGAGGGAAAGCCAATTTTGCCTAAGTAGGCAAAAAGCCCGAGGCTTTTGGCTTCGGGCTTGTTTGGCTAGGCTTTCACCCCCGCACGACGATGGCCGAGTGGGCGGGGAGGCTAGTTTGGGTCGCCCCGTTGTAGGTGGCGAGCACCGTCCCCTCCAGCCCGTAGCACGAGATACCGGAGGCGTTGAAGTTGATGGCGACCTTGATGGTCGTGTCGCCCTCGGTCCTCGAGAAACTCAATACGTTGGCCGCCAAGTTGCCGGAGGCGTAATCGGCAGCCGCCATGTCCCCGGTGCAAAGGGCGCTGATCGAGGTCTTCAGGGCGATGAACTCCTTAAGCGCGGAGTAGGTCGACCCCGGATCCTCCATCTGCTCCTCGGCCGAGGCGACGGAAGTGGAGGCGTTGAAGGAATCGAGGGCGACGGTTTGGCCAGACCCGGTGACCGCGTATTCGGTGGCAAGCGATCCATCCCCCACTTCCTGGCCCTGGCGCCACTTCATCGGCTGGCGGTAATAGAGGTCGGCATAGTCGCTTTCCCCGTCTTTGCCGTCGGGGAGGTTGCCGGTTAGGCCGATCTCGTCGCCATAGTATATCCAGGTGAGGCCGGGGAACATGAGCTCGGCGATCTTGACGAGGTTGGAGGAGTCGAGGTAGCGGGCGTAGTTGGAGGAGTTGACGTTGCCCTGGGCCTGGATGCCGCTGGAATCGCCGGTGCCGGCGACCCGGTTGATGACGCGGGCGATGTCGTGGTTGGAGGTGAAGGTGCCCGGGAGGGAATCGTCGCCTCGGTATTCGTTGTAGGCGTTATAGACCGAGACGAAGTTCCACGCGCTCCCGTCGGCTTTGGAGAAGATGCGGTCGGTGCCGTTTACGATACCTTTGTCGGAGGAAGAGTCGGAGGCGATCGTGTAGGTCCCACCGTTTTTGAGGAAGCCGGAGGCGGTCCCGAAGGCATTGGTCGAGTTGGTGAGCCCGGTCGCGGCGGCCGAGGTGAGGTTGTAGTAGGAATAGAAATCGAACATCGAGTCGAAGGCCTCGTAATAGGGGGCGACGTGATAGGCGTGCCCATCGAAGTTCTCGCCGACGAAGAAGCAATCGGGGTATTCGGACTTGATGGCTTCGTTGAGCTCGTCGAAGAAGTCGAGGTTCTTGGTGAGGTCGCTCGAGTAGTTGCCGGAGGCGCTTATGTCGCGGACGATGGTGTCGCCATCTGTCGAGGAGACCTCATCCTCCATGTAGATGTGCTTGACGGCGTCGAGCCTAAAGCCGTCGACGCCTTTCTCGCACCATTGCTTCGACATGGCGATGACGGCATCGCGGGTCGACTGGAAGGAGTAATTGAGCTCGGGCATGCCGGAGCCGAACTTGGCGTAATAGGAATAGGCGTGGTCGCCGTATGGGTACCAGTAGTTATCCTGGTTGATGTGGCCGCCGTCGGTCTGGTGGTTGCCCCATTGGTAATAGCCCCGGTAATCGGGATCGAGGTTGGCCGAGGAGATGAACCACTTGTTGCCGGTCGAGGTGTGGTTGAGGACGAGGTCCATGACGACCTTCATACCGCGGGAATGGGCGTTCTCGATTAAGGATAGGTAATCCGCCATCGCGGTGTCCTGGGTCACCACCCCGCCGTTAGATAAAGCGGAGGGCGACTTGCTTGAGCCGAATTTGGGGTCGACCGCGGTGTAGTCGCTTATGTCGTAGCCATGGTAGGAATCGCTAAGCTGGATGGGGGTGAGCCAAAGCGCCTTGACGCCTAAATCCTCGAGGTAATCGAGTTTTTGCTCGATGCCGTAAATGTCGCCGAACCCGTCGCCGTCGCTATCGGCGAAGGAGGAGACCATTATCTGGTAGCCGACCCCGACGTTCTTCCAGCTTGGGGCGGTGCCCATCTGCTTATGGGGCGCGTCCCAATCGACGTTGTCGTAACGCGAATCGCCGTAGGTGACGTTGGTGCCGTCGTCGTCTTCAAAAGGCGAGCTGGCCGAGGTCGCCGGGGTGGCGGAGAGGCTATTCTGCACCTGGTCTTGGATGACGAAGGCGTGGTAGGCGGTCCCCCCGGAGGCAAGTTCCAAGGCGTAATCCTCAAGGGTCAAAAAGAAGTTGCTCCCGTCGTTGGTCCAAAAGCTTGACCCGGTCCTGGTGCTCGACTTGACGATCTGCATGCCGACCTGGGTTGAGCCCTCGAAGCTCATTGGGATGTCGAGGAACTGTTTTAAGCCATCGTCCCAGCCCGAGCCGTAGGTGGCTCCTAGGTCGATGTCGATGTAGGCCCCGCCGAACTCGTCGACCTCGGCTTGGCCGCCGTTTTCCTTGCCGACGAAGTCAAACTTATGCCCTTCGGCGGCCTCCGGCTTATAGGGCCAAGCCCAAACGTCCCAATCCTCATAGGCGGAAGGCTCGTTGCCATAGCGGTAATAATGGAGGTAGAGGTGGTTGTCGAGGCTAGATTCGGAAAGCCCCTCCATGTAGGCCTCCACCTCCTCTTGGGTATGCTCGGCCCCCGAAGTCGAGATGTAGCGGGCGTAAAGGACGGTGTTCCCGGTGATGGTCAATGGGAAGCTGACCCCGGTGCCCTCCTTCCCCATTTCGGTTTGCTCATCGTATTCGGCGCACCACTCGGAGAAGGAATAGCCTTCCCGGTAGGGGTTTACGCCGGGGGCCGAATAGCTTTCCCCCGAGCGCACCGAATAGGAGGTGACGGCGAGGTTGGAGCCGCCGCAGAGGTTGAGGGTGACGGTGTAAGTCGGCAAAGTCGAGGTGACCGTCGGGTTATAGGAGCCCGAGGAAGTAGACGATGTCCCATTCCCGGCGCAGGAGGCCAATACCCCCACCAATCCCAACCCTGCGAGGAGGAAAGCGCTTTTCTTCATGTCGCACCCCCTTATCAGCCGATCCAAACCGATTGGCCGGTTCCGATACTGAAATCGAAATAGAAATCGTAGGTGCCCGCGGTCGAGACGATGATGCTGTTGTCCAAATCGGTGGTGAAGTTCGCCTTCAGCGGGCATTCGCCCTTGATCGAGGAATAGCCGGCGATTATCCCGCCCTCAACGTCTTCGATGAGGAAGGAGTCGCCCTCTTCCAAGGTCACGTCAAGCAGTTTGACCTCGGTGGCGGTGTGGGAGAGGAAGGGGATGCTATCCTCCTCGCCGCCAAAGGTCCCGGAAAGGTAAACCTCGCGGGCCGGGCGCTCGATGGCGTCGGGGTTGCCCATGTCGGTGGGGTCGTAAACCTGCCAGCTGCCGGTCGGGTAGGCCCCATCGCCTTTCCAGGCCGCACTGCTGCCGCGGATGGAATATAGGTTGTTTTCGCCGCGCAAACTCAGGTCAAGCACCCCGGTACTCGCGCCCCAATCCTTCCCGGTGGCGGGGTCGGAGCGGATGAACTCGATGGTTTGGTAATCCTCGAGACCCGCAATCTCGATCGACCAGTACTTATAGCCCTCGCCGATGTAGACGTTGGGGCATTCGCGCAGGAACGTCATCTCAAGGGTCGTGAGCGAGCCATCAAGGCTAACCCGCGGCTCGGCCTCGGCCGTGTTCCACCACTCCTCGTCGGCGAAGTAGATGGTCGTCTTCTCCGGGGCGGTGAGTTCGTATTCGGCGCTTATGCCGGAATCGGGGTCGAGGGTGAAGGTGAAATAGCCATCGGCCAAGACGGCGATCGCGTCGCCTTCCCCTTCGCCAAGCTGCTCGATGGGGGTGAGGAGGGAGGAATAGCCATATTCCTGTTCCGGCCCAAGCAGCTTCAGCTCATCGCCCTGCTCAAGGGAAATGGAGATGACGAAGTCGCCGCCGACCGGCCTTAAGGCCTCGCCGGCCTCGAAACCGGGGCCGAGGGCGAGGTTATAGGAGACGATATCGGCCGTCGCCCAGATGATCCCGTCTTTGACGTAGAAGTCGTAGTATCCCGAGGAAAGGACGACGATGTTGTCGGTCCCGCCTAGATAATCCAAAGCCGGGCATTCCGGGTTAAGCGAGGAGACGCCAAGCCAGGTGTTGGTATTCGGGGTCGTGTCGTGGATCTTGAATTCACTGCCTTGCTCCAAATAGACGTCGATGATCATAAGCTCGCCCGGGTTGTCGGGGTTGTCGTATAGCTTATAGCCGTTTGAGGCGGCCCAGCCGTTCATCGACCCGACGACGTAATAGCTGTCTCTTATACACATCTCCGA
>JADINA010000032.1 GCA_017694295.1 Candidatus Alloenteromonas pullistercoris | reverse complement strand
CCATTGTTGTTTCTTGTCTCCTAATGTCTCCAAGACGGCAAAGATTATAGCCCCATTCGCATTGACTTTGCTTCTAATTTCTTCTTTGCCTTTTTATTGTGGACAAACGCGCGGAAAAAGCCAAAACTTATGCCGCGAACGGAGGTGATGGAAATGGAAAACGCCGAATTGCTAAAGCAAACGATAGAAAGCAAGGACAAGAAGGCCCTCAATGAGCTTTTCAAAAAGGTGCCGGCCATCGATTTGGCCGAGGCCTCGGGCTCGCTGGAGACCGAGGAGCTGATCCGCATATTCCGCGAAGTCGAGCCGAGTCTTTCCGCCGACTACTTCACCGAACTGGGGCAGGAGCAGAAAGAAGCCCTCATTAAGGCTTTGACCGACAAGGAGCTGGTCAAGCTCATCAACTCGCAAGCCGCCGACGACGTGACCGACGCCATCGTTGAGATGCCGGCCAATTTGGCCTCTCGCGTCATGAAGGCCGCCGATCCGGACATGCGGGAGGACCTAAACGAGCTGCTCCACTACAAAAAGGACACGGCCGGCTCGATAATGACGACCGAGTATCTCGAGTTTAGGGAAAACGAGAAAGTCGAGGACGCGGTCAAGACCATCCGGGAAAAGGGCAGGGACGCCGAAACCGTCTACACCATCTTCGTCCGCGATTCCTCCCGCCGCTTCCTCGGGACCGTCGATTTGGATGACCTTATCTTCGCTAGGCCCGAGCAAACCCTAAGCGAGATCATGAACAAAAACGTCATCAGCTGCCAAACCAGCGACGACCAGGAGCAGGTCTCGCAGCTATTCAGACGTTACGACCTAAACGCCATCGCCGTCTTAAATGAGGATAAGCGGCTCGTCGGCGTCATCACCATCGACGACGCCCTCGACGTCTTGACCGAGGAAGGGTCGGAGGACATCGCCCGCCTCTCGGCCATGGAGCCGGCCGAGAAACCCTACCTCACCCTTTCCGTCTGGGGCAACGCCAAGCGCTGCATCCCCTGGATCGTCGTCTTGCTCATACTCGGGACCTTCACCTCGATGATCATCTCCTTCTTCCAGGACAAGCTAACCGGGCTTGCCATCCTCGCCGCCTTCATCCCGACCCTGCTCGACACCGGGGGCAACTCCGGATCGCAGACCACGGGCTTGATGGTCCGCGGGCTGGCTTTGGGCGAATTCAACGCCAAGCATGCCGGGAAAGTCATATTCAAGGAGCTTAGGACCGGCGTCTTGGTTGGACTTTGCGTCGCCGCCTTCGCCTTCGTCTGGTTCATGATCGAGCAATACACCGGCATCGTCTCCAACTCGGCCTTCGAGGGGATGAACATCTGGAACGGCCAATGCTGGACGATGGAATTCTTCGATTCCGCCGCCAAGGTGAGCGGATTGGTCGCGATATCGCTATTCACCGCCGTGACCATTTCAAAGGTAATTGGGGCGGCTCTTCCGATATTGGCGAGCCTGCTTAAGCTTGACCCGGCTTTGCTTTCCGGGCCGTTGCTCACTACCGTCATGGACATAATCAGCCTCATCATCTACTTCCTCATCGCCATGGCTTTCTTCCCCCAACTTGCATAAAAAAGCCTCTTTCGCTTGGTTAAGAGCTGTCTTTTGGGGATTTGCCGCGGCATAGAAGTAGAAAATATTTGTAAAAGAAGGCGGGGGCTGCTTATAATATGCCCCGCTGCGGGAGTGGCGGAATTGGTAGACGCATACGTTTGAGGGGCGTATGGGGAAACCCGTGTGAGTTCAAATCTCATCCCCCGCACCATCTTGATTAATCCGTTTCGAAGCAATTCACATCCGTCGAAACTGAACATTGATCCCGAGAAATCGGGATTTTTTGTTCCTTATCCAATGCAAATCCATTTGCCCTAGCGAAAGGGAAGGGCTATCTTCGTCAAAGGCAAATAACCTTGATGCGTGCAAGATGAAACGGTCTTTTGATGAAGGGCAAAAAGGCATTTTAGCGGCATTTCCTACGAACTTTTACGCGATTCCGCTTAAGCAAGATTAAGGCATTGCCGCCCGAAGGCGGTTTGTCTTTTCAAAATACAAATAGACAATTAATACTTAAAGGATTAAATAAGTCAAACTTGTTATTAAACTTCTTTTATATCAAGTTTGTAATTACGTTGAACTTGTCTTTAAACTTTTGTAGTATTTAGTTAACTCGCTTACATCTTATGAATCTGACTAACGAAATAACAATCCTCACCGAGGTCCTGCAATTAAGCGAGACCGACCTTTCGAAAAAATTAGGCGTCTCCATGGAAACGATAAATAATTGGAAATTCGACCGGAAAGGCATCGCGCTCGCCAACTTGGAAAAAATATATTCCTATGCCTATGACAACGGCATAAAGCTGAATAATCTTTATGAGCAGATTTTAAAGGAAGAATACGAAAACGACCAAAATCTCGTGTTGTTCCACGGAGCAAAAAGAGCCTTCTCCATGCCCATAGATTTCCTCGCCAATTCAAAATCCAATAATGATTTCGGGGTGGGGTTTTATTTAGGGGAATCTTTCGAGCAAGGGGCCAATTACATATCCGTCTTGAACCAAAACTTCGTCTATTGCTTTTGTTTGAATATGCGCAATTTGAAAACCTATGCGTTTAACGTCAACACGGAATGGATGATCGCCATCTCCTACTTTAGAGGCTGGCTTAACGATTACAAAGGCAATCCCCTTATTCAACAGCTGATTGGCAAATTATCTGAGTGCGACGTCATCATCGCTCCGATCGCCGACAATCGAATGTTCGATATCATTGCTGAGTTCGTCGGAAACGAGATCACGGACGAACAATGTCGACACGCGCTGGCGGCGACAAATTTAGGCAATCAGTATGTTTTGAAGACCAAAAAAGCGGTAGCGGGCATGAGCTTGCTTAAAGAAATGTTTGTCTGCCAAAAAGAAAAGAATAATTTCCTTGCCAATCGGGCATCGCTGGCAAACAACGGATCCCAAAAAGTCAAACTCGCCCGCATCCAATACAAGAACAAAGGCCGATACATTGAGGAAATACTTCAATGACACCTCTCAATTACATCGAATTGAAGCTATGCCAAGCTCAGGCGAAAATATTTGAGGCATCCGTTAGCCAAACAATATGCAGCTCTCCGATTTTCATACGGCGCTTCGCCTATTCGTCCATTGCCAAATCATTCGATGAAAAGGCCTATCTATACAGTTCCATTGCCATGGAGGAGGTTTTCGGCATTATTGATGAGGAATTCGGCGAAAGCCGGTATGGGGAAATTAAGTACAGCCCCGACCAAATGTTTTGGATAGGCTATGTCTATCGATGCCTGTGCATAAAATACAATCTATCCAGCAAAACCGTCTATAAGCTATTCAACGCCAAGCAAATCATCAAGTACTACAATATTTACCATACTTTCGACATTGTCGACGCCTCGGAAAGGATGATGGAAAGCATCGATTACGATGATTCCCCCGTTCAGGAAAAAGCCTATAAGGTTGCCAAACGCTTATTCCATGCCCAAAAGGTAAAAAACCTGCTCGGGCAAAAGGTCAGGGTGTTCATCGATCGGCCAATCGGGTCCGAGCATGGTGGAATCGTCTACCGATTAAACTACGGGCATATAAAACAGTTGAAAGCCCTAAGCGGAGAATATCAAGGCGCCTATGTCCTAGGAGTCGATAAGCCAATTAAAACCTTCGGCGGAAAAGTCGTGGCAATAATTGGCGGAGGAGACGGTGGCGAGGATGCTTTGGCCGTCGGCGCCCCGGGCGAAAGCTATTCAGCGGAAGCGATTGGGAAAGCAGTTGGTTTTCTTGGCAAGGTTTCGCCAAGCAAAATCACGATCGCCGACGAAGGCGAAAAAGGGAAATAAACAGTTGAATCAAACCGCGCGGGAAGCAGAAAGCATGGAAGAGAAAAAATGAAGGCGTTCGTTAAGCCAATCGACATGGCAAAGGGCTTTTCCGAAGCCAAATCCCTGTTCAGAGACTCCTTCTCCGCCCCGCTTTCAAAGGCAAAGGATACGGGTCGCTCTTCATAAAGGAGATAGGCAGGATATTGAAGGAAACGGAAGTAGCCTACATCCTATTGGACACAGTCAAAACCTATAAAGCATATTCCTTCTATTCGAAAAACGGCTTTAAGGAAATAAAAGACGACGTCGGGCTATTCCTTAAGTTAGGATAATGTAAATGGATATGGGCTGGAACATCGTTAAGCTAAACAAAAGCGAATACAAAGGGACCATCCTGCCGATTTCGTATAAGACAAACGAGATTTACGGGGTTATCAAGGAAATAGGCGAATCCAATAACCTGGTTTTGCGTCTTTTTAAGAAAAAACTCGACTCCCCTTTCGAGCACGACGCCGCGAAAGAGGGCTTCCCCGACAGACTTTACCAAGACCACTTCGAAAACGCGTTGGCCTTTGGGGTAATCGAGGGCAATAGCCTATTGGCCGCGATTGAGGTAAACGAGGAGAAATGGTCCAACCGCCTCCGGGTAACCGAGCTTTGGGTTAAGGAAGGGAAAAGGAGACAGGGCATTGGGAAGTCGCTTATGGATAAGGCCAAGGCCATGGCCAAGGAAAACGGCAACCGGGCCATCATCCTAGAAACCCAAACATCCAACGTTGAGGCCATCGCCTTCTACCTTTCCCAAGGCTTTGTTTTCGACGGGGTCGATTTGACTTGCTATGGAAACGACGATGTCAGCCGCGGCGAGGTGAGGCTCGAGTTGGTTTATCTTTTTTGACAAAAAAGGGCTAAGGCGGAAAACGCCCCAGCCCAAACTCGCCCTATTCCTCTTTCTTGAAAAACTTCTCTTCGCTTACCTTCCCTGAGCTAAGCAAATAGGTGAAGACGATGTTAGTTAGGCTCATGCCGAATAACAGCACGAGGCCGGCCATAACCAAATACGGGCCGGCGCCGTTGGCCTCGATGAACTCGGTCGGGTCGTCGCTCACCTGGACAAGGGCGACCCCGATGATCGAGAAGAAAAGGCCGAATAGGGAAAGCCCGCCGCAGCCAAGCAAGTACAGAAGCGGCTTCTTCGGATAACGGCTTTTGGCGCTTTTATATCCGCCGATCCCCAAGCCGACGGCCCCCATGACGATGCCGGCGATGAAGATCCACAAGGCGATTGCATTGAAGTCGCGCTGGAAGAAAAAGCTCAAGCAGGTTGACGCTTAGGTCCCCGACCGAATAATAAGGGGTGAAGAAACCGGCGAAGGCCAATATGAGACCGACGAGGCCGAAGATGCCAAGGGCACGCCCGATTTTCTTTTTGACGCCTGCGACGTTTTTCGCTTCGGTCTTGCTAAGGCGCTTTTGCTTCTGCGTTTGGGCGGATGGGGCGTTCCCGCCTTCCTCCTTACCTAATAGATAATCTATGCTGACGCCGAAGTAATCGGCGATCCGCTGCAGATTGTCGATTCCGGGGGAGCCGGCGTCGGACTCCCATTTGCTGATGGCTTGCCTGGTCACGAACAAGACGTCGGCCAGCTCCTCTTGGCTCATGCCTTTCTCTTTGCGGAGATCGGCGATGATCTTTCCTGTTGTTTTCATTGAACAACCTCCTGTGGCCTAAGTTGTAACGTATGGCGGATAAATTAAAAAGCAACGAAGCGTTGCGGGCAACCGGCAGTTTCCCCCTCATTTTTTCCCCTTCCCTCCGCATAGGCTTTCACGTACTTAGCGAAAAGAGGGAAAAGGCTAGGAAGCAAAGGGCTTTTGTGCGAACATTGAATCGCTATGGAAGAGGGCGAAATCGAGAAGCGGGCATTCGACCAGGCCAAGCCCAATAGGGAACATCTCCTGCGCTTTGGCTTCAAAATGGAATCAGGGCGCCTAACATACCGAAGGCTTTTGCTTAACGGCCAATTCGAGGCCAAGGTGGAGATAGATGGGGAAAGGGCAAAAGGGGAGGTGATCGATGTAGACACCGGCGACCCTTATCGCCTATTCCGCCTCGAAGAAGGCAATATGGGGTATTCTCACAAAGTCAAGGAAGCCTACCTCGAACTGCTTGCCGAAATAAAGCAAGCCTGCTTCGACGCCCCCTCGCTCCATTCGCCCCAGGCCCAAAGGATAATCGAGCAGTCCAAAAATAGGCTAAAGGCCAAAGCCGATGAGCCATTCGCCGAGAAGCACGCGACCGCCTTAAGGAACGAAAAGGGGAAGTGGATCGGCTTGATTATGAAAATAGAGGGTTCGCTTTTAGGGGAGCAAGGCAAAGGGGAGATGGAGATCATCAACGTCAAATCGGAGATGGTCGAAACCCTTTTGGGAAGAGAAGGCTATTACCCGGCCTACCACATGAACAAGGCGAAATGGATAACCATCGCCTTAGACGACACCGTTGACGACGACGAGGTATTGACTAGGCTAAAGGAAAGCCTAGAGGCCGTAAGCAAATGAAAAAGCCGCGCAAAGGCGGCTTATTTCTAATCAAAACCTTAATCGAGCCAAGTTTTCGATCTGCACGAACGCAGCCCGCCAACGCCAAGCAAGGCGACGGCCATGAAGATGCAAATCGAGGCGAACATGAACTTGACGTCGAACGAGCCGTCGATCGCGTTCATGATCATGATGACGAAATAGGAGATGGCGATGAAGACTGCATAGACCAAGGCGGCATAGCTGAAAACCGTCCCGAGTATCTTCTTCCTTAGGAAGATGTAGGTGAAGCCGCATAAGACGATCAGGACGAAGGCGATTTCCGAAAGACCGGAGATGATCGAATTGGCCTCGGGGCTGCCCAAGGTCATGTTGTAACGTCCAAACAAAGTGAAGATGATGAGGGCCGGGGCGATGGCCTTGATGGCCCCAATCTTCTCCTGTGGGGAGAATAGGTAGTAGCAGTAAAACCCGATGACGACTATGAGGGTGAAGATGCCGACGACGAACTCGATGACCCCGACGACGGATTCAAAGAAATTCCCGCCGGAGACGGATGGGATGCCTTCGGTCAGAAGGTAATAGACGATGAGCAGGGCGCCGGCGATTAGGAAAAACGCGTGGGCCCAGGATATCCTTTTGGTTTCGCTTGCCATATTCAAGCCTCCTTAACGGCCACTATTCTAAACGAAAAGAAAGCGTTTATTAACCCTTCTTTTGATATTTTACTTTCGCCCCCTTGACGATAATATTACCTCGCATGGCCTTACTCGAACTCCAAGACATACAATTCAACTATTCCGACAAAGAGCTTTACAAGGGCGTGAGCCTAAAGCTAAATCCAGGCGAGCACGCGACCTTAGTCGGGGTCAACGGCTCGGGAAAGACGACTTTGCTTTCCTTGATAGTCGGCGACCTTAAGCCCGACAAGGGGACGGTTTATTGGGAGCCCCACGTCACCTATTCCTACCTCGACCAGCAGCTTAAGGTCCAAGTCGACATGCCGGTTTCCGATTACCTATACGGCGTCTACTCCGACCTATTCGAGAAGGAAAGGCAGATGGAGGAGTTCTACGTCAAAGCCAGCGAGGGGGCCGCGGGCTACGAGAAGCTGCTCGACAAAGCCGAGAAGCTTGGCAACGAGCTTAACGACAAGGGCTTCTATTCGCTCCAGGAGAAAGTCGGGCGCCTCACCGATGGCTTGGGATTTGACAAAGCCGACCTGGAGAAGCCGCTGGCGCAGCTTTCCTCCGGGCAAAGGGAGAAGGCGTTTTTGGCCAAGATGCTGTTGGAGGAAAAAGACGTCTTACTCATGGACGAGCCGACCAACTTCCTCGACCAAACCCAGGTGGCTTGGCTCGCCTCCTATTTGAAAAGCTACCCCAAGGCCTTTTTGGTCGTAAGCCACGACCAGGCCTTCCTCCGAGAGATCGCAAACGTCGTCTTTTGCCTTGAGAACAAAAACCTCACCCGCTACAAAGGGGATTACGAGCATTATCTAATCCAACACGAGGTCGACAAAGCCCAATACGAGAAGGACTACGCCGCCCAGCAACGTTACATCAAGAAGGAACAGGACTTCATCGCCAAGCACATCGTCAGGGCCACCTCGGCGAAAGCCGCCAAAAGCCGCCGAGCCCGGCTTGCCCACCTCGAGGTCATGGACGCCCCGGGGAAAGAGGAGGGGAAGGTTTTCTTCTCCTTCCCATTCACCCACGACGTCGGGGAGAAGCCTTTGGTGGTCGAAGAACTGGAGATCGGCTATAGCGCACCTTTGCTGCCCCCGATATCGTTTATCCTAAACAAGGGGGAGAAAATCGCCATACTTGGGCAAAACGGGGTCGGGAAAACGACGCTTCTTAAGACGATTATGGGCAATTTGCCCGCGAAAGGAGGGAGCTATCGCTTCCTGCCGGGGACGCTTGTCAACTATTTCGACCAAGACGCGAAAATCGACCTTTCCCTCACCCCCTTCGAATACGTCCATTCCCTTTTTCCCGACCTCGACAACACCAAAATCCGCTCCGCCCTTGGGGCCGTTGGGGTCAGGAAGGAGCTGGCTATGCGGAAGATGAGGGAGCTAAGCGGGGGCGAGCAAACCAAAACCCGCTTCGCCGCCATGACGCTTAGGAAAAGCAACTTCCTCATATTCGACGAGCCGACCAACCACCTCGACCAAAAGGCCAAGGATTCGCTTTTCGATGCCATCGAAAGGTATCCGGGGGCCGTCATCATCGTCAGCCACGAAAAGGATTTCTACGACGGCTTGGTCGATTACGAGCTGAATTTCTAAATGCCTGGGCGGGATTTAAATCCCAGAATGTGGAAAATGGGCCGATACCCGGGGATGGAACGCCAATAGTTATAGGCCTCGACATCCGAATTGTAGAGGGCGACGTTTTGCCGATAGAACCTTTCCAAATCGGCGTAAACGTCCACCAAGCCCTGATATCGCTCCGCCTTCTCGGCCCATTTGTTGGACAAAGCCAAATAGGAGAGGGCTGATTTGGCCTGCTTTATCCTCTCCTGGCTTTCGATGACCAAGTCATGGGTCGGCTTATCGAAGGCAAGGGAAGAAAGAGAGGAAAGCAAAGCGGCCTCCTCGGCGGTGTAGGAGACGCCTTCCGATTTGAATAACTCATCGATTGAGGCAAGGGTGTTGACCTGCTCGCTCTCAATTATGGCAAGGGCCAATTCCCGTCTATTCAAGTTGCGGCGGAAATCCAAGACATGGGAAAAGACGAAGGAAAAGACGGCCAAATAGGCGAAGACCAAGATGCTGGCGACCAATATGATTATCTGATAGTCCCTCATCGGGGAAATAGGTTAATGCAAAACGGCGAAGAGGGCAAATCGGCTTAACGCCCTTCCTTCTTCCTATAAAGCAGGAAAAGCAATGAGCCAAGGGCGAGGAAGGAAAGGGAGACGGCGGCGATTGGGACGATGGCATCCGCCCCGCCACCGCCGATGCGTCCCGCCCTATTGCCGCCGCGGCCAAGGAAATCGGGGTAAGCGTCGGTCCCGTATTTGGAGATGATGTAGTCGTAGCGTTCCAAGAAAAGGATTATCGTCTCATCAGTGGCCGAGGACAAATGGGCTTTGGCGGAAGCGGAAATCGACTCGTATTCCTCCCCCATCGCCGCCCAAGCCGACTCCGAAGGCGGGGTATATCCGCCATCGCAGGTGACGGTGGTTAAGAACGAAGAGGCAAAGGAGATGGCCTCATTAAGCCCATCGTCATCCTCCAATTTGTATATTTGAATGGCTTGTTGGGCATCGTAGGTGCTTTCCTTGTAATAACGGAAGCGAAGCTGATTGGAAGCATTATTGAAACGCATTCTGGCGCCTCCACCGCCTTTTATGCCAAGCCCATCGGGATCGGCGGAGAAATAATTCAAAGAGGAGGCTGAAGCGGAGGATGCGACGGAAAGGCCGTTGGAATCCGAAGATCCCCAATAAACGTAGTTGCCGTCTGGGGTTATAATGCCAAAACCGTCATCGCGGCTTTCAAAACGAAGCGAAATGGCGGAGGCATCAGAAGTTATCATGCCTCCATCGATCGCGATTTCAACGTAATTGGAGCCGACGTCTAGCCCCTCCTCCAAAGAGGCGTTAAGGGCCTTTTCCCCATAGGCGATGACGTATTCCCCGTCGATCTGCTCGGGGATGGATTTAAGGAGGCGATAGGCGCCAGAGGTTAGGCTTTCCGCGGTAACGCTTACTTGGACAATCTCTTCGAACAGCTCACCGGAAACCAAGGCCTCAACCTCGATTGCCGCCTCCCCTACCGAAAGCGCGGTCACCGTCCCTTTGCCGTCAACCACGACGACATCGGGATCGAGGCTAACGAAGGATAGGCTTTCCAGTTCCCCGGAATAGCCGCACTCAATGGATTTGGTTTGCCCAAGGGTCAGTTTCAATTCGGATGGGCAGGAAAAAGAGGGCGAAGGGGAGGCAACGCCCCAAATGTAGTCGGCGTATTCGGGATGGTCGATGAAGGGGTTGCGGTTGCCTTGGTAGGAGGCGACCGCCTCATTGCGGTCCTCCTCCTGCTGGCTCACCGGGTCGAGCTCATTCCAGGCAAGGAGGGTTTCGATGGCCTGCTCCTCGGAGCCATCGACGATTAAGGAGAAATCCAAATCGCCGAATTTCCCGCCGGACCCGTTTGTCGTCCCCCCGACGTTTGAATAGTCGTTATAGTGTGTATAGAGGTAGAAGATGATGCGGGCGACGTCGCCTTTTACATTGTCTAGCGGCTCAAAGACGTCGTTTTCCTTATGTCCGCCAAGGGCGACTGGGTTGTTGTTGCTATCCTCATAATAAAGGGCGTTCGCCGAAGAGGACACCTCGCCATAGGGGGAATTGTTGCGGGCGCTATTCAGGCCAGACTCAACTGGGCGGATATGATGCATATCGGAGCCGCCATAGCTTTCGTCCCAAACACCATTGGAAAGCGATTTGCACCAAACGTGCTCGCGGTTCCACGTCCCCTGTTTCCCTCCGCCCCAGCTTGCATCGATGGAGGCTTGAGAATAAAACTCCATGACTTCCCCATTGTAATCCGAATCAGTATTGGCGACGTAAACCGGGTTTTTGCAATCCGCGTAGCTCGTATAGGTCCTATGGGTGGTGGCGAGGAGATCATGAAGCTCCCCTAGCAATTCGACGCCCGAGGCGGCGGTTATATCCTCATAATAGGTAAGCGGATCGGTATCGTAGGAGCCGACGGCGGCATCCGCCTGGATAGGCGAAAGGAAAAGCGAGGGGGCGAGAAGAGGGAGTATGAAGGCGAGTTTTATTGCTTTCATGCCTAATTTTCGTATGAAAAACGGGGTTTCGGCAACCTTTTTTTCTCCCCCAAACCAAAAGAAGTCCCAAAAACCACCTGAATACAAGGAATTTGCCTGAATTTGCCCTTTTCTATATAATTTTGCGCGGAGGCAACAAAATTGAGCAAAAAGCCCATCTGCGCCATTCTCTACGATTTCGACTCCACTTTGGCGACAACCGACATGCAAAACTTCGGATTCATCCCCGCGATGGGGATGACCCCAGGCGAGTTTTGGGGGCGGACGACCGAATTCGGCAATAGAACGGGGTGCGAAAAGATCCTCTCCTACCTCTACACCATGGTCGACGTGGCCAAGGAAAAGGGCATAAAGCTCGACAAGGCCTTCCTCCGCGAATGCGGCAAAAACATCAAATTCTTCCCCGGCGTCTCCACTTGGTTTGAGCGGATCAACCAATTCGGGGAGACCCATGGGGTCAAGGTCGAGCACTATCTCGTCTCCAGCGGCAACAAAGAAATCGTCGAGGGGTGCCAGATAGCCAAGGAATTCAAGGTAATATACGGCTGCGAATACGTCTTCGACCAAAAAACGGGCGAAGCCATCTGGCCGAAGCTTGCCATAAACTACACCCAGAAGACCCAATACTTCTTCCGCATCTCCAAAGGCGTCTACGACGCGACCGACGACGTCGGGGTCAACGAAAAGAAACCAAGGCGCCGCATCCCCTACTCCAACATGATCTACATCGGCGACGGGATGACCGACATTCCCTCGATGATCATCGTCAAAAACAACGGCGGCAAGTCGATCGCCGTCTACCCCAAGGGCAACGAGGACCGGGTCGCCTCACTATACGAGGATGAGCGGGTCAACTACGCCTGCGTCGCCGATTATTCCTCGGGGAAGACGCTGGAGAAGATAATGCAGCTCATCATCGAGGGCATCTCGATAAACGAATCGCTGCGAAGCCACGAGAAGGAAAAACTCTACTCGGATTAACTAGGACGCCCATTAGGGCGTTTTTTGGTGTAGACTACCCGGGTATGGGAAAAAGGGTTTACGCCATATTGCCCCTAGGCGGGAAAGGGAGAAGGTTCGATTCGGAAACCCCGAAGCAGCTTCTTCCCTTTGCCGGAAAGCCGCTTTTCCGTCACCCATTCGACGTTCTTGCCAAAAGGAAGGACGTCCGCTGCATCGTCTTGGCGGTGCTATCGGGATATGAGGCGATGGTGGCCGACGCGATCAACGGATTCGATAACGGCAAGGACATCGTCTTCGTCCCAGGCGGGGAAAGCCGCTTCGAAAGCGTCAAAAACGCCATTATGGCCCTCGACGGGGAGGGGATCGCCCTCATCCACGACGGGGACCGCCCCTTCCTAAGCGATGAGCTTATCGACCGCTGCCTGGAATCGGCCGACAAAGAAGGCTCAGGGGTGGCGGCCATCAAATCGACCGATTCCCTTATCGAGGTCAAAGATGGGACCCGCTACTTGGAAAGGGAATGCATCTACCGCGTGCAAACGCCCCAGTGCTTCGACCTAAAAAGCCTGCAAAATGCCTATGGCTTGGTGGGAAATAAGCAATTCAAGGACGAAGGGAGCCTTTATCTAAGCGCCTATGGGCGGCTAAGCTTGGTCGAAGGGGACGGGCGCAACGTCAAAATCGACGTCAGGGAAGACGCCAAGCTCTATTTCGGGGAAAACTATGAACGATAAGAACAATCTGCCAAACGTCGGGCAAATATGCGTCGGGACCGTGGTCGCCGTCTATTCATCCTACGCCATCCTCCTTTTCGATGAGGGATGGACGGGACTGCTCCACATTTCCGAGGTATCCTCATCCTACATAAGATCGTTTGCCTCCTACATAAGCATAGGAAGCATCTATAATGTGAAGGTCATCGCCGTCGATGGGCAAACCGGCGCCGTCCGGGTGTCGATCAAGCAGATGACCAACCAGGAGAGGAGAAGGGCCTTGCCCCACCGGCCAATCGACCCAAAGGACATCGACTTCTCGGCCTTGGAGAGGATGCTCCCTGGCTGGATAGAGGAGGAAAACGAAGGCGGCCGACAACCGGCCGAAGGTGAAAAGAAATGATCAAAACAGATTTAAGCCATTTGAAGCTGAAAGAGAAAATCGAGGATTACGAAGGCCAGGTGAAGGCCATCGACAAGCTTATCCGCGACAAAACCGGGGAGGGCAGCGATTACCTAGGCTGGGCCGAATACCCCGATACCTACGACAAGGAGGAATTCGCCCGCATCAAGGAAGACGCCGCCTACATCCGCGAGAACTTCGACATCCTCGTCGTCTGCGGCATCGGCGGATCGTATTTGGGCGCGAGGGCGGCCATCGAGGCCATCAACGGCCTCCATGGGCAAAACAAGGTCGAGATCATCTATTTCGGCCAAACCTTCGCCCCAAGCTATGTCAAGCAGGTCCTCGATTACCTAAAGGGCAAGAAGTTCGCCATCAACGTCATCTCAAAGTCGGGCACCACCACCGAGACCGCCTTGGCCTTCCGCCTGGTGAGGGAATTGCTCGAGTCGCAAGTCGGCAAGGAAGAGGCCGCCAAGGCCATCTTCGCCACCACCGACAAGGAAAAGGGCGCTTTGCTTGAGCTATGCAAGAAGTACGGCTATAAGCGCTACATCCTCCCCTCCGACGTCGGGGGACGCTATTCGGTGTTCACCGCCGTTGGGTTATTGCCGCTTGCCGTCTCCGGAATCGACATCGACGATTTCATGGAAGGGGCGAAGCAGGAGAAGGACGAGCTCGAATCCATCCCCTTCAACGAAGCCTACAAATACGCGGTCGCCCGCCATATCCTCTACAAGGGCGGCTATTCGGTCGAGATGTTCGTCACCTATGAGCCCCGCTTCGTCCAGCTAGGCGAATGGTGGAAGCAGCTTTTCGGCGAATCCGAAGGCAAAGACGGCACCGGCCTATTGCCGGATTCGGCCACCTTCACCACCGACCTCCATTCCCTTGGCCAATTCATCCAACAAGGGTCGAAGATCCTCTTTGAATCGATCGTCAACGTCGTTAACCCGGAAGATGACGTCCTCATCCCCGAGGACAAAGACAACCTCGATGGGCTTAATTACCTAACCGGGAAGACTCTCGACTTCGTCTCGAAGAAGGCGATGGAGGGAACCATCGACGCCCACGTAAACGAAGGCGGCGTCCCCAACATCGTCATCAACGTCGAGAGGATGGACGCCAAGCACCTCGGGGCGTTGCTCTACTTCTATATGCGCGTCTGCGCCATGAGCGGCTATCTAAACAAAATCAACCCCTTCAACCAGCCGGGCGTCGAGATATACAAAAAGAACATGTTCCACCTGCTCGGAAAACCCGGGTATTGATCAGAAAACTCCATGGGCCGGCGCGATGCCGGCCCATTTGTTAAGAAAGTATTGCGTTTCAAATCAAGCGTGATATATTTATCAAGCGCGTTTTGCGCCCCGCGGATGCTTAGCTCAGCGGGAGAGCATCGCCCTTACAAGGCGGGGGTCGCAGGTTCGAACCCTGCAGCATCCACCACCTTGGGTTAGAAGACGCGCGAACAACGTGGGTGAATAGCGAAGTGGCCAAACGCGGCTGACTGTAAATCAGCTCCTTCGGGTTCGGTGGTTCAAATCCATCTTCACCCACCATTTTTATTGGGGTGTAGCCAAGTGGTAAGGCAAGGGACTTTGACTCCCTGATGCGCTGGTCCGATCCCAGCCACCCCAGCCACTCCTCCGTTAGCTCAGTGGTAGAGCACTTGACTTTTAATCAAGGGGTCGTGAGTTCGAGCCTCACACGGGGGACCATTTGTTGGCCTAAGGGCCCTTTTTTGTTCCTTGGCATTGAGGGAGGCCGCCGTTTGTGCTATGGTTTCGCTTGCGCCCGAGTGGCGGAATGGTAGACGCAAGGGACTTAAAATCCCTCGGAGGCAACTCCATACCGGTTCGAGTCCGGTCTCGGGCACCATTCCCATATAAGATTTGCTCCCCGCCAAACGCGGGGGGCTTTTCGTTTCTTAGGGCCATGATATTGGCAGACCCGCATTCAGCCATATCAATTAGATACCCCAATAATTGCGGGTATCCCAAAGCCCATATTTCCAAACAGCAGGGTTTCTTCTGTGTCGAGGCGGGAAATAAACGCCGCCCAAACGAATGGAACACCAGCACTGAAAGTCGCGAATTATTAATGTTTATGTGTCACAAACTCAAAATCATTTCGAATTTGTGACAGATAAATGGTAAAATTTGAAGAGAAAAGGGGGGACGCCAATGGAAATCCAACGTTCGAATTACATGGAGCGGATCCGCCGATTTTACGATTCGTCCCTCATAAAGGTCCTAACTGGCGTCCGCCGTTGCGGGAAAAGCGTTTTGCTTAGGCAAATCCAAAACGATCTTTTGGAATGCGGCATAACGGGAAAAGACCATATCATCGCGGTCGACTTTGAGGATCTTCGGTTCGTCAAACTCCGCAACTACCTAAAACTAAACGACTATTTGCTGAATTTGATGACCGATGACGGCAAATATTACATTTTCCTAGACGAAATACAGCATGCCAGGCAATTCGAACGTGTTTTGTCCTCGCTTAAAGCAACCAGGAACGTTTCGATTTTTGTCACTGGCAGCAATTCGAAATTGCTTTCCGGACGACTGGCGACTTTGCTGGTCGGGCGATGCAAGGAATTCAAAATTCGGCCTTTCAGCTACAACGAGTTTTTGCAATATCTTGTTAAAAACAACAAACCGATGCCGACCAATCCGATGCAAAATTACCTGCGTTATGGCGGAATGCCCCAAAGGCTGGATTACGATAGCGAAGAGGACATTAAGGCATACTTAAAAGATGTCTATAACGGGATAGTGGAAAAGGATATATGCGGATCTAACTCAAAAATCGACAAAGAATCCTTTCTCCGCATCTCCAATTATATCCTTTCAAACGCCGGAAAGGATTTCTCCGCCGAAAGCGTCGCCGACTATTTCAACAAGGCAAATTTGGACAAGGTCTATAGAAAAGACGTTTACCGTTACCTCGATAAAATGGAGCAGGCATGCCTGATAAGCAGGGCGAAGCGCTTTGACATCCCGTCAAAAAGAAACCTAAAGACCGTCAAAAAGCATTTCGCCATAGACCCTGGGTTCATTTTGGCGGCATCCGATTCCAATCGCCTATTCCCCTCAAGGGCCTTGGAAAACGTGGTTTACAATGAATTGCTGCTTCGCGGGTATGACGTAAAAATCGGCAAAACGTACAAAGGGGAAATCGACTTTGTTGCCATGAAGGATGGCAAAAAGTGCTTTATCCAAGTTGCCTTTATGCTTTCCGACGAGGAAGTGCTTAACCGCGAATTTGGCGCCTTCTCGCCCATTAAGGATTTCTCGCCCAAATACGTGCTCAGCTTAGATGAATTCGATTATTCCCAAAACGGGATAATACACATAAACGTTGAAGATTGGCTAAACGGAAAGGCCAACATTGCCGTTGTTTAGTGTCACAAACTCAAAATCTTTTCGAATTTGGGACAGTTCCCAAATGCCTAACCGCCTATTGTCTGGTCAGATTCCGCTTTGCCATAAACCGATATGCGAGGATTCGGTATAGAATAGCCAAGTATGCATAACGTCAAATTCGTGTTCATCGATAAAAATGAAGCCCCCGAGGCCTTCTCCCTTATCAAAAAGAGAATGGCATGGATGAAGGAAAAGGGGATCCGCCAATGGGTGGAGGGCGAATACGAAAAAGCCTTCCCGCCGTCTTATTACGACGAAAAGGCCAAGGAAGGTGGATTGGTTGGCCTTAAAGAAGACGGCCGCCTATTGGCCATCGCATCATTGGCCAAGGAGGACGGCAAATGGAATGATGGGGAAAAGGCCATCTATGTCCATACCTTCGCCTCCGACCCAAAGGAAAAAGGGGCTGGTTCTTTGTTGCTATGCCAAATCGAGGAGTATGCGGCCAAGCAGGGATTCCCTTTGCTGCGGCTGGATTCGATAAAGGGCAACGAAACCCTCAAATCCTATTACCAAGGCAAGGGCTTTGCCTACAAAGGGGAAGGGAGCCAAGACGGATACGCTTTTCTCTTATGGGAGAAAAGGCTTTGAAAACCGGGGAAACGAAAATCGGCCGCTATCCGTCTAATGGGTGTATGAAAAAGCTATTTGCCATTCCCCTGCTAACGCTTCTTTGCCCCATCCTCGCCTCTTGCAAAACCTATCCGGTTCCTTTGCAGGTCATCGATAACTTCGATTTGCTTTCACACCCGCTTAAAGACGCCTACATGCCAGGAGACCTCGTCGAGGTCAAATTGAAAAACGTCGCCAAGGCCGGGCTGATGTTCAATCTGACCGAGGTCGAGCTCGAAGCAGAGGGCGACTATCGGGTCTATGCCTTCAATATGCCCAAGACCCCGATTACATTAAGGACCACCTACGCCGGCTTCTTCGATGAGGATTGCGGACTTGGCAACCACCAATTCGATTCGGGCGTGACCGTGGAACGCTACGGAAGGAAGGTCAAACTTTACGCCTGCCTTAATTGCGGCTACCAAACCGACGACGAAAAGGAAGTGGCAAACGCCTACTCCTTCTCCATCGACATATACGACGACATAAGCAAAACCTACTCCCACGAAGATGGCCAAACCGCCTACTTGGAAAAGGCAAAGGAATACGATTTGGAAGTAAGCCTTTCCCTCGCCCAGTGGGGGCAAGGCGATTATGAGGATATCGACGTCCAAACCCCGGAAGGGATATTCGCGCAGGAAAGCCATTCAAGCGATTACGATTACAAAGTAGTCTTCTCCCTGATCGCTGGAAAAGACGCCAAAGCCGGAAACATCTCAGTCTCGATAGGCAAAGAAGAATACCTTATCCCAGTCGAGCCCATTGAACGCAGTTTCCCAAACTGGGAAAAAGCGACCGAGGAGGATCTTTCCTCCTATCCCGAATTCAAGGAAATACTCGATTCGCTTACCTACCATGAATTCGACAAGGAGGAATACGAAGGCATCGACACCTACGGATATTCCGAGTATCGGAAATACGGAAGCTACGATTATCATTTCCAATCGGTCGATGGGGAGTACCAATACGATTTAGGCTATCTTAGCCGCCTACACGATTCGATTGTCTACCCGCAAAGCTTCCCAATGGTGAACCTTAACCCAATCGCAAGCCGGTCGATGGATTTGCTTATCGACGATAACACGCCTCTGCAGGCGCACTCAGACCCTAGCCCCATACCGGAATGGAGCATCAGCTTCGGGACCATCGACCCTGGCTGCACCAACCCGCAAGACCCGATAAGCAGCTTGGGATTCACCGGCTTCAACCTTGACTACCATTCCCCATCCGAAGCGGCCGAGAAGATCATCGAGGGCTATAGGCAAAGCGAGGATCGCCACCTTGCCTTGGCCTATCCGGAAAGGTTCCTCTCGTATAAGACGGGGGATTTCGAGATCCTCATAAGCAAAGGGGCAAACTCCGTCTTAGGCTATTTCGAATACCGGGGTTATGGCTATTTCATAAGCTGTGTCAAATCCGTTTGAATTTGGCCGCAAATAGGAGAAGAAAGCGCGCAAAAACTACTTATCGGGTTTGATTTCCCGTTTCTCGCAGCTTGCGATGTCAAGCGATTCGCCGTCGTCAAGATATTGCATATAAGGCCCCTCGCCAAACAAAGTCACGTCATGCAAATCGATATCTTTGGCGCACAAGGCTGGCTTCCCGACAATAAAGGATTTCCCAGGCAAGAGGAAGAAGCAAACATCCTTGGTCGAGTAAGGGAGGTAACGTTTCCCCTTTTGCCAAGGCGAAAGGGAAAACTCCTTGCCGTCGAAGCGGACTAAGGTCATGTCGAGGGGCAAATAAACGTCCCGTCCCTTGGCGCCGCGTTCAAGCACGGGGCAAATCAAAATCGAATCGCCAACTATCAGTTCATCCTCGATCCCCTTAGCCGCCTTATCGTCGTGGAAGACGAACTCAAGGGGCTTGATGAGCATGTCATGGTTGAGGGCAGATTTTAGCAATTCGCTATAAAGATAGGGAAGGAGGCGGTAACGGGCGGACAAAACGGTCCTGAAATCCCTCTTCCCCCGATAGCTATAGCATTCCTGCCTTCTGGTGAAAATGGCCGAGTGGTTGCGGAACAATGGGGTGAAAAGGCTGAACTGGTGCCAGCGGAGGGCCAACTCGCGGTCGCAATCGCCCCCGAATCCCCCGGTATCGGCCCCTGAGAAGAGGAAGCCGGCCATATTAAGCCCGGGCATCATGTGGACGTTAAGCGAAAGATGGGCGAAGTCGCTATGGTTGTCGCCCGTCCAAATGCCGCCATAGCAATGCGACCCGATGTAGGTGGAGCGGCCGAAGATCATCGGGCGTTTGCCGTTTTTGGAGCAAAGATGCTCATAAACGGCCTTACTAAGCAGCCCGCCATAGAGATTGTGGACGTCGTAATGGTTGATCGGGCCCGATTCCGAGTATTGATAGAAGCTCTTGTAATCGGAAAGGAAGCCGTTGCCCTCCCAATAGGGGTCGCCGCTTTCCTTTTTTTGGCTCTTTGGGGCCTTCTCGGTGAGCTCGGAATAGAAAATGGAAGGTTCATTCATGTCCAGCCAATACCCGGACATCCCCCTTTCCTCATAAAAGTCGAAGAGCCTACCGAAATACTCGGAGGCACCTGGTTTTAGGAAATCGACGAAATGGGTGTAGCCCGGCCATACCGCGGCCTTAAACGGGGTATTGTCCTCCTTAAGGCAGAAGAACCCGCCGGATATGCCCTCCTCATAGGCCTTTGACCCAGGGGCTATCTTGATCCCGGCGTCGACGATGGGAACGATGTGGACGCCATAAAGCTCCAATAGCGAATCCCCCATCCCTTTCGGATCGGGGAAGCGGGAGGGATTGAAGGTGAAGTCCTCGAACTTATCCATATAGTGGATATCAAGGCAAATGTAGTCCAAGGGAAGCTTGTGGCGGCGGTATTTCCTCGCGACCTTTTTCACCTCCTTCTCCGAGAAATAGGAGAAGCGGCTTTGGCCATAGCCCAAACCCCATAGGGGTGGGACGTAGCTTGTTTGGAGATGGGAGAGGAATTCCCGGGTTATCGAAAGGGGATCGTCGCCTTCGATTAGGTAGACGTCAACGCCTTTATCGGACTTGACGCTAAGCAAAGACTTGTCGCCATGGCCGATGTCGAAGATAAGCCGGCTGGCGGAATCGAAGAAAAGCCCAAGCGGCCTTGCTCCGTCAATGAGTAAAAAGTTATGGGAGCTATAAAGGCTATAGGTGTCGTCCTCGTGGCGGCCGTTATCGGAATTGAAGCTGACGATGACCCGGCCCCTTTTGTTCATCGATCCTGTCGACTCCCCGAGCCCGAAAACCCGGTCTTCTGGGGCAAGGGAAATGTCGACCTGATAACCGTTTTTGACTTCCTTGGCCTCTATTCGGAGATGGCTTTCGAGCACTTTGAACTCGCCATGGAAGGCGTTTGATGAGAAGGCGTTTCCGACTTTGATTTTGTAAACCACGGCTCTATTTAGCACCAAAACGAAAAAAAGCGCAAATGGGAAAGGGGGCAAAAATCATCAGTCAATGCAATTCTCACCATCCGTGAAACTTTTGCGGGTTTTATCGAAATTAAGCATTTTTTCCTAGGTAATATCGATTAAAAAGACTATGATTTGCGGGCTGAACGCCTCGCGCGTGGAAAGGAAATCAAGAATGCCAAAACGTTCTAGCTTAATATTGGCCGCCATCGTCGCCGCGATGGGATTATCCGGATGCGACAACGCCGTCCCATCCTCTTCTCCCTCCTCTAGTGAGGAGTCGAGTCAAAGCGGATCAACCAGTCAGGAAAGCGAAAGCTCAAGCGAGCAAAGCAGCGAATCCTCATCCTCTGAATCGTCCTCCAACGAATCATCCTCGGAAAGCTCTTCAAGCGAGGAACCGGTCATTCCAACCGGCATAACCCTAAGCTTCCAGGAATCGACTTTGGTCGTCGAAGGCGGGAAGCACATCCTCGAGGTCGGGAAGACCTACCATCTTCTCGCCTCCTTGACCCCGGAAGACGCCGATCCGAGCTATGTCGAATACGAGGTCGAATCCGGACGTGAAGGGAATATTTCGATCGATGGCGACGGAACGGTCCACGCCCTCTCCGTTTGGTCCGCCATCAAGCTGACCGCCTCCATCAAGGGGAGCGATGTCAAAGCTGAGATCTCCGTCGGCGTCTATTCCCCAAGCGACATCGCCGCCCTTAAGCTTCCGGCATTGGAAGAAAACACCAGGGAAAAGGAAATCGAATCCTCCATAAGCTATTCCTACAAACGGGAAACATACGATGGGGAAACCCTTGACGGAACCGAGGTCATGGACGCGACCGTCTACGCCGACGAGATCGTCGAAACCCGCGACAACGACTCCACCTCGACCTACAACACCTACGAACGCCACCGCCGCATAATCGACAATCAATTGGTCGACATCCAGTTTGACTTGGACAGCAAGCAGCCCTCCGAGGTTGAATACAAAACCATCGGCGAGGACATAAGCGAGCAGGAAGCCAAGGAGGCTTTGTCGCTTATCTACTATTCGGGCAACTACGGATTAAGCGGCATCTTATTCAACGACTTCCTCGGAAACGGCGAGCTCGGCAGCTCCGAGGCCTTGGCCAAGCGCGTTTACGAAGACGATGGCTCGACATTGCGCATTTCGGCCATGTGGGAGGAAGGGACCTATTTCTCCTCCTATTATTACAACGACCTAACCATCAGCTATAGCGAAGACCTATCCATCGATAAAATCGTCTACACCGTCAGAAGCTATGACGACGACCCATTCGACGAGAACGGGAACCTGACCGAAGGCGCCACCCCAAGCGACAAAGACGTCTACACCATCGAAGTTACCTATGGAAGCAGGGAGCAAATCGAAAACCCGTTGGACCTTTCGCCCTATTACTTCACCGACTTCGAGATAAGCTTGGAGGAGGAAACCTTCAACCCGGGCTACAACTATAAAGTCAAAGTCAGCTCGACCCTCCCCTCGACCGGCTCATCCATCGTCGATCCGATCCGCATCAGCAAGGTTGAGGACAAGGTGGGCGAGGACGTCCTCACCATCGGCGAAGACGGATTGACCTTCGAAGCCAATTCCGTCGGGACCGCCACCATCACGGTGTCATCGAAAAACGTAAGCAAGACCATCGACGTGACGGTAAGCGAAATCGCCGTCGAGTCGATAACGATTAATTACGACGGCCTGACCTCGCTTTTCCCGGGCGAAAGCAGCGATACCTTCTACGCTGAAGTCGGCCCATATGACGTAAGCGACCGCACCTACACCCTCTCCATCATCGAAGGGGCGGAATACGGGGTGCTTGAGAAAGATAGCCTTTTCGACGGATATTACACCCTCAAGGTCAACGAAGACGCCGTGCCCGGGGAAAAGATAGTCGTCGAAGCCAAAAGCAACGGTCTTGGGGCGGATGGCCTTCCTTTGACCGACACAATCGAGTTCACGGTCGCAAGCAACCTCTCCGATGAGCAGCTTACCGCCACCTTAATCGCCAATGACTGGAGTTATGACGATTACGGCGACGTCTACACCGCCTCCTTCAGCGAAGACGGAACGGGGACGTTCATCAATCTCTATGATGGCGAGCCTTGGTTCACCATCACCTTCAAATGGACGCTCTCTGACGGGGAAATAACCTTGAGCGACATCGTCACAGACGTCGATACCTACGAGCTTAACTCGATTTCCATAGATCCCGCCGGGGCCTATGTCGAAGTCAGTTGCTAGCCCTTATCCAACCAACGCCTGTTGCCAGTTGAGAAATAAAGGAGAACAAAATGAAAAAAGTCTATTTGACACCCATTCTTTGCCTTGCCCTCGCCTCATGCGGCGGGACGTCAAGCTCAATCCCCTCCTCTAGCGGGTCCGAGGCCGAAAACACCTTCGACATGACGGTTTCCGATATGTCCGAATACCGCGAGTCGGCCCTTTCCCTAGGCCAAGGCGCCACCAAAATCTCCTGGAGCACCTCCCAAAACGAGATCTACCACCGGGGCACCACCACCTATGGGGAAAATGCGACTTTGCTTTCCGGCGTCACCTCGGTCGCGACCGGCGAGGTCGACGAGGACTTCAACCCGATTTACGAGGATTCGGGGGAAATCGCCTTCGCCTCGATTGAAGACGGCTATTTCTATTACGTCAACACCAAGGAGCATGAGCCAAACCTCGCCTCTGCCTACGCCTATTCGATCGGCGAAACGGGGGATATAAGCGAGGAGCAGGCAAAGAACCTCCTGCGGGAAGACGGCGCCTTCCAATACGACGTCGAGTGGTTTTGGAACCTCGCCGACGACAGCTACATCGAAAACTACCAGGGCTTGACCATCAAAGGGCAGAAAAACGGCGACATAACCCTGGTCAAGGCCTCAAGCAGCTATTCCGGGGGGGATAACGCCTACACCTACGAATCAAGCTACGAATTCTCCTTAGAGGGCGCTTTGCTCAAGGGCGAGTTCACCAACATCCAATACGAGAAAAACGCCGAAGGGGCCCTAGCCCAATCGATGGTCTACTCCTATTCGGTCGAAGTAAGCTACGAAAAGCAAAACATAAGCTTTGACAAGTCGCCCTATTTCGCCTCCTCTATCGATGAGGTCGACATCCACACCACCAGCTCGAAATCATCCAACGTCGCCATCCTCAACGAGCCGCTTCTTCTTGATATAAAGAAAGCCAGCCCGGAGACGGCCATTGACCAAGAAAGCTATTCCATCCTCTCCTCCGACAACGAGGAGGTCATCGCCTTGGTCGACGGGGATTATTTGGCCGTCGGGACCGGGAAGGCCAACATCACCATCGGCAATTCCTATAACGACGTAACCTTCACCCAGGAGGTGACGGTCGTCCGCCCCGACCTCATCGGGTTCGACGCCAACGCGTCCAATGGGGAGAAAAGCATAGAGAAAAAAGTCGGCGAGACCGATTATGTCGCCGTCGTCTTCTCGCCCGAGGGGGCTGAGCCGGCGGCCGAGATCAAAATCGACGATGAATCGGTAATCGAATGCACGGGGCAGCGGGTTGAGAAAGTCAATGGGATCGAGACCCTCTTCTTCGATTTAAAGATGGTCGGCGAGGGGACGGCGACCGCCCGCATCAACCCGATGGCCGCCCCATCGACCTACATCGCCATCACCTTCACCGTCGGGGCATAGCGAACATGAAAAGGCCTTTCCTATTTGCCATAGCCGCCCTTTTGGCCTCCTGCGGCCCAGATGCCTCCACCGGAGGCTCCTCCACCCCGCCTTCGGAAAGCTCTTCCTCCCTTGAATCGAGCAAGCACCCATTTGAGCTTACCCGGGAAATGCTTTCTAAGATCTCCGGCTCATTGCTTTTAGAGGGCGAAGCGCAGTTCCGTTACGACATGGAATTTCCCGTCCGCGACGACTACACCTCGACCTTGAAGGTCTCCTTCAACCCGGAATCCTTCTATTCCCTTGAGCAAGTCTCGACCGGGCAAAGCTACCAATCGAACATCGTTAAGCGCGGCGACCTCCCCTACACCTATTACGTCAACGCCCAAAACGAGGTTGAATACGTCAGGGTCGAGGACGCCGGGAAGCAATACGAATGGGAGGATTTCGCCAACCCCTTTGCCTCCTTGCCCTTATCCGCTTGGCGGCAAACAAGCGATCCGTCTACCTACATGGTCGGCAACCTGCAGCTCATTCAGGAGGCGGGAAGGACGATAACCGGCTACGAATTCGACTTCAAAGGCCTTCGGGTCGAAGTCGAAGAGACGGCGATAAGCAAGGTCTTGCTTTTCGGCGAGGGGGTCGATTCCTATGGCGATCCGCTTGATTTCCAAATCGATCTGCAGGTCGTTTCCACCACTTACGTAAACCAAGCCCCAAAGCCCTATGAAAGGCAAAAGGAACATGACCTCCTCGATGAGGCCTTCCTCAACACCCTCACCACCTCCTTCACCATCACCCACCTCGACCACCACGATGAGTATGGCGACACCGTCTACCATTACTATTTCGCCGACGATGCGATCTATTGCGACATCCCCGAATCCGGGGACACGCTTCCGTTTGGCTATCTCGAGCTTGAGGATGGGGTATATAGCTTCACCAACGGCAAAGAAGGGCTTGTCAAAGGCAACAAGACGACGGCCGCCACGGTTCAGGAATTCTACCCGAACTTCCAAGGTTTCGACTCGACTATCCTAAAATCCGAATCCGAAACCCGCTTCGTCTCCTATGACAACGACAACGCCTCGATCGTCGCCAAATATGTCTGCGAGAACCCCTTTGAGCTAACGACGGCCGGGGCCGCCCAAAATTTGGCAATCGAGTTGGCCTCCTCCCGCCTCTCCTCCATCTCCTACTTCTATTCGATCCTTGGTGGCTTCACCGAGGGGAACGTCACCATGACCTTCTCTGACTTCGGCTCGACCGAAGTCGACCTCGACTTCTCCTCGCTATCCTAAGCCATTGACGCGAATGGCTTTAATACCCCGTAAATTGACAAAATTAATGCCCATTTTGCGGGTTTAATTATCGAAATGCGAAGTTTTATTAAGCATTGTTTGGGTTTTAATTTGGCTCTATTCGCATTATCATAAACCGCGGGGAGGAGAACGATATGGGAACGAAACCAATTGAGGGCCTAACGCCTTATTTGCAGCGGTTAAGATCGCTGCGCCGGCTTATTTCCATCGTCAATTTCGACCTTGAGACCATCGCCCCGGAGAAGGGCAAGGCGACCGAGGCCGATTTGCTTGGGTTTTTGCAGTCTGAGCAAAGCGCCGTCTTCTCCTCTAGCGACTTCCGATGCCTGCTTGAGGAGGCTTTATCCGAAGATCCAAAAGGCCCGCTTGGGGCAAGGTTAAGGCTATTGAAGGAAGAAGCCGACTATTGCGAGATTTGCCCAAAGCAGGAAAGGGAAAGCATCAACAAGGCCTACCTCGCCACCATGGTCCAATGGCCAAAATCCTTTGCTTCGGGCGATTGGGATTCCTATCTTCCATATCTAAAGGAAACAATCGAAGCCTGCCGGAAGGAATGCTCGTACCGCCGCAAAGGCGAGAAGACCCTTTACGAGGTGGCCTTGAGAAAATCGGACAGGGGGCTCACGGAAGAGGCGTTGGACGCGATCTTCGGCGAGCTTTCGCTTTTCCTAAAAAGAAAGCTAAGGGAAGTCGAATTGACCCCGATGACCCTCCAATATATCCCCATGCCCTGCCTAAACGAGGATGAGCAAAGGCGGCTTGCCGACAAAGCCTATTCGTTTATCGGCATAAAAAGGGAAACGACCGGGATAGCGGTCTCGACCCACCCCTTCTCCGACCATATATCGCGCTTCGACTCTAGAGCCACCAACCGCTTCGACGAGTCCGATTGGCGCAGCTCCCTCTACACCGCCTTCCATGAGGGCGGGCATTGCCTCCACTTCCTCCTTTGGCCGGAAAGCTATTACTTGAATTACGCCGAGAACATCGCCTCGATGGCCAAATGCGAAACCCATTCCCGCTTCTTCGAGAACTTCATCGGGCGCGACAAGCGGGTCATCCCCCACATAAAGAAGTGGATTGAGCAGATAAAGGGCGAAAAACTCATTTGCTCCACTTCCGACCTTTACGCCTACATAAACCGCGTCGCCCCCACCTTGATAAGGACCGAGGCCGACGAACTCACCTATTCGCTCCACATCGTGATCCGTTACCAAATAGAGAAGGAGCTCATAAACGGGACCCTCCCGGTGGAAAAGGCGCGTGATCGGTGGAATGACCTATATGCCTCCTATTTGGGGATACGCCCGAAAAACGACAAAGAGGGCATCCTCCAAGACGTCCATTGGGCCGATGGCTCGTTTGGCTATTTCCCCTCCTATGCCCTTGGAAACATCTATGGGGCTTTGATCTATGAGGCTTTGAGAAAGAAAGTCGACGTCGACAAGGCGCTTAGGCAAGGCGATTGTCAGCCAATCCTTGATTGGCTCGCTAAGTTTGACATCCCTTACGATTACCTAGACGCCGATGACTGGATTAGGCAAATAACGGGAAAGGGCATTTCCGCCAAGCCTTTCATTGACTACCTTGATCGGAAGTACCCTTTGGAAAAGTTGGAAGAAACACTACAAGATTAAAGCGATAGGCAGGTTTAGAATATGGACATCGAAAACAATGGCAGGGACAAAATAGACGAGCTGGTGACCAGGGCCACGAAAAAGGGGTTGACCCTACCCAAGCTAGCCGCCGCCCTACACGTATCGACATCGACGATGTACAACTACGTAAACGGCTACACCAAGCCGCGAGCCAATGTTCGAAAAAGGATCGACGTCTGGTTGGAAAGAGACCGGATAATGACGATCCTCTCCAGCTACGTGAACCGGATAAGCAGCCTCAGCCGCCTTGAGGAAATCAAAAACGACATCCAAGCCTACGCCGATTCAAGCAAAAAAGACAAATGACCGCCGTCTGGGAGTTGGACGCCCAGGACGAAACGGACCGAAAAGGATGTGCTCGTCGGAAATCTTCTTTTCACGGGCAGAGGCAGATCTCCAACCTGGGCAGCCTTGTCCTAAGGGAAAACGGCTTACCTTCCGGAAGGCAAGCCGTTTTTTCTTCTTATAATCCGTATCCCTTAAGCACTTTCGTTAGGGGCTTGACCGCCTGTTCGACGACGCCAGGCTGGAACGGGTCCTTCATATGGCATTTCGAAAGAAGCGTCCTGAATGGGTAACGCCCGCCGAGGGAACAAAGCTTGAGATAGCGTTTCCAGGCCAAGGCGTGGTTTTTCCTATCGAGGTTGAAGAACTCAAAGGCCACGACCTGGGCGAGGGTGTAGTCGATGTAATAGAAGGGGGATTCGAAGATGTGGGCCTGAGTGAGCCAGCGGTGCCCGCTTGCCATATAGGCGCAATCGCCGTAGCAATCGACTTTATAGGGGGTGTATTTTAGCTCGAGCTCATGCCATTTGGCATCGCGCATAGCCGGAGTCGCCTCCGGGTTTTCGTAAACCCAGTGCTGGAACTCGTCGACCGTCACCCCATAGGGGAGGAAGGAGATGGAGGAGGCGAGGTGGAGGTAACGGTATTTGACCGGGTCGTCGAAGAAAAGATCCATCCACGGCTCGGCGAAGAACTCCATCGACATCGAGTCGATCTCGCAGCTTTCCATCGTCGGCATCCGGTATTCGGGGACCTTGATCTTCCGCGCCATGTAGGCTTGGAAGGAATGGCCGAATTCGTGGGTCAGGACGTCGACGTCGCCGGAGGTGCCGTTGAAGTTGGAGAAGATGAAGGGGATCTGGTACACCGGGAAATAGGTCATGTATCCCCCGCTTTGCTTGCCGGGCTTGGCCTCGAGGTCGAGGACGTGGTGGTCGGCCATATAGGGGAAGAAGAAGCCGGTTTCCGGGGAAAGCTCGGCATACATCTTCTTCGCCATCTCGATCTTGTAGGCGGTGTCGCCCTTGGGGGTTGGGTTGCCGTCTTTGAACATGAGGCCCATGTCGTAGACAGCCGGTTTTTTGATGCCGACGCGCTTAAATTGGCTTTTAGCCAACTTGGCGGCGATCGGGGTGACGAATTCGCGGATTTGCTCTCTATAGGCCTTCACGTCGTCTTTGGTATAGTCGAAGCGGTTCATCCGGAGATAGCCAAGCTCGACGTAATTGGCATAGCCGAGCTTCTTGGCCATCCGGTCGCGGACCTTGACGAGTTTATCGTAAATGTCCTCGAGCTCATCTTGAATCGTTTCCAAATAACCATAATAGGCTTCGGAGGCTTCCTTGCGGGTGTTGCGGTCGAGGTCTTCCATGAACTTCCCCATCTGAGGGAGGTTATAGACGCCGCCGCGGAACTCGATTTTGGCGGAGGCGATCTTCTCGGCGTATTGGGTGGAAAGGCGGTTTTCCTCCACCGCTTCCTCCACTATCCTCTCGTCGAATGACTTGAGGGAGAACTCGAGCATCGTGAACAGGAACGACCCAAAGGCCTTCTCCATCTCCTCCTTATAGGGGGAGGATAGCATCGCCTTGGAGAAATTAACCTCGGCGGCGCTTATAAGGGGGCTGCCCTCGTTTAAGACGTCCATCGCCTTTTTGTAGCGCTTATTGGCGGTGTCGATCGAATAGCAGACGGAAATGTGGGTGAACTCGTTGTTCACCTTGTCGCTATAGCGGCCATGCCGCTTGACGATGGCGATGGCTTGCTTAGCCGAGGTAGCGTTTTGGAGCGCCTCGGCGAATTCGTTGATCTTCGCCACCGTTTTCTTGATTGAGGGGACCTTGAATGGCCATTCCTCGAATACTTTCAGTTCTTTCATTGGATAACTCCTTGGCAAATGGCGATTATATCGCGAATCCGGAAAAGCGCAAAACGGAGCGCTTCCTTCTTAGAAGGAAAAAAAGGCCAAGTAAAACATTTGCATTAGGCAATTGCCCTAACTACAATAACCGCCGTATGAACGAGGAAGAGACGAAAAAGGCGGTCATCGCCACCCTTGATAAGATAAGGCCGTTCCTTCGCCGCGATGGCGGGGACATCGATTTGGTCGGGATCCGCGATGGGATCGTCTACGTCGCCATGGTCGGGGCCTGCGAAGGCTGCTCCTTGGCCGGGGAAGACATCTCCAGCGGCGTCGAGATCATCCTGATGGAGGAAGTCCCGGGGATAATCGGGGTCAAAACCGACGACATCCCATCCGATTTGCTTAACGATTACCTCAATAGGAAAATCGCCGAATCGAGGCAGGAAAGCCAATAAAGCAAAGCAAAAGCGCCCTCCAAGCTTCTTGGGGAGCGCTTTTCCTTATCTAAACCGCCATTCCTCGTTGCCGTCGCTTTCCTCTGCGCCGCCCTCTAGCGGCAAGGGAGGCTTCTCCGAGGTATCGATCCACTGGCTATCTTTCACCATCAACAAGAGAATGCCGCCGATAAGCGAGCAAAAAAGCAACGCGCAGACGGCGAATGGCACGATGTCTTTTTGGCTATTGGCCGTATTGATCCGATGGTAGGTGAGCACGCAGGTTGTGACTGAGGCGATGATGCCGAGGATGTATCCGATGGTTATGCCGGCGGGCCCAAAGGAAAATAGGATGGAGAACGGGCCGCCGAAAATGCACGTGAGGACGGTTCCGACGACAAGCCACACCTTAATCGCCGTGAAGGGCCTTCCTTTTCTTTTGTGCTTGCTCTTGCTCCAGATTTTTTCCAGGTCCATTTTACTTTGCCCCGCACAAAACGAATTTGTCGATGAAGGAAAGGATCTTCCTTGTCTGCTTGGTCGAGCAAAACTCAAGCCGGTCATTGATTACGCCGACCAATTCCCGCTTCTCCGAGAAAGGCACCAAGGCGAAACCGGTCAAAACGAAATGCTCGACGTTAAGGGCGTTGCCAAGCTGATTCAGCTCATCGGACGTGGGCTCACGCTCCCCCTTCATCAAATCGATGATGTCCATGACGCCGATGCCCGTCATCCGCGAAAGGCTCTGGGCAGTAACCTGCCTTTCGTACATTATGCCCCTGAGCCTATTGGAAAATAGCCTGATTTCTTCTTCTATCATTGTTTTTCTCCTTATTTCTTATCGTCGAGCAGGAATTCGTCTATGAAGAGCAATACCTTGGAAAGGCCCTTCTCGTCAAGCGAATCGAGCCGCCGGTCGATTTTGTTCCTCGTCATCCCCTTTTTGCAGATTGGTTCATTCTCCTTCTTCTCCTCCATCCCCGAAAGCCAGGCTGGGGAGACGCCAAGCTCCTCGGCCATGCGGCGGATGAACTCGAAGTCCTCGGGGACGCAATCCCCGGATCTGTAGCGGCTTATGCTTGAGCGGTTGACTCCAAGCCGCTTGGCCAGATCGCTTTGTTTAAGGCCGCTATGGTCTAGAGCTTCGGCGAACCGGCTTGCGAATTTTTTGTCCATGTTGGTTCTCCTTTCGGCAGTATATTAACACTATGTTGCTAGTCTTGCAACGTTTTTGTTGCTTGTTTTGCAATAAATATTAGATGAGCAATTTTCCCATAACTCAATGGGAAAACCTCTTTTGCCCTCGATATCGCGAAATGGCTACTGATAAATTGGATAAACGCAAATGCAGCCGTTAGAAGGAAAAACCCACATTTCATCGAGTTTTTTCATTGGTGGTAACGCTCAATCAAAAGATAGAGCAACATAAGGCTGAGCTCGTTTTGTTTAGGCATAAAACGGATTTTGTTGCATGACGCTCAACAAAACCCGGCGGTTTTCACATGGTGATATGGGAAAATAGGAAGGTTACGCGCAACAAAAAAGCCGCCTCTTTCGAAGCGGCACCCCTAGGACGATCAATCAAGCATGAGGTTATCTTGGGAATTGGCCATCACGTAACCATTCCGATTATAAACGTCTTCGCGGTTATAGGCGAACTTCTTTTTGCTTGGCTCGCACATAATCCCCCCGGCTTCGTGGACTAGGATGTCGCCGGCGGCCACGTCCCATTCCTTCGTTCCGCCGGAGATGCGTATGAAATAATCGAATTTCCCCTCGGCTAGCAAGCAAAACTTCAAAGCCGCCCCAACGGCTTTTGGCTCCCCAAGGAAGCGATCGGCATGGGCGGCGTAGAAAGCCTTCTCCTTTTCGTTATAGTGGCTTACCGAGCACATGTAACGAAGCCCTTCCTTTCTATTAGAGACGTGGATCCTCGTGGAGTTCCCTTCTTCGTCCATCACAAACGCCCCGCCGCCTTTGACCGCGCAATAGGTTTTCCTTAAAGCCGGGCAATTGATGACCCCGATGACGATCTGGTGGTCGATGCATAAGGCGACGTTGGTGGTGAAGTCGCCGGTCCTATTCACGAAATCCTGCGTCCCATCGACGGGATCGACGATCCAAATGGCCTTTTGATGGAGGCGGTCTTTGGTGTCGATGCTTTCCTCGGTCAAAAATCCGATCTCGGGGAACCTTTTCCCCAAATACTCTCTTATTAGGGCATCGGCTTGCTTATCGGCCTGGGTGACTGGGGAATCGTCTTCCTTTATCTCAACCGCGAAATCGGTCGCGTATATAGCCATTATCCCCTCCCCGGCCAAGCGGGTGGCCTTAATGGCCTCTTGCAGCAAGGTATCGAGATCAAATTCCATCTTCAGTCCCTCATTCATCCTTCCCATTATACAATTCGGCGCGGCTAAGGGCTTCAACAATCGCCTCGACGTCGCAGCAAGAAGGGTCATCGTAGTCGATCCCGGCGGCAAAACGGTGTCCCCCGCCGCCAAAGCTGATGGCAATCGGCTGGACGCAGTGCATCGAGTTGGAACGCAGCTCAACCCGAACATGCCCGGTCCTCGACTGCGTGAACAAAGCATAGGCGATCGACTTGCCCTTCTCCCCCAAGACGTTGGCCAGATCGCCGGCTTTTTGGAACAAAACGCCGAATTGTTCATAGTCTTCGGGCTTGAGGTAGCAATAAACGACCCCGTTTTTCCTTTTCGCCTTCCTTTTTATGAAGCGCTTGAGGGCCTTGACCTCATCTGGCTCAAAGAAGGCGAGGTCCAATATGCCCTTGGGGTCCGCCCCTTTGTTGATGAGGATATGGGCGAGCTCAAGGGTATGGCGGTTGGTGCCGAAAAAGGCGAACTTCCCCGAATCGGTCACCATCCCCAAATAGAGGGCGGAGGCGGCGGATGCAGGGATCTCAAGCTTGTTGAAGAGGGCGAAGTCGGCGATTATCTCGGCGCAGGAGACGCGCTCCGGCTCCAAGGCGCAGGGAAAGGGGAATTCCTCACCTTCCCGATTGGGGGTGTGGTGATCGAATTTGATGAATTCGCCGCTAAGGTAGACTTCCTTCCTCTCCACTCTCCTTAGGCAGCTGACGTCGACTATTATGGCAAGCGAACCCCGCAAATCCTCTTCGGAAGGCTCATCCATTTCGCCAAAATAATGGCTGAATTGCGGAATTCCACTTCCGATTGCGAATATTTTCTTTTCTGGGAATGCGAGGCGGAGGATATCGCGCAAACCGATTTGGCAGCCATAGCAATCCCCATCCGGGAGGCAATGCCCGTAGATGGCGATGCGCTCATTTCGCCTTATGATGCCAAACAGCTCCGAATACCCTTCCATGGGAAGCCGATAAATATAGCAAACCCAGACTCGCCTTGGAAAGGAAAAACGCAACGTGGTGAAGTTATCCGGCGTTAGGAGATGTGAAACGCTTGAACATCCTTGGGCAAAAGAGCTCGCCGCAATGCTCCGGCGTCCTTGGCCTGAGCTCTCATGCACCTATAGGTTGCCCTGCCGTTTATAGATTGAGGGCATTCTCATCCAATAGAAATTGCTTAAGGCTCATGGTCACGACGCCTCGGTTATCCCTTCTTAAGCCGATGTTGTCCCTGACTATGACGATCTTCTTGAAAGAATCCGGGATGTTTTCCAAAGGCCTGACTTCCTGCTTTTCCTTCTCAAAAGTTGGGATCCGGTAAGCCGACTGGATGTAATACCTCTCGTCTCCCCTATTGCAGACGAAATCGACTTCGGTTTGTTTCCTGACGTAATTGCCGTTTTGGTTCTTCTCATTGACGAAGACGACCCCGACGTCGACGGAGAAGTTCCTTATGCGAATCTCGTTGTAAATGAGGTTTTCCATCAAATGCGGTTCCTCGTTCTCCCGGAAATTAAGCCGGGCGTTCCTTAAGCCCAAGTCGGTGAAGTAGTACTTACGCGGGCTATCGATATACCTTTTGCCCTTTATGTCATAACGTTCCGTAGGTTCAACAAGGAAGGAATCCTCAAAATATTGAAGATAAGAGGCGATGGTGTTTTTCGAGATGGAAACGTTTTTGACGCTTCGGAATGTATTAGACAGTTTGGTCAAGCTGGTCAAAGAACCAATCGAAGAGGAAACGACGTTCAATAACTCGCTCAGTTCAGAATCGTTCCTTATCCCATATCTTTCCTTAATGTCCCTTAGATAAATCTCGTAATAAAGGTTTTCCAAATAGGCTTTCTTCCGTTCAGCCTTGTCTAAAGTCGCAACATGAGGCAAGCCCCCATAAATCAAATAACTATCCAAAGCAAAATCGAAATCCTGGTTGACGGCCTCATAGTATTCCTTAAATGAAAGAGGCCTAATATGGATTTGATCGCCTCGGCCACGGAACTCGGTGATAACGTCTTTGGACAAGAACTTAGAGTTGGAACCGGTGACGTAGACATCGACGTTGCTTATTTGCATTAAGCCGTTGAGAAGGTAAACGAACTTGTCGACTTCCTGAATCTCGTCGAGAAAGATGAAGTAATGCCCATCATCGACAATCTGATCCCTGATGTGCTTATCTAGCTTAAAAGGATCGTGAAACTGAAGGGTTTGAAGGCTGTCAAGAGAAACGGAGATGATGTGGTCTTCTCTATTTCCATTTGCAATTAGGTAATCACGAAAAAGCTTGTTCAGCAGATAGGATTTGCCACATCTGCGAATTCCGGTGATTACCTTTATTTGGGGTGTATTAATCCTCTCAATCAGTTCGTTTAGGTATCGTTCTCTTTTTACTTCCATATGTATCTACCAATTTTGCAAGAACTTGTAATTTTGTTCAGTAATATTATCCCGAGTAAAACTGGACAAATCAATAATATTGAACAATTTTACAAGTTTTCACAGTTTCGTTCAGTAATTTCAAAACTCAAAGATAACGTCGATAACATTTATCTTTTTAATTGCAGCTGCCTTCATGAACTCAGACACTGCGTTGATCAAATTTGCAAGTATTTAGCGGTTTAATCATAAAATTAATACCGATAGAGACGGAACAATTTGATGCCAATGAACATTTTTGCAAGAACTTGTAATTTTGTTCAGTAGTTTTTAACAGCTTAAACAATCGAATCCTTGGTCTTAAAGTGCTTTTCCTGCAAATTGACCGCCTTCTCGATTTCCTCTTTGGCTAATTTTTGGATTTATCGCAGATGACCAATTTGGGGAGGTTCTGGACCTCCAAGAGGCATAGGCAAAAGCCCGTGGATAAACCCAAGTCGAAACCCAAAGGCGTCGAAGTACATCCTGGGTCCAAATCGCCCCTGGAGGTAGTACGCGGTTAAGATCAAACCGAATGGATAATAGCAGGAGATAGACAACACGAGCATCAAAAAAGGCCCCGATATGGAGCCTTATCTTCATATATGGATTATCAGGAATTGAAATCCTGGTTCGGGCGAAGGCCCTCTTCCATCTTGTCTTCCTGGGGGGTGTCGGGGACATCGTCGTCGTCATCGATGGTGTCTTTACCGGCGACCGCCAAGTCGTAATTCTCCTCCTCGCGCTTATCGGAAGAGGAATCGGATTCGGTGTTGACGTCGGCATAGGCGAGCCCGAGGAAGGAGTCTTCCTTGTATTTGTGGCGGGTCCGCAGATCCCAAAGCTGCTCTTTGGTGAAAAGCAATTTCCCCGAAAGCGAGAGGTCGGTGTAGAAGTGCCCGATCCTGTTGGGCCTATCGACGTCGGGGATTTGGCATTCGTCGCAGACTTTCTCCCACAGTTCCGGGAAGGCGAGGCCCTTCCCCTCTTTCTCGATGATCTCGATGGCGGCGTCGATCATGCTTTTCTTGTTCATATCGTTCTCCTTATTCGGCAATCGCCTGATTTACATTTTGGCTGGGGCGCTTACGCCTAGTAAGCCAAGGGCGTTCTTCATAACGATTTCACAGGCTTTTATAAGCGCAAGATGCGAGGATGTCAACGGAATGTTGTTCCGATCGATGATCCTGGTTGAGGCGTAGTATTCGTGGATTAGCTCGGCCAGGCGATGGATGTAGGCGCATAGCTTATGGGGTGCCCTCTCGGCGGCGAAGCTGCGCAGGTCCGCGGGGAAGGAAGCGAGATGCTTCAATATCGAGCTTTCGACCTCATTGCCCAGCATTGACCCGGAGGGATCGATTTCGATGTCCCCGCCAAGGCTAAGCAATGAGCAGCAGCGGGCATGGGCGTATTGGGCGTAATAGACGGGGTTGGCCGAGCTTTGGTCAAGGGCGAGATCGTAATTGAAGTCGAGGTGGGAGGATTGGTTGCGCTCCGCGAATAGATAGCGGACGGCATCGACCCCGACCTCGGCGATGAGCTCGCGGTGGGTGATGGCCTTCCCAGTCCGCTTCGACATCTTAACCTCCTCCCCATCGCGGAAAGTTCTGACGATTTGGACGAGCTCGACTTCCAAGGCGTCTTTGGAATAGCCTTTCATCATGAGGGCCGATTTCATTCGGTTGATGTAGCCGTGGTGGTCGGCGCCCAAGACGTCGATGAGCAGGTCATAGCCGCGCGACATCTTGTCGTAGTGGTAGCAGATGTCGGGCATGAAATAGGTGTAGGAGCCGTCGCTTTTGACGATTGGCCGATCCTTGTCGTCGAGGAAAGACGACGTCTTGAGGTAGCGGGCCCCGTCTTTCTCGTATATATAAGGGGAAAGCTCGGCGATCGTTTTCGCGATCGTATCCCCCTTGCGGATCTCCGATTCGTAGGAGAAGACGTCGAAGTGGACGCGGAAGGCATCCAAATCGGCTTTTATCTTCGCTAGTTCCGCCTCGATGCCGTAAGCGATGAAGAAGCGATGGGTTTCCTCGTTGTCAACCAAATAGGCGTCGCCATGCTCTTCCTTTATCCGCTTGGCGATCTCGATGAGGTCGGGGCCGTGATAATCGTCCGTCCCAAGGTCAAGCGGCTCGCCGAAAAGCTCGTGATAACGGGCCCTTATCGAATGGCCGAGGTGCTCAACCTGGTTGCCGCAGTCGTTTAGGTAGTATTCCCGGGTCACGTCATAGCCGGCCCAATCGAGCAAGGAGGAGATGACATCCCCGACGACGGCGATGCGGGTATGGCCCAAATGCAAGTCGCCGGTCGGGTTGGCCGAGACGAACTCGACGTTGATCCTCTTCCCGTTCCTTTCGCTTCGCCCATAGCCTTCCCCTTCCGCGAATATCTTGGAAAGGACCGAGGTAAGCGCGTCTTTGCGCATGAAGAAATTGACGAATCCCGGCCCAGCGACCTCGATTTTCTCGACAAGGGGCAAAGAGAAGGAGCTTTCGATCTTGGCGGCCAAATCGCGCGGCTTGAGCCCAAGCGGCTTGGCGTATTTCATAGCGGCGTTGGTCGAATAGTCGCCATGGGAGGGGTCTTTGCTCCGCTCGATAACGATGTCTTGCTCGGTTAAGTTAAGCCCCAAGGAGGCAAAAACCTCCTTCAAGGCGAGTTTCAATTCCATTTCGTTGTTCATTTTTCCTCTCCTTCCGCCTTCTCAAGCAAGACGGCGCTGACAGCCCTAATGGCCTTTCTTTGGCCGACCGCGTCAAGCCCTTCGTTGCTCATGGCCTGGAACCCGACGTCTTCGATCCCCACTTCCAATATATCGGCGACGCTATGCCTAATCGCCTCGGCATAGGGCTTAAGCTTAGGGGCCTCGGCGAAGAGCAATAGGTCGCAATTGGAGACGCGATACCCCCTTCCCTTGATTAAGCCCACCACTTCCTTGGCGAGCTTTTTTGAATCGGCCCCTTCGTAAGTTGGGTCATCGGGCGGGAAGTAGACCCCGATGTCGCCTAGGGCCAACGCCCCAAGCAAAGCGTCCATAAGCGAGTGCAACAGGCAATCGGCGTCGCTATGGCCGTCAAGCCCTTCCCCAAACGGGATCTCAACCCCGCCAAGGATAAGCTTCCGCCCCAAACAAAGGCGGTGGATGTCCTCTCCTATGCCAATCCGGTATTTCCCCATCAGACGTTGAACCTGAAGTAGACGCAGTCGCCGTCTTTCATCAGGTAATCCTTTCCCTCCATCCGGAGTTTGCCGGCTTCCTTGACCGCGAGTTCCGAGCCAAGGGCCTTGAGGTCCTCAAAATCGTAGACCTCGGCTTTGATGAAGCCTTTTTGGAAATCGGTGTGGATGATGCCGGCGCATTCGGGGGCGCTCATGCCGTTTTTGAAAGTCCAGGCCCGGCATTCATCGCTGCCGCAGGTGAAGAAGGTCGATAGCTCCAAAAGGCGATAGCAGGCCTTAACGAGCTTGTCTAACCCGGATTCGCTGGCCCCGATTGAGTCGAGGAACTCCCTTCTCTCCTCCTTGTCGGCGATTTGCGAAATCTCGTATTCGATCTCGCATGAGACGGGGATACATTGGGCGTTTTGCGACTCGGCTATTTCCTTCACCTTCCTATAGTAGGCGCAGGAATCGAGGTTGGGGTAATCGGAATCGGCGACGTTGGCGACGTAGATGATGGGTTTTAGGGTAAGCAGGAAGAAGTTCTTCCGGGCATAGGCGATCTGCTCTTTGCTTAGCTCCTTGCATAGCCTTGCCGGCTTGCCCTCCCCAAGGATGGCTTGCAGGGGGCGGAGTATCGCCATCTCGTATTCGGCGGTTTTGTCATGGGCCACCCGGGCCTTGATGTCTTGCTTGGCGATGCGGTTGTTGACTGTCTCGAGGTCGGCCATCGAAAGCTCGAGGTCGATGATCTCAATGTCGCGGGCGGGATCGACGGTGTTCTCGACGTGGATGACCTCGGAATTGTCGAAGCAGCGGACGACCTCGCAGATGGCGTCGGATTCGCGGATGGCGGCCAAAAACTGGTTGCCGAGCCCCTCGCCCCTGCTCGCCCCTTTGACGAGCCCGGCGATGTCGTAGAACTCAAAGGTGGCGTTTATCTTCTTGGCCGGGTGAAAAAGGGCATCGAGGAAATCGAGCCGCTCATCAGGGACGATGACGACCCCGGTGTTGGGCTTGATGGTCGCAAATGGGTAATTGGCGGCCTCGACGTGGGAATTGGTGATGGCGTTGAACAAGGTGGACTTGCCGACGTTGGGCAAGCCGACGATCCCGGCTTTTAATGGCATAAGATGAAGCGTTCCTCTGAAACGAGGAGGATTGTAAACTTTTAATAGGCGCATTTCTACTAGTTAACTTTAATGTTAACTACGAACTTAGCCGCCTTTATGGAACGGCAAGAGGGATTTCTAGATGCGATAACGGGGATTTGCAAAGAAAAAAGGGCCGATTGAGCTCGGCCTATGGTTTTGTTTCCCCTCTACTTCTTGGCCTTTTTCCGCATATACACCATCAAGGAGGAATAGATGAGGTCGCTAGAGGGCACGACGTAGCTAAGCCTTTCCCCGGTTTGGGCCCCGACTAAATGGATGATGGTCTTCTCCCCCAGTTTGGTGGCCTTAACCGTCTTATAAGCTTTCTCATGGTTATGGAGGCTTTCCTCCTCAAGGAAGCAGCCGCGCGGGCGGAAGCTCAAGGTCGCTTCGTATACCTCCCCTTCCCGGATGATGTCGTCGGTGAGGCGTTCCCCGGC
This sequence comes from Candidatus Alloenteromonas pullistercoris, assembly GCA_017694295.1. GTDB lineage: Bacteria > Bacillota_I > Bacilli_A > RFN20 > CAG-826 > Alloenteromonas > Alloenteromonas pullistercoris. The sequence continues at coordinate 20,080 of JADINA010000032.1, read as the reverse complement.
GCTAGAAAGCCAATTGAGCTTTTGGCAGGGGATGAAGACATCGGCTTTTTTGCCAAGCTTGGCGGCGCTTCTGAAGGGGATGACTTTGCGCAATAAAGAAAAGCAGGAAAAGGCATCGGGGAGCTACGACTTCGAGGAAAACAAAAAAGCCTTACCACCTGGTAAGGCTAAGAAGCTTCCGCTTGACTATTAAGCAGCTTTCTTAACGTTCGCTGCCCGCGGGCCACGTTCCGACTCTTGGACATCGAATTCGACGAGCTCGCCTTTGTCGGCGGTCTTGTACTCGTCTTCTTTGTCCATGATGAGAGCGGAATAGTGGAAGAAGTAGTCGCGGCCATCCTCAGCGTGGATGAAGCCGTAGCCCTTCTCCTTGTTGAACATTTTAACTGTTCCCTTCATGAGACTCCTTAACCTTCCTGGCCAATTCCGTTACAAAATTTGACCGGGGTCAATATACATCAGTTGAACGTGGTAGAAAAGAGGAAAAAATGGATAAAAGGCCCTAGAAGGAAAAACAAAATGGGGAAAGGCAAATCCAATGGGCTTCTCTATTAGAGAAAAACAAGCGCCTCTTGCCCCGTCGCTTCATTTATCGCCACCTTGCTTAACCGCAAACCTCGATAGGAGCAAGGAGACGAAGGAGAAAAGCAAAGAAAGAAGCAAAAGCAAAGCAAATGGAGCCCACTCAAGAACAAAGGATGAGGCGACGCCAAAAGAGGAGGTGATCAGCAAATGGGCGAATACCATGACCCCGGTTAAGCCAAGGCAAGAGGAAAGGAAGGCGAAAAGGTTCACGAGGAAGGAAATGGCGAAAAGCGACCGCCTCTCATCGGAGAGGGAAAAACCAAGCAGACGAAATAGGCGCGACTCGTTGGAAAGCTCAATCCTAAAAAGGGAGAAGGCATAGGCAAACAAGGCAAAGGAAAGAAGGAGGCAAAGCAAAGAAAACAAAAGCAAAACGAAGCTTACGTAAGTGGTCGCGCCTCCGAAACTCGTGTCGAAAAGTGACGTTGGATTGACGAAATCATATTCAGGGTATTTTCTTCTAAGCATTGCGGCTAACTCGTCTCCGTCTACTCCATCGAAGCTTAGCAACGCTGAGGAAGGCGAATATAGATAAGAAGGGGCTAAGGCATGTACGGAAAAGAAATCCTCAATCCAGCCGCTTCTCCCGAATACCGCTTCCCCAGGGTGCCGCACGGTCCCTAAAATCGGCAACTCGCAATAGCCGATCTCGCGAAACTCCGAACTTGGATCGGCGTACGACTCAAAGGCCAAATATACCTGTCGCGGTTTTCCCCAAGATTCGAATAATGACTCAGAAACGTACAAACCAAACGCCTTTTGCGGGTCGATTGATGGAAAATCCCCGTTATCCAAGGTCAAAAACTTCGCCCCTCCCCTAGAGGAGGAAAGATAATTGAGATCCCTAACGGAGGAAGGAAGGGAAATCGAGGACAAAGGCAAACCGGGGGAAAGTTTCGCGGCCGTCTCCCCCGCCAAAACGACATCATCGAAAACCGGGGAAAGGTAAAAGGCGAATGAGAAGCCGAAGGCGATTGAATCGGTTGAGGCCAAGTATGAAAGCGGGGAGCAAAACTGGTATCCCCTTATGGCCTCTTCCTGAGCTACCGAAAACACCGCCTCTTTTTCAATTGACGAATTTGGATAGGAAAGCAGATAGGCTCTTCCTGTCCAATTTTCCTCCGCCGCGCCATAAAGGGTGGGCAGATAAGTCGGCAAATAGAAATCAAAGGCAACGAACTCATCGATTCCCTTTTTCCTAGCTAACAACAAGAACTCCTCTGGCGAGGAGGGAAAGCAAACGTAAGGCAAGGCGAAAACCGTCTGAGGGTTATCTAGGTCGGAGGAAACGCTGGGTCGAAAATTAAGATGCTCGACATAGAAATACCGATTCCAATGATGGTTAAGATGAAGAAGGCAAGGCGAAGGCGCCTGGATGAACCCAACGACGTTAAGAAGCTCATCGGTTTCAAAGCCAATGCTTTGGTTCACCAGGCTTATCGATAAACGAAGCGAACCATCGCAAATTGAGCCAAGCGACTTGAAGTCCCTTTGAATGCCAAAGGAATAGCAAAGTGAGGCCATCTCGTCAAAAGGCAATCCGATGACCACGTCGTCATCATCCATGGCCAATGGGTGATGGGGAAACACCTCCCTCTCCCTTTCATCAAGCCAAAGGAAATCGTTGATGCTCCGAGCCCGAAAATAAGGCAAGTCGACGCGCTTGGCCCCATAAGGCAAAGCGAAGTCGTCTTGATCGGAGAAAAGCGACTCGAAATCGAATAATAGCGATTCCCCGGACCCAAGTATCCCCTTCCCCATGGCCTGCTCAAGGCGAAGCAGGTTGGTTTGGCTTATGGCGACAAGCGTCTCGCTTCCCCCATCGCCCCCACCTTTCCGGCTCATGACCAACTCCGAAGAGGGAAGCAATGAGGACAAAGCCCCGGACACCTCATTTTCGATGGCGTCACTTAGGTAAGACCCGGCTCCAACGCCCAAAAAGGAAACAACCAAAGAGGACAAAAGCAAAAGGAAGCGAAACCTTTTGCCAGACAAAATGCGGTAAGCGTGCCGTAAAAGGAAAAGGAAGGGAAGGTTGTTTTTCCTTTTCCTCTCTGTTAACCGCAATGCCGGGATTTTGCTCTCAAGGCAAAATTCGCGAAGTTCCTTCCTTTCCTCTATCGCCCCATCCTTCATGGAATAAATAACGTCGCAATAGGAAGAAAGCAATCCATAGTCATGGCTGACGACGATGACCAACGCGCTTCGAGAGACCTGACGAAGGGCCTCGAAGATCATCTTCGCGGATTCGAAGTCAAGCGCCGAACTAGGCTCATCGGCCAAAACGATACTCGGAGAAGTCGCCAAGGCGACGGCCAAGCCGATGCGCTGCCTTTCCCCGCCGCTGCAATCCCGCGGCCTCTTATCCTTAAGATGAAGGCAACCAACCAAGGAGAGCAAATCCAGGGCCCGCTTCCTCTTCATCCTTCTTTCGTCCCCATAATAGCTTTCCATCGGGAAAAGGACGTTGGAGAGGACCGTGTCGGAATCTAGCAGGGAGACTTGTTGATCCAAAAAGCCGATCCGGCCAAGGCGAAACGCCCTCGCCTCCTCCTCGCTTAGCCTTCCGATCTCCCTTTGCATGACCATCGCCATTCCCGAGGTTGGCTTGCATAACCCAGCCACCACGTTTAAGAAGGTGGATTTGCCTGACCCGGATTGCCCATAAAGGCCGAAAAAGCCGAGTGATGGGAAACTTATATTGACGTCATTCAATGCCTTTGTCTTGCCAAAAAGCACTTTTACATGCGAAAGCCTGACGAATTCGCTATTCATCCTTCATCTCCCTAGACAAGGAAAGCGAACGCATCCTAAGTAGAAGCAAAGCGAAGCACAATAATCCCAAGGCAAAGGCAATAGAAAGGGCGATGGGGAAGACAAAGGAAAAATAGTTGCCTATGGACAAAAAGGAGAAAAGTCCGTTCAACCCGAAAAAGCTTTGGGAGAGGAAGTTTCCAATAGCCATCAGCAAAGGGCTAAAAAGCAAGGAGGCCAGGCAAGAGGAAAGCAAGGCGACGAATATCGGACTCCCCATCCTTAGCAACGCGGATAGCCCGCTTGCCCCAAGGGCGATGGCGATGGCACACCGTTTCCTTTCCGATGCGTAACGCTGCTCGCAACATAGGAACAATATCCCCGCCGCAAGCGTCCCCTCAATGGCCAAAAAGGCATATAGGCAAGTCGAAAGGGCGCCGCTAAGCGAGGCAAACGAATCGTAAGTCAGATAAGCCCTAGAGGAAAAGGAAAGGGGCGAATCCTCCTTTGAGAAGGCATCGATTTTATCGAAAAATTCCTGCAATCCCCATCTTTTTGTTGCAAAAACCAAATATTTGTAGCAGGAAAAATACGAATCGGGCTTGGCAACAAAAGCCAATTCGGCCAAGCTTACGACGCCCTTTTCCGATTCATAGGCCGCGCATTCGCCCATTAGTTCATCCAAGGCGATATAGGAATAATAAAGACGAGGGGTATTCAAAAACGGAAATTCGTTAACCACGCCCGCCACCTCCATGCGCAAAGTAAGCGAGATCTCCTTCTCCCATCCCTCCCCGGAATACATCCCGCCGCAAGCAAAGGAAACTACCTGCCCAATGGCCTCGTCTGGGAAAAGCCTCGCTAGCTCTTCGTTGATCAGGCAATAGGATAAATCGTCTTCCGGCACATTTCCCCGTAGCCCAATGCCCTTAAGATCAAGAAGGGCAAACGAATATACCGGCGAAGCCTCGACGCTTACGCTTTCCCCAATGACATCGAATTCGATCGAGGAAGGCAAAAAGAAGGAATAATCCTCTTTGACCATAACTCCTTCTATTTCGGAAAATAGGCTTTCAACGCTTTGCCTCGAAGGCCGGCTTTGCTTTACCAAAGACAAAAGAGAATCGTCAAGCGAAACATCCTCCTGCATTGATACCGAAGCAAGGGGGGCGTCAAGGCAATTAACCCGCGCCTCAGTAATCGAGGGCCCTTGGCCAAAGAAGAAGGAAAGCGAAAGAAGCAACGAGCAAAACCCGATTAGGCAGGAGAAAAATAGTCCCAAGAGAGCTTTATAGGAACGCTTCAACGAGCCAAATAGGTCGCTTGCCCACCATAGGGAAAGCCTATGCGGCTCCTTCAATTCCACCTCCTTTGTCTTGCTTTCGATGTCAGCTCCGCCCACAAGCTTGCCGTTTTTCAAAACGAAAACGGCGTCCGCGTATTCAGCAAGCAATTCCTCGTTATGGGAAACGACGACGACAAGGCGGTTTTGCGCTTCGCTTGATAAGATGTCCATAACGCGTTTGGAGTTCCCCTCATCAAGCGCGCCCGTTGGCTCGTCGCAAAGAAGGCAATACGGCTCACCGACCAAAGCCCGCGCGATCCCCGCCCTTTGCCTTTCCCCGCCGCTGCAATTCGCGGCCACATTGTTTAGCGTCCCTTCGCCAAGCAGTCTTAAGCCGATCTTCCGCGCTTTGGCAAAAGCTTTCCCCTTACCCATCCCGGCGGCAAGCAAAGGGAAAGCGATGTTATATAGCAGGGTCTTTTCCTCAAACAAATTGAAATGCTGGAAAACGAACCCGATGCCTTTTCGCCTAAAAGCCCTTAGCCGGGATTTTGCCAATAGAGAATACCCAATTCTCCCAAAAGACAGCCGCCCTTTCGAGGGTACGTCGAACTTGGCCAAAAGTCCCAATAGGGTCGATTTCCCCGATCCGCTTTCGCCTTTTATCCCGATTAGGCCGGTTGAAGGAAAGGAAAAGGAGGCGGAGAAAAGCGCCTTAACCCGCTTCTCTCCCTTCCCAAACCACTTGGTTATGCCTACGCCGCGGAATAAACGCAAAAAACAAGCCTCCCGATTGCAAATAGGAGGCTTGTTGGGCCAAAGGCTCTAAAGGTTATTGGCCAATGGGGCATCGTGGTGGGCGATGACCTTCTTGATTTTCGAATTGAATTTATCGCGGTCGATCATCATGACATTCCCGCACCCTAGGCACATTATCTTGATGTCGGCCCCAACCCGGACGATCTGAAACCTCTTTGAGCGGCGGAAGCAGGGATGAGCCTTCTTCATCTCGACTTCGTCGTAAAGGGCATACTCGATCACTTCCATGGCTCATCCTCCATTTTGACGGCCGCCGGGACTTTGGGCAATCCAGGCATCGTGAAGATCGTCCCGCATAGGGGAATGACGAAATTGGCCCCGGAAGCGAAATCGACGTCCCTGACGTTGATGGAAAAGCCTTTGGGGACGCCTAGCTTCTTGGCGTCGTCGGAAAGTGAATTCGGGGTTTTGGCCATGCAGACATAGGCGGAGGAAAGGCCAAGGGAGGCGCATTGGGAGAGTTTCTCTTTGGCTATAGGCGAATATACGACCCCATCCGCCCCATAGATCTTTTTGCAAATCGTTTCTATCTTCTCCTCAACCGGGCTTTCCTTCCGATATAGGGGGGCATAGGAGGAATGGGAATTGTCCAAGGTGTAAATGACCTTCTTGGCCAAATCGACGGCCCCAGCCCCGCCGCGGAGGTACCCGTCGAGGAAGGCAAAAGAGTACCCTTTGGCCTCGCAATGGCTTTCCAAGGCCTTTATTTCCTCCTCCGAATCGGCTTGGAAATGGTTGATGGCGACGACTATGGGCAAGCCAAAGGAGGCGAGGTTTGAGTAATGCTTGTCCAAATTGGCCATTCCCCTCTGGAGCGCCTCGACGTTTGGGGTAGACAAATCGTCGAAGGCGACCCCGCCATGCATCTTCAAGGCCCTGATGGTCGCGACCAAAACCGCCATATCCGGCTTAATCGCCCCTTCCTGGCAGACGATGTCGAGGAACTTCTCGGCCCCAAGGTCGGCCCCAAAGCCGGCTTCGGTTATGACAAGAGGCGATAGGCGGAGGGCCAAATCGGTGGCGATAAGGGAATTGCAGCCATGGGCGATGTTGGCAAAGGGCCCGCCATGGATCAAGACGGGGTTCCCTTCCGAGGTTTGGACTAAGTTCGGGTTGAAGGCGTCTTTCATGAGCCTCATAACGGCATGGGAGACCTTCAGATCGCCTATGGTTATTGGCTTGCCTTCCTTATCGAAGGCGACCGTAATCCTCTTAAGGCGTTTTAGGAAATCCTCAGGGCCGGAGGCGAGGCAGAAAATCGCCATCAGCTCAGAGGCGACCGTGATGACGAACGAGGCCTTGTGAGGCTCGCACTTCTTGTCGTCCTCGGCGACCCTAATCGAGCGGAGGGCTCGGTCATTGACGTCAAGAGCCCTTTTCCAGACGATCCGCTCCGGATCGATGTTAAGCGGGTTGCCCTGATAGATGGAATTGTCGATGACAGCCGCGATCAAATCGATGGAGGAGGTGAGCGCGTGCATGTCCCCGTTGAAATGGAGGTTGATGTCCATGGATGGCTCAACCGTCACCCTTCCCCCGCCGGTCGCTCCGCCTTTAAGCCCGAAAACCGGGCCAAGACTTGGCTCGCGAAGGCAAAGAAGGGCCTTTTTTCCCATTTGCCCAAGGCCCTCGGCAAGAGCGATCGAGGCGGTCGTCTTCCCTTCGCCGGCTTTGGTTGGGGTGATGGCGGTCACCAAGACAAGTTTTCCCTTTCTCTCCCCAAGGGAATCAAGGATCCCCAAATCGACTTTGGCTTTGTTTTTCCCGTAAGGGATGACGTATTCCTCGCCTATCCCGGCTTCTTCGGCCACTTTGTAAATATCACGCAGCTGCATATATCCGGCCTCCTATGAATCTATACGATAATAAACCTAAACCGGTTTTTGTCTATTCCCCAAAAGCGAGTTTGCCAATGCATCGATAGGCCAACAATAGCCCAGCCTCGGAGGGGACCATTATCAACGAGGAGGGGATCAAAGCCCGATCCTCCGGGGGCTCGGAGGAGAAGACGACCTCCACTTTCGTTAAGTCGATGCCCTCTTTCCTAAGAAGCGATCTCATCCGCTTGGCTATCGGACACCCATAGGTCTTGTCCAGGCTCGTAATCCCCACCTTGCTCGGATCGAGCCTTTTCCCCATCCCGCAGCTCGAAAGGAAGGGAATGCGGTGAGTAAGGCAATAACGGATGATGGCGATCTTGGCCTTGAGATCGTCGATGCAGTCAAGCAGGAAATCGCACCCCTCCAAAGGAAAGGAGTCGATGTTGCCCTCATCCAAATAGGCGTCAAAAGCCTCGATTGACCCGCAATAGGGAGAAAGGGCCTCTTTGGCGGCCTCGGCCTTCCTCCTCCCCAAATCGGAATAGCCGAAAAGGGTTTGCCTATTTAGGTTGCTTTCCTCGACGACGTCCCCGTCAAGCAGCAATAACCGCCCAACCCCGGATCTCGCTAATGCGATCGCGCAGCTGCCGCCTACTCCGCCTAGCCCGATGACGGCGACCTTAGAGGCGAAAAGCCTATTAAGCCCATCTTCGCCCAATAGGCCGATTTCCCTTTCAAAGCGCCCCATCGTCACGCTCCTTGATAAGCTTAAGCACGTCCTCTTCGCCTTTGACGTAGGTTATGTCGAATTGGTGGCGGAAAAACGTTTCCTGCCGCTTGACGTAGTGGCGGGTGTTCTTTTTGATTTCCTCCTTGGCCTGCTCCAAGCTGATGAGCCCATCGAAATATGGGAAGAGCTCCTTGACGCCAATGGCCCGAAAGGCCGGGCAATCCCGCCCGTGTTTTTCAACCAATCGGCGGTTTTCCTCCACCAGTCCCGATTCGAACATCCGCTCAACCCTTCTTTCGACCCGGGAGTAGATGTCGGAACGCTCAACCTCAAGTCCGAGGAAAAGGCAATCATAAAGGGGGCGGTGCGCCTGGTTTTGCTTAACCTCGCTTTTCCTATATCCCATCAAAGCCATTTTGATAAGCCGCAACAGCCGGACCCGGTTATGGGGATGGATGGTTTTGGCCTCCGCCTCGTCTAATAGGCTGGCTTGCCGATAAAGTTCATCGTCACCAAGCCCTTCGAATGGGGCCATGTCGACCTCGCGCTCCTCGGGGAAGCGGTAATCGTAAATGCCCGCCCTAATGTAAAGACCGGTCCCGCCGGCTATGATGACGTTTTTCCCAGCTTGCTCCAAAGTCGCGATGGCGCTACGAAGGTCTTGCTGGTATTCGGCGACCGAATAGGAAGAGGTAACCGGGATGAAGTCAAATAGGAAATGGGGGGCTTCCATCATCATCGCCTCAGTTGGCTTGGCGGTGGCGATGTTAAGCTCCTCATATACCTGGAAGGCGTCGGCGTTGACGATGCCGGCGTTTAGCTTCTTGGCCAAGCTTATGGCCAGTTCGCTTTTCCCAGACCCCGTTACCCCGGTCAAAACGATGATCATTTGATCAAAGCGAAGGCTTCCTCCAATAACGCCTCGACATCGGCCTTGCGGGAAAGGAAATTCACGTAAAGCGGATGGTTCTTCAATTTATCGGCGTATTCCCGCAATTCCCCTTTTATTTCTTGGATTTTCGCATTTTGCTCGCCGTTTTTAGCGGCTTTTTGCAGCTGTTCCCGCTTGCTTTTGAAAAGCGAATAAAGGCCGGAGAACGATTGGTCGGCGTCAAGCTCGGCCTTTGCTTTTAAAAACTCGGCGTATTCGGACTCGCTTTCAAGCGAGCGCTTCGCCTGGGCAAGGGTAATATCAAATGGGTCGCCCTCCAAGACGCCTTTCATCGAGAAGGCGTGGTCCTCACTCACTTTAACCGGGACGATGAGCCCGCGCAGATAAGAAGGGCCTTGGAAATGGATGAGCTTGCCGTTTTCGGCGTAGCCGGAAAGGAAGGCCTCGTCCTTTTTGCTTTGCCCGTCGACCAAGACGTCGTAGACCTTCCCGACCATCTGCGAGGAATGGTAGCAGACGCCGTCTTCTATGACCTTGAGCAGGCGATTGAACCTTTCGTGCTTCACCTTATCGCTGACGTTGTCCTCCATCCTAGCGGCTGGGGTGCCGGCCCTTGGGGAGTAGATGAAGGTGAAGGCGGCGTCGTATTTCACTTTCTCGCAAAGGGAAAGGGTTTCCTCGAATTGGCTTTCCGTCTCATTGGGGAAGCCGACGATGATGTCGGTGGTGATCGCGCATCCGGGGATGCGTTTCCTAATTTCCTCCACAAGCTTCAAATACGACTCCCTGTCGTAACGTCTCCCCATAAGGCGAAGGATCTCGCTGCTGCCGGATTGGACGGGAAGGTGGATGCAATTCATGATGTTGGGGTATTTGGCGATGACGTCGAGCATCTCCAAATCAAAATCCCAAGGGTGGGAAGTCGTGAAGCGAAGCCGGGCGATCCCGGTTTTCGCGACCGCCTCCAACACGGTGGAGAAGGTGGTTCCATCGCCAAAATCCTTCCCATAGGAATTGACGTTTTGACCAAGCAGGGTGATTTCCTTATACCCTTCCTCGACCAGCTGCTCGCATTCTTTGACTATTTCCTTTAAAGGCCTTGACCTCTCCCTTCCCCGGGTATAAGGGACGATGCAATAGGTGCAGAACTTATCGCAGCCATAGGAGATGTTGACATAAGCCTTGTATGGGTCGAGGCGGATGGAGGGAAGCCCCTCGATGATGTCGCCTGGATAGGAGATGACGTCGAGTATCGGCTTTCTTGTTTGCAAGTAACGGTCCAATAAGGAAGGCAATGAGGGGATGTTATAGGTCCCAAAGACGATCTTGAGGTGGCGGTAGCTTTCAAAAAGACGTTCCGCCTTGCCCTCCTCCTGCATCATGCAGCCGCAGACGCAGAGGATAAAATCCTTATCGGCGAGGTAATTGGCCTTGAACTTGCCGATTTCCCCATACACCTTGTCCTCGGCGTTCTCGCGCACGGCGCAGGTGTTGATGACGACTATGTTGGCTTTGGATTCGTCTTTGGCTTTTGAAAAGCCGCATCTTTCCAAATACCCGGAGATGACCTCCTCGTCCCTGACGTTGCCTTGGCAGCCAAAGGTCTTGACCAAATAGGTCCGCCCTTTAGCAAAAGCGGAAACGCGCTCGCTGACCTGGCAATCGTCATAACTGACTTTTGGGGCCAAGGCTCTATTACGGGCTTTCCCCAAATCCGGCTTGGAAATGATCTCAACTGAGGGCATCGGTGACCTCCATTCCTTCTTTTATACTAAATGGGCGGATGGCTATCGCCCGCCCAGAGGCGTCGTCGCAATCGACGTAAACCCCGCAGACTGAATACTTTCCTTCCTCCGAGCAGCTAAACCGCCCCTGCCCATAACGGGCCCTTGAAATGGCCGATTCATAGCTCACCCCGATAATCGAATCGCTCTCCCCACACATCCCGGCGTCACAGATGAAGGCCGTCCCGCCTTCGATGCAGGCGTCGGCGGTTTGGACGTGGGTGTGGGTTCCGACGATCGCGCTTACCTTCCCCCGGAAATAGTGGAAGAAAAGTTGCTTCTCGGAAGTCGATTCGCCATGGAGGTCGATAAAGCTTAGCTTGGGGAGGCTTGGCAATATCCTTTCCATCGTTTCGTATTGGTCTTCCAGCTCCATGTTGAGGAACGCCGGAAGGGTGATGGTCAATATGGCGACCTTAAGCCCATTGACCTCGGTTATGGCGACCCCCCTCCCCTTATCGAAGCCTTTCGCGTTAAGCGGGCGGAGCAAGTCGGGGTATTCGCCGATAAAGGAGGAGAGAGCCTTCTTGTCGAGGAAGTGGTTGCCCAAGGTGATGAAATCGGCCCCGGAGCGCTTCAAGGCAAGATAGTCTTGGCGGACTATGCCCCTTCCCCGGGCGGCGTTTTCCCCGTTGACGATCGCGATGTCGGGCTTCAAGGCGGCCTTCAGCTTAGGCAAAACCTCCCCTACACCCCTTAGCCCAATCGGGCCGACGACGTCGCCAAGGAAGAGGAAGCGCATCTTATTTGGCGGTCTCGATGGCCCGGTATTCGCGGATGACCGAAACCTTTATCTGACCGGGATAGGTCATTTCCTGCTCGATCTTGTCGCGAAGCTGCTGGGCGAGCAAAACCGATTCGGCGTCGGAGATCTTCTCCGGCATGACCATGACCCGGATCTCGCGGCCCGATTGCATGGCGTAGGCCTGTTGGACGCCATCGAAGGATTTGGCGAGCCCCTCAAGCTGCTCAACGCGCTTGACGTAGGTTTCAAGGGTCTCGCTCCTTGCCCCGGGCCTAGCGGCCGAGAGGGTGTCGGCGGCCGCCACGAGGTGGGAGATGACGTAACGGGCCTCAACGTCGCCATGGTGGCTTTCGATTGAGTTGATGACGACGTCGGATTCGCCATATTTTTTAGCAAGCTGGGCCCCAAGCTCAACATGGCTCCCCTCAAGCTCGAAGTCGACGGATTTCCCGATGTCGTGTAGCAATCCGGCGCGGCGGGCGAGATTGACGTCAAGGCCGAGCTCCCCGGCCATAAGCCCGGTTAGATAGGCGACCTCCATCGAATGCTCAAGGGCGTTTTGCCCATAGGAGGTGCGGTAATGGAGACGGCCGACGTAGGCGACGAGCTCCTTGTTGATGCGGGGGAGGCCAAGTTTGAAGCAGGCTTCCTCGCCGTATTTTTGAACGGTCTCGGCCACTTCCCTCTTGCATTTCGCCGAGACCTCCTCGATCCGGCTAGGCTGGATGCGACCGTCTTTGACCAAATACTCGATCGTCCGCCTGGCGATTTCCCGCCTGATGGGGTCAAAGCAGGAGACGGTGATGGTCTCCGGGGTGTCGTCGATTACGATGTCGACGCCAAGCTCCTGCTCCAAGACGCGGATATTGCGCCCCTCGCGCCCGATGATCCTCCCTTTCATCTCATCGCTTGGGATGGAGACGACCGAGACGGTGCGCTCGCTGGTGACGTCCTGGGCGTATTTTTGGCAGGCGAGGGCCAATAGGTCGATGGCTTTCTGGGCCGCGGTTTCCTTGGCCTCGTCCTCGGCGTTTTTCATATAGGCGGCGATTTCCATGGCCATCTTCGATTCGACCCTGGCCATGATCTCGTCGTGGGCTTCCTGGGTCGACATGCCGGCGACTTTCTCAAGCTCCTTGATGATGTCGTCGATCTTCGAGTCCAGCTCGGCTTGCCTGGCCTTATAGGATTCGATGGAGCGGTCAAGCATCTCGTTTTTCTTCTCGAGGTTGTTCTCCTTTTGGATCAAAGCCGAATCCCGTTGATCGATGGCCTGCTCGCGAAGGCTGAGCTTCTGCTCCAAAGAGGCGAGTTCGCCTTTGCGGGCGCTTATCTCGCCATCGGCCTTCTGCTTGGCCTCGAAGGCGGCTTGCTTGGCGTCGATCTCGGCGTTTTTGATAAGATGCTCGGCCTTGATCTTCGCCTCCTTCAAAACCGTCTCGGCGTTTTTGCCGGCGACTTTGCTTTTGTGGCTAGTCAAAAATAAGGTCAGCCCGGCGGCCACTAGGCCGACCACGACCGGGATGACGACTACGAGGGCAATCCAAACGCCCTCGCTAAGAAGAAATGGTGTCAACATTCGATAACGCTCCTTAAAACCCCAAAGCACACTTGCCCATTGAGGTAGAAACCGTATGAATTAGATTTTATCTAAGCCCGAAGGCTTCCAAACTGTAAGGGCGTACTTCGAGGTACGAGCATATTCTAGCAACCTAAACCCACAAAAACGATACTTTTTTACGAATTATTCCAGGTGGCGAGGAAGAAAACATGTCGAGGGAAACCCCGCAATTGCCAAGTAGTAAAAACGAAATAGTAGGTTTTTGCGCAATTCCCTCTTCTACTTATTGAATTCGCCTTGCAAAACCTTCCGCAAAACCATGGTAAAAGAAAAAGCCCCAAAGGGCTTCTTGTAAATCGGATTAGGCGATGACCCCGTCTTTTATGGCGGAGCGGATCCTTTGCTCCAATTCCGACGCTTCGCCTTCATGCTCCCGGAGATAGGCTTTCGCCGCTTCCCGGCCATTGCCGATCTTGCTTCCGGAAAGCTCATACCAGTTGCCGGATTTCTTCAATAAACCAAGCTGCTCCCCTAAATCAAGCAGCTCGCCGTATTTGGATATCCCCTGCCCGTAAATCATGTCGACGACGCAGGATTTAAAAGGCGGCGCCACCTTGTTCTTGACCACTTTGATCTTGACGGTGTTCCCAACGATCTCAGAGCCGTTTTTGATAGCCTCGGCCCGGCGGATGTCGATGCGGATGGAGGCGTAGAACTTAAGCGCCCTGCCGCCTGTCGTGACCTCGGGGTTGCCATAGACGACCCCGACTTTCTCCCGCAGCTGGTTGATGAAGATGACGACGGTTCCGGACTTATTGAGGATGCCGGCGATCTTGCGCATCCCCTTGGACATGAGCCTGGCCTGCAATCCCACTTGGTTATCGGACATGACCCCGTCAAGCTCAGCCTGCGGCACCAAGGCCGCGACCGAGTCGACGACGATGATGTCGATGGCCCCGGAGGAGGCGAGCATTTCGCAGATCTCCAAAGCCTGCTCGCCCGAATCGGGCTGGGAGAGGATCAAATCGTCGATGTCGACCCCAAGCTTAGCCGCGTAATCGGGGTCGATGGCGTGCTCGGCGTCGATGAAGGCCGCCCTACCGCCTTTTTTCTGCGCCTCGGCGATGGCTTCGAGGGCCAAAGTGGTCTTGCCGCTTGATTCCGGGCCGTATATCTCGATGATGCGTCCTTTCGGATAGCCGCCGACGCCCAGGGCCTGATCCAAAAGGATCGAGCCGGTCGGGATGACGTCGCAATCGACGTGGGGCCTTTCGCCTAAGCGCATGACCGCCCCCTTACCATATGTCTTCTCAATTGATTTCAAGGCGTCTTCGAGGGCCTTGAGCTTCGTGTCGGTTTCGTTAGCCATATCTTCCTCCGTCGAGGCGCTTGCGGCCTCTATTGAAAATTAGCCGCCTCCTCGTAGATAGTCACAAAGATTTATTTCACTTATCGGATGCAATGCTCGCCAGATTGGACGGGGATTGGAGGTTTTGCTCCGCGAATAGCGATCCCACAAAGGCGACCATCGCCTGGGCAACCGCCGCCCTGATCTGGTTTCTTTCCCCCGAAAGAGACAGGGGGACCGTGTAAACATAGCCGTTATAGCATAAGCCGAGATAGACGGTCCCGACCCCGGCCTCCCCCTCTTCCTGGGTTGGACCGGCGTTGCCGGTGCAGGAGACGCAGATGTCGACGCCAAGCTTCCTTTTGGCCTCGATGGCCATCGCGGAGGCGACTTCGGCCGAGACGACGCCATGTTCCTCGATGATCTTCGGATTGACGCCGGCTAGATTGGCCTTTTCCTTGGCGGTGTAGGTGATGAGCCCGCCTAAGTAGACGTTGGAGGCCCCGGGGACTTGGCAGATGTTCGCGCCAAACAGCCCTCCGGTGACCGATTCACACGACCCGAGGGTCAAATGGCGATCGGCGAGTTGTTGCAATAGCTCAGCTTCGTTCATGGCTCCACCTCCTATGGGTTTACCCTTTTGCTATTTGCCGTCTATAGGTCCGCCTTTGGGGCATTCCTCTTTCAACACGCCCCTATTTTGCACCACATAGACGATTCCGGAAAGCAAAGAAAACAAAGTCGCGATGTAAACAAGCCAGCTCCCGATCCGCAAATAGGGATTCCAGGAGGCATCGAAATAAGAGAAGGGCCAGCCGTTAAGCATGACGACCGGGATGGCGACCATCTGGGCGACGGTCTTGAGCTTCCCGAATACGTTGGCGGCCACCACCTGCCCCTTTTGGGCGGCGATGAAGCGGATGGCGTCGACGACCAGGTCGCGCACGACCATGACGATGACGCAGAAAGCCGGCATCAGCAGCGTCTGGGTCGGCTCGTAGTCGAAGCGGAAGATGAAGAAGATGAGCATCGAGTCGACGAGCATCTTGTCGGCGACCGGATCGAGAAACTTGCCGAGGTTGGTCACCTGATGCCATTTCCTGGCCAAGTGACCGTCGACGAAATCCGTTGAGGCCGCGACGATGAAGACGATGCAGGCGATGAGGTTGACCAAGTTGACGTCGCCATAGACCGGGACGTCGAGGTCGGGGATCAAAGTGACGACGAATAAGCCAACTAGCAATGCCGCCACGAGGATGATGCGGGCGGTGGTGATCTTGGTTGGGATGTTCATTTTTCTGCCTTCTTGTTTAAGTGAGTGTCCGACCCTATAAGCCATGTTATGTCGAGGACGACAATTTATCTCGGCTTTCGCCGGCCCCCGCCGCTTCAATTCGCATTGGGCGCTTCCCCTACCAAATTTGGGTTTCTCGCTTGTGGGGTTTGCCGCGTTTCATCTTGACGTCGCCGCCAAGCTCGTCTCTGTGGCACCTTAGGGGCCGCCTCCTGAAACAGGGATTGGCCCGCCGTTGCGCGCTCCCGCGCACCTGGGGTTATCGCTTCCCCCAGCGCAATCACTACCGCCATCGCAGGCGGTGCGAGCATGGACTTTCCTCTACCTTTCGGCAGCAGTCGCCCAGGTCGGAATCTAGAGTTTCGTCGGATCGACGCCTTTTTGGTAAAGGGCGGTCTCGAGCTTGGAGATGCGGTTTAGCAAATCGATGTTCTCCGAGCTCACCCGGTCGCTTTCCTTCACCCCGGAAAGGCGCCTGGACAATTTGGCGTTGTCCACTTCGAGGGCGGCCGCCTTTTCCTTGGCCTTGCGCAGATTCGTCTCCAGCTCGACTATGTACTTGCGGGACTCCTCGTAATAGCGCTCGAAGGCCTGGTAATCGGCGATGATCTCATCGAGGTAGGCGTCAACCTCGGCGGGATCGTAGCCGTTGCCATGCGGGCGGAATTCCTTTTCCAATATCCGCTTGGCGTTGAATTTGATCGTGCCGTCCATCGGAAACTCCAAAACGAATTATAGGAAATCGAGGGGCGCTGTTCAATACGCCTAGGCGCGCAATATTGAGGAATTCGGCTTTTAAAAGAGGTAGAATTGACTGGATGAGGCAACTAGAGAGAATGCTTTCCGGGGCGAGCGTCGTCGCCTTCCTCGACTGCGAAGGGACGCAATGGAGCCACGAAATAATAGAAATCGGCGCCGTCAAAGCCGTTTTGAATCCCGATTGCACCTTTAAAAAAGTATTCAAGGGCTTCCGGGTTTACGTGAAAGCCAAACAGCCAGTCGGGCCCTTCGTGACCAAGTTAACCGGCATAAGCGACTCGCTGCTAGAGAAAAAAGGGGTCCGCTACGCAAGGTCATTGGAGATGCTTCGAAAATACCTTGGGGCCGATTACCCCCATTGCCGCTTCCTCACATACGGCAAGCAAGACGGCGAGATGTTCATCGCCTCGGGGGAAAACAACCTCGATGCCTCGATAATAGAATCGCGCTCCATCGCCCACCGCTGCCTCGACTTCGAATCATTCCTCAACCGCTTCGTCCCGGGGAAAGACGGGAACCCCCTTTCCCAGAAAAAAGCCCTTGAGGTATTTGGGCTTGCTGAGCTAGGCACCGCCCACGACGCCTTAGACGACGCCATAAACCTAAGCCGGCTTTTCGAGGCGTTCGTGAAGCGGAAAGACATTGTGTTGGAGCAATACATGCATTTGCTTTGCTCGAATAAGCGCGGCGCCCCGGCCCCGGTGAAAAAGGTCATCGCGCAGCTGCTTGAGCAGGGGCAGGCCTCGTTGGAGGATTTGCGCCGCTACGCCGCGGAGGACATAAAATGAGCCCGCTGAAATACCCGGGCGGCGTCACGCCCCCGAAAAGCGAAGCCAAACCTAAAGGGAAAAAGCTAAACCTCCGGGTTGCCCCGGGGAACCGCGGGCTCGATTTCGAGGCCGAGATAAACGCCACCAACGACTATTACTCGGAGAAGGGCTTGGCCCTCATCACCAAGCGCCCCACCCCGATACAGGCCGTCAAGGTCGATTACTCCCACGGCCCGAAGATAACCGAGGCTTTCTTCCTTTCCCAATCAACCACCGACTACAACGGCGTCTACAAAGGCCGCTACATCGATTTCGAGGCCAAAAGCACGAGGTCGAAAACCTCCTTCCCGCTTTCCAACATCCCGCCCCAGCAGATTTCCCATCTGGAAAAGGTCATCGCCAACGGGGGGATCGCCTTCTTTCTGGTCAATTGGCATAGCATTGGGGAGACCTACCTCGTCCCGGCCCAATACATCATCGATTTCTACAAAAGCCGGCCCCGCTCCTCAATCACCCTGGAGGAAATGAAAGCCCATTCCTACTTAGTGAAGGAAGGGTACCGGCCCCGATACGACTATTTGCCTTTACTCATCGAGCACTTGCTTTGATATTTGCACCCTTTCCCGAAGAAAGGGCAAATTCCGCATTCGGGGCTTTGGGCGTGGCAAATGGCGCGCCCAAAGGCGATGAGGCGGTGATGGAGCTTGACCCATTCATCCTTTTTGAAGCGTTTCTTCAGCTTTCCCATTATGGCCTCGGGGGAATCGGAGACTTTGGCATAGCCAAGGCGTTTCGAGATCCGGGATATGTGGGTATCGACCGGGAAGGCTGGCACGTTGAAGCATTCGGCCAAAACGACGGAGGCGGTCTTCACGCCAACCCCAGGGAGGGAAATAAGCTGCTCCAGCGTATTCGGCACCTCACCTGAATAACGTTGCACAAGCGCCTTGGCCATGCCGACCAGGTTGGCCGCTTTGTTCCGATATAGCCCAAGCGACTTGATGTAGGGCTCGACTTCGCTAGGCAAAGCCAGGGAAAGGCTTTCGGGAGTCGGGAAGCGCTTGAACAAAGCCGGGGTGACCTCGTTGACTTTCTCGTCAGTCGTTTGGGCGGAAAGGCTCACGGCGATGACACATTGAAAGGGCGAGGAGAAATTAAGGGTGCACTTGGCGTCCTGGTAAAGCGAAGCCAAGGAAGAGGAGACGAAGGAAGGTTCAATCATCGTCATCAACCCACTTGGTCTTGGCGATCTCGATGGTTTCCTCGATGTTCTTCCCCCATTCCCCGGAGATGCCGCTATAGCCTTCGGCGTCGACGTCGTCGCGGTAGCGCATCGTCCGCAGCTGCTTGTCGACTGATTTGAAGTTTTTCTTCCCGCTTGATATGGAAAGCTCAAGGGCCCCCTTTATGTCGTCTTCGGAGTAGCCGTCGTCGATCCATGAGCCGATGGCCTCGACTTCTAGTGGCGAGATGGTCCGGTTCAGCCGCCTCTCGCAATATTCCCTAACCCGGCCAAGCGTCTCGGCCCGCAAGGCCGAAAGGGGATTCCCCCTTTGCTTGGATACCTCGCTTTGGAAAAGGGCGTAAAGCCTTTCCTTGATGGGGGAAAGGGAAGTGAGCATCCTCCCGTTGGAGCTTTCGATCCGAAGCAAGTCTTTTTTAAGCAGGGTTGCCAAAAGACGGTCGAGGTCCTCGAGTTTATAGTTCATCTTGAAGCAGAGGTCGGAGGCTTGGACGAACTCGTTGCCCTCGCGGATAAGCTGATCGACCATCAATAGGACCATGACCTCATCTTCATGTAGGCCAAGCTTCTTATAAAGGTCAAGCAGGAGGTAGCGGAAATCGATTGCCCCCATTCCAAGTTTCCCTTTGTTTTGTTCCATCATCCTTTTCTCCTTTCCATTTCCGCCTTTTGCGGATTCAATCGCCGCAACAACGGCCTCAATTCCTCGATTTTTTCTTTTGCTTGGGAATCAATGCAAAACCCGAGCCTCCTTTGGAAGCGCTCAGCCCGCAAAATCCTAAGCGGATCCTCGTTTATCCTTTTCGCCGGGTCCCCGATAAAGCGCAAAACCCGCCTCTTCAAATCGAAAAGACCGCCATGGAAATCGTATACGTCGCCCCGCTCATCCATATACAGGGCGTTGACGGTGAAGTCGCGCCTAACCGAATCCTCCATCATCGATACCCCGAAGGTAAGCTTGCTCGGGTGCCGGGAATCCAAATAGGACGATTCCCTCCTAAAGCAGGTGAGGTCAAGGCGCCTAGAGGAAAGACTAAGCCCAAATGAGCCATACCTCGCGAATGAATCATCGGCCTCGGGGAAGCGAAGGAGGAATTGGTCTGGGGTGCAGGAAAGGGCGAAGTCGAAGTCAGCCACCTCCTCACCCAAAAGAAAATCGCGCACGGTGCCCCCGACGGCATAGCATTCCCCAACCCCGCCGAGGCGGGAATTGACAATACGGATGAGCGAAAGCAATTCCATGGCTATAGAAAACCCCGCCGAAACAGCGGGGTCAAGAGCCAATTGAGGAAACCCGACCTTAGTTGAGTTTCTCTTTGAGGTTCTTCGAAACCTTGAAGCCGACGGATTTGGCGGCCGCGATTTCGATCTTCTCGCCGCTGGCGGGGTTGGTGCCGATGCGGGCGGCCCGTTCCTTCTTCTCGAAGATGCCGAAGCCGGTGATCTTGACGGCCTCGCCTTTGACGAGGGCATCGACGATGGTGTCGAGAAGCGCGTCGACGGCCTTTTCGGCGTCGGAGTTGGAGAGCTCAGCCTTTTCAGCAACGAGGCCAACGAGTTCGTGTTTGTTCATTTTCTAATCCTCCATTTGGATTGCTGTTACGATAAAAGTAGCATCAAACCTAGACTTTTTCAAGTTTTTTGTACTTATCGCCCTCCCTAAAGCCCTTTTTCTTTTATAATAAAAGAAA
>JADINA010000031.1 GCA_017694295.1 Candidatus Alloenteromonas pullistercoris | reverse complement strand
ATGGGCTCCGTCGGCCGCCAACCCCCTCCATTTCGTGGAAATGGAAGGCGCAACCCGTTTGACCTACATCCTTGCCGACGTCCACCTCGAGGTCGGAGACGAATTCAAGTTCGCCACCAACGACAAGTGGGGCGGCGACATCCCCTATTCTGGTTTGGACAGCAAATCGAGCGCCTACGATTGCTTCGAGGCCGCCAACGCCAGCGATCCAGCGGCCGACCACGGCTCCGCCAACATCAAGTGCAAAGAAGCCGGCGACTACAATTTCTACTATCGCTACTGGTACGCGATGGAAAGCGAAACCTACTCCGCCGCTTTCCAAGTTGAAAAAGTGGCTGAATAAAAGAGGAAACAGCAATGAAAAAATCTTTAATCGGAATTCTTGGCCTCTCCGCCATGGCTCTTGTGGCCTGCGGTGAGGGGGGCGAAGGCGGCACCACCGGGACCAATGCCCGCATCCGCATCTGGGGCCCGACTGAGGAGCGGGCCGTCGTTGAGGCCGTAATCGGCGCCTACAACGATGCCAACCCCAACGATAAAATCACCTACGACTTCACCGCCATCACCGAAGCCGACGCCGGCACGACCGTCGCGGCCGACCCGACCGTCGAAGGCTATCCGGCCCTCTTCGCCTGCGCCGACGACCACCTTTCCAACCTTGCCACCATCCGTGGCATCGTGACCCCGCTTCCGAACATCTATGCCGAGGACGTCATCGAAGCCACCGCCGAAACCGCCGTCACCGCCGGCTCCATCGATGGGCAGCTTTACGCCTACCCGATCTCCGTCGACAACGGCTACTTCCTCTATTATGACGCCCGCGTCTATGACGAAACCGACGTCGCCACCTTTGAGGGCCTCCTCGAAAAATCCGCCGAAGCTAACAAGCAGGTCATCATGGACGTCGAAAACGGCTACTATTCCGCCGCTTTCTTCATGGCCCAAGGCGTTTGCGGCCCCGAGTCGCTCAGCTACGAATATCAGACCAACAAATCCGGGACCCAGCAAGTCGCCGTCTATGACTGCGACTGGGATTCCGATGCAGCCGCTGAGATGATCTACGAAAGCAGCAAGCTCTTCACCACCTATGGTTCCAAGGAAGTCACCCCCGCCGCCACCATGGTCGGCGCCGAGGACAAAGACATCAACACCGGCCTTGGCAACGGCACCCTTGGCGCCTTCGTCTCCGGCACCTGGCTTAACGCCAACGCCGTCACCGCCTGGGGCGATAACGTCCGCGCCGTCAAGCTCCCGACCCTCCAAGGGCATCAGCTTGGCTCGTTCGCCGGCACCAAGCTCTATTGCGTCAATGGCTATGCCACCCCGCAAGAGCAGGCCACTGCCCACAAAGTCGCTCAGATCCTCACCAGCAAGGAAGCCCAGCTCACCCGTTATGAGCTTCGCAGCTCCATCCCCTGCAACCTCGAGGCCCAGGCCGATGAGGACTACATCGCCGACGTTGCCACCAACCCGACTCTCGCCGCTTTGCAGGAGCAGTCGAAATACGCCGCCGTCCAAGCCACCTCTGCTGAGGCCACTTACTGGACCGTCGGCGAGGCCATCGGCGGCGTCATCCTCCGTGGGACCTACACCGAAAACGAGGTCGAAACCGATCTCAATAAAGGCGGTGTCGCTGCCTGGAAGAAGTATTTGGAAGCCCAAGTCGCTCTATTGACCGATCCGGCCGCCCTCGACGCCTAATTCAATTTCCTTGGAGAGGGGGAACCACCCCCTCTCCTTCTTAGTTTTGGCTAATGCCAAACGCATCATCGTTAGGCTCTTGTTCTTGCCCCTTCCCAAGACGGGCGAGAACAAAGGGTCTGCCATTATCTGGAGAGAAAGGCTCTTATGGAAGAAAAGGATACTCAGCCTTTGCTTAACGAAGGCGATATTCAGAAGATGCAGCGCAAAGACGACTTCCTTCCTGCCTACATTTGGGTCCCCGCCGCGATTTGGCGGGT
This sequence comes from Candidatus Alloenteromonas pullistercoris, assembly GCA_017694295.1. Taxonomy (GTDB): domain Bacteria; phylum Bacillota_I; class Bacilli_A; order RFN20; family CAG-826; genus Alloenteromonas; species Alloenteromonas pullistercoris. Next base: position 17,175 of record JADINA010000031.1, on the reverse strand, counting down.
GATCAAAGGGGCGGTTCTTTGGGTCGTCGGGTTCATCATCGACATCTTCATCTCTTTGGGCAAAGCCGGCATCGCCGTGTACAACCTCGTCGTCAAAGGGGCCGTCGCCCTTTATAACGGGGTGAAGTCGCTTTGCCATAAATTCCGCTACAACGATTGGTCGGGGCGCCTAAGCTATCTGCTCTTCGGCGTCTCCTATTTCCGCCATGGCCGCTACGTAAACGGCGCCTTGATGCTTCTATTCGAGGTCGGATATATCGTCTTGTTCGCCCTTTTCGGGGCTGGGTCGATCTACTCGCTCCATAACCTCGGCGACAACAAGACCGGATCGGCTGGCGGATTCAATCCGGAGACCGGACAGTTCGAGTCGGCCAAAACCGCCGATAACTCTGTGTTGATCATCGTTTACGGCGTCCTTTGGATTATGTCGCTGTTCGTCTTCCTCTATATTTGGAAGAAGTCGATCGACACCGGTTATGCCAACTACCGGATCGCGAAATTCGACGATTTCGAGCGCCGCGCCAAGATGGCTGAGCCCTATTCGAACATCATCGACCGCGACATCGGCGAGCATGAGCTTTACGCCCATTCCAAAAAGGAACTAAAGGAACGCTATGCCGATGTGTATGAGGCGGCATATGGATGTATCAACGCTGATCCGGAGGCCAATCCGGGGTGGAAGATGGACAAGGCCTACATCAGCTATATCCTCGATAACACCATCAACTACCGCAAAAAATACCATAAGACCTTAACGGCCAAAAACGCCAAGGCGCGCCAGATCGAGGAAAAGATCGAAGCCCTCAAATCCGACTCGGAGAGGACCGCGCGCTATGAGCAACTGCAAAGCGCAAGGCAACTGGCCTATGACGCCTATGCCGAAGCCAAGGGAAAAGTGGAGCAAGCCTCGCTTATCCTCGAATCCGATACCCCCGAGGAGCGCTCGGCCAGGATCAAGGAGGCCAAAAAGGGCCTAAGCGGGTTAAGCCTGAAGAAGATAATGGCCGAGAACAAGGCCGTCGGCTATAAACAGTCTTGGGACAACAAGGTCGACAAGCTTGAGGAAAAGCTGCGCGTCGTCAACACCCAAATCGACGATTTGCGGAAAAACAACCTTTCCTTCTCGGTCCTCGACTCGGTCGAGAACAAAACCAAATACGGCCGTTTCAACACCTATTACGAGAATCTGACCTCCATCGACCGTGAGATCACCTTCTATCAGCTTTACGACGAGCTCGTATCAGATTTCGAGAAAGGCTTTAACTCCTATACCGAGATAAACGCCGAAAACGCTAAAGGGCGCGAGAAGCTCACTGAGTCGCGCAACGAGAAGATGGAGGCGATCAACAAGCAATACGACTCCATCGAGGCCCGCCGCCAGTCGATCATCGACGAGGGGCAAAAGGAAAAGGAAAACCTCGCCAAGGCCATCGCCGCGGCCAAAGAGGACGCCTCGCTTACCGAGGCTGAGCGGTACGAGGCCATAAAAGAGGCCAAAGCCCGCTGCGCCTACAACCTCAAGACCGTGAAAGGCAAAGTCTTGGCCCTCCCAACCAAAAAGGAGGTCAAGGCCGCGAAGAAGGAAGAGGTCGTCAACGTCAACAGGGCCTACAAGCGCGACTTCCGCGGCTTGAAGGTCGATTACACTCCAGAGGAATACGGTACCCACTGCGCCGCCTCCACCCTCATCGTCGACCACGGCTTCGACTTCGCCTATGCCTATAAGATGGTCCGCGAGCACATCCTCAAGAAGAGGATGGAGCAAGCTGAGGTCGAAGGGAAGTTAAGCGAGCTGCGGGGCAAGCGCGCCGATTACGTCGAGGCCGTCCCGACCAAGTTCGACGGGAAGCCCAAGACCGTCTTGGCCCAGCTCCGGTCGCTTCTAGACGAGAACTTCCACACGACGCTGCTATTCCTTCCTATCGTCGGCGTCCTCTTGTTCACCGTCATGCCGCTGGCGCTATCGATCATGGTCGCCTTCACCAACTTCAACGTCCAAACCACCCCGCCGACTTCCGGCTTCTCCTGGGTCGGCTGGAACAACTTCGTGACGCTTCTTATCGGTGGAGGCACGAGCAGCTCGCTGGCCAGCGGGCTCTCAAGGACCATCGTCTGGACCTTCGTCTGGGCCATCTGCGCCACCTTCTCCAACTACTTCCTCGGCATCATCTTCGCCCTCATGATCAATAAGGAGGGGGTCAAGTTCAAAGGATTCTGGCGGTTCATGTTCATGTTGGCCGTCGCCGTCCCGCAGTTCATCTCCCTCATCGCCATGTCGTTGCTATTGAAGAACACCGGCGCGTTGGGGCAGTTATATTTCGACTTGACGGGAAAAGCGCTTCAATTCGCCGCCTCCCACGTTCCCGCCGAGGTCACCAGAACGAAGATAATCATTATCCTCGTCAACATCTGGGTCGGCATCCCGTATACGATATTGCAGACCTCGGGCATCTTGCTCAACATTCCCCGCGACCTATACGAATCCTCGAAGATCGACGGGGCCAATACCGTCGTCCAGTTCACGAAGATCACCCTTCCCTACATCTTCTTCGTCACCGGGCCCTCGCTCATCCAGACCTTCATCGGCAACATCAACAACTTCGGCGTCATCTACTTCCTCACCGGCGGCGGATACGCCTATGACGAGGCGGTATACAATAGGCTATTGGGCGAAACCGACTTGCTCATCACCTATATCTATAAGGTGGTAACGTCGGTGAACAACGGCAACTACGGCCTCGCCTCCGCCATCGGCATCATCGTCTTCGTCATCTGCGCCTTCGTCTCGATCGTCATGTACAACAAGACGAGCTCGGCTTCCAGGGAGGATCAGTTCCAATGAAATCCTTAAAAGCATCGAAGATTCTTTCCCTCACCATCATCTACATCATCCTCGGGGTGTGCGCCATCATATGGGTGCTTCCCTTCGTCTGGCTCTTCCTCCAGTCCCTCTCGGCCAACGAGCTAAGCCAAAGCAACTTCGCCCCGCCCGTGTCGGAGTGGAACCTCAAAAACTACGCCTACATCCTTGGCATAACCATCGATGGCCGCATGTGGCCGGAATACGCCGACTCGACCTCCTCGATCGACGCCGTCATCTGCCCCTCGACCGGCATGACCTATTACCTGACCTGGTTCTTCAACACCTTGGTATTGGCCGTCATCGTCTGCATCATCAACACGATGTTCGTCATGATGGTCGCCTACGCGATGTCGCGCTTCCGCTTCAAGGCCCGCGAATTGCTGATGAAGCTTAACCTCGTCCTCGGCATGTTCCCCGGGTTCCTCGGGATGATCATCATGTACTGGGTCATGAAGGAGATATTCCACCTCCAAGGCACCTTCTGGGCCCTCATCTTCATCTACTGCGGCGGCTCGGGCATGGGCTTCTTCGTCTCGAAGGGCTTCTTCGACACCGTCTCCTACTCAATCGACGAGGCGGCCATGATCGACGGGGCCAACCGGGCCCAGATCTTCTGGGACATCATCCTCCCGTTATCGAAGCCGATCGTCGTCTACACCATCCTCACCGCCTTCATGTCGCCCTGGGGCGATTACATCACCTCAAGCTACATCATCGGCATCCAGAACAGTTCGAACTGGACGATCGCCATCGGCTTGTACAAGTGGGCGACCGACACCAAAAACTACATCAACTACTACACGCGCTACGCCGCCGGATCGGTCTTATTGGCCATCCCGCTCGCGATATTGTTCATCGCCACGCAGCGCTACTACGTCGCCGGCGTCACCGGCGGGGCCGTCAAAGGCTAAAAGGAGATTCTATGAAAAGAAGGCAGATCGCGCGGGGCTACCTATTGGCCCCGATGGCCATCTGCCTTTTTTCCTGCCAAGGCGGGGGGAGCACGGTCGACCCGGCCCTCAACCCGATTGGCTTGGAAGAAGGCGATGGCACTTATGGGATAGAGGGAAACGTCGACAATTCCCTCGGCTCTTTGACCTATGAGATCTTCGTCCGCTCCTTTGCCGATTCCAACGGCGACGGAATCGGCGATTTCCAAGGCATAGCCGACAAGGCCGATTATTTGCAAAGCTTAGGCGTAGGGCGGGTGTGGCTGACTCCCATCCACCCATCCCCCTCATATCACGGCTACGATGTCGACGACTATTATTCGGTCAACCCCGAATTCGGGACGATGGAGGATTTCTCCTCCATGCTCGAAACGTTAAACGAGCATGGGATCGAGGTCATAATTGACATGGTCTTGAACCATTCATCTTCCACCAACCCCTGGTTTGAGCAATCCTATCAGGATTACCGTAACAACAACCAGGACGCGGATTCGATGGGCGATTGGTATATGTGGGCGGATTCCAACCTGGGTGGGGCCTATTATCAGCACGGCTCGGCCTATTACCTTGGCGAATTCTCCTCGTCGATGCCCGATTTCAACTGGGATTCGCAGGGTTTTAGGGCGGAGGTCGCCGACATATTGGGCTTTTGGCTCGATAAGGGGGTCGCGGGCTTCAGGCTCGACGCGGTCCGTTATTACCACGAGGAAAACGTCGCAAAAAACATCGCCGACCTCAATTACATCGCCTCGATATGCAAAGGAATCGACCCCGATTGCTTCATAGTCGGGGAGAATTGGGGCAACGGGACCGACTATTACGATTATTACGCCTCCGGCATCGATTCGTATTTCAACTTCAACCTCTCCATCGCCTATTCCAGCGGGACGACCATTGTCTCCACGGCCAAAGGGCTCACCACCGGTGACCAATTCGCTTCGACCGTCGCCTTGGCCGAAAGAAACGTCGATTCGAGCGGGGCGGGGAAGCACAACTCCTGGTTCATCGCCAATCACGACACCGATCGGGCCTCGAAATCGCTAACCGGCGGCGACGCCAAGGCGGCCGCCAACCTCATCTACCTCCTCCCGGGCACGCCGTTTATGTATTATGGCGAGGAAATAGAGCTCCGGGGCGTCCGGGGAAATGAGGGCACCGACGCCATGCGCCGCCTCCCGATGGTTTGGGGGGAGGGCCGTGAGGCGGAGGAATGCGATTTCCCCGATAAGGACAACAGCTACCTCGCCTCCTCCGTCGACCAAGTCGATGTTGGGGCCTTTGACGCGATGGAGGAGCCGCTATCGACGATAAACCATTACCGGCGACTAGCCGAGGTGCGCAATTCCTACCCCTTCATCGCCACCGCCTCCTTTGAGGCGATTGCCACCAAAACCCGCAATTTCTACGCCTACCGCCTACAAGGCGACGGGGAAGGGGAGGATATCGTGGTCGTCGCCAACCTCGATGAGGTGGCCGCCGAGGTCAGCTTGCCCGAGGAATACGCCTCCTGGAAGATCGACAATGAGGTTCGGGCTTCCAACCTAAAGGCCCGTTACGATGGCTCTTCACTTGGCCTAGGCGGGCATTCGGTCGCCATCTTAAGGAAATAGAGGTAACGAAAAATGAAAAACAGATTGCTTTATTGCCTGGGCTTGGCCGCCCTTATCCTCGCCGGATGCGGGGAAAACGCCCAATCCCAATCATCGTCCAACGAAACGGAGGAAAGCTCCTCCTATAGCTTCCCGGAGACCCCGGTTTACGACGAGCCGAGCTTCCAGATCCATTATCTGCGCGAGGATTACGAATACGCCCCCTGGTGCCTTTGGCTTTGGGCCGACGGGCTGGAAGGGGACGATTATGAGTTCAATGGCGGGGATGGGCAAAACGGCGCCATCGCCGCCTATACCTTCTCCGAGCTTGGCATCGAGGAGGACGGCGTCCTCAACTTCATCGTCAAAAACGGCCGCGGCTCGACTTGGAATGGGAAAGACGTCGAGGAGGACCGCTCCATCGATTTCTCCGCCATCGAGGAAGACGGCAACGACGTCAAACACGTCTATTTGAAAAGTGGCGACTCCTACGTTTACGATTCCCCGGAATACACAATACCCGATATGATCAACACCGCATTTTTCTCCACGCCGAAAAGGCTTATCGTCCGCACTTCGAATAAAGCCTCGCAGGTCGAATACTACCGCGACGGCGAGCTCATCCACGCCGAGTCCGGCGGATCCAACGGCATGACGGTCTTCGAGGTCAACTTCGAGGAGGACATGGCCTTCGAATCGGAATATACGGTCAAGGTCACCTTTGTTTCCGGCACCGTGCTGCAAGCCGAGGTCGACAAGTCCATGCTATACTCGACCGATGTCTTCAACGACCTTTATTATTATGATGGGGACGACCTCGGTTTCACCTTCGATTCGCAGAAGGCCAATTTGGCCGTTTGGTCGCCTTTTAGCGAATCAATCGAGCTGCGGATATACGATTCCGGCACCCCGGTTTCCCTTGATCCAAGCCGGGGCGACGACTCTTTCTCCGCCTATTCCCTAGTTAAGGGGGAGAAGGGCGTTTGGCGGGCCTCGCTTGATTTGGAAAAGGCGATAGGGAAGTATTACACCCTCTTCGTCAAATCCGATTCCTACCCAAGCGGGATTGAGATCGTCGACCCCTACGCCAAAGGGGCGGGCATTAACGGTTTGCGCGGCTTCATCCCCGATTTCGATTCAAAGCAGGCCAAGCCCGAGGGCTGGGACGAATTCGCCCCGACTCCCTACGATCGGAAGGAACTCGTCGTTTACGAGGCCCACATCGCCGACATCACCTCCTCCGCGACCTGGACTAGCGACCCGGAGGCGAGGAAACTCGAGAAAACCTATGCGGGCGCCATCTTGCCAGGCACCGTCTACCAAGGGGCGGATAAAGCCTACCCAACCGGCTTCGACCACATCAAATCGCTTGGGGTCAACGCCATCCAATTGCTTCCGATATTCGACCAGGCCAATGAAGAGGCCCCGGAGAAGCGGACCTTCAACTGGGGCTATAACCCGCTTAACTACAACGTGGTCGAGGGCGTCTATTCCTCCGATCCATATGATGGCTATGTCAGGATCAAGGAATTCCGCGAGCTCGTCAAAGCCTATGGCGAAGAGGGCATCAACGTCATCATGGACGTCGTCTACAACCACGTAAACGGGGCGCTTGGGTCCAATTTCGACGTTTTGGCCCCCAAATACTATTTCCGCTACTCCAACGGGAAGCTCACAAGCGATTCCGGCTGCGGCAACGACGTGGCCAGCGAAAACAAGATGGTCGCCAAGTTCATCGCCGATTCCGTCACCTTCTGGGCCAAGGAATACAAGCTCGGCGGCTTCCGCTTCGATCTTATGGGCCTAATAACGGTTGAGGCCATGAACGCGGCCTCGGATGCGGCAAAGGAGGTCAACCCCGACATCGTCATCTACGGCGAGCCGTGGAAGATGGGCTCGGTCATGCATCCGCTTGCCGATCAGTCCACCATGGCCGATTGGGATGGCTATGGCGGATTCTCCGACTCGATGCGCGACGCCCTTATAAAAGGCGGGCTTGCGGCGGTCACCGAGCTAGCCTGGGCCACCAACCCGCGCGGGGGAAGCGCGACTGACGCCGCCACCATCGCCTCGGGCATAAAGGGATTGACCGGCAACTACTCCGGCTCAAGCGCCGACAAAACCGTCAATTACGCCTCCTGCCACGACAACTACACCCTTTACGACCGCGTCTACATGTCCGGGACCTATGATGAGGAATTGCTTAGGAAGATGCCGGTTTTGGCCAATTCGGTCGCCCTTCTTTCCCAAGGGACCTCGTTTATGCTTTCCGGGGAGGAATTCCTCCGCAGCAAGGATACCGGCGAGGTCGATGAGGAGGGGCACGCCATTAAAGACGGCAACTCCTATGCCTCCTCATACGAGGTCAATGAGCTTGACTATTCGCTTCTTGAGAAAAACGAGGATATCGTCGACATCTACCGCAAGCTCATCGCTCTTAAGACTTCCGAGCCTGGGTTGCATCTAACCTCAGCCGAGGTCAAGGAAAGCGGGTTCGCCGCCGAGGTGACCTCCTCCGGCCATCAGATCGGCTTTGAGTTCGCTGGGAACGACGGGCGGACCTATAAGGTCATCCATAACGATGGGGCAAGCGAGCATGATGCCGTCGACCTTTCCGGCTACACCCTCTACCTCGACACCCTGAGTAGCGGACTCACCCTCTCCGAAGCCACCCCGATGGAGCGCTTCCAGACGGTGGTCGCCTACAAGTAGCCTTCAATATCCCAAAAGCCTGCCTTGGCCTTATAGGCGGGCTTTTCCTCTTTATCTAAGCTTAGTCGGAAGTTAGAATATCCCCATGCCACGCGGAAGGAAAGACAGCGAAAAGCTGCTTGAGGAAATAGAGCAGGTCGAGCAAATCCAAACCATCGGGGAGAGGAAAAGCTCCGCCACGCTTGAAGAGAAGGAAAAGAAAAGGAAAAAGGACAAGGTCAAGGAAATCGCCAAGAAGAACCGGACCTACACGATCCTTTACGTCGTCTCCTGCGTCGCCTTCTTCCTGCTCGCTTTGCTTATAATCGCCTTGATAAACCTGGCCACGGGCGATGGCTTCACCATTTAGCCGTCGCCTACTTTTTGAATTCGATGCGGTCTTCCTTTTCCTTTTTCCGCCGCTCATTCTCCTCTTCCTCGCTTAACGGGATATCGAGGGCCTCGGTTTGGGCGAGGCGGATGACGTAATCGCGGTCCTCGTATTCGGGGAGGGTGGTGGAATGCTCAGCCTCCTGGTCAAGCGAATCCGCGTAAACTGTCGAATGGGCGTTGACGATTATCTGGACGTGGGCGATGGTCTCGAGGAAAGGCGTCTTCTTTTGGAAGAAAATCGGGAAAAGGAGGTTAAGGAAGTAGGGGAAGACGATGAGCAGGGTCACCGAGTAGGTGGAGAAGAAGAAGGCCCCGAAGAAGGGAAGGGGCAAGCCGACGATGGCCTTGGCTAAAACCGATAAAGCGGAGGCCTTATAGCCGTCGAGGCTGCAGATCCCAAGTTTCAATATCCTTTGCCCGAGGTTTGCGCGGTTTTTCAAAAAGAATGGCAAAACCCCAACGAAAATGACGTAGGAGAAGGCAAAAGAGGCCCCAAGGGCGTACATCCTCACCTCATTGGCGAAGGCATAGGATTCCTGGTATTCGGGGTCAAGGGCCCTAAGCATGACGGGCAATTGGACGTAGGCGTCGCGGTAGAGGGCGTTGACCTCGTCGAGGCCGCGGTCGTTCAAATCGTCGCGCATGACGCCCATGACGTTGACGTCGGGCTGCCCGGATCCGTCTAAGACGTAAATGAACAGGTCGTTTTGGTAATTGGTCGGCACCGAGGGGTTTTCGGGGAGCTGGAGGACCCTGACGTTATAGAAGGCCATCAAGGTCCCATCGGGGTCGGTTGGAGTGACGTATTCCTCCATTATATGCTCGGGGAAATAGACGAAATAGAAATCATCGATCGCCTTTTTGTATTCCTCGGTCGAGGCGTTCTCGCCAAGGGTCAGCCCGTAGGCTGCCTCGGCTTGGTCGCGGTAAAAGACGGCCTCGTTGTAGGATTGGGCATTGATCAAAGTCGGGTAGCAGATGGCGAAATAGGAGAGGACCCAGCCGACGATGACGAAGCAGAAGTTGATGAATGAGCCGAGGAAGGCCAAGCCGAGGTGGGCCGGCTCGACGTCGGGGTTGGCGGGCCTTTCCCGTCTACTCGCCCATTTGCTTTTTCCTTCTTTGCCTTTCATTGTATTCCTCCTCCTCCGCGGGGTCGAAGAACCAAAGCGACTCGTCTTCCTTGGCCACGACGGATCCGGCTAGGTAATCGTGGATGCTCCGGTGCTTTTTGGTGAACATGGTCATGGTGTAGCTTATGAGCAAGAGAGCCCCAAAGGTCAATAGGGTGACCGAAAGCTCCAAGACAAAGGCGAAGAAGCGCCACACCCGCTTGGGCCGGGAATAGTAATAGCCAAGCTTGGTCAAGACGACCATCTTGAATATCTTCTTCCCAAACGTCTGCCCGTCGGGAAAGCAAAGCGGGACGGCGAGGTAGAAGACGGCTAAAGACCCAAGAAGCGGGGGGATGACCCAAAGCAGGGCGATGTAGGCGTCTTCGTTCATCGCGCGGTTGACGTCTGAGATGACCTCGTCTTTTGAAAGCGAGTTGAGCGCCTCGTTGTAGGCGGCGTAGAGCTCGGTGTAGGCGGCAAGCTCCTCACCTTCCTCGTATTCGACGCGGAGCTCGCCGTCCTCGTTAAAGTAGACGGATTCGATTGAGCCGGTCGATTGGGTGTCCAATATGGAGGAGGCGAACTCGTCGGGGTCGACAAGAGGGTTGCCGAACTCAACTGCGTCCTCGGTCCAATAGACGTAAAGCCAATCCAATAGCTTTATTTCCTGGCTTTCCCCGTTGTAGGTCACCTCAACCCCATAGAAGGAATCGACGTCATCGATTTCGGGGAAGCTAAGCGGGTCGACCGCCGTCCCGTCGAAATCGGCGTAAAGCCCGGATTCGAGGCGGCGGGAGTTGAGGATCGTGGCGTTTTCCCTTTGGGCCTCGGCGTCGGAGACGAAGGGGAAGACGGCGGAGAAATAGAGGATCGCCGTCAAAGCCGCGGCGCAGAACATGTCGAATAGGAAGGCAAAAGCCCTCTTCCAAAGCCCGGCCAAGACGATGATCTTGGCGGTGTCCTTCATTGTCGTTTCTTCCATTGGCTTATATAGTGTCTTTTGTGGGGGCGCGCTCGCGCCGATGTAGATAATATTGCGCCTCTTCCCCTTTTTAGGCAATGCAATTAAGCAATATTAATGGACAGGCCCGGCCCTTTTGCAAATAATCCTTGAAACCGCTTACAAGGGGGTTGATAATACGCTTGCATAGGCAGGAAGGCATACCTGCGCCGCGGCCGAGCGAAGTGATCGCATTGGCCAAGGCGTTGTTTGCCGTGCCTGCGAAAAAGGAGCAAAAAATGGCAGAGAAACTTGAGAAATTCGAGTTCAATCCGGCTGACCTGGAGAAGCCGGCGGAAGCGGGGGAGACCGAAGCGGAGCATAAAGACGGCTTCGTCTCGCTTCGCCACATCGACAAGGTCTACGACAATAACGTCCAGGCCGTCTTCGACTTCAACCTCGACATCAAGAAGCACGAGTTCATCGTCTTCGTCGGCCCCTCGGGATGCGGCAAATCGACGACCCTAAGGATGGTCGCCGGGCTTGAGGACATCACCCGCGGCGAGCTCTACATCGACGGCGAGCTTTGCAACGACAAGCAGCCAAAGGACAGGAACATCGCCATGGTCTTCCAGTCCTACGCCCTCTACCCGCACATGTCCGTTTACGACAACATGGCCTTCGGCTTGAAGATCGCCCACCTCCCGAAGGCGGAGATCGATAAGCGCGTCCATGACGCCGCGAGGATCCTCCAGATCGAGCAATACCTCGACAGGAAGCCCAAGGCCCTCTCCGGTGGCCAAAGGCAGCGCGTCGCCCTCGGGCGGGCCATCGTCAGGAACGCCAAGGTCTTCTTGATGGACGAGCCTCTTTCCAACCTCGACGCCAAGCTCCGCGTCCAGATGAGGTCGGAGATCGTCAAGCTCCACCAAGCCCTCGGCGCGACCACCATCTACGTCACCCACGACCAGACCGAGGCCATGACGATGGCCAACCGCATCGTCGTCATGAAGCTCGGCCGCGTCCAGCAAATCGGGACCCCGAAGGAGATCTACAACAACCCGGCCAACCTCTTCGTCGCCGGCTTCATCGGCTCCCCGGCCATGAACTTCCTCAAGATCAAGGTCGAAAAGGGCGTCGCCACCTTCGATGGCGGCAAGACGATGACCCTCCCCGAAACCCTGCTTAAGGGCAAAAAGATCGCCGGGGACGTCATCTTCGGCCTCCGGCCTGAGGACATCCGCGTCGCGACCGCCAAAGACGACGGGGACAACGTCATCGAGGCCGAGGTCCGCGTCGCCGAGCTCCTTGGCGCCGAATACTACCTCCACTGCGACTTCGGCGGCACCGATTTGGTCGCCAAATTCCCGGCCGAGAAGGAGATCAAGACCGGGGACAAGGTCCACATGGCCTTCTCCTTGCGCAAAGCCAAGTTCTTCGATCCCGAGACCGAGGAAGCCATCTGATTCTTTGATTGTTTGGGGTCCGCCTTTTTCGGCGGGCCCCTTCTTGCGTCTTTTTCCGCTTAATCGCGGCAAAGGGCGAGTTTAAAAAGGAGACTGTTAGCATGAGCGAAAGAAAAAAACTCCGGGGCGTTTTGCTTGGCTCAGTTTTTGCCGCCTGCCTGGCCTTGCCTTCCTGCGGCGGGGGAAACGAGCAAACAAGCAGCTCCGACAAGGAGGAAACCGATTCGCAGCTGCCGACTGAGACGTTTGATTCCAGTTCGGAAAGCGAATCCTCATCGTCCTCCTCTTCGTCTTCTTCCTCCTCTTCCTCAAGTTCCGAGGGCGGGGGAAGCAGCGGGGGCATCTCGGTCGCCGACTGGGACGGCGTCATCCGGGTCTATTACCATTCTCCCGACGGCGATGAGGCAGAGAAGGCCATTTACGTCTGGACCGAGTCGATGAACGGCGTCGAGCTGGAATGGAGCGGCGAGTCCGGAAGCGGCGAGAACCACTGGATGTACGTCGACGTCGATTTCTCCTTGCCTGCTTACGCCGGGCGGATTGCCGAGAACTTCTATTTCATCATCAAGCAGCGCCCCGGCTCCTGGGCCGGGCAAAGCTCCGACACCTTGATCGTGCTTGAGGATTTCGCCGAAACCGGCGAGCTAGTAGACGGGACCCGTTACCTTTACGTTTACGCGGTCAACGGCGAAGGAAGCGACATCGACACCTTCGTCAGCGAAAAAGACGCCCTTGGCGACAACATCAAGACCGCCACCCTCAACGAGGATTGGAGGCATCTTGACGTCATTGGGAGTAACGCCTTCGCCTCGCTTGAGGTTTACGCCCTTTCGCCTTATTACTACACCCTAAGCAGGGTCGAGCAAAACGAGCAGCTTGATAACTTCCTTATATACGACGAGCAATTCGGCGAGGGCGAGGAGTATAGCGAAATCAGCATCGAATTGCCCGATGGGGCCGACCCCCAGACGACCTATCGGTGCACCGCGACCTTCAAGTCGCAGCCCGATAGGGCGAAGAAGAAATACGCGACCGCCTACTCGCTTTACGACACCGACCGCTTCATCTCCGACTACACCTACGATGGCGATGACCTCGGGATGACCTACACCCCAGAGAAGACGACCTTCAAGATTTGGGCCCCGACTACGAGCCGGGCGCAGGTTTACATCTACGATTACGGCACCCCGAAGTCCTTAGCCACCTCCGAGCCGGACAAGGGCAGGTTCGACCAATACCTGGCCTACACCCTCGATAACCTTGGGCATGGCGTCTATGGCCTCGAGCTTGAGGGGGACCTCGCCGGAAAGTTCTACTCCTTCAGCCTCACCTACGACGAGGCGGCCCACCTTTCCGTCGACCCCTACGTCAAGGCGACCGGCATCAACGGCGTCCGCGGGGCGATCCTCGACTTCGACTCGACCGACCCCGAGGGCTGGGACGAGGTTGAGTTTACCGACATCGAAAGCCCCTCAGAGCTCACCATCTATGAGCTTCACGTCCGCGATTTGACCAGCGACTCCACCTGGCAAAGCCGACTTGGAAATAAGCGGGGCACCTACGAGGCCTTGGTCGAGGAAGGAACTACCTACAACGGCGTCACCACCGGCTTCGACCACCTCAAGGAGCTTGGCGTCAACGCCATCCAGCTCCTCCCCGTCTTCGATCAGGACAACGAGGAGAGGACCTACGACGTCTTTGACGACGATGGGGCGCTCATCAACCACGTCGAGCCCGAATACAACTGGGGCTACAACCCGGAGAACTACAACGTCCCCGAAGGCTCCTACGCCTCCGACCCCTATGACCCGGTTAGCCGGATAAAAGGCCTTAAGACCGTCATCATGAAGTTCGCCAAAAACGGCATTCGGACCATCATGGACGTCGTCTACAACCACGTCTCCAGCGTCTCGGGCCATCCCTTCAACGTGTTTGCCCCGCGTTATTACTTCCACTATAGCGACGACGGCTTCCTCCAGGATTACACCGGCGTCAACAACTCGGTTAAGAGCGAGCGCGTTATGGCCCGCCGCTTCATCGTCGACTCGGTCGATTGGTGGGCCGAGGAATACAAGATGATGGGCTTCCGCTTCGACCTCATGGGCGTGCTTGACTACGACACCCTCCGCGAGGTCAAGGATTCGGTTTTCGCCATAAACGAGGACATCGTCGTCTATGGCGAAGGCTGGACCGGCGGCGGCTCCATCCCTAGCGGCAAGGGGGCCGACATCTACAACGTCTATTCCCATCTTGGCGACAACGGCAAAGGGAGCGTCGGCGTCTTCAACGACTGCGTCCGCGACGGCCTAAAGGGCAATACCGTCTGGGCCAACGTAATTCCGAGCACCGGCCATTTCATGGATTCCGCCTCGCCTAGCGATGACGCAATCTGGAACTCGGCCACCATGTACATCGGGCAAAACCGGGCCAGGGTCCAGCAAGGGCTCGTCACCCCGCCGCAGATGAGCGTCAACTACATTTCCTGCCACGACAACTACACCCTCTACGACCAGCTTAACTACCAGCTCCACGGCCAGCTTAACGCCGACAAAGACCACCTAGACGCCATCGAGGCCACCATCGCCTCGACCGCGACCGTGCTCTCTAGCGAAGGCATCGCCTTCATCCACGCCGGCGAGGAGATATTCCGCACCAAATTGCTTAAGCGCGGCGACGAATATTTCGACCAAATGGTCGAGTCCTACGGGGCAAATAGCGACGGCACCTCCTCCTGGATCGCCGGCGACGGCTGCCCGATCGACTCCGACACTTGGCTCGTCCGCAACTCCTATTCCTACGGCGACGAGGTCAACAGTTTCAAATGGGATAGGAAATACCAATTCAAGGAGTATTACGACAAGTACGTCGAGGCCATCCATGACCGGAAGCAGGCCATCGAGGACGGCTACCTCGGCCACACGCTTGAGGAAATCAACGCCGGGCAGGTGTCTTGCTTCGCTAGTGGCGGCGGCACCCCGGCTATCGGCGCCTATTTCCAAAACGAAAGCGGCGGGACGATGATCGCCTTGCTCGGGGGACGCTGCGGGAGCTCGGTCTCCATCTCCATCCCCGAAGCCGTCTCCAAAGGCGACTACGAGATCGTCTATTCCTCGAAGGGGAGGGAGCAAACTTCCCTTTCCGTCGGCTCCTCGGTGACACTAAGCCAATACGAGGCCTTGATCCTTAGGAAGGCTTGATTATGAGGAAACTTCTTTCTCTTGCCTGCCTCGCCTTCGCCCTCGCCTCCTGCGGGGGCGAGGGGGGCATAAGCTCATCCCCAACCACCTCCCCCTCGTCGGGCGAGTTTACCTGGACCATCACCTTCGAGGTTAACGGCGGCTCCCCGGTCGACCCGATAAAAGTCAAGCACGGGGAAAAGGCCAATGCGCCCGAAGACCCAATAAAGGAAGGGGCCGTCTTCGACGCCTGGTACGTCGATGAGGTTTGCGTGACCCCGTTTGACTGGGAAACCGAAATCACCGCCGACTGGACCCTTTACGCCGGCTATGACGAAGAGGGCGAGGACATCATAGACGAGAGCTCCTCCGACATATCCGGTTCGGAGGACAGCTCTTCCGATCCCTCCGAAGAAAGCTCTTCCTCTAGCTCGGAGGAAGGGCATGACCCGGTACCATTGACCATCTATTTCCGCGACGCCTCCTGGTGGAACAACATGGGGGCCGAAACCCATATCCTCGTAAACGGGGAGACGGGGCTAGGGGAAACGATGGAATGGCTCCGTTATTGCCTTACCGACTATAACGTCGGCTATAACTATTGGTCCTATACCTTCGAGGACATTACCGGCATCGAGACGATAAGCTTCCTGCGCTCCGGCTATAACGAGGGCGTCTTAAACGACTGGGGCGCCGAAACCGTCGAAATCGAGCTTGATTCGCGCCTCGACCATAACATGTACGATATCTCGTCAACCTCCGCCGCCTGGAAGGGCGATGGGGATTACGTTATGGGCGTCTGGGCCGATTACGACCCCGACGACATGGGCAACGAAAACCTCGATGATGGCGCCTATATCGTCGGCTCCGGCTCGTTTGTTACGGAGGAATGGACCAACGAAGGCGGGATCAAGATGGAGGAAAATCCATCCAACGAAAACGAGATGATGGCCCTAGGCGTATCGCTAGAGGAAGGCGACCAATTCAAGGTCACCTGCCGGGGCAACTGGCTCGGCTATTCCGCCATCAAAGACGATTCGCCCGTGAAATCGACCAACTTCGAAGCCGGGGAGGGCGACAACATTGTCGTCACTGCCTCCGCTGACTTCGACATGTATTACGACATATCGGCGGGGACGATCTACATCGCCGCCTCCGCCTCGTGAGAAAGGGAGATTACAAATGGAAAAAGCCAAGACATTCGCCTTGCTCCTATTCGCCGCCTCACTTCTAGCGGGCTGCGGGGGGAACGGGAATAGCAGCCAAACCAATACCGGCGGCGGCTCTACCGAGAGCTCGGAACTCACCTCGAGCTCGGAGGAATCGAGCTCGAGCGGGGAATCCTCGTCAAGCGAGGAGGAATTCGACCGCTCGGACACCTACGCGATTTTCTTCCACAGCCTTGGCGGGAGCGAGGTCGAAACCCAATACGTCGAGCCCGGGGAGACGGCGAGCGAGCCGGAAGACCCAAGCTACGACGGGCATACCTTCCTAGGCTGGTATTTAAGCGAAGCGGGCGATGACCTCTTCGACTTCTCGACCATCATCGAAAGCGATTACCATCTTTACGCCCATTGGGCGGAAGATGGGCAGGAGGGCGAGCCGATCCCGATGACCATCTATTTCCGCGACGCCTCGTGGTGGAGCGTGGCTGGCGCCATGACCTACATAAAACTGGGCAACGACGCCTCTGATTACGGCGTACCGATGGAGAAGCTGCGCTTCTGCAACGACGAATACCAAGGCGTCGGCTACAACTATTGGAAATTCGAGATCGAGGATATAACCGAGGCCAAAACCGCCCAATTCGTCCGCATGGGCAAAGACGGCTCCTATTGGTCGGCCTGGACCGATAAGGCCATCCTTTCCGAAGCCGGAAAGAGCAACATGTACGACATCCGCTCCTGCGAGGAGCTTTGGAGCGAGCCGGTACAGGGCAGCTGGGCCGTCTACGACGAGCTCGACATGGGCAACGAAGACGCCCCCGAGCCC
>JADINA010000030.1 GCA_017694295.1 Candidatus Alloenteromonas pullistercoris | reverse complement strand
TCGAGCTGGCCGAGGCCAAGTTCGGAAGGGGGTTTTGCGAGGCCCTCCGGATAAGGAAGGTTGACAAAAAGAAAGTCAGATTGCTGCCGGCAATCTGACAATCCGTGACATGAGCGTCCGGCGGGCGATCCGCAAACCCATCGGGCCGTGGCGCTGGAATTGGCCAATTCCGCACGGCAGGGCTTTCCGCTCGGCTACATTATGGCAAACGGGGGGCTTTTGGGCAACCTTGGCCAATCCCAACGCGACGGGAAGGCGGAAAAACCATGAAAACGCCTATGAAAAAGAAACTGTGGCGTTTACATTGTCATTTAACCCATCAAAAAAATGATGAGACTCTCTTCCTTCTGAAAACCACATTCCACTCTTTATGAATTTGGACAAAAGAAAGGGGCCGCCTCGAAAGAGAAAGGCCTCCTGCCGAAGGAAATCGCCGCCGGGTCGAGGAAGCGATACTGCAAGGGCGGGACCGAGGAGGACGTCGTCGAGATACTCGACTACTATTTTTTCGCATGCCGATAAAAGCCAAACGGCGCCCTTAGGCAAAAAGAAAACCCCCACCGGATTTAGCGGGGGTAAAGGCCAAATGGTGGAGTCGCGGGGAGTCGAACCCCGGTCCGAAGAACGCCTCCTGATAGCGCCTACAGTTTAGGCATACGTCGCAGTCTGACTTGGCGGCATGACCATGCCGAGTCCGCCAAGCGAGGCCAATGGGTTTTCGTCCCCGCGTTTAGGCCATTAAGCGGGGCTTATCGTCAATTTGTTACACCCACACCCCAACCGTGACGAACGATTGAGGGGGATGTGTCCGTTCCCAGAGGGAATCCTATTTCGGAGCTTAATTAAGCGCGGGCAAGCGAAACGCGCGGGGCGCGGTTCGCATAAAGGAAACTGTTGTCAGTTCTTGTTGGTTGGCTTTTAGGGTCGCCACCCCACTGCAACTACCAGTCTGCTATCCTCCGTCAAAACCATGACGGCCCCAGAACAATTGCCCTCGTAGGAGAGCAAAATAAATGTTAAGGGTAAGTAGGCGAAAAGTCAATAAAGGTGGCCTAAATCACCTAATTTGCTTTATCTTTTTTTTAAATCGTCCATCTTATTTTTGCGGGCTTTTTGGACGATGAGCTTCGCTAAATACAATCCGCCGACCAATATGCCAAGCCCGCCAAAGAACACCAGCAATCCGGCCCCAGGTCCGAAATGGATGTCGGAAAGAACAAGGGATGGGGAGGAAAGGTTAAGCAAAAGGGGGCCGCAGGCGAAAAGGATTTCGCCGACAAGGGCAAGGCCAATCCCGATGGCGGAAAGCTTAATCGAGCCTTTGGAGAGGAAGAAGGCGAGGGCGGACAAAGCGAAACATTGCAGCCCAATCAAAAGCCCGATGTTCAAATTAAGGGAATAGGAATAGTAAACCCCATCAACCAAAAACGACTGCTCGCCCCCAAAAAGGACTTTATCCGAACTCAAAAGCTGGCCTGACCCCAACGATCCGCTTAAAAGGAAAAGGGGCATAAAGGCCGATAGGCAAGAGAACAGCGAGCAAAAAGAAGGCACGAGGTGGAGATGCCCCCAAAATGAAGGCAATGGCCCCGGAGTCGGCTTCCTGTTGCTCCTTTTCGTTTTCTTCATGTGGTCGCTAAGGCAAAATCGGCGGTTTAGGCATAGGCTTTCGCTTTCCTTTCGCCCGTCGTTCGTGTATTGTAATCTTTGCTTTGCAAAGGCTGCAACAGGAGCCTTATCAAACCAATGGTCCCGCTTATCCGGGAAAGGTAGACAAATGAGCAACGACAAAAAGAAGAAAAAAGCCAAAAATAAGATGAAGCCGGAGACGAAAGACAAGATCAAGCTTGGCTTCCTCTCCCTCATCAACAACGAGGCCTGCATCAAGATCGGCCGCAACTGGCATTGGTATTTCCCGGTCATCGCCGGCGTCTTCGCCATCCTTTTGGCCTTGGTCCCGAGCTTCACCCAAAACATGCAGGTGAAAGTCGGCAACAACCTCCTGCAATCCAATAGCTTTGGCTTCGAAAACGGGCTCGTCCACTTTGGCGAGTTCCTGGAAGAGAAAAACGCCGACCTCGTCATCGAAGACGGCGTCCTAACCGATCAAGTCGAAGGGAAGAGCAGCTGGGCGGAAGCCGTCGGGGGCGAGGAAAAATGGTATACCGCGACCAACGTCGACACCGGCGCCACCATCTTTGAGGTTTTCTTCAATAACGCCGACCCCGAGGTTGAGGATCTTGAGTTCGCCAACCGCGTCATCGCCAACAAAAACCCTTACACCAACTTGGCCAGGGGCGAGGAGGAAGACGCCTCCTACGCCAACTCGGCCATCGTCTTCGGCAAGAAGACCATGTACCTTTACAAAGTCGGCAGTAACGGAACCTCCGTCGGACAGGCCATGGGCCAATATGACCGCGACAATGGGCTAAGCATCGCCTCACTCGCCCAAACTAGCTATAAAGGCGAGGCCTACGAAGAGGTGCCGGGCACCCTTGAATACACCAACGCCGTCCGCGATTCGTGGAGGAGGTTTGTCAATTCCTCGGCCGAGACGCAGAAAAACGTCCAGGCCCTCACCTACCTTGGCATCATGGCCGCCGTCTACGTTGCCTTGGCCTTCGTCTTCGGCCTTGTCTTGTTCCTGATGACCAGGGGCAAGAAGAACCCGCTTCGCATCTACACCTTCTGGGAAACGCAGAAGATGGCTTACGTGGCCGCCCTTTGCCCGGGCATCCTCTCCCTTGCCCTTGGTTTCCTCATCTCCTCGTTTGCCCTATTCATGTTCATCTTCGTCTACGGCATCCGCATCATGTGGATGTCGATGAAGTCGCTGAAAGCCCCGACTTATTGAGCCTCCGCAAAATTTTGCCTCATCGGAAGATGGGGCTTTTTCTTAAAACTCTAGGAAAGGAGGAACTCGAGGTCTTCATTCGAAAGCGAGGCGACCCCCTTCTCCCCTTCCTTGACGAAAGAGTCGAAGAGTTCCTGCTTCCGTTGCTGCAGCAAGACGACCTTTTCCTCGATCGTGTCATGGCAAATAAGCTTGAAGACGTTCACGGTCCGGGTCTGCCCGATGCGGTGAGCCCGATCGGTGGCCTGATTCTCGGCCGCCTGATTCCACCAGGGATCGAGGTGGATGACGGTGTCGGCCCCATAGAGATTAAGCCCGGTGCCGCCGGCTTTTAAGGAGACGAGCATGACTTTTACGTCATCGGAGGAATTGAAGCGATCGGCCATCTCCACCCGAAGCGAGGCGGAGGTGTTCCCGGTTATGGCATAGGTCCTGATTCCCTCGCCGTCTAAAAGGAAGCGAAGATGGTCTAGCACTTTCACAAACGAGGAGAAGACCAAGATCTTATGGCCAGAATTGACCGCTTCCTGAACCATCATGGTCGCGACCTGCAGCTTATCGGAGATTTCCTCGTAATCATCTAAAAAGGAAGAGGGGTCGACGCATATTTCCCTAATTCTGGTGAGCATCCCGAGGAAGCGCATCATCTCCCCCGATGATGAAAGCGCCCGCGCCTGCTCCATATATCCTTCGTAAAGCATCCTTTGCTTTTTGTCCAAGGAGACGGTGATGGTTGAGACGATCTTCGGGGGCAATGAGCTTAAGACCATCTCTTTGGAACGGCGCAGAATAAATGGCTTGACCCGGATTTGGAGCCCGTTTTGCTCCTTTTCCTTGCCATCCCCTATGTAACGGGCGGCAAACTCGTCCTCCTTAGGCAAATAGCCCGGCATCAAAAACTCGAAGATCGACCAAAGGTCGGTAAGGGAATTCTCGATTGGGGTGCCGGTTAAGGCGAAGCGCTTTTTCGCCTTTATCTCCTTGACCGCCTTGCTCTTTAAGGCCCCCGAGTTCTTTATGTATTGGGCCTCATCGATGACAAGCAAGCCGATGTTAACCCCTTTATAGGCCTCGATGTCGTTGCGGAGCGAATCGTAGCTGACCATGAAGGCATCCTTGCTTCCCTTTTTAAGGGCTTCGACGGCCTTGAGGCGTTCGGATTTTGGCCCATCGATGACGTGGTAGCCCATTTCCGGATGCCATTTTCTAAATTCCGCCGCCCAGTTGTATATAAGGCCTTTGGGCGAGACGATCAAAACCGGGCCATCGAGTTTGGAAGAGGCGATGAAGGCAATGGTCTCAAGCGTCTTCCCCAAACCCATGTCATCAGCCAATATCCCGAATAAGCCATTGGAGGATAAGGCGTCCATCCATTGGACCGCTTCCTTTTGGTAGGCGCGAAGCTCTTTCTCGATATGGGCGGGTATCTTCACCTCCCTTTCCTTGTAGGAGGCGATTTCCCCAAGGGCGTTTTTAAGCGCCTCCGAATAGGAAACCTCGAAATCCCCACCTTCGTATTCCTTAAGGGAAAACGCGTCGAACAAAGGCAGTTTCTCGTTACCTAACTTCTCATTTAACTGCAAATCCTCGCTCAATTGGTTGAGTTTTTCGATGTTGGGGTCGCTTAGGTCGATGATGTCGTCCCCCAAAATGACGAATTTTTTCTTCTTCCTATAGGCGGAGAGAACCTCGTGAAGCTGTTCTTGGCTATATTCGGCCGAAGCTAAGGACACCGAAAGCCAATCCGTGTGGTATTGGGTCGAGATCTTGATCTTCCCAAGGCTTTTCTTCTTCAATCTCGATAGGCGTTCGTCGATGAGGACCTTAGCCGTTTGCTTTAGCCTGGAAAGGTCGGCTCCAAGGAAGAAAAGGACGTCCTCTTGCTTTTCTAGCCTCCCGTTTTCCTTCCCACCACATTCCTTTAACCGGTCGCGATAGGCAAGACAAAGGCCTTTGCCGATCTCATTAGAGAGGAACCGTTCCAAAGTGGCTTCCTCCCCAGAGATCGAATAGACGGTTTTGAACTCGAGGATGCCTTCGTCTTTTTCGTCGAGGGCGACGTAAAGGGAAATACCCATCTCCCCCTCGCCCCTTCCCTTATCGAGCATCGCCGCCCCGACGGCGGGGAGGACGTGCTTTGGGAAAAGGTCTTTGACGTAGTTATAGCTATTGACCCCGTGCTGGGTCAAAAAGCAATAGACGGAGGCCAATGCCTTATTGGGGAACTCGATGAGCTTAAGGCGCTTATCATAGGCAAGCAAAACATGGCGCCCGCTAAAATGGCAAAAGATCAATCCCTCATTATCGATTCCCGGTTCGACATTAAGCTTGCCAGAAGGGTCGATGGAAAGCAATCCAACGAGGGGTGAGGGCACGACGCCTTTGACGTTGAAGAACTCAGCCTTTTCCCCGGCTAGGGCGAAAGCCAAATCGACCACATCCTCATCTTCCAGCAATATCCAATGGCTCCGATATGGATCCACTGTCCTGGTCAAAGAGCGCGCCAAAATTCCAAGCACCTTGTCGTATGGATGCCGATAAGCCTCCGGATAGGCCGGTATGCAGGTCGATCTGACCTTGTAATCGCCTTTGCTGGCCATCGCGCCTAAGAAAGCTTGGCCATTGCTGATCGACACTTCCTTTTTGCTTCCTTCCGGCACAAAGAAAAGAAAGGCAAAGCATTGCTCGCCATAATCGTTATCGACGGCCACCATTAACCCATTGCGGCTAGTAGATGTTTCCGGGGCTATCTTTTCCTCGTTTGTTTGGAATTCGTTAACGAGGCTAAGGAAATCAAGGCGGATGGCCTTCCTTTTTTCGTATTCGGAATTGGAAAGGTCCCTAAGCGCGTTCAAAGACTCAAAATCGTCTCCGTAAACCCGTTTAATCGAGTCTTCGGAGGCCTTTTTCTCGTTGTTGCTTATGAACTCGTAAAAAGGCTTAACGCCCGTCGCCAACACGGAATCCTCGGCCAAGGCGCTAGAGCCGACTATCCCGTTTCGGCAAACGGGAAGGTACAAGAGCTTCGGAACCATAGGGAAGATAGAATCGGCTTTTAAAAAGCCATAGTAATGGATTTCCTCCCTATCCTCGTCATAACGGAAATAAATATCGTAAGCGCCCGCTTTTAAAGCCGCGGATATTTCAGGCTGATCATCGAAGTACCAATTGGCGAAAGAGCAATTGAATATCATCTTTCACCCTCCCCTGAAAGATCCCATTTTTTGAAATTGAAAGGGGCGGTTTTGCCAAGCTTCACCGCCGCATACGCCCAAAATGGGTTTAGAAACGGGTTCTCATCCTTGGCCTTAAGCATTCGCGGGTCGGCCAAATACAAAGCCAAGCAGGGGACGTTGCCATCGGCCATCGCCCCAAGCGTTGGGCCCAGTTCACGGCTGATTTTGGATTTGTTAAGGAACGAATCGATTTTCTTCCCAATCCTCTCGGACACCGCCGCCTTGTCGGAGTCGGGGAAATACGGGTAAGCCAAGGCAAGGTTGAGGGCGGAGGAAAGCTTAGTCAGTTTGCTTGTTAGCTTAACCCCCTCGCGGACCCTCACGTAATCGACGAAATCGAGGCCCGATAGGTTGATTACCTCGAAAATCCGGCCCCTGGCGTAATCATCGGGCAAATAGGAACGGGCATGGAGATAGTCTTCGAAGGAAGCGGCATGCTTAAGCGACTCGAAAATCGCGCCATAGGCAAATGAGATGTCCTCCCCCTTAAGCTTTAATGAATCGAGGAGGTCCAAGCAACAAAAGCCATTGGATGCGAAAGCCTTGAAGCAGCGCTTCTCCAACCCGGGATCATTAGCTTCATTTATCCTCGATATGAGTTTTAGATAGGAGAAGAAAAATGAATCGTTTTGGCAAATGAAGACGAGGAAATCGTTGCTAAGATAAGGCAAATCGGCATCGCAGTTGGCCCGGAAATATCCGGCCTCCGGCCGAACGGGGATGATCCGGCGGCCCTTCAAGGAAGCGAACTTCGCCTGGATATCGAGGAACTCCGATTGGCTAATAAGCGGCCGGAGAGTATTGAGGAAGCAAAAAATCGCGAAAGCCTGGAAGTGGGAGCCGCGTTCCAAAACGCCCTCGACGATGGAAGGGAAAAGGGAATAAGGGAGCTTCGAGTTTTTGAAGCACTCAAAGAAGAAGGAGAGGTCGGAGGAGAAATAATAGCTTCCTTTAGAAGACAAAAGGCCGTTTAGGAAAGAGACGATGAAGGCTTTGGTCAATTCGGCGTTGTCCCGAAAGCAGACTAGGAGGCGGCGGATTTGGTAGGTATTGACGTAGCCCCCGTAGGCAAAGGCGTCCTGGACGAGGTTGCTCGCCTCAATATAATCGCGGTTTTCCCTTGCTTTATCGCCTGAAGCGCCTTTTTGCCGGAGCAAAGAGGATTCGCGGTCATCGAGGGCGCAAAGCAAGGCGACGACGTGCTTGCAAGCCCCGCCGAAGGAATAGGGGCAGGAGCAGGACCACGATTTCAGTCTATGGCCGTCAAAGTTCGCGGAAACCGAATATTCATTGGTCCCGGAGACGATGGCGGTCGCGTTCGTCATATCGAAGGAAAGCGACTTGACCGCGCCTTGGTAAAAGTAATCGCGGCCCCGCTTCTCGCTTGTGGTGTTGAATTTATTCAGGTTCTCGCTCACATAACCCATAAAAGCCATTTTACTTTAATTTCCCCACCAAGGGGAAACCAAAAAGCGGCTCTATCTGAAAGCGAAGCGTTTAAACAATCTTAGGGCTGCCGACGAAGCGGATTTTGGACCCGGGGTAGCGGGCCTCGATGAGCTTTTTGGCCCCACTAGAATTGGGGGCAACAACCCGTTCCTGAGTCCTGATGTTGTTTACGTAAAAATCGCAGATGTATTCGTATCCCATGATTTAACCTCCTGGGCGGCCAGATAATTGTAAGGCGCAAAAAGGGAAATGGGAAGACGGCCAAGCCTCAAACAAGGCCTTTGGTCCATTTGCCCTTAATGGTCAAATACACCCAATACCCCAAAAGCAAAGCACCGCCAACGAGGTTGACCAGGTAAAAGGGAAGGCCGTTTGCCTCGCCACCAAGATAGACGAAAAGCCCGTCCATCAGGAAGTTAAAAAGGAAATGGAAAAGGAAGCATCCGGTTAGGCCAAGTTTGCTTAACCTAATCGCCCCCAAAAACAAGCCCAAGACGAAGGTGTAGCCCACTTGGATTAGGGAGGCCAAGGAGAACCCGTTAAGGAGGTGGGCCAAGCCAAACAAGGCGGAGGAGAAGAGGGTTTTGGTCAAAGGCCGATACCCATCCATTTCGTCATAAATATAGCCGCGAAAGTGCATTTCCTCCGCAAAAGCCGCCCCTGCTGCAGAAAATAGCGACAAAACCAGCTTTTGTACGCTTCCCAACTCCGCCCCTTGAAAGCCAATGACGATGAGGTTTAGAAACGGAAGGAGAAAAAACGGAAGGACGGCGGCATCGAATGAGGGCTTGTCCGGCTTTGTCCCGAAAAGGAGAAACAAAGCCGAGCCAAAAAGCAATTGGCCAAGGATCAATACGATGTCCTTGCCCGAGGAATCGATTTTGGCATTCGAAAGCAAGCCGATCCAAAGGCAGTAAAGCAAAACGGCGATAAGGCAATCGACGGGGGCTTGCTTGTCCTTTCCTTTCCTAAACACGCCCTTATCTTAATGGTTTGACCGCCCCTATCAAGACATTTATCATCTTCTTGCATGTGCCCCCGGATCTGGATATTCGATTCCTATGGCCTATTCATCGCCTTAGGCGTGATCGCCGCCATCTTGCTTTTCGAATATTATGGCCACGCCCAAAAAGTCAAAAGGCTCACCCGGAGCATAACCGAGGTCCTCGCCGTCGCCGCGGCCTTGCTTGGCTTCCTCGGGGCCTGGCTATTCCAAAACCTCTACGATTACATCGCCTCCCCCGCCACCTTCTCCTTTTCCTCCAAGATGACCTTCTTCGGCGGGCTATTGACCGGATGCGCTTTCTTTTTGCCCTTTTACTTCCTTTTCATAAAAAGGAAAGACGAGGCTGGGTTCAAGGCGATCTTCCCCATCGCCACCGCCTGTATTTCCGTTTGCCACGCCTTCGGGAGGATCGGCTGCTTTATGGCCGGGTGCTGCTATGGAAAGGAAACGAATAGCTATATCGGCATCGCCTTCCCCGGGATGGAGCAAAAAGTCATCCCGACCAATTTGCTTGAGGCCGTTTTCCTCTTTCTCCTAACCGCGGCTTTGATCCTATTGGCCTTTAAGGCAAAAGGGCTATACCCCCTTATTGGATATTGCCTAGGATATGGGGCGTGGCGCTTCGCCATCGAGTTTTTTCGCGATGACCCGCGAGGCGAGTTCGTCCCCGGTTTATCGCCTTCCCAGTTTTGGGCGATTGCCCTATTTGCCGTTGGTCTAGTTTTGCTCTCTATTGAGCTGATCAATCGCCATAATCGGAGCCGCGCGACTTGTCCTCAACGAAAATAAGAAGCGGGTCCGTGATGTCATGTATCTCCCGATAGATGTAGCCGTCCCGCTGGATCCAGGGGTTCTCGAAATCGGCGGTGAAGATGATCTTCGGATGCTCTTCGATAAGCTTATCGATGGCTTCCATGATCTCGGGGAAACGCTCCTCGCGCCTCTCCTTAAAGCCGATTAGGCCATCGTAGAAGCCGGGCTCGACGTAGAACGGGGTCCCGCCCTTGCCCAAATAGGCGTGGACGAGCTTATTGAGGGGGTCGACGTAGGGTTCGTACTTGTCAAATTCAGGGTAAAGCATAAGATTATCGGCAATAGATTGAAGCCTATATGGCCAAAAATCAAGTTTGGGCCCACCCAAAAGCCTTAATGTGGAAGCGACATCCGAGTATTATAAAGAAGCGAAAATGGCAATCGATAACCGCAAAGACCGCATAAAAATCGTCTTCACCGACATCGACGGCACCCTTTTCTCGCACAAAACCCACCGCATCCCCCCTTCGGCCATCGAGGCCATCAAAAAGATGCAGAAAAACGGGATAAAGGTTTTCCTTTGCTCCGGCAGGAACTTCTACCTCATTAGGAAGTCTGGGGTTTTGGATTACGTCCAGCCAAATGGCTTGGTGACGATGAACGGGAGCAATGCCATCATCGGCAACTCCATCATCTACCGCTACCCGATTCCGTCCTCGGTCGTCGACAAGATGATCATGTTCGCCAAACGCCTCAAGTTCGGCCTCACCCTCATCGAGGAAAGCGAAGGCCACATCAACATGATCGACGAACGGGTCATCTCGGCCCACGAGAAATACCGGACCCGCTTCCCCCAGCCCCGCACCTTCCCCGACCATTACGATCGGACCGTTTACCAGATGATCGCCTTCTGTGGGGAGTTTGAGGAAAAGCTTTTGGCCCCACACCTGGAAGACTGCAAATTCGCCAGATGGGACGAATACGCGGTCGACGTCATGCTTAAAGACTCAGACAAAGCCAAAGGCATCATGTCGGTTTTGGAATATTATGGCTACGAGGCCAAAGACGCGATGAGCCTAGGCGACGGCAACAACGACATGGAGATGACCCTTTTCGTCGGGACCTCGGTCGCCATGGGCAACGCGGTTGGCGACCTTAAGGCGGTAGCCGATTACGTGACCGACGACATCGACGAGGACGGCTGGGCCAACGCCTGCCGCCACTTTGGACTAATAGATTGAGCATTGCCCGTTTTCTAAAAGAAAGAAGGTTATGGTAATATCAAATCCGGATTCATAATCGCATTAAGGAGAGATCAAATGGATAAAAGACTGGAACCGTTGATGACGAGCTGGAAGATCGGCAGCTGCGAGATCAAAAACCGCGTCGTCATGACTTCGATGGGCGGCACCTCCATCTTCGGGTGGATGGAAAGGCCCCACTTCGACAAGGAGGCCGCCAAATTCCTCCTTGGGAAGGCGAAAAACAACGTCGGGCTCATCCTCCCGGGCATCGCCCCGCTTAAAAACCCAATGGGCGGGCAATGGCTTTACGGAAACAAGGGGATGTACAAGAAGCTTAAATCCTTCATGGACGAAATCCATTCCTACGGGGCCAAGCTTTTTGTCCAAATCACCGCCGGCTTCGGCCGCTCGATGGCCGTAAACGCCCTAATGGAGCTTGTCTACACCCATAAGGCCCTCCGGGTTTTGGCTAAGCCTTTCCTCGACGTCGAGGGATTGGTCGCCTCGGCCTCCGAATTGCCCAACAGGTGGAGCGACAAAGTCCCCTCCAAGCCCATGACCGTCGAAACGATCCATAAATACGTCGAGGGCTTCGTCAAAGTCGCCAAGCTTTGCCAGGAAGCCGGGGTCGACGGCATCGAGGTTCATGCCGTCCACGAAGGCTATCTCCTCGACCAGTTCGCCATGAAATACACCAACCACCGCCTTGACCAATACGGGGGATCGCTCGAAAACCGGCTCCGCTTCCCAATCGAGATCGTCCAAGGCATCAAAAAGGAATGCGGCAAGGACTACCCGGTATCGCTGCGCTACTCGGTCATCTCCAAAACCAAGGGATTCCGCCAAGGCGCGCTCCCGGGGGAGGAATACACCGAGGTCGGACGCGACATGGAAGAGTCGATTAAAGCCGCCAACATCCTCATCGACGCCGGCTACGACATGCTAAACTGCGATAACGGCACCTATGACGCCTGGTATTGGGCCCACCCGCCTATCTACATGCCGGAAAACTGCAACCTCGCCGACGTTGAGGAACTAAAGAAGCACGTCTCGGTCCCCGTGGTTTGCGCTGGGCGGATGGACCCCTATGTCGCCGCCAAGGAAATAGAGGAAGGGAAAATCGATGCCTTAGGCGTCGCCAGGCAATTCCTCGCCGACGAGGAATGGTTCACCAAGCTCATCAACGACCACCCCGAGGAAATCAAGCCCTGCATCTGCTGCCATGCCGGTTGCTTTAACTTCGCCCATTACAAAGGGGTCGCCAACGACCAAAGCCTCAGCGACACGCTGCATATGGCTAGGTGCGCGGTCAACGCCGAAACCATGCAGACGACCAAGCATTACATAAAGAAAACGAATAAACCAAAAACCGTCGCCATCGTCGGCGGCGGCATCGGCGGGATGGAAACGGCTCGCGTCTTGGCCTTAAGGGGGCATAAGCCGGTCATTTACGAGAAGTCCGACCATCTTGGCGGCATCTTCATCCCAGCCTCCGAGGCCTCGTTCAAAGGGAAGCTGCGCGACCTGGAGAAATGGTATGAGCTGCAGATGAAGAACCTCAACGTCGAGATCCACTTCAACACCGAGATCAAATCCGTCGATGAGCTAAAAGAGGATAGGATCGTCATCGCCACCGGCTCCACCGAACGCCGCTTAAAAATCGAAGGCGGCAACAAAGCCATCGACGCGGTCGATTACCTTTCCGGGGCCGAGGTCGGCGAGAAGGTCGCCGTCATCGGCGGCGGGCTCACCGGCTGCGAGATCGCCTATGAGCTCGCGCTCGAGGGCAAGAAGCCATTCATCGTCGAAACCCAAGACGACCTCATCAAGCAAAGCGGCGTCTGCATGGCCAACTCGACCTACCTCCGCGAATACTTCGCCCTCCACCACATCCCGGTTTACCTCGAATCGACATTAAAGAAAATCGAGGACGGGAAAGTCGTCGTCTCCACCAAAAACGCCGATAAGGAAATCGAAGCCGACTCGGTCATCGCCGCGATCGGCTATAACCCGAACCCGCTTGCGAAAAAAGGCGGGAAGGTCCGCCTCGTCGGCGATTGCGAGAAGGTCGGCAACCTCCGCACCGTCATTTGGAAAGCCTACGAGGTGGCGATGGCCATCTAAGGCTTATTCGTCCTTTAACCCGAGGTCAAGCGCCTCGGGTTTTTATTTATGGTAGGGTTCGCCCCGGCTTATTTTGAATCCGCGGTAAATCTGCTCAAGCAGCATCACCCGCATCTGCTGATGGGGATAGGTGAGCCGCCCGAAGGAAATGGAGATGTTCGCCCTTTCCTTGATCGCCTCGCTTAACCCTAACGATCCCCCAATGGCAAAATGCAAGGTCGAACCGCCTTTCTTGAGGCTTTCGATAAGGGTAAGAGAAAATTCCGGCGAGGTCATTTCCTTGCCGTTTAAATCAAGAATTGCGAGGAAATCGGTTGGCTTGAGAGCTTTTAGTATCATCTCGCATTCCTTCGTCTTTATTTCCTGCTCCAGCTTAAATGAGGCGTTCTCCGGGGTTGGGAGATCGGGATGTTCGGCGAAGACGACCTGACAATAGGAAGAAAGCCTTTTCGCGTACTCGGCGACCGCCTCTTTCCAATAGCTTTCCTTAAGTTTGCCGATGCAATGGATGACGATCTTCATTCCCAATCGCCCCCTAAGACTACATCGCGCTGGGAGGTGGGGATGATTTTTATCCCCTCAAGGGAAACGCCAAACTCTTCGGCGGAGTGAAGATAGGCATCCAAAGCCAATTTAGGGGTATTGCAGTCTTCGCTTAAATGGCCTAAGTAGACGGCCTTGGTCTTATCCCCGAAAACCTTAAGGAAGTATTTAGCTGAATCGGCGTTGCTTAAATGCCCTTTCCTCCCCAGCACCCGGCTCACTAGGCGCGCGCTTCTCCCGGAATGGGCTTCCAAATATGGGTCGTGGTTGCTTTCTAAAAGGTAATAATCGCAGTTGGCGATGGCCTTGAGGGTCGTTTTCTTTATATAGCCGGTGTCGGTGACGTAAGCCAGCTTCTCCCCACCATCTTCTATTAGGTAAGACAAAGGGTTAACGGCATCATGGCTCGCCGAAAGGGCGGTCACCGTAAGCGAGCCGAACTCCACCCGGTCAAGAGGCTTAATAGGCGAGGATGGAAAATCGATTGGGAAGGAGCAATAGCATGTAATCGAAGGAGGAAGATAACGCCACCCGGAAATATGGTCGGTGTGCTCATGGGTGAAGAAGGCGGCGTCGATATCCTCGATTTTCTTCCCAAAAAGCGCGCACCCCTTCGAAAGCGTTTGCTTGCTCGCCCCCATGTCGAAAAGCAAAAGGGATTGGCCGTTGCTTACCAAAGTCGCGTTCCCCTTGCTGCCGGAGCAAAGGAAGGCGATGCGGATCAAGAATCCTCCTGCATGCTTTGGATGGAATCAAACTTGGCGTCGAAATCGCTTGGCGGGTTGTCAAAGCGGGAGATGTTGCGGTTGAAGGCGAGATGGACGGTCCCGACTTTGCCGTTGCGGTTTTTGGCGACTATCACCTGAACCATCGACATCGCCGAATCGGGGTTTGCTTGGGGCTGTTGCTCGGCCTGTCCCCCCTTATTGCCTTTCCGGTCAAGGGTTTGCCCCACCGCCGTGTAATAATCGGGACGATAAAGGAGCATGACGATGTCGGCATCGGCTTCGATGGAGCCGGATTCGCGAAGGTTGGAAAGCGAGGGGATCTTGGAGTTGTTGTTCTCGGCGTTCCGGTTGATTTGGCATAGACAAATGATCGGAACGTTGAGGGTGCGGGCGAGCTGCTTCAATTGCCCGGAGATCAAGGCGACTTCCTGCTCCCGCTTATCGGTGACGGAAAGCTTGTCGCTTAGCCGGATGCGGCCAAGGTAATCGATGACGATGAGGCCAAGGTCGGGATGGGAGTTCTTCAATTTGGTGGCGTTGGAGACGATGTCGCCGAATTTGCAGTTGGGGGTGTCGTCGATGAAGATCTTCAGTTTGGAAATGTCCTCAACCGCCGAGCGGATGCCCATCTTGTCGCGGGCATTCAAAAACCCGGTCTGGATTTTGTCGTTGGGGATGCCAGAACAGGCGGAGAGGAGGCGGCGCATGATCGAGGGGGCGCTCATCTCAAGGGAGAAGAAAGCGACTGAAACCCCGGTTAAGGCGGCGTTGTAGACGAAATTCATGCCGAGGGCGGTTTTCCCAACCGAGGGGCGGGCGGCCAAGATGATGAGGTCGCCTTTTTGCCAGCCATGGGTGTAGTTGTTCAATTTGGCAAAACCAGTGTCTGTCTCTTATACACATCTCCGAGCCCACGAGACCCTCAAG